>CAKVIG010000004.1 GCA_934754515.1 uncultured Candidatus Melainabacteria bacterium | reverse complement strand
CTTACAAGCTTGTATTCAGAAGGTCTTTCGCTTAATTTCATATTTTCTAAAATTCTTTCAGAAGAAGCGTTACCCATCATAAATCTCAAAACTGCAAGTCCGATGTATTTGAAACCATATTTTGAAATATCAGCTGTAAACACTGATTGATGACCAATCATAGGGTAAGAAACAACTTTAGTTTGGCGTTCAACTTCTGTTAATTCCAAGAATTTTTCGATAAGAAGTCTGATTTTTGTTAGTTCATCTTCTGTTCCAAGACAATGAATTAAATTAAGTTCAATTGATTCTGAAATAGAAGTTGTATAAACCAAAAACGCAGTCGGGATTTCATTTTCTTTCAAAACAATACATTTCATGTAGTCTTTTTCAACGGCATCAATAAATTCTTCATAAGGAAGCGGTTCAAGCTCAAATTTATACTCGCTTACAGCCTTTGCTTTGAAGTCGTTGTAGACTCCTGCAAAAAACTTATATATGTTGCTGTTTAGTAATTCCACTTCGTATGATGATGTATCTGCCATAAAATATCCTCTTGTTGCACTCTGAATTACATAATATGGTGCATTTTTTCGCGTTTCGTGTTTATGTATCTTTCGTTGTATTTATTAACTTCTGATTTCAAGTTAATATTTTCGTGTATCGTTAAACCATACCCTTTCAATCCAACGATTTTTTTAGGGTTGTTTGTTATTAAATTGAAGTTGTTGAAGCCTAAATCTAAAATGATTTGCGCCCCAACTCCGTAGTTTCTCAAATCAGGCGCAAAACCAAGTGAAACATTGGCTTCCACCGTATCTTGACCTTCTTCTTGAAGTTTGTATGTTTTAAGCTTGTTAATAAGTCCGATTCCGCGTCCTTCGTGGTCACGAATATAAATTACAGCACCTTTGCCGTAATCATTAATCATTTTTAAAGCTGTATGTAATTGCCAATTGCAATCGCATTTTAAACTGTGGAAAATATCGCCCGTCAAACATTCGCTGTGAACCCTAATCAAAGGGATTTTGTCTGAGCCGTCATCCTTAACGAGTGCAACGTGTTCGCAACCAGTAATTGTGTCGAGATATCCGACAATATTAAAATCACCGAATTGTGTCGGCAAAAACACTTCAACTTCGCGTTTTACAAATTTTTCTTTTTCAAGTCTGTATGCGATTAAATCGGAAACCGTAATGAATTTGATATTGTGCTTTTCGGCAAATTTATGCAAATCATCGCGTCTTGCCATTTCACCATTTTCTTTCATTATTTCGCACATAATTCCGGCTTCTCTATGTCCGCAAAGTCTTGCTAAATCAACAACAGCCTCTGTATGACCGCATCTTTTTAACACTCCTCCTTTTCTTGCGACACAAGGGAATAAATGCCCGGGTCTGCGCAAATCAGAAGGTTGTGCGTCAGGTGCAATCGCTACTTCAATTGTTTTTGCTCTATCAAAAGCTGAAACGCCGGTTGTAACACCATATTTTGGGTGCGCATCAATACTTAGAGAAAACGCTGTTTGCATACTTTCTGTATTTTTTTCTACCATTTGGGGAAGGTCAAGTTGTTTTGCAATGCTGTCAGAAATCGCTAAACACACGATTCCGCGGCATTCTTTTGTGATGAAATTTACAAGTTCAGGTGTTACAAATTGAGCAGAACAAATTAAATCGCCTTCATTTTCCCTGTCTTCGTCATCTGCAACAATTAAGGGTTTACCTGCTTTGAAATCCTCTAAAGCTTCTTGAATTGTGTTAAACTTGCCTGTCATATTAACAAAAACCATTCCTTTGTAGAAAATCAATATCTATTCTTGACCTATTATCACTCGTTGATAAAAATTTTTCAATATATTTAGCTGGGATATCGACCTCTATATTCACCAAATCACCAGCTTTAGTATTTTCTAAACCCTCGTGGCATTTAATAACCGTTTTGCTACCTGTGATAGTTTGGACTTTTCCTGTTTCTTCTACGATTTCGGTAAACATAGAACAATTCTAGCACATTTTTGAGTAAATGTACAGGATAAAGAAAGCAAACTAGGTTAAACGCGTTGTTCGAAACTCGTTATACTACGATGTTGCTTGCTGTCGTACTCGTAGGTCGTGTTGGACAATTTACATCCAACACGACAAATACTTTGCTAGAAAAATTAATGTCGTGTTCAATGAAAAATGTTGAACACGACCTACCGACTACTGATTTTACAATCTTACATTCTCTTTCGCTTTTCTGATAGCATCTTCTACCGTGCCTGTGTGTTTTGTATAACTTGCTAAAAAGTCAGAATTGAATTTTTGATTATTGGCAATTGTTTCGTTGGAAGTAAAATCGCTAATTGATTGTCCGTAGATTTCAAACGGTTTTAAAGAAGAATCATTCTTGCACAAGTTTGCCATTGTTCTTAGTGCCAACATTTCAGCGGTAGCTTCCTCTTCTTTTGTGGCTTCCTTAGTGTGCTTACCATCTTTTTCAAGGTATAAGTGGTAAGCCTCATGGACTAATAATTTAACCATATTAGCTTGCACTGTTCCTTCTTCTGTCCATTCTGATATATCAGTATCATTTGTTTCAATCGCTAAGATGCCGTCTTCAACCCTGCCTGCACCCTTGCTTTCAATATCAAGTGTAATGTTATTTAAACATTCCATAAACAAATTTTCGTCAACTTGTTTATCTAAGCCGGAAGCTTTAAAATTTGATTTTATGTAGTTTCTGGCTTTATCAATCGCCTGTTGATGTTGTTCTGCTCTATTTTTAACTTCACTGAATTTTGTTCCTCTTAATGTCATATCATCGTCATACATATTCATAACATTATTAACTGCAGTTTGGCGTAAAGTTATTTCTGATTTTATTTCTCTATCTTCTTTAGCTCCATTCATGCCCAAAATATCGCTTAAAATTGCAACTGCAATATCAGCCTTAGATGGATTTTCATTAAGTTTTAAGCCAAATCTATAATGCCCATCAAGGTTTTGAATATTTTTCGGATTATAATTTTTTAGTTTGTTTAAAACTTCTTGTTTATCTACTTCTTTAGGGAAAGTCATTTTGTCAAAATTGTTGATTAACTCATCGATTGCATCTTTTGCAACTTGGGTAAATTTCTCTGTATCAATAGGAACATACCTATTTGTTAATTCATCAATTTGTTTCGGATTTTCAATAATGTCTTTACAAGAAATCTTTGCAATATTTGCTCCTTCAATATCTTTATAATGTTGTGCAACTTCTATCAACGCATTTTTAACAGCTTCTCTTTTATTGTTTGGCATTAATTCGTTAAAAACATCCATCAACATACTCATTGCAAAATCTGCCGAATTACAAATATTTTCGGGCAAACTCTCTAATGTTCCTTGTCGTGCTTGTTCTAACGATTTGGTAAATTTGTTTTCATCAAGTTTGTATTTCTGAACAAACAAACCCGTCATTGATTTTAATTCATTATATGCGTTTTCAATATTTTGTTTATTTGTTGTTGCAGTATTGTTATTGTTTTTTAAGGATGTGTTAGCCGTTTCTTCTGGATTTTCTGCTTCTTCTATTTGAATATTTTTATGCAGAGTTTTGTTGACTAAATCAACAATTCTTTTCCAACAATCTTTAGAAAATTGCACAATAGCATCCTTATGAACTTCATAATTATTGCTTTTATTTGGTGTTTCATTTTTGTTGTTTGAAACTTGCATGTTATTTGAGTCATCAAACTCATTTATTATTTGAGTCATCAAACTCATTTATTATTTGAGTCCACACACTTCCTAATTGCTTGCACTCTTGACTACTCAAACCTAATTCCTTTTGAATACCTTGAGTTATACCACCTTTATCTATTCTAAAATGTCCATCTATTCTACCGTCAGTCATAATTGCCCTCATAATTTTATTCTTATTTTATATATCGGCAATTTTTTAGAAAACTTTAGGTGTTCTAAAAAAAGTGTTACAATTATTAACAAAAGCCATTTCTTTGCAAAAAATCAATATCTATTTTTGACCTATCATCATTCGTTGATAAAAATTTTTCAATATATTTAGCTAGGATGTCGACCTCTATATTCACCAAATCACCCATCTTTAAGCTTTTTAAACATGTATTTTCGTATGTGTGGGGGATTATTGCGATGTTTATCAAATTATCCTTAACGCTTGCAATAGTTAAGCTTATGCCGTTTATCGTAATTGAGCCTTTTCTTATTACGTATTTAGCTTCTTCATTCGCTAATTTAATTTGCAAATCGTAAAATTCGCCAGTGTTTTTTAAGCCAACGATTGTGGCAACGCCGTCTACGTGACCGCTTACGATATGTCCGCCAAAACGTCCGTTCGCACTCATTGCACGTTCTAAGTTTACAATGTCGCCGAGCTTTAGCTTGCAAGAAACCTTGAATGTTTCAGGGGAGATATCGGCAGAAAAACTGTTTTTGCCAATTTCTGTAACGGTTAAACAAACTCCGTTCACAGCAATGCTATCGCCAATTTTAGTATTTTCTAAAACCTCATGGCATTCAATAACAATTTTTCTATCTGTGACAGTTTGGACTTTCCCTGTTTCTTCTACGATTCCGGTAAACATAGACTAATTTTAGCACATTTTTGAGCAAATGTACATGACAAAAGAAATAAATAGTGTTATACGGTCGTGTTGGATGGCAATTTTCCGGCACGGTCTACGTTTTTTTATTGTATAATAAATCACATGAGAGAGTACTGGTTTAAGTTATCTGATAAAATACGTTTTTTGTTTGTTGGCGGATTTAATGCCGGCGTTTCATATTTAATATATTCTGCTTTTTGTATAGTGTTGGGTGATAGCGCATATCAAATAGCTCTCGCTTTAGCGTGGGCAATCTCATCAATCGTTTCTTACACCACTCAAAAATTTCTTGTGTTTGAAGGCAAAGGAAATTGGGTTAAAGAATATCTAAAATGTTGCACAACTTGGTTTTTCAGCTATCTTATTAACGCAGGGCTTTTAGAATTTATAGTTAAAATTTTACACCTAAATGTTTTTGTTGCACAAATTGTAGCAACGGTAGTATCTGCAATTTTCACTTACGTATTCTTCAAAAAATTTGCATTTAGAAAAAAAGAATTATAATCCCCATTTACGGCGCATACGATTTATTACATTTTTTTGTTTCATGTCGCCGATTGCAAAATCCACATTTTCTTTTAATTTCTGCGTGCCTTTACCTTTTCTGATTGCAATTCCATAAGGTTCTCTTGTATATCTTTTAGGTAGAAGTTTAACCGATTTATCTTCAAACGCAAAAGCACTCAAAATGGTATCATCAGACGTTAAAGCATCAATTTTACCTGCTTTTAGTGCTTCGTAAGCAACTCTATAATTCCTAAAACCTATAACAGTTGCGTCAGGTGCTAAAGCAAGCATGTTTTTTTCTGCTGTCGTTCCAAAAACTACACCGACGTTTTGTCCTGATAAATCCGCTAAAGATTTGATTTTACTGTTAGAACGTACTAATAATGCTTGTCCTGCGTAATCATAAGGGACAGAAAAATTAATAATTTCTTCTCTTTGCGGGGTAATTGTTACCGTCGCAATCACCATATCCAATTCGCCTGTTGAAACCTTCAGCATTCTGTTTGCAGGCGTAACGGGGAAAAACTCAACTGCATCAGGATTTTTAAGGATATATTGTGCCATATAGTGCGCTAAATCAGCGTCATAACCGACAATTTTCCAATCTTTGTCCATAAATCCAAAAGGTTTGGAGTCTGTGTTTATGCCGACTTTAAGCTTTCCGCGGTGTAAAATTTCATCATACAAATCACTTTCTTCATATTTTTCAGGTAAAAAAATGAAGAAATAGATAGCAACTAAGGCTAAAAATATTAAAGTTAGTATAATTGCTAATTTTTTCATTGAGCTAATTTAGGCATCCTTCCGCAAGATTTGTCTTCGTCGCAATAACCTAGGCGTTCGCATTTAGGAACTAAATAAGGCTTAAGCCAAGGTTCTTCCTTGATTAATTCATCGCACATCATTTTAATCATTGAACGAATTTCATATTGTGCGCGTGTGCAAAGTCTTAAGTTTGCCAAGTGAATCATTTCTCTCAAATTTAAACTTGCAACAATAGAAGTTGAAGCCGCATTCGGAAGTACAGCTCTTGCATCTTCAGCCGGAATTCCTGCTTCTGTAAATTCTATATACTTTTTAGAAATTTCTTCCATAAATTCCACAAATTTTGCTTTTAAGTTTTCATCTCTAGCAATTGTAGGTGGAATTAAGTAGTCAAATTGACCTTTTTCTTTAACATATCTTTGAGATTTTTGAGAAAAAGACATGTGGCGGTGACGCACAAGTTGGTGAGTACAAGCTCTTGATACGTTAGAAATCGCGAAAGTTACTTGAATATGTTCGATTACGGAATAATGACCCGAAGAAATAACACGCTCAATTAATTTAAGCATTTTTTCTTCATCATCAGTGCTGTTGTATATGTTAAACGGTGTATCTGCACTATAGCAGGTTCTTGCAGCTGTATAAATTGTTTTTAACATATTTGCCGGTTTAGAAATTAAATTAACAACCGGTTTATTATCATTTTCCATAATCCCCTCTTCCTAAGTTTTTTAATTATAATAACATATAATTTAGTTTTGAGCAAAAGTGATAATAAAAGTTAATGGTGCAAAAAATTGCACCCTATAATTGCTAATCAAAAATATGTTCAAGATAAAACATATTTTATTAAGAAGAAGGTAGGGTGCAATTTTTTGCACCATTAACTTAACTAATTCAAAGAAGTTGTAGCAAAGCTTGCTGCTTCTTCATAAGGATTAGCTACGCCTGCATCTTGAGCGGCTTTCAATGCTGTTTCAAACGCTTTATCAGAATTTTCAGCGATTTGAGGATTGTCTAATAAAACTTTTAAATCATGTTGAGTGTCATCAACGCCTTTAAATAACATTGAACGACCTAAAGCTTCTGCTTTTGGATCAGAAAAATCGTTGATTTTAGGTGCATCAGTTTCAACCGGTGCTTGTTGTGGAACATCAACTTGAGTTTTTTGAATTCCACTAAAATTCATTTGATTAACACTAAATTTTGGACCATTAATTTCACTCATGTTTTATACCTCGTTTTAATTATTTAATTATTCAATTATATCATATTTTTAGAATTATCAACCATCCATTTGTTCTAAAACGTGTAAATAATTTTTTTTGCTAGTTAAACTTAACTTTTTTACAAAAATTTACAAAATACCTTTCAATGAAGCTTTATAGCTTAAAATATTTAAACTTCCTTCGGGTTTGTCAAAAAACCTTGGGAAAATGGTATTTCTTTATTTACAAATCCTGTTCGTACAATGTTGCGTCCAAATTTTTGTTCAAGTTTATCCAAACTTTTACCCAATTTTTCTTTTTGCTCTCTTTTTGTATCTGTGTCAAACAAAATTAATTGTTCTTCTGAACACAAGTTAAAATCCTCAAGCACAATTCCAACACTTCTGTACAAAACATTTGAAGAATACATGCTTTCTAATATCGAAAATGCGCTTTTCGATATTTCAAATTCAAAATTTACCGGAACTCTTAATGTAATTTTCGAATAAAGTGTTCTAAAATCTTTTGTTTTTAAAATAACGCCAATTGTTGAGGCTTTGCAATTAATTTTTCTCAACCTTGTACAAACGTCATGGATATGAATAGAAAGCTCGTTTTTTAGAAAATTTAAATCCGATGAAAATTCCAAAAATGATTTTGTATCACTTATTGATTTAGGAAGTTCAATCTCGTTAGAAATTGGGGAAATCATGATTCCTAAAAGCTCTGATTTAATCGCAAGACCGTTTTTGCCAAATCTTGATTTTATCCAAGCATCATCCTTTTGCACGTAATCATAAGCCGTTCGGACTCCAAGCCCCCAAAGTTTTGCGCCAAGCTTTCTGCCAATTCCCCAAACTTCTTGTATATCTGTGTGTTTAAGGAGTTCTGTAAGTTTGCATTTGCCAATCAGAGCAATGTGCGTACTTGTGTTTTTTGATTTATCAGAGGCTAATTTTGCAATAGTTTTAGTTCTAGCTACACCAATAGATACAGGAATATCAACTTCTTTTAAAATTCTCTGTTGCAATTCATAAGCAAGCTTGAAGTAGTTTTTCTTATATAATTTTGTAAGTCCTGTAAAATCAACAAACGCTTCATCAATCGAATAAACTTGAACATTTGGGCTGTATTCTTTCAAAATTTTCATTACCATGCCGGAAATTCTTGTATACGCATAATGATTTGCTGTAATATAAATCCCTTCAGGATATTTTTCAACGGCTTGAAAAAGTGGGATTCCCATTGGTATTCCAAGCATTTTTGCTTCGCGAGAACGCGCAATGACACATCCGCGTTCACCTGAAACAACAGACACCGGCAAGCCTTTAAGCTCAGGATTAAGTTTCCTTTCACAAGATACAAAAAAGCTGTCACAATCTATTAAAGCTATGTATTTCTGATTAGTCATGGTTATTCAAACGTATAATTTACGGTTTTTTCTTTCCAGTTGTACTGTTTTTTCTGACGACAAATTTCCATAAGCAGACCTTGTTTGTACCTTGAAACATACCATTTGTGGAATTTCAAAGCACGTTTTAAATCTGTCGTTTTAAATTTTTCTGTCCTTTTTCCGCCCTTAACCTCAATCATTTTGTAAAGAGCTTCGACTTGTTCACCAGTATCAATATCCAACATAATAACAGTTTAGCATGTCTTATACAAAAATGCTTTCAAGTTTTGCTATTTTCATATTGCCGATTATATAGTATGATTATTTCAAAAGAGGTTACGATGAGCGAAAATAAAACAAAACTTGCAATTATTATTCCATGTTTCAATGAAGAATTAGTGGTTGAATCAACTGTAAAAACGCTTTTGAATGTTTTAGACGGAATTATCGCAAAAGGAAAAATTTCTGAAGACAGCTATATTTATCTCGTTGATGACGGTTCTAAAGACAAAACATGGGAAATTATTGAAAACTTGCACCAAACTTATGGCGCAAGAGTTAAGGGTACAAAGTTTATTCGTAACTATGGTAACCAAAAAGCACTTATCGCAGGACTTTTGGGTGTAAAAAACATCGGATGCGACTGTGTAATTTCAATTGATGCGGATTTACAACAAGATGAAAACGCAATAGAAACTTTTATTGATGAGTATCATAATGGCGCGGAGATTGTTTCGGGTATCAGAAATGACCGCAAAACAGATTCGTTTTTTAAAAAATACACGGCACTTTGTTTTTATAAATTGATGAATATTTTAGGCGTAAAAATTCCGCCAAATCATTCTGATTTTCGTTTAGTAAGTTCTAAAGGGCTTGAAATCTTGGAGAAATACCAAGAAGCAGGTTTGTTTTTGCGCGGATTTTTCCATGAAATCGGCTTAAAAACGGCTTATGTGCATTTTAATGTTAAGCCAAGAGCATTAGGTTCTTCAAAGTTTAATTTCTTTTCGCTTACAAGCCTTGCTCTCAATGGTATTACGGCTTTTAGTATTGTTCCTCTTAGAATAATTGCGGCAGTCGGTGTTTTGACTGTTTTAGGCAGTTTTTTGCTCGCCATAGAAGTTGTTTTTGAAAAATATTTTTTACATAATACCCCTAGTGGCTGGGCTACGCTTGTTGTCTTGCTTGCTTTTTTTGGCGGCTTGCAATTGTTCTGTTTGGGAATTATTGGCGAATATTTAGGACAAATTTTTAACGAAGTTAAAGCAAGACCTCGTTATATTAAAGAAAAAGAACTTATTTAAAGGTTATGGAAAATTTTGAAACTGCAACACATACAAAAGAACAAGATTTGATGTTTGAACGACCTTCAAAAGAAGTTGTTCAGCAGTTTGAAAATGCAGATATGCTTCATGATTTTAAAACTCAATTCAGGTTTTTGAGAAAAAATCTATCATCTTTATTAAGAAAAAGATTGAAAAAAGATTTCAAACAGGTTTTGATTGTAACTGTTCAAGAACCGCCAATTGATTATATTTTAGCGTTTAGGAAACAATATCCTGATAAAGATATTAAAGTTCTTATTCCTATTAAAAATGTTGAAAATTTAGAAAAAACAAATGTTAGTTTTGATTTCTTTTTGCAAAATAAAAACAATGAAGCGAGATTATATAAATTTCCTAGGAATGCGGAGAACATAGAAATTTTTGGTTTATATTCTTCTGCTTTTTTCACTCTTGAGGATAATGATTTTTCTAAACTTCAATTTTTAGCACCGTTTATGAAAGCGGTTAGAATATGTGCAAAAAAAATCAAGCCTGACATTATTCATGCGGATAAAATTCCGTTCTTTTTAGGTGCAGAATTTGAAAATAAATTACCTTACCCGATTAGAGTTTTTCAAGTTGTTGATGATTTTTATACCGAAGAAAATGAGCAAATTGAACCGTTTTGGGCTGCCATAAATCTTGTAAACCAACAGGGTATGAAAAAACTTTGTCGAGATAAAATTATACAGAAATGTATTGCTTCGCTTTTTAATTTGCATAGCACAAAAAATTTTAAACAAATGCGTGAATGTTTGGATTTCATTTATCAAAATTATGTAAAATTTAGAGAAAATATTAATAGAGAAGAAGAACTAAATGAAAATATTTTGTTTAAAAGAATGAATTCAAGGATACTTAAGCTTTTTCCTGAATTACGTTTTGAAAATTTTAGTTATTATGACAAAATGTATTTTACGCTCAAAAAAACAGATTTTTGGGCTGTAATTTCTGAAAGTTATTACAAAGAAATTTTTGAAAATTCTTGTATGGATTTAAAAACCAGAATTAATCAAACAAAATCAAAAAGCGGGTTTGTAAATTTAGGCATTGGAGAAATTAAAACAAAACTTTATCAGCCTTTTGATGTTGGTAATTTTAGAGAGTTAAGACAAAAAAATAAAACATATTTGTTGAAGGAGTTTTCTGCGCAAAGAGTTAAAACAAAATTTGTGGATATCAGTCTTTTGAAGTCAGAAGATTGCGAAATTAGAGGTTATCTTGATTCTTTTTATGACGCACCACTTATATTTGCAAAATTTGATAATGATATTTTTAAAAACGGGGTTGATGTTGCGCTCAATTCAATTTTAAAGCTTTTTGAATTAAGAAAAAATATTCAGGTGATTGTTAATATTTCAAACGGTTTAAGTAATAATTTTATAAAATCTTGGGTTGAATTTTTGGAAAATAATTCAGGTTTGAACGGCAGGTGGTTGTTTATAGACGGCAAAATTAATACAGCACAATTTTATGCAGCCTCTGACATTAATCTATTGCCAAGACGTATTAATAGTTCTGATATAGAATATCTAAATGGAATGAAATTGGGTTGTATTCCGGTTGCTTCAAGAGTTGGAATACTTAATGACACTGTTGCGGATATTTTTGAAGATATGGTTTTTGGGTGCGGATTTAAGACGAAAAAATCGCTTTTGAATGATGCGGACGCAGAAGAAGATTATCTTGCGATATTAAATAAGGCGTTAAATTTGTATACTAATAACCCTGCGAGTTGGAATTTGTTAATCAAAAATGCGATGAATTATGATGCATATTGGAACTTTGAAACCATAGAAAAATATAACGAAATCTATGAAATGATTTAATAGACCGGAATCAATAAAGATAAAGTTTTATTATGAATTAAAATTTGGTTATGAAAAAGAGAGTCTAAAACCTTCTTAAAATGGTGGGTGTGGTGAAGGACTCCGTTGACGAGCAGAAAAAGGTGACTAAATGTCACGTTTTTCGTTGCGATATTAGTTAATTTAAGAAATTATTCTAAAAGTCAATGGAGGAGAGAACCCAACTAGCTTTGCTTGTTGCGTGAGAGCCCCACAAAAAAAAGACCTCCGCAGAAGTCTTTTAAATGGTGGGTGTGGAGGGACTCGAACCCTCGACCAATTGATTAAGAGTCAACTGCGCTACCAACTGCGCCACGCACCCATATAATATTCAGTTGTCTTGTTCGTGATGCGCAGTTGGATATCTTGTAAACGGTTCGCCTCACTCACGTTCGGACTCACCTACTCCATCCTCGGACTTGACATTTAGTCAACTCCTCAGCGGAGTCCTACGCACCCATATAATATTCAGTTGTTTTGTTCGTGATGCGCAGTTGGATATTTTGTAAACGGCTCGTCTCACATCCGTTCGAACTCATCTACTCCATCTTCGGACTTGACATTTAGTCAACTCCTCAGCGGAGTCCTACGCACCCATATATATTTAATTTTCAGTCAACAGACGTTCTGTCAACAAATTCATCTTAACACAAACTTTTTTAATAGCAAAATATTTTTTTTCAGTTTTTAATACAAGTATGAGAATTCTTAATATAAATAGCAAAACAAATTACAATATAGCTCCGCAATTTCAGGGTTTAAGGGCGAAACCTAAAACACTATCAGATATTTTTACACAGCAACCGAATAAATTTAGGTGTGAGGCAAACGCAATAAGTGAGATTACAAATATTCGTCCGTTTGAATTCGGTGGTACGCAATGCAAAAATTCAATTCCACTTAAAAACTTTTGGGATTTTTTTGAATCTGATGGGCACTACATCAAAGGTTTTTCTACCAACAAAGATGGCTACGCAAACAGCTATTTGAAAGCAAAAACTAATGTCCCGCTCTCAACTTCCTTTGTTCACGATTGCTCTGTGATGTATTTGTTTAACAAGGATATCCAAACCCATGCGTTATATCATGCGCATTCAAAATGCTCTAAAGAAACTTTAAAATTTATTATCGACACACTCATGCCGGAAGGTTTTACCAAAGGTGCAATTGTCCCAGGGGATCATTTATTTTTCCGTGAACATAAACGGAATATGGAAAATATGTTTAAACTAATGAAAGATAAAAATCCAAATGCTTTAATTAATGTATACAATGCATCGACCAGATATCCGGAGATTGTTGGATACAAAGGCTTTATGTATGAAATTCCTAACAAAAAAGTGCAAGAGCAAAGATGTAGAGGGGAATTTGAACCTTGGGACTTTGGTCAAAGTAGTTTTAAAATTGCAAATTTACAAGGATTTAATACGTTTGATAATATTGATATTTGCAAGAATTCCGAGGAACTGCTAAAGCTCAAGAAAACTTTCAAGGACGCAAAATTCCCAAAAGAAACCTTAGCTGTTTTGAATAATCAAGTCGAAAAAAGGTTAGAGGTTATGCAAGAAATCGAAGCTGCTGACGATTTTGGTAAGTATAACTTACTTTTGGGTAAATATTCCGGCAAAGAATTTGTCCAGCCAATGAGGTATCAGAAAGAAAATTTATACATTAATCTGCTCAAAGAAATTCACAATCTGGAAGATTTACGTTTTTTTTATCAAATGGTAAGTAAAAATTTGGCGAGAATGGACAGACTTGTGACTCTTTTGCAAGAAAAAAAGAGAGAAATTTTAGGATAAAACAGCAAAAAATATTTTTTGGTGTTTTAATATTAATGTTATGAATATATCGAAAATCCAAACTAATACAAATTTTTATAATAATTTTCAAGCAAAAAATGACTCTGAAAAATCTAAAAAGCGTGAATTTATAGATGTTTTAACAGATAATGTTAAAAATCCTCGCGATGTCAACGATTGTGTGGCTGTTCCAAGGGGAATTTTTAAAGCGTATTTATACTTGATGGCGGGGAGTTCTACAATGATGTTAGCAAACTTTTTGCCGCAAAAGTGGAATGGCGCAAGAAAAGCAACAAATATCTTAGGTATTATCTTAAACTTTATTAGCGCAATTTACTTCGCTAAACCATTTGCAGTAAAAGATTTATCACCTACTATTAAGAAAGAAGATTTGCAAAATAATAAATTATAACGCTTTTAAGTAATGCAAAACTTTTTCAATTTTATCATCAGGTTTAATTTCCAATGAAATTATTTTTCCATCAAACGGATGCGGAAAACTTAGTTTATATGACTCCAAAACTTGTTCATCAGTTTTGATTTTCATTTTTCCGAAACCATACAAAGTGTCGTTATAAACAGGATGTCCTATACTTGATAAATGCACTCGAATTTGGTGAGTTCTTCCTGTTATCAAATGTACTTCAAGCAAAGTTGCATCCTTAAATCGTTTAAGAACTTTAACTTTAGAAATACTTTCTTTTCCGCCTTCTACAATTGCCATTTTATGCGGTTGATTAGGATTGCGTCCTATCGGTTTATTGATAGTAAATTCATCCTCTTTAATAACACCTTTTACAACCGCAAGATATTTTTTTGTCATTTCGCCTTGTTTCATTTTTTCTACAAGGTATTCGTGAGTTTTGTTGTTTTTGGCAACCATAAGCATGCCGGAAGTATTTCTATCAAGCCTGTGCAAAATCCCGCGCCTGAATTCACCGTTTACGTCAGAAAGATTTTCACCGTACTTATACAAAAGCGCGTTAACTAAAGTCCCTGTCGTTTCAATAGTTGTAGGATGAGTCAGCATGCCTGAAGGTTTATTTACTACAAGCATATTTTCATCTTCCCAAACAATATCAAGCGGAATATTTTCGGGCTCAATTTTTATCGTAGTTTCAGGAATTTCAAAAACGATTTCGTCACCTTCTTTTACGCTATAAGAAGGCTTAACAGTTTTGGAATTTACAAGAACAGAACCTTTTTTGATTTCTGATTGAATTTTTGAGCGTGAAAAATCCTGCATATATTCTGCAAGATATGCATCAATTCTTTGGTTATCTGTTAGTTCGTCTATTATTAATTTCATTTGTGATAATTATTATAACAATTGCTGCAACACTGATATTTATAAAGATATCAGAAATATTAAAAACAGGAAAGTCGATAAAATTAAGCTTGAAAAAATCTCTTACGTATCCGTAAGCAATTCTTTCGTACATATTGCAAAAAACACCCGCAATTAATAGTGAAGCCCAAAATATTGCAAACGTTGAAGCTTTTTGAATATGCTTGATTAAATAAAAAATCATCGCCAAAATAGCAAGCGCAGAAAAACTTATTAAGAAGATTTTTGAGTTTTCTAAAATACTAAATGCGGCACCTGTATTTTGAATGAAAATCAAGTCAAAAACAGGGTTACTAGACATTGTTTCAACACAATTCATAATTATATTTGAAAAGTAGATATCAAATATAATAAAAAATATAATTGAAACCAAAAAGTATGAGATTTTACTTGCCTTCGTCATTTAACCCTTCTATGCCTTCATTTACAGACTTTTGTTTAACATTAACTCTTGTGATTTGATACCCAAAACCGGTTAAACTGAATTTTATACTTAAATCACTGATATCTGCTTTTGTAATTCCGATTGATGCCACAATATATTCGTTAACATTATCAGTATTTGAAATAAAAAGTCTTTCTAAAATATTGTCATCAGGAAGTTTCCTAAATACTTCTTTTGCTTGTTTTTGCGGATATTCAACTTTATCACTTGCAATTGATGCAATTGCAATAGAATTTTCCGGCGGAGTAAATTCTAAAGATGCTGTGTATTCTACACCAGCTTCGATTTCTTTCGGCGCAGTGAGTTTTATATCCAAATCTCTTGCTTCACCATAAAGCATTGATGTGTTTTCGGAATTTACGGCATCATAAGTTACTTTCCACTTCCCGTCAACTTTTTTGAGATGATAAACGCTGTCAGCTTCGCTTTTCAAAACACCGCTCATAGTCTTATCAGGAATTGTAGCACTGGAAGTTTCATCGACTTGTACAATTGCCAAGTTGTCTTTAATCTCGATATCTTTGATTTTTATTCCATATTTGATTTTGTCATAAGACTTCCAAACGTCTTTTACTATGTCTGAATATGTTTTCAAATCAAAACCGTCAGAATTTACATAATCTTTGTCGTAAGTATTTATAAATTTATCAAAGTTGTTTCTGTTTGCATAACGCACTTGAGCATTAAGCAGTGACTTAACTTCACGAGTATCATTGTTCAAAAGGTGAAGTTTGAAAAACGGTGTATTTTCTTCTGCAAATGATGCGGGAGTTAAAAATATTGATAATAATGTGATAAGTATAATTTTCTTCATACAAACAGTATACTGTAAAATTATTAGAACATGAATAATACAAACAAATGAAAAAATCTTGAATGTCCCTTGTTGGAGAATGATTGCATTATTGATTTTGCTCCGTGTTTATTCTAATATCAGAGTGTAATAATACATAAGAAAAGAGGGGTATTTCCCTTCAAAAAAAGGAGAAAATTATGTCAAGAAAACCAATTATTGCAGGAAACTGGAAAATGAACTTACTTCAATCTGATGCTAAATCATTGTTTGAAGGTATAAAGAATTTTGCAAAAGATTTTTCAGCAGACCAATTGCCTGAAATTATCGTTGCACCAGTATTTACATCTTTAAGTGTTGTGAATTCTCTAAAATGCTCTTGCGGCGCAGGCTGTGATAAAATCGCAGTTGCAGGTCAAAACTGTCACTGGGAAAAATCAGGCGCATTCACAGGTGAAGTTTCTGTTGAAATGTTAGCAGACGCAGGTTGCTCACACGTTATCATCGGTCACTCAGAAAGAAGACAATACTTCTCTGAAACAGACGAAATGATTAACAAAAAAGCTAAAGCTATTTTAGCAGGCGGTTTGATTCCTATTATCTGCTGTGGCGAAACTCTTGAACAAAGAGAAGCTGGTGTTACTGATGAACACATCGCATCTCAAATCAGAGCTGCATTGAACGGCTTGTCTGAAGAAGAAGTTGCTAAATCAGTTATAGCTTACGAACCAATTTGGGCAATCGGTACTGGCAAAACTTGTGACAGCAAAGAAGCTAACAGAGTAATCGCTATGATTAGAAACGTTGTTAAAGAAGTTTCTTCTGCTTCTGCAGGTGACGCAATCAGAATCCTTTACGGCGGTTCTGTAAAACCTAACACAATCGAAGAACAAATGTCACAATCCGACATCGATGGTGCTTTAGTTGGTGGCGCAAGCTTGAAGGCTGACAGCTTCAACGAAATTATTGCTAACACAATGAAAGTTAGTGTATAGTTCAATTAATAAGGTTATTAATAAGGTTATTAATAAGGTGATTGATTTATCAACCGCCTTATTTTTTTTGAAGAATGATTTTCATAAAATAAAACTGCGCTCATTGAACGCAGTTTTATTTTACATTTGTATTAATATCGTTTTAGCCTTCCAACATCTGTCTAACAAATTCGTTAACAGTTTTAGGGTTTGCTCTACCTTTAGTTTCTTTCATAACTTGACCAACGAAGAAACCTAACAAGTTTGTTTTACCGTTTTTGTAAGCTTCAACTTGGTTTGGATTAGCATCAACAATCTTCTTAACGATTTCTTTAATTGCGCCTTCGTCAGAAATTTGGCTCAAGCCTTTCTTTTCAACGATTGCAGAAGCTTTGTCACCGTTTGTAATCATATCTTCAACAAGGATTTGTTTACCGATGTTGTTAGAAATTGTGCCTTTTTCAATTAGAGAAATTAATTCTGCCAAATTTTCAGGAGTTAACTTCGTTTCAGTAATTTCAACTTTGTTTTCTTTTAAATATGCTGCAATTTCACCCATCATGAAGTTTACGGCGATTTTTGCGTTAGCACCGAGCTCAAGAACTTTGTCAAAGAATAAAGCTAATGGCATTTGTTCAACAATTACACAAGCATCGTATTCGCTCAAACCAATGCTCATATATCTTTGACGTTTTGCTTCAGGAAGTTCAGGCATTTTTGCTCTGATTTCTTCAACCCATTCTCTTGAAATTTCAAGAGGCATTAAATCAGGTTCAGGGAAGTATCTGTAATCGTGAGCGTCTTCTTTTCCTCTCATAGAACGAGTTTCTTTCAAGTTGTCATCCCAAAGTCTTGTTTCTTGAACAACTTGACCGCCATCTTCAACGATTTCGATTTGTCTGTCGATTTCGTATTCAATAGCTCTTTGAAGTGCTGAGAAGCTGTTTACGTTCTTGATTTCTGCTCTTGTACCGAATTCTTTAGAGCCTTTAGGCATAATTGAAATGTTTGCATCACATCTCATAGAACCTTCTTCTAAGTTACCATCGCAAACGCCAAGGTATCTTACGATGTCACGAAGTTCTTCCATATAGTTTCTAGCTTCTTCGCTTGAGCGCATATCAGGTTCTGAAACGATTTCAAGAAGCGGAGTTCCTGCTCTATTTAAGTCAACTAAAGAATAAGTCGCACCGTTAATACCTGCTGCACCTACGTGAACTAATTTACCCGCATCTTCTTCTAAGTGCGCTCTTGTAATACCGATTCTTTTGCCTTTAACGTCAATATAGCCGTTTACACAAATTGGTTCGTCGTATTGTGAAATTTGATAACCTTTTGGTAGGTCAGGGTAGAAATATTGTTTTCTATCAAATTTACAACGGTTTGGAATTTCGCAATGCAAAGCTAAGCCTAGCAAAATACCCATGTTTACGCATTCTTTATTAAGAACAGGTAAAACCCCTGGCATACCCAATGTAATAGGGCTGATTTGCGTATTTTGTTCGTTACCGAATTCTGTTGAATCAGGTGCGAAAATTTTTGACTTTGTTTTTAATTGTGCGTGAACTTCCAAGCCAATCACGACTTCGTATTTATCTCTTAAATCTGTCATATTAAATCCTCACTGTTTCCTTTTCTCCCTCTCCTTGAGGAGAGGTTTTGCATTTTACTTCCAAGTTGTAAGTAATGCTACAAGCTTGGAAGTAGCGTGTTCTGGGTGAGGTGTCAACCCACACTCACTTCTTAATTTTATCATAAATATATGTTTTTCAAATGTTTAATTTCGAGCTTCGGTTTTAAAAGTATTGAAACAACATCTATTCTGTACTTTTTGTAATTAGGGTTTTCTTGCAAATATAGGCTTAAACCTGTTCTAATGTTTTTGTACTTAGTTTTTGTTATAGCTTCTAAAGGATGCCCGCAAATGTCAGTTTTTCTGGCTTTGACTTCAACAAAAACAAGTGTGTCTTTGTCTTGCGCAATAATGTCAATTTCACAATAACGTGAAAAATGACGGTTGCGTTCAAGAATTTTGTAACCTTGTTTTATTAGAAACTTTTCTGCTATGTCTTCGCCGTTTTGACCGAGTTGCTTATTTTGCATGTTATCCTTTCTTTTTTTTATTTTAATAACACCCTCTCCCCTACCCCTCCCTCGGGGGAGGGGTAGGGGAGAGGGTATTATTAACCTAATTCTGCACATAAATCAGCATTGACTCTCTGTCTTTCTTTAAATACAAAATGTCTTTTTTCTCCAATTCATCTAATATATAAGGAAAAACTTTGTCCTTTTCGTAATCTTTAATCATATAAAACCAATATTTTTGATTTGTTTTTAATCCTTTTAAATATATTTCAGTAGCTTCCTTTGTTGCCGGTTTTATATCCATCTCGCGTACATTATCTGTGTAAAACTTACTTCTGCTTGAATAAAAAAGAAAACTGCTTACAGATGCCGAATTGCACAAAATTATATCTTCATTCGGATTAAATTTTTTTATTAAAATCTGCATTAAACTTGCAGGTGAGTATTTTACAATTCCATTATCATTTCTTAGGCTATACAAGTAATTCGGTGAATACTGTACAAAACCTAAAACAATCATTAGTAAAATAGAAACTATGCCGATTTTATTTTTTGTAATATCCAGCGGGCGCAAAATAAACAGAAGGAAAACGCTTGTTAAATAAAGAGAAACTCTGCCGACCATCGGATAAATATTCAATAATGATGCTAATAATGCAATTCCTAAACTTCCTATTATGAAATAAGAAGTTTTTTGTGTATCTTTTTTGTCCAAAATACAACTAACAAAACCCCACACAAACAAAACGAATAAAAACAACATAAGTTTGTTTGGAGCAAAATCAAAAAGAAAATTAAATGCAATAATTCTAACTAAACTAAAAATTGAGAAATCCCAAAAACCGTTTGCCCAATAATTAGGAAACGTAAAATCCAAATCAACTTTAGAAGGCAAAAGTACATTCCAATAATAAATTCCCATCATTAAAATGAAAGGAATGCAAATCGTGAGTGATTTTTTATAAAACTCTTTCTCTTTGTAATTTTTGATTAGATTTAACATAAATAAACCAGCAATAAAAAACAAGGAAGGTAATGAGATTAGAGGTAATATCATTAAAATAACTGATAACCAAATAAGTTTTTTTATATCTAAGCTTTTAATATCAATTTTAGGAAAATAATTTATACAAACCAAGGCAATTAGGACATCCAAAGAATACTGTTTGAATATAAAAGCGTAAGAGATTATAGGCAAATTTACGCTAAAAAGAAATGTTGCAATTATTGTAGTTAATTTTTTGGAAAAATAATTTTTACAGATGTTATAGAAAAATCCAAGCGAAGCGATACTTGCAACATAAGGAATAAAATGTAAAACTCGTTCTTTGTAACCGAACAAATTTGCTAAAATTTTTGACAAGAACATAAAAATCGGAGGAGCAGATTGTGCATCGCCTAATGGTAAAAACATCTGCCACAAGTTTTTATCGAGCATTGTAATTGTAAGCCGACATTCGTCATCTTCAAATGCATTTGATGACCAATATAAATTTGTACGCACAATAAATCCAAGAAGTAATATTAAACCAATTACAATTTGGTATGAATAGTTCTTCAATAATTCTTTTTGTATCACGTCAAAACTCCTAATTTAAAAAATTTATTTTCTTAACTTATCAACAAATCTTTTAAATCTTTCCATCGCGATTTTTAAATTATCTAATGAGTACGCATAAGAAATTCTTAAATACCCTTCGCCACTTTCGCCAAAAGCATTACCTGGAACTGCTGCAACTTTTTCTTCTTCTAAAAATCGGGTTGCAAATTCTTCGCTTGTCATTCCAAATTCTTTAATGCAAGGAAAAACGTAGAATGCGCCGAACGGTTCAAAACATTCTAAATTCATTTCTTTAAAAGCATTCAACAAAAATCTTCTGCGCTGGTTATAAGCTTGGCGCATCATTTTGACATCGGCTTCACCATTTTTGAGTGCTTCAACTGCTGCATATTGGCTTGTTGTCGGTGCGCACATAATAGCAAATTGGTGAATTTTTGTCATTTGCTTGATAATAGCCTCTGGTCCACAGGCGTAACCCAATCTCCAACCCGTCATTGCATAAGCTTTTGAAAAACCGTTGATTAAAATTGTGCGTTCTTGCATACCTTCAATTGAAGCAATAGAAACGTGTTCGCCTTTATAAGTCAGTTCGCTATAAATTTCATCAGACATAACATAAATATCGTGTTTTTTTATCACTTCTGCGATTTTTTCTAAGTCTTCGCGCTCCATAATCGCGCCTGTCGGATTATTAGGGAATGGCAATATTAAAACTTTTGTTTTGTCTGTTATTGCGTTTTCTAATTCTTCTGTCGTTAATCTGAATTCGTTTTCTGCTTTAAGATTTATAATCACAGGTTTTGCGCCGGCTAAAATTGTGCAAGGTTCATAAGAAACATAAGCAGGTTGTGGAATTATAACTTCATCTCCCGCGTTAACAATTGCCCTTAAACCGATATCAATTGCTTCCGAGCCGCCAACCGTCACAATAACTTCTTTAAGCGGATTATATTGAATATTTTGTGTTCTTTTTAAATAATTACAAATTTCTTCTCTAAGTTCTTTTAAACCCGCATTTGAAGTGTAAAAAGTTCTACCTTTAGAGAGTGCGTAAATCCCTTCATCTCTAATATGCCAAGGCGTGTCAAAATCAGGTTCGCCAACGCCGAGCGAAATTGCGTCTTTCATTTCACTAACGATATCGAAGAATTTTCGAATACCTGACGGCTTAATTGTTTCAACCATTTTAGAAAGCGGTTTTGTCATGGAGTAATAACCTCTCTTTCATCAGCGTGTTTTTTGTCGAAAATTGTTCCGTGGTCTTTGTATTTTTTCAAGATAAAGTGAGTTGCAGTACTCAAGACACTATCAAGTGTTGAAAGTTTATCGGATACAAAGTTTGCAATTTCTCTCAAGCTTTTTTCTTCTAATGTTACAAGTAAATCGTATCCGCCTGAAATTAAGTACACTGCGCGCACTTCAGGATAATTATAAATTCTTTCGGCGATAGAGTCAAAACCTTGTCCTCTTTGTGGTGTTACTTTAACTTCGATTAAGGCTGTAACTTTCTCAATAGAAGTTTTTTCCCAGTTGATTAAAGTGTGATAACCGCAAATAATTCCTTCTGATTCAAGCTTTGCAATTTCGTTTGCGACTTCAATTTCTTCTTTTCCCAGCAAAACTGCAATCTCATTAATTCCAAGTCTGCTGTTTTTCTCTATTAGTTGTAGTAGTTCATCTCGCATTTTTATTTCCTTTTTTATTATTTTATTCCCTCGCCCCTTGAGGGAGAGGGTAGAATTTCAAGTTGAGCTGTGCGAAACTTAGAAATTCGGGTGAGGGGTGGTTCAGTAATAACGGTGACTAAAGTTTACCCTATTACTTTTCATTCACCTATTACCTTATTTCCTTAATTTTATATAAAATTAGTCAAAATCTTTTCTTCCAACTCCGGTCTGTCAACCCCGTTTTCTTTTCCAAGCTCGATACATTTAAGCAACCAAGCCATGTTGCGTCCTAATGTTCTCATAACTTGCAAACCTTCCAAATCTTGCATAGCGTCTTCTGCTACAAATCCGTGGATATTGTTCCAATAATTTGCAGAAACGACCGGCATGTTGCTTATTGTGAAATATTTGTTTAGAATATCAAAACTTGCTGTTGTTCCTGCACGTCTTGCTGAAGCTATTGCACAGGCAGGTTTGAATTGAAACGCGGCTTTTCCTGAATAGAATGCTCTATCAAGGAAAGATAGAATTCTGCCTGATGGATGGGCGTAATAAACAGGTGTTCCGAATACAAATCCATCGCAATTTTTAGCTTTTTCAACAAATTCGTTTACCACATCATCAATAACACACTTGCCTAATTTTCTGCAAGCTCCACAACCGCTGCAATCTTTTAATTCAGGATTACCGAGTTGAAAAATCTCTGTTTCCACGCCTTGCTCATTAAGTGTTTTTGCAACTTCACTCAAAGCTGTAAATGTACAACCTTGCAAATGTGCGCTTCCGTTCAATAACAAAACCTTCATAGCTAACCTCTACTATAATTTATATAGACTTATTTTACTGAAAATAAGACAATTGCGCAACTTTATAAACCTATTTTCTGATTAAGTTTAAAGTAGTCGATTAGTTTGATAATAGAAAGAATTTCTTCAAACATAGTGAAAAATTGTTTAGGGTCATCAATCCTTTTGAACAATGAACCAATAGAAAATAAATCTTTGCTTGTAGACAAAGCAATTAGCAATGATTTTTGATAAAAAGCACATGAAACAGTGTTAGCTTTAAATGCAACTTTCATTTCGTTCAAGCGTTCCATAAAAGATGGTGTGATTAGATATCTTGCTTCGACTTCGTCATTCGTAAAAACATTAAATCTCTTTTCGAACTCAACGTCTTCAAGTTTTGTGCGTTTTAATTTCCCGGGGATATTCAAATGTACTAATGAAGCTGGTCTTATAAGAGTATGTCCTGTAAAATTTTTGTTCATATCTAATTTAACAACTACACCTTTAAAAACAGTTCTACAATTTTTGCCGTAACCTTTTGTAAAAAAAGCTTCCATAATCTCAAATTTAACATCTTGGTGTTGACCTACAAATGCATCATCGCAACCCAATGAATCAAAGTCATGAATAACACGAGAAGTTTTTATAATATTTCCTGCGTTCACACCATAATAAGGACTCCAGTCCAAATCTTCAAAACATTTGCAAACAAGTGGCATAATTGTATTAGTTTTTATTTTTTTCTCGAAGCTCTTTTTATTAATCCAAAAACCTCCAAAAGCGCAAAATAAAAGGAATAAGACTAACTTTATCTTGGAATCGGTAAACTCGCTAATATGCGTAAATCCTGCATAATAAATCCAAGCGACCCAAGCAAGAGCTATTATTGATACTACCAAAGATACTAGCAGTCTAATGACTCTTTCATCCTCATACTGTCGAATTCTTGGAACTATATAAGAATAAAACTTCTTAGAAAAATCATTTCGTATTTGTGAGTATGTTTTTTCTTGTGGCATACTGTTCCTTTTAAGCCCTCCTAACAAATTCGGTCATACCCCTTCCCTGGTTAGGGAAGGCTGGGATGGGTATTGATAGGACTTATACCGAATTCTTGTTGCAATTTGCTATATACGCCTTCTAAATTATTATCAATTTCGTTATTCCAGAAACGTATAACTTTGTAGCCTTTATCTTGCAGATACCTGGTTCTAGATTTGTCATATTCAAGATTTATTGGCTCATTATGTTGACCCCCATCTATTTCTATAATAATTTTTGCTGAGCGACAAATAAAATCGACAATATAATTTCCTATCGGATATTGCCTTAAAAACCTATAGTCATAAAATTTACGATTTCTTAATACCAACCAAAGTTTTCTTTCTTGTTTGGTCATATTATTTCGTAATTCTCTAGCTTTGATGTGTTGCGCATCCATTTCGTTACTTTTTCTCGGTTGTATAAGCTAATACCCATCCCAACCTTCCCTAACAAGGGAAGGAGTTCTGTTATTTTTATTTCAAAAAATCACTTGCCTTAATTGGCTGTCTTTCCTGTTCAGTCGCTTTAATAAAATCAACGGTTTTAATGTTCAACATTCTTGCAAATAAAGAAGAAGGGAAAATTTCAACAGCATTTTTTAATTCGTTTGCTGCAGAGTTATAAAATCTTCTTGCAGCTGCAATATGTTCTTCAACTTCGTTATAAGTTTGCATTGCAGTAATCATAGTTTGATCAGCCTTCAATTGCGGATAATTTTCAACCGCAACCATAATTTGTCCCATTTTCTTTGCGATTTCGCCATCAAGAGCAATTTTTCTGTCAATATTTTCAAAATTAGAAGAAAGTCCCATAACTTGTGTTCTTAATTTTGTAACTTCCTCCATAATTCCACGTTCGTGTTCCATATATTTTTGAGCAATCGTTAAAATATTTGGGATTAAATCGTATCTTTTCTTTAACTGTACATCAATTGAAGAAAAAGCTTCTTGAGCCTTGTTTCTTTTTCTGATAACTGATGTGTAAGTTGAATAAATCCAAAATACAACTACAACAACTGCAATTGCCAATAATGTTAGTGAGTTCATTATAATACCTCTTCTTATGTAAACGCCTTTTTGTAAATTGCTTTATTAACTGTTTTTTCTGTGGGGTTTTAACTTCCAAGCGTGCAATTAATATAAAATATTATAACATATCTTGTACGCAATTTCTATCTCCGATTGTAATTTATTAAGTTTAAAATTTTATTATTTCTCCCTGTTTGTCAAGTGTAAGTAAAAGTTTATTTGAGTAAAAATTAATAACGATTCGTGCAGAACTTGTTGCCCGTATTGTACAAATACCTGTAATCTGCGTCTTCTATTTCTATATAATATTTGTCTTGAATATTATTGTATCTCTCAACAACACGCTTCTTCTGAACGCTTGAAAACTCCTGATAAACGCCCTCGGGGAAATTGCAATCTACAAGTGTCCATTTTACTTTGCAAGCTTGATTTTGTTTCCCAAAAATCTCATAAGAGCCTATACTGTCTTCTTGATATTTATGTTTTTCGCAAACCGAAAGTTTATCCAAAAACTCAAGTTTTGCCTGCAAATCCTTATTACTTGTTGCGACAAGGTAAAAATTTGCAAATGCGTAACATTTCAATACAATAAAACAAAAAATTAATAAAGTTATAGGTGCAAAAAATTGCACCCTACATTTACTATATTGAGACTTTCCATTGTTATTAGTAAACATTTCCATAAACCCAATATGTTCTCAGAACTTTTTTCACATAATTTTTTGTTTCCGGATAAGGAATTTGTTCAACGAATTCATCTGTATCACTGTAAATTAATTTAGAGAACCAATTTGTTACAGAACCAATTCCGCCGTTATAAGCTGTTATTGCGTATAAATCTTTGTTGCCCAAAACTTTTTTAAGGCTTGAATAATATAAACTTCCTGCTGTAATATTAGTGGTTTCTACGTTCAAATTTGTCGGTAAATTGTGTTTTGTAACTACTTCATTGTAAGTTGCAGGCATTAATTGCATTAACCCGACTGCGCCGACTGAACTTTTTACAAACGGATTAAAATGGCTTTCTTCTTTTATGATAGATTGTAAAACAATTGGATTGTTGTCACCTTTAACTTTGTCAACAATATCATAATAGTGCATTGGATAGACTAAACGCCATCTTAAATCTTCAAACGAAGGTTTTACATCTAATTCTTCCATGCCGTTTCTTGCTAAATACGCAGACAAAGTGTAATTGCCTTTTTGGTATGCAATCCAGCTTTGTATGAATTTATCGTGCTTGCAAAGTTCTTCTACAAGGTCGTAATCTTTCAGATATGCCAGTTTTACAACTAAATTGTTATCCAAAGATTTTTTGTAAGGGAAAACAACAGGCTTTTCGTTAAGTTCCAAAAATGGGAACATTCCATCATCTTTGTATAAATTGTAATTTGCTCTAAAAGCGTAATATGAGTCGGGATAAGAGCTTATAACTTGTTTATAATAATTATTTGCACTTTCGTAATGTTTAAGCTTATATGCAATTTTCCCCATAAAATAAGTAACCGCAGGGCTTGATTTTGTATTAGGGAATTTTTTGAGATGCAAAAATCCTAATCTTTGTGCATCAAGATATTTTTTCTGCAAATATTTTGTCATAAACAAGTTGTATAAAGAATCTGCTGAGAATTGTCCGTTAGGATATTTTTCGTAAAGGCTTTTAAAACAGGCTTCTTTGATGTTTTCGCTAACTACTTCATTGCAGTTAAGATATGCGATATAATCTGCTCCTGTTGAGTTTACACCTAAATTTACAAGTTTTGTAATTCCCTCAGTTCTTGTAGAAGCTGACGCTACGTAATTATCAATAACCTCGTAAACATCATCTTGAGCCGTGTTTCCGGCATGTTGTTTTAAACCGAGTTCTGTATAATAATTTCCTTTATCCTTGTTGCCTAATTTGTATTCGTTTTTCGCAAAGTCAGACCAACTTTCGGCAAGAGTCGTTTTGTTTAAAAAATTCTTGGATTTTTCAAATTCACCGTTTGCGTAATAGCCTTTTGCGATAAGTAAGTTATCGTAATTAGAAGGTGATTTGTCGAGTTTAATAATTTCTTCAATGGATTTAATTGCAAAGCGTCCGTCGGGTGCTTTTTCTATATAGTTTTTGAAATAATTAATCGCTTTTTCTTGAGATTTAGCCAAACGTTTTGTGCTTTTAGGCGGATTAGAAACTTCAATCATTCCGAGGTAATATTCAGAAGCGATTGCATAATCACTGGTTGGGTATTTTTTTATAATTTTTTTGAAATGTTTTTTTGCGTCTTTGTCGTTGGCTTCATACATTAAATTCGCCATATTATATTCACTTATTGGCGCAATTGAAGATTTTGAACCATTTCGTACAATTCTATTGTATTTTTTTATGGCTAATTCGTTTTTGCCCATATTTGTAGCGCATCTTGCTTGACGGAATAAAGCTGACGATTTAAGAGTTGAACCTGATGGGACTTTGCCGAATTCTTGATAAGCTTTTTCGTAATCGCTCGCTTTATAATCTTCAAGTGCCGTTGAATAATTTTCAACGCCTCTTGATTCTGATGATGTGTGGTTATAAGCAAAGTAGCCGATTGTAAATAAAGCCAAAAAGACAACTATATATAAATCGTATTTTTTTCTTCTTCTCATTCAAATTTATCCCAACTAATAATTAAACTCTTTCTCCTCAAAAAGACCAAAGTCTTTTCTGATACTTATATTTTAATATAGAAACATGCAAAAACAAAATCCCGTAATAAAAAATTACATATTGTCCAGCGAAAAATATGTTTTAGAGGAGAAAACTTTAACGCCGAAAAAAACAAGTGGGTGTAGTTTAATTGAAAATGGGAAATGGAAAGTGGAAAATTGTTTAAAAAATATTTAAATCTCATATTCCCATATTCCCTTTAATCTTATTGCAAACCATCTTCTTTTGAATTACCATAAAACAAAAGGAGTGGCTTATGAGCGATTGTATTTTTTGTAAAATAATTAATGGGGATTTTAATACAGAATTTGTTTATGAAAATGAATATGCTGTAGTTTTTAAAGATATTAATCCAAAAGCAGATACACATTTGCTTGTAGTTCCAAGAAAACATGTTGAATCATTAAACGAACTTGATGATGAAGTTTTGTTGGGTAAATTAATGTTGACTGTAAAAGAAGCTGCAAAGAAAGTCGGCTTAAAATCATACAGAACAGTTATTAACACAGGAAAAGAGGCAGGACAGGAAGTTTTCCACCTGCATATACATATATTAGCGGGGAATATTAAACTATGACACAATTCTACAAAGAAATTACACCATCAGGTTTTGGTATAGCAATTAAACAAAAAGAAGTTCTTTTTTCTGAACAATCACCTTTTCAAAAGGTAGAAATTATTGATTCAGATTCAACTTTGGGTAAAATTCTTACTCTTGATGATTTGATGATGACAACCGAAGGTGATGAATTTCATTACCACGAAATGATTGCTCATATTCCTATGATGCACCACAAAGCACCTAAAACAGTTCTTGTAATCGGCGGTGGTGATGGTGGTACTGTTAGAGAAGTTCTTAAACACGATACCGTTGAAAAAGTTGTTTTGTGTGAAATTGACGGAATGGTAATTGAGGCTTGCAAAAAATACCTTCCAACAATTGCTTGCGAACTTGATAACCCAAAATGCGAAATTCTTGTAGAAGACGCAATTGAATATATTAAAGACAAAAAAGACATGTTTGATATCGTACTTATTGACTCTACAGACCCAATGGGTCCCGGGGAAGGCTTGTTTACGGAAGAATTCTATACAAACGTTAAAAATTCTATGAAAAAAGGTGGAATTATGTGTGCTCAATCTGAATCACCTTTTGTTAATAAAGAAGAAATCAAAAAAATGTATAATCTTCTTAAAAAAGTATTTCCAATTTGTTCAACATTTACATCAAACATTCCAACATATCCTGGTGGATATTGGGCTTGGGCATTCTGCTCAGAAGAAGTTGAACCGCTTTCTTATTGGGATGAAAGAAGAGGCGAAGCAATTACAAAAACTTGTAAGATTTATAACAAAGATTATCATAATGCAAGATTTGCATTACCAAACTATTTGAAAGAATTGTTATAAGAATGATATTCAAAAGGCGGGTTGGATTTTATCCAACCCGCCTTTTAATTTGACCAATTGAAACATTTGCTCAAAGCATGGTATAATGGCATTAATTAGTACTATACCCTTGAAAAGGAAATATCAAGATTAGTTAGTTGAGGATTTATAATGTTTAAACGTAAATGTAAAATAACTTTTGTGTCGCATGGTGCAACAGTGCATACAATGGATGGCATTATCTGTGATACTGAAAAATACCCAAAATTGAATGAATTTGGTGAAGAAGAAATTGAAAAAGTTTGTCGCACTCTGGAAAATAGAGCGGTTGCTTACGATAAAATTTATACAAGTTCTTCTGCAAGATGTACGCAATCTGCGGAAATAATAGCAAAACTTTTTAAGAAAAAAATATCTATAATTGATTTGCCGGCCAGAAATCACGGAGATTGGAGCGGTCGTTCTTATGAAGATTTGTTTGACCAATACGGGCCGGAAGTTATTCTGCAAGAACCTCAAAATGGTGAATCTATTGCGACATTTAACAAAAGAGTTTCAGATGTCATAGATAAATTGGTAGAAGAAAATCGCGGAAACAGAATTATTGTGGTAACAACGCCGGATGTTATTCAATCTGCTATTGCCAAAACATTGGAACTGACACCTGTAAATCAATTTAAGAATTTGATAAAAACGGGTACTTTGACTCAAATCAGTTATTTTGAAGGTGATTGGTCGAGCGTGATTTATTCGGATCACATGCCTGAATAAATAAACATTACAATAAAAATCGGATGTTTAAATAATAAACATCCGATTTTTGTATTATGTGATTGAAGTTTTATTTTGTTTCTTCTGTAACTTTTTCGGCAGCTTCTTCAACTGTTGCTTCTGCTTCCTTTGCTCCTTTTTCAGCTGCTTCAGTAGCTTTTGTTGCTTCAGCTTCGTCAGGTCTTAGAGCTTTTTTGATATCTTCTCTCAAAGCTTTTTTGCCATCAAAGATGCCGGTGTGTTTTTTATCTGCAATTTCATAAGCAGCATCATTTGCTTCTTGTAACTTTTTAGCTTTTGCTAAAGCTTCATCTCTAGCTTTAACTGCTAAATCTTCGGCTTCTTTTGCAGCTTTTACGCCTTTTTGTCCCATTGAACGTCCTGCCCACATTGCTAAACCGGCAATACCAACTGCTGCTAATGCTTTTAGTGCAACACCGCTTTTTGCTGATTCTTTTTTCTCATCCATGGTTGGGTCGTATACCATTGGCATTGAAGAATAATCTTCTTCTGGTGTCGGTTGTGCATTGTTTTGTTGTGGCATTGTCATTGTGTAATCCATTGTGCCATTATTTTTGATTGGATCCATTTTTACCTTCTTTCATTTTTAACTACACTTCTACTATACTTCCCTTAAAAACTGTTAAAACGAAAAATTGCGCATTTGTAAACAAATTGTTACATATTTTTCTATACATAATTCAAAAGTGTATAAATATTTGTAAATAAAAGTACATTTTACACTAGTAAAACTTCAAAAAAATGTTAATATAATTATTAAAGGGATTTATCGATTGAGAATGATTTTCAAAATCCAATTATTATGAATGTAAACTTTTTGTAATATAAAGTCAATTTTTTATCTTTATCGGTTTTATATCTCTAAAATGTGAAGGTGGATGCGTGAAAAAAGAAAAAAGTTTAGTAAGTAAAATTTCAGAGATTTCCAACAAAGCCCCTGTGACTTCACCAATTCAACAAGAAAATTTGGTGTCTAAAGTTAACTCGTTAACATTCCATACTTGTGCGAATTCTCTATCAAAACCACAAAACAAATCGTTTAACAATGAAAAAGGGTATACTCTTAACCCTAAAACTATTATTGATGAATTGGTAAGAATTTCTAATGTTACATCAGTTGCGGAGCTTTTCTCAAAAATCTATTCTATTATATGTCAAAATATAGATTCAGATTTTATGGCTTATGGTTTGTTTAAGGAAAAATCAAACTGTATTAATCTTAATTTGAAAGACAAGACTGGTAATTTTTATTCTTCAAAAGTATTTTTGAAAGATATTGACAATCCGATTATTGAAGCGTTTCAAAAACGTGAAACAATATTTAAAGATGATGTAGACTTTTTAAAGCTTTCTTATTTTAAAAATCATGCGGTTGTTATTCTTCCGCTTATTTCTGTGAACAAATGTCTTGGTGTTTTGATTGTAGAAGATAATTACGCAAGACAAAATATCGGTTTGTATAAACTTATAGCAAACTATACGGCTCTTTTTGCACACAATTTTGATTTAATTGAAAAGAGTGACGAGTACGCAAACACGGATAATTTGACACTTCTTTATAACCACCGCGGTTTCCAAGAAATTCTGTCAAATGAAATTAATCGTGCGCAAACAAATAAACAAAAACTTTCTATTGTGATGATGGATATTTGTAATATCACAAAAATCAACAGAGAGCTTGGTCACGCTAAAGGTGATGAAGTTATTAAAGTTGTTGCGGAAAAAGTTCGCCAAAATATTAGAGAAGGCGATGTGGCAGGTCGTTACGGCGGTGATGAAATTGCAATTATATTACCTAAAACTTCTGTTGAACAAGCAAAATATGTTGCAGAATATTTGACCTACTCGCTTTCGTGTTGTTTTATTGACGACATCGGACCCGTAAAAGTTTCTGTTGGCGTTTCAACTTATCCTGATTGTGCGGATGACAAAGAAAAGTTGCTAATCTTAGCAGAACAAGCTATGTATATTTCGCAGGCAAAAGGTTACAAGGATGGCATGTCAGCAATTATCAGTTCTGCGGACTTTAACTTCTGGGATGATATTGCGCTTCAATCTTACGCGGAAGTTATCGGTAAACGTCACTCTCAACTTGGTGTAAACTTTGAAGAAGAATTGTTGGCGAAATTCAATGTTGATCATGAAATGTCAGGCAACAGAATTTCTGAAATCGCGACTTCTTTAGCAGGTGCTATTGATGCAAAAGACCCATATACAAAAGGTCATTCAACTTCTGTTTCAAAATTTTCGGAAGCTTTGGCGCGTGCTATTAATCTTCCTGAAGGTGAAGTTGAACGCATTAAATTGGGTGCATTGCTTCATGATGTCGGCAAAATCGGTATTCCTGAATCTGTACTTAAAAAAGAAGGGCCATTGTCTGATGATGAATGGTGTATTATGAAACAACACCCTGTAATTGGTGCTGAAAAAGTGTTAATGCCAAATCCTTCACTTAGAGATTTGATACCAATTGTAAAATACCACCACGAAAGAATTGATGGTAAAGGCTACCCTGAAGGGCTTAAGAACGGTGATATTCCGCTTGCCGCAAAAATCGTTGCAATCGCAGATACTTACCACGCGCTTATCAGTGACAGACCATACAGACGCGGTATGAATATAGAAAAAGCCATTTCTATATTGGAAGAAGGCGCAGGTACGCAATGGGACGGCGATTTAGTAAGAACATTTATTCAAATTGCACCGTCTTTAGGCGTTTAAACCTTCTTAATATATAGTAATATTAGTGTCATTTTCTTGACTTGCCTTTTTATTTAAAGTATCCTAACAAAGGTACTATTAGTACTTTTTAAGGACACTAGAATAACTTAGGGAAGAGAAATATGGATTTTACAACACTAACTATCAAAGTTTTAAAAATGCTTTCACTATTTGGAGGCTATGGCGTAGGCATTATCTTGCTTACTGTTCTTGTTAGAGCTGCAATGTGGCCTTTAGGCTTATCACAACAACGTTCTATGAGAACAATGCAAATGTTGCAGCCTAAAATGAAGGCTATTCAAGAGCGATACAAGAGCAATCCTCAAGTAATGCAACAAAAAATGATGGAATTCTATAAAGAACACAAGTTCAATCCAATGGCAGGCTGTTTTCCGTTACTTATTCAAATGCCAATTTTCATTTTGTTGTATTCAACATTAATGAGTCCGCAATTTATTCAAATGGCAGGGGATTCACATTTCTTGTTCATTAACAGATTAGATGCAACTCTAAAAACTTCTGCGGGTGTTTCACATGATGGCGTTTTGGGTGTAGCAAAGTATGATACATTTATGGCAGGCAAAACTGCTAAAGTTTATTTGAAGGGTGTTGAAGAACCTCTACTTAACGTTAAGGTTGTTAAACCGACTAAAGCTGTTGAAGTTCAAGGTGAACTTACTCCGGGTGAAAATGCTGATTTTAAAGTTAGCCTTGATAGCTTGAATTTGAAATTCAGCCAACTTGATCAAATTGAAAAAGCTGAAATTGATGTAACAGATGTTCAAACAAAAGAAACTGAAACATTGAATTTTGAAAGAAAAGACGGTATCTTGATTAGCTCAATTCCTACAAAAGAAATGAAAGCTTCATTCCACTATGATGTATTATTGTTAATCGCATTGTTTGCTGTAACAATGGTATTTTCTCAAAAAGCAATGATGGCTATGAACAAATCTTCTCAACAAGATCCGGCTCAAGCAGCAATGCAAAAATCAATGAATACGTTTATGCCGATTATGTTGACATTTACATTCGTAATTATTCCAATTCCTGCCGGCGTACTTCTTTATTTGATTTCAAGCAATATTTTCCAAGTTGCACAAACTTTGGTTATTAATAAACAGTTAGAAGCAGAAGATGCAAAAAAAGAAGCTAAAGTCGATGATATTGATATAGCAAACGCAAAACAGATTAAAGAAAAATAAAATTTAATACCCTCCCTTTTTGAGGGAGGGTTATTTATATGGATTGCCACGCCTCTTACGAGGCTCGCAATGACAGCATACTGGTAAGTGTAACGCCAAGTCATTGCGAGGAGCAGTATCCATTGTGGCGACGTGGCAATCCACTCAAAAAGGAGTAAAAATATGTTACTATCAGAATTTGATTATCAATTACCGGAAGAACTAATTGCGCAGCGACCTACGGACAAACGCGAAAATTCTCGCATGATGGTTCTTAATCGTGATGAACATAAAATCTTAAACAAACATTTCTACGACATTGTAGATTTGTTGGATGAAAATCATATTCTAATTCTAAACAATACAAAAGTTATTCCTGCTCGTCTTTACGGTTACAAAGATACCGGTGCAAAGATTGAAGTATTCTTACTAAAAGAGAGAGAAAACAAAGAATGGGAAGTTTTAATTAAGCCTTCTAAACGTGTTAGAGTTGGCACAGTTATTAAGATTTCTGATGAATTATCATGTGAAGTTAAAATGCCTTTACCGGATGATGGTAAATGGCTTGTTCAAATGGTTTATGAAGGTGATATTTTTGAAATTTTACATAAAGTGGGAAATATTCCGCTTCCGCCGTATATTGAGCGTAAAATGACAAATGAAGAACTTAAGAAGCTCGATTTTGAACGTTATCAAACAGTTTATGCAAAAGAAGAAGGCTCTGTTGCTGCGCCTACTGCAGGTTTACATTTTACTCAAGACATTTTGAAAAAGCTTGCAGATAAGGGTGTTCAGATTGGCTATGTTACTTTAAATGTCGGTATCGGAACATTCAGACCTGTTAAGTGTGATAATATTTTAGACCACCACATGGATTCTGAAACTTTTGAGATTACGCAAGAAACCGCAGATTTGATTAATAAAGCTAAACAAGAAGGCAAAAAACTTGTTGCGGTTGGAACAACAAGTGTCAGAACATTAGAAACGGCTTACAAATTGTTTGGCGGAATTCAGGCATGCAAGGGTGCTTCTGAATTATTTATTTATCCTCCTTATGAATTCAAGGTTGTTGATAAATTGATTACAAATTTTCACTTGCCAAAATCAACGTTATTGATGCTTGTAAGTGCTTTGGCGACAAAAGATTTTATATTTGAAGCTTACCACGAGGCGATAAAAGAAAAATATCGTTTTTATAGCTATGGCGACTGCATGTTCATAAATTAAACAGAATTTAAATATAAAGGCTTTTCAAAATAAAAAGTTTATGGTATTATAGTTTCAACGCTGTGGAGACGTGGCCGAGTCGGCTGAAGGCGGCACCCTGCTAAGGTGTTATATGGGGCAACCTGTATCGTGGGTTCGAATCCCACCGTCTCCGAATTTAAAAAACTCACCGAGAGGTGGGTTTTTTATTTTGTGTACATTTCACCCTCACTGTGTTAAAATTTTGTTATGGAATATCTTAAAAAATTATACGAGAGATTTAAGGGATTAGATAAGAAGAAGCGCAATTATTTTATTGCAGTGTTTGCGGTGATTTTTGTCATGGCTTGGGCGTTTATTTCGGCAGGTGTAATTACTGCAAACTTTAACCGTTCACAACTTAAAAACTCTGAAGATGAACAAAAAGTTGATGCAGCAGGTATTATTATTACTGAAACAAAAGACGGTAATAAATATTTTGAAATCTATGGTGAAACGGGGCATTACAGTAATGACCACAGTATTGCAACTCTTAATAATGTAATCGGTAATTTTTATAAAGAAAATAAAGTTGCAATGAGCTTTCAATCTTCTAAAGGAACGTATGATGAAAATGCGGGTGTGATAACTCTTTATGATAACACTTATATCGTTTTAGAGGATGGAACTTCGCTTAATACCGATAAATTAACTTGGTATGGCAACGGAAAAGAAACTGTTGCGGATGGTCACGTTGTTATCAAGAAAAACCGTGAAATGGTTGCAACGGCGCAAAAAGGTGTTATCGACCCAGGGTATGAAAAATTTAGAATCATCGGTAAAACCAATACAAAGATTTTTAGCGATAAGGAGAAATAATGAAAAGGATTTTAATAGTCGCATTACTTATATTATCAAGCATGGCGGTTTTCTCTTCTGACTTGATTATTGAATCAAAGACTCAAACGTTTTCTGATTCAGAACATAAGATTAAACTTGATGGCGGAGTTAAAGTTAAGCTGGATAATCTAACGGTACAAAGTGATAGAGCAGATGTTTCAGTAAGACGTAATAACAAACTTGATACGGCAACTTTTTATGACAAACCTTACGCTTACGAAGTAAACGAAAACAAGAAAAGAGAAGTTAAAGCAAATATTTTGCAAGTTTCTTTGATTAACAAAGTTGTAAGAGCAGAAGGCGAAGCTCAATCAGTTATCACCGAAGGCAATACGCCTATCGTTGTTATTAACGCCGATGTACAAGAATACGATACAAAAAGCAGTGTAATGGTTTGTACCGGCGGTGTAACAATTAAATACAAGGATATTGACACTTATTCTGATAAAGCGGTTATTATTGCAGACCAAAAAGGCGGTTTGAGAAAAATTGACTTAATCGGTAATGCAAAAGTTAAACAAGAGCAAAACGAATCAGAAGGTCACCACTTTGTTTACAATCCGATTACTGAAGAAATGAGTGTTACAGGTAATACTAAAACAATTGCGATTTCCGATGATGGTAAAAAATTGACTATCCACTCTGATTATCAGCAATATAGCAAACAACAAAACACCTATGTCGGAAGCGGTCATGTAAAAGTTTGGTATGATGATTATTATGCACAAGGTCCGAAGGTTTCAGTCTTCCCTGACTCTAAGACTAATAAACCAAACGAAATTTATTTTGTAGGACGCTCTAAGATTGTTCAACAAGATAAAGATATTATCGCTGATAAAATCAAAATGACGATGGATCCAAAAGATTTCGTAGCAGAAGGCAACGTTAGAACAATCATTCACAACATTGATACAAAAGATGAAGAGGACTTATAGATGTCAGAAAAAATAGATAAGGCAATGAGCCTGTTTAAAGAACGTAAATACAAAGAGGCAATTGATGCTTTCCATTCTGTTTTGGAAACAGAACCCGATAATGCTGATATTTATAACAATTTGGGTGTTGCGTATTCTTGTTTGGCAAATTTTGAACAAGCTGAAAACTATTATGTTAAAGCAATAGAGCTTGACCCTGAACTTGCGCAAGCTTATATCAATCTTTCTGATTTATACTATAAAGCAGGTGATTTGGCGTCAGCAGTCGGTACTTTGCAACGCGGAAGCTACGAATTGCAAGACAATTTGGCGATAGCACATTTGCTTGCAAGAGTTTATATCGAAGACCAAAGATGGGATGATGCGATTGACGAATTGGAACGAGTTTTGGATGGTGAACCTGAAAACTATGACGCTTATTACGATTTAGGGCATGTTTATTTTGAACTCGGCGATTACGAGAGCGCAATTTCTAACTTTGAAACGGTTATAACTTATCAAGAAAATAACGAACTTCTTTATTACGCTTTAGCGCAAGCTTATGAGGCTAATAATGAAATTGATAAAGCGATTTCTAACTATTTGAAAGCAATTGCCGTTAATGACAAATTCACACTTGCTTACAAAAAAGTTGGCGTACTATTCTTGGCAAGAAACGATTATGAAGATGCGATTGAATATTTTGAAGATTATTTGAATTTTGATATTCCTCAAGAAGAAAAAGACAGCGTTGAAAAGTTGGTGGAAAGAATAAAAGCAAAGATTTAAATTTAAAATTTAATAATACAAAAAGACGCTCGATTGAGCGTCTTTTTGTATTTCCAATAATGTTTCTTTATCCTCTGAATGACAATTCAGGCAAGTTCTTTTGAAGAACTGCTCTTACGTTTGCCATTTGAGTTTCAATCATTTCATCAGTCATTGTAGAATTAGCGTCTTGCATTCTGATTCTGAACGCAACTGACTTAAATCCTTCTTGAACGTGTTCGCCTTGATATACGTCAAATACCTCACAGCCCGCAAAGATTTTGTTATCAACGCCTTTTTTAACAACTTTTTCTAATTCTTCCCAAGTTGTTTTAGCAGGAATGATAACCGCCAAATCTCTTTGAACTTCAGGGAATTGAGAAAGTTTTTTAAATCTTACAACAGACTCGTTTACACCAGAAATTAACATATCTAAATCTAACTTAAACAAGAATGCATCTTGATTAAGTTTTAATTTATTTTTAAGTTCAGGATGAAGCTCGCCATAATATCCGATAACTTCAGGCTTTTTGCCTAACATAGTTAAAACAGCTGTTTTGTATGGGTGCAAGCATTTGTGAGTATCAGCAAGCGGAGAATCTGCTAACAAAGAGAATTTGATACGTCTTGTTAAACCGAATTCTTCTAACACTTTGTCAACAATACCTTTTACGGTGTAGAAATCAACTTCACCCGTTGGTTGCCACAAAGAGTTTTGAACATTACCCGTAATAATACCTGCTAAAGTTTGAGTTTCTTTAATACCTGTTTCTTTTTCGGTAGTTTCGCCAACCTTCAAGTAACTGCGTCCGATTTCATAACCCCAAAAATCTTTTTGTCCGTTGTCGTAATTGTATTTCATACAATTCAAAAGACTTGCTATAAGAGTTTGTCTAAGCATTGCAAAATCTTCTGATGCAGGATTTTCAACAAAAATGGCGTTTTCTTTATCGTAAGACATATTGAATTGTTTAAGCAAAGGCTCTCCGATGAGAGAAGAAGTTTGCATTTCGTTAAGTCCTGCTGCTCTCATTAAATCGTGAACTTTATAGATAACTCTTTCAGCGAGGCTAATTTCAGGAGTGCCTGCTCTGTTTGGCAGAGTAGGTGTGATTTTGTCATAACCGTTAATTCTTGCGATTTCTTCGATTAAATCACATTCTCTTGTAACATCACCTGCACGGAATGAAGGAACCTGAACTTTGCAAGCCATTTCATTTTTACCTAAAATTGTGAAACCAAGTTTTTCTAAAATTGCTAAGCATTTAGAAGCTTCAATTTCACAACCCAACATTCTTTTAATTTGCGGATATCTTAGAGTAATTTCGATTGGTTCAAGTTTGTTTTCACCGGCTTCTGCAATACCTTCAAATTTAGCATCAGCGTATTTTTCCAATAACTCAACAGCTCTTAGTAAACCTGATTTAACGGCTTCAATATCGATTCCTCTTTCAAATCTTGAGCAAGCGTCTGATTTGTAACCTACGCTGCGAGAGCTTTTTCTGTTAGCTTGAGGAGTGAAATATGCAGCTTCTAAGGCTAGGTTTTTAGAATTGTCATCAATTTCAGAATTAGCACCGCCAAATACACCGCCTAAGCAAACAGGTTGTTCTTTTGTTGCGATAACAACTGTATCGTGGTGAAGTTGTCTTTCTACTTCGTCAAGAGTTACAAGTTTTTCACCTTCTTCTGCGCGTCTTACGCACAAATAACCGTTCAATTTATCCAAATCAAAAGCGTGAAGCGGAGTGCCGTATTCTAACATAACATAGTTTGTAATATCTACAACGTTATTGATTGCTCTAATGCCTGAAGAAACAAGTCTTTTTTGCATCCAATCAGGAGAAGGTTTGATTGTAATACCTTTCAAAACACCGATTGAATAATATTTGCAAACATCGTTGTCTTTGATTTCAACTTCAAAGTTTGGGTTATTCCCCGCCCCTTGAGGGAGGGGATTGAGGGGTGGGGTTACAAGAGGTCTGTCGAATAATGCAGAAAGCTCTCTTGCAATACCGATTACAGACATTTGGTCGCCTCTGTTTGCTGTTGGTGCTGTATGCAAAATATAGTCTTTTTCAAAACCTAAAACATTTTCTACATCTAAACCAATGCCAACGTTAGGGAAAATTCTGTTTAAAACAAGAATACCATCTTCTTCTTGGTAGTTTCTGTCGGCAACGCCAAGTTCATCATCCGAACATAGCATACCTTGAGATTCAACACCTCTGATTACGGCAGGAGTAAGTTCAAATTGTTCACCTGATTTACGGTCTAGCACTTTGCTGCCAACTGAAGCATAAGGAATTACCTGTCCTACTTGAATATTTTGCGCACCGCAAACAACTGTTTTTAGACTTGAACCTGTATTTACAGTTACAAGGTGCAAGTGATCCGAATTTGGGTGATTATCAATTTTTTCAATTCTTGCAGTAATAATATTAGTAAATTTTGGTCTTAATTCTTCAATTTCTTCAACTTCTAAACCGCTCATAGTAAGCTCATGAGCAATTTGTTTTACGTCAATGTCTTTAAGGTCAACTAATTCATTTAACCAATTTAGTGAAACTTCCATACTTTCCTACCTCTCTATTTTTCTTTATTATACAGCAAAAATTTGAAATAAGTTAATAATACCCTCTCCTGTCCTCCGGACACCCTCCCCATGTAGAATGATAAAAGGGGAGGGAGTAGCATGTGCGAAATTGACGTAATATCAAGTTTGTACTATTTGAACGACTTTAGTTCCCTCCCTTGGTGGGAGGGTGTCCGGAGGACAGGAGAGGGTGTTATTAACTAAAACTGCCTTGCTCAAAAAGTTTAATGTTGGGCAAGTATGCCCAACCTACAGAACAGACTGCATTCTACTTGTCAAAATTGGTTGCGTATTTAACAAGCGCGTTATAAATTTCAGGCAAAATCTTACCTTCTCTCACTTCTTTGTAAAGAATTAAAAGAGATTCCAAACGACTCAATCTGCGACGATAAACTCGAGCCTCTCTTAATGCGCTGTATTTGTCAGCGATAGATACTATTTGGACCGCAATGTCGGATGAAATGATTGTTTCAATTGCAGGATAACCTGAATGTTTTAAATTCTGGTGGTGATATCTGATGAGTTCCAATGTTTTAGGAGAAAGATTTTGTGTTTTTAATAATTCATATCCTAAAGTAGAATGAATGTTCATTATTTCACGTTCTTTAATATTCAACTTTGCAGGTTTGTTTAAAATCTTTGATGGGATAAGCACTTTACCCAAATCGTGAAGCATTGACGCTTCCTTGATTATAGACTTATCCAAATTCATTTTTAAATCTTCGGGCAGCATAGAAAGAACGCCTTCTGCAATATTGCAAGTTTCGTTCATGTGACCGCCTGTTAGTTCTGAGAGGGTTTTTGTGTCAATTTCGGGTTTGATTTTGTATTGCTTTAGGAGTGCTTTAACGGAAGGATTAAGTGACATCATGCGCTTAACGGCATACTTCTGAATACGTTCACCTGTATTCAAAAAAGTTTTTCCGCCTTCGTCTGCATAGACAAAGTAGCTGTTGTGATTAATTTGCACAGCACCTTTTAGACTTACTCTTTTCTCTCGTTTAGGGGTTCTTTTTAATAACATTGTTCTAGTTTGGATTGTAACTTAATATAAGTTTACAATAATTTGAATTTTTTTTCAAGTTGGTCAAAAACAAAAAGTATATTAATTATTCATAAATTATAGCCGATTGTTGAATAACAAAAATTATTGAACAATTATTCTAATAATAAAAGGAGAACATTATGACAGAAAAGAGATTTTTGAGTTTTGTTTTAATAGAAGGTATTTTGTTGTCAGTTTTGGGATTGGGTATGCTTGTGCTTCCAAAAATAACTACGATTTCTTTCGGGTTGATGTTGTGTCTTACGTTTATTGTTTATGGTGGTTATAAAGTCATTAACGCAATTTTAACCAGAAACTATTCAAGACATTTTGTTTTGAATATTGTAACGGGTTTGTTATTGTTCTTGACTGGTGTATTTTTATTTATGGCGCCTATGTTTAATCTGCTTCTTATTACGAGCGCAATTGGTGTATATTTTATACTTGAAAGTATTTCTTCAATAGCATTTGCAGTTCAAAATAAAAATACGTTGTATTTTTGGTGGCTTGCAATTTTGGTAGGTGTTATGCAGTTTTTGTTGGGCTTAATCATAATTTTGGGCTTGCCATCCACTGCATTGTGGGTAGTTGGTGTACTCGCAGGAATTAATTTTTTAATTGCAGGTGTAGTGTTAATAAGTATGTATATTTCGACTAAGTGTATTTTGGGCTAATTCTCTTGTTTGATGCAGGTGCGTTCGAACGAGAGTGAGACGAGCCAAGAACTCTTTTAAAAGCTGACTAAATGTCAGGTTTTAATAGAGGAAGGCGAGTTCGAACGAGAGTGAGACGAGCCGTATATAATAATCTACCAATTCCACCATTTTTATATTAGAGTATTTATATAAGTCGATGTGGTAAGTACTCAAATAAAAAGTTGACTAAATGTCAAGTTTTTATTGGAGGTAGGCAAGTTCGAACGCTAGTGAGACGCGCCGTATAGAAGATAACTACCAATTCCACCATTTTTATATTAGAGTATTTATATAAGTCGATGTGGTGGAATTGGTAGACACGCATGATTCAGGTTCATGTGGAGCAATCCTTGCGGGTTCAAGTCCCGCCATCGATATTATTAGTAAAAATTATTAACTTAATAAATCTTGTTCGTTGATGATATTTGATTTTAAAACTTTAATTGTTAGCTCAATTCTATTATAAACATTGTATTTGGCGAAAATCTCATTAACATATTTCTTGACAGTGGGTATATCCCAACACATACGTTCTCCGATTTCTTGATTTGAAAGTCCAAGACATATGTATTTAATTATTAATTTCTCTTGTTCGTTCATAATCTTATTTTACTATAAAATTGTTTTTAAATTAAAGATTTTAAAACTATTTTTACCCACAAATTACACACACTAAAAAATGCAATAAAAAAAGCCCTTCTCAGGACTTCCAATTCTTTAATTAAAATGGAGCGGGAGACGAGGCTCACTGTGTCTGTTTGCGAGCAGGAAAAGGTGACTAAATGTCACGTTTTCCGTGGAGTAAAAAAATCATTCGTCAAATTCGGCATGAGCAAATAGAGGGAGCGACGAAAAGCGTAAGCTTTTCTATGTCGCGAGTTCAGCCTTGTTGTTCATAAATTGGCAATAAAAAAAGTCCCTTTAATAGGACTTCCAATTTCTTTAATTAAAATGGAGCGGGAGACGAGGCTCACTGTGTCTGTTTGCGAGCAGGAAAAGGTGACTAAATGTCACGTTTTCCGTGGAGTAAAAAATCATTCGTCGAATTCGGCATGAGCAAATAGAGGGAGCGACGAAAAGCGTAAGCTTTTCTTTGTCACGAGTTCTGCCTCGTCGTTCATAAATTGGCAATAAAAAAAGCCCTTCAACAGGACTTCTGACTTTTTATTTTTAAATGGAGCGGGAGACGAGGCTCGAACTCGCGACATCCTCCTTGGCAAGGAGGCATTCTACCACTGAATTACCCCCGCTCGGTATATCTCTATCATACATGCTGATATTTTAAAGTCAACTGATTTTTTTAATTATTCAATTATTAATTAAATAATTAATTTTTTGTTTATTTTTTAAGGTTTTCTTGAAAATAATGATTTAATAATAATGTAGTTAGTATGTTTAAGAAAATTAAAAACTTTTCTAAATTACTAATTAACCTTTAAACCGATAAACTTATTGAAAAGGAGATATAAATTATGGCAAAAACAATTGGTATTGACTTAGGTACAACAAACTCAGTTGTAGCAGTTATGGAAGGTGGTAAACCTACCGTTATAGCAAACGCAGAAGGTATGAGAACAACTCCTTCTATCGTTGGTTTTTCTAAAACAGGTGAAAGATTGGTTGGTCAACTTGCAAAACGTCAAGCAATTTTAAATCCTGATAAAACAATCGCTTCAATCAAACGTCACATGGGTGAAGATTACAAAAAGAACATTGATGGAAAAGATTATACTCCACAAGAAATTTCTGCAATGATTTTGAGAAAATTAGCAGATGATGCAAGCGCATACTTGGGAGAAAAAGTAACTTCTGCAGTAATTACAGTTCCTGCTTACTTCAACGATGCTCAAAGACAAGCAACAAAAGACGCAGGTAAAATTGCTGGCTTGGATGTTTTACGTATCGTAAACGAACCAACAGCAGCAGCTCTTGCTTACGGTCTTGAAAAAGAAAAATCAGAAAAAGTTCTAGTATTCGACTTAGGTGGTGGTACATTTGATGTATCTATCTTGGAAATCGGTGATGGTGTTCACGAAGTTCTTTCTACATCAGGTGATACTCACTTAGGTGGTGATGATTTCGATAAGAAAATCATTGATTGGATTTGTGAAGAATTCAAAAAACAAGAAGGCATGGACTTAACTAACGATAAACAAGCAATGCAACGTATTAAAGAAGCTGCAGAAAAAGCTAAATGTGAATTATCTTCAGTTGTTGAAACTACTATTAACTTACCTTATATTACAGCTGACGCTAACGGTCCTAAACACTTAGAATTGACTCTTTCAAGAGCTAAATTTGAAGATCTTTCTCACGATTTGTTAGAAAGATGTAAAACTCCGGTTGAACAAGCTCTTAAAGATGCCGGCTTAAGCAAGAATGAAGTTGATGAAGTAGTTCTAGTTGGTGGTTCAACTCGTATTCCGGCTGTTCAACAATTAGTTAAAGAATACACAGGTAAAGAACCTAACCAATCAGTAAACCCTGATGAAGTTGTTGCAGTTGGTGCAGCAATCCAAGCAGGTGTATTGGCCGGTGAAGTTAAAGACATCGTTCTTCTTGATGTAACGCCATTGACATTGGGTATCGAAACATTGGGTGGTGTTATGACAGCTCTTGTTCCTCGTAACACAACAATCCCTGTAAGTAAGTCACAAGTATTCTCAACTGCTGAAAATAACCAAACAGCTGTTGATATCAACGTACTTCAAGGTGAAAGACCAATGGCTTCTGATAACAAATCTTTAGGTATGTTCAGACTTGAAGGTATCGCTCCAGCTATGCGCGGTGTTCCTCAAATCGAAGTTACATTTGATATTGATGCTAACGGTATTGTAAACGTATCTGCTAAAGATAAAGCTACTAACAAAGAACAAAAAATTACAATTACAAACTCTTCTAACTTGTCAGAACAAGATATCGACAAGATGGTTAAAGAAGCTGAAGCTAACGCATCAGAAGATAAGAAGAAAAAAGAAGAAGCTGAAATCAAAAACAACGCTAACTCTTTAATCACATCTTCTGAAAGAATCGTTAAAGATTTTGAAGGTAAAATTTCTGATGAAGATGTTAAGAAATTAACTGAACACAGAGAAGTTCTTCAAAAAGCTTTAGATGAAAACAAACCTTCTGAAGAATTGAAGAAATTGTCTGAAGAATTGCAACAAACAATGTTCGCAATTTCTCAAAAAGCTTATGAAGCTGTTCAAAAAGAAGGCGGTAACGCAGACGCAAACTCTGCTGGTAACGAAAACGCATCTTCTGATAAGAAAGATGATGATGTAATCGATGCAGAATTTACAAAAGAATAATTTGAGAAAATATTCTGAATAACTGATAAACGGGGCAACTTGAAAAGTTGCCCCGTTTTTTTGTAAATACTCTCTCCCGCCTTCGCACTACTGTCCATGATAAATTTAGTGGCAATCAAAAGTTATTGGTGCGTCAAACGACAGCACCTTACATTTCTCAATGAGGTCGTAGTCGTTCTTGAGCTTTTCAAAAGTTGCAAATGCGGGTGGGTATTGATAAAAAAATTATAACCTTTTCTTTACAATTGCTTGCGTCCAGCTATTTTTAATAATATAATCAAGCCAAAAGGGATAATTATGCGTATCGAGAAAATAAGTACAAACCAACCAAACTTTGAAGGAAAAAATTACAAATCAATATTTATAAATTTAATCAGCCCATTTACAAAATTAAAAACAAAACAAACTGAAAAAGCTTTTGAAACACTAGCTGGGGCAAGTGCTGCGACTGCTATGGCAACAATTGCGATTAACAATAAGGGCGAAAATTTAACCTCAAAAGCGCAAACAACAAAAGAAAAAACGCTTGAAGATACAATCCCAGATTTGCCAGAAATTTCTGACAAAGAATTTGAGGCTTTAAAGAAAAGGGTTTACGCAGACGAAAGAAGCCGCTATGTTGCAATAGATTATAGGTTAAAGCCAGAAGAGCAACTAAGCAAACAGGAAACTCAACTTGTTGCAAAAATTCTTGATAATGAAGATTTGTACAACAGTGAATATGTTAGAAAATATGCAAATGACTTAATTTTCCCAAAACAACCGATTAACCAAAAACAGGCAAAAGTTGTTAACTATATTTTGAGCGACAAAGATTTGTATGATAAAAGATATCTAATGCAAGATGCAAAGCGTGCTTTGCCTAATATTGATGAAACAAATATCAATTTTGTTTTGCGAGTATTAAGTGATGAGCGTTTAAGAAATGCAGAATTTTTTAGTTGCGCAAGTTTGCTTGAAATAAGTAAAGATTCAGCAAAACCACAAGAAGTTATTGATGCTACAAATGCGGTCGTTGACAAGTTTTTGAGCAGCGAAGCTTTATACAACAATAAAAATCTTTGCCGTTGGCTCGCCCATATTGCCTCTGGTGCAAAAAATAGCGAAGGTGCTGAACGTATAAATTCTATATTTGATAGATATGCAAATTCAAAAGATTTGCAAAATCAAGAACACATTTCGAACAAAATTGGTAATATTGCGCTTGTTACAGATAACGAAAACTATAGTTTAGCAAAAAGAGTTTTAGACGACCAGATTTTATACAAAAACAAATATCTTTTTGATGGTCCTCGTACTTTTAGTACTAATCAAATTATAGATGTGTTAGGGCATGCTGATACGCTTTCAAAAGCGCAGTGTATGAATAAACTTCTTGATGTTTATTTGTCGGACGAAAAATTGTACACTAATGAGAATTTGAACAAAGCCTTGTCAAGAATTTTGGAAAGAACAGATGAAAAAAATATAAGTTACAGAACAAGAATTATGCAAATGTATTCAAACAACAAAGCTTTGCAAAATGCGGCTATAGCTGAAAAAATAGGCGATATAATTTTAGATACAAATGATGATTTGAGATATCTTGTTACTGATAAAGTTTTGAAAGATAAGAGATTGTATAATAATAAAATCATTTTGGAGAAAATTCCATATATTGTTGCAAGAATTGGAAAGCCAGAAGATGTTGAATACATAAATAAACTTCTTGACGTTGATACTATTATTAATGATGAAGAAATAGTGAACGATATTCCATTGTTGGAATCTAGAATGAAATTTTCTTCTGACAAAGCTTATAATAAAAGGTTGAAAATCTTGAACATGATTTTAGATAGCAAAGAATTGCATACAAATAAAGCTTTGTTGTCTGAATTGCCAGAGATTATAAATGGTGTAAGATACGCTGAACAAGTTGAAATTGCAAAGATTGTTTTGAGTGATAGCAAATATTATAATAACCCTCAAATTATAGAAAAACTTCCGCAATGGATAAAAAGATTAAATGGTTTTTATCAAGTTAATAAACCATATTATAGAGAAATTAAAGCAGAACTGGAAAATATAAATTAAAAGGGATAAATTATGCGTGTCGAAAAAATAAGTACAAACCAACCAAATTTTGAAGGAAAAAATTACAAATCAATATTTAATCGTTTTACTAATATGTTTGCAAAATCAAGTAGCGCAAAAGCTGAAAAAGTTGAAAATACTTTTCAAGCGTTAGCTGGTGCAAGTACTGCTATTGCACTTGCAGCAATTGCAATTAATAAAAAGCAAGAAGAAGATAAAGAAGCACAAGTAAAAGAAGAAATTTCTGCAAAAGAAGAAATAAAGCAACCTAAAAAGACGCTTGATGAAATTTTCCCAGATTTGCCAGAAGTTTCAGAACCAAAATTGCAAGCGTTGGAAAGAAAAATTGGTTATGACGAAAGAAGTCGTTATGTAGTTGGTGAAAGAATGCTTGCAGGTAAAAAAAGAGAAATTCAACTAGTTAACAAACTTCTTGATGATGATAGCTTAATAAATAATCCAATGGTTAGAAGAAATATGTCAAAACTTATTTTTTCTAGACCTGGAAGAGATTTGACTACAAAGCAAGCTAAGGTTGTTGACTATATTATGAGCAACCCAAGATTGTATAACAATGATCAACTTGTTGATGATGCAAAACGTGCTATCTATTATGTTGACGAATCAAATATCAATTCTGTTTTGAGAGTTTTGAGTGATGAACGTTTTGATAAAACGTATTTTTATGCTTATGGTGATATTTTAGATTCAAATGCTTATTCTGATAATCCGCAATATACTGCAAGAATTAGAGAGGCAGTAGTTGATAAATTCTTGAGCGATGAAAGATTGTATAATAACGCTAATATCTGTAACGAAATTTCACACATTACATATTTCACAAAAGATAATGAACGTTTAGGGTATGTGAATAGTTTGTTTGACAAGTACCTAAATACGCCAGATGTATTCAACAACAAGCACATAAAACATAATATTGCACGTATTGTTGAAAGTGTAGATAACAAACGAAAATTTGATTTGGCTAATAGATTTTTTGACACTCCAGAATTATATAGAAACAGATTTTTGCTTGATGGCAAAGGAATGTACAGTAGTGGTATTACCTCAGCTATACATTCTATAGAAACTCCTGAAAAATCTCATAATATTAATGAGTTTTTAGATTTGTATTTATCAAATGGAAAATTTTACAAAAACGATAATCTAAATGGTGCATTAGGTTACATTTTAGAGACAACAGACAATGATAATTTAAAATTCAGAAAATCTTTACTTAGAAAATATCTTAATAATCCAGAAATTCAAAATTCAGAAGTAGCCAATAATTTAGGTCTTTTGCTCGGTTATAGCAAGAATGAAATGGGATACAAGTTGGTAGATCAGGTTTTTAGTGATGGAAGATTATACAATAATAAAGCTGTAGTAAAGAAACTTCCAGATATTCTTAAACAATCAGAAAGGTCAGAAGACATAAATTATATTTCTAAAATGTTGGACAAAGATGAAATAATTTCTGATAAAAAGCTTATTGATAACATTACAAAATTAGAATGGTTTATGAGTTTTAGCAATAAAAACACTTATCAATTAAGATCAGACCTTCTTGATAAAGTTTTATCTGAAAAAAGATTGTATTCAAATAAAGAGGTAATGTATCGTTTGCCACAAATTATAGAAAATATGGGATTTTACGAACAATATGAAATCGCAGAAACTGTTTTGAACTATGAAAATCTTTTCAATGACAAAGCGGTTTTAGCAAATCTTCCTACATGGTTAGAAAAAATTGATGGCTATTCTGAACCTAACATGAAATTTTATGATGAATTAAAATCAAGACTAACAAAGTAATGTAGTCGTATTAAAAGAACAACTTTTAACTTGTATTTTTTGACAAATAAGGTGTGCGCTCCCGCAGTTTTAATCTAACAATTAAATTTTTTATAAAAATCTATTATGTTCTTTTTCCCATTCAACCGAAGTAATATTGCCGTGTCCGGGGTAAATTACTGTTTCAGGGGGTAATGTAAATATTTTATTTTCAATACTTTCTACGATTTGATTGAAATTTCCACCTTCCAAGTCACAGCGTCCGACTGCTTCTCTAAAAATTGTGTCGCCTGAAAATAAATTTCCGTCAACTAAATAGCAAACTCCACCTTGAGTATGTCCCGGAGTGTGCAAAACTTTTATTTCTAAAGAACCGAGTTGTATTGTATCACCATCTTCTACAAAAATATCAACCTTAGGAATTGTTATTTCCGGCATGCCAAACATCGGCAAATATTGGTTTGCATTGTTTAGCCAATCTAAATCCGCTTTGTGCATAACAACTTGCGGATTACTTTTGAAGCGGTCTGGACGAATGCCTGCAATGTGGTCAAAGTGTCCGTGAGTTAGTAAAATATATTTTAAATTTGCGCCTTGTTTCTCAATCTCTTCATCAATTCTGTCATCAATGGAAGAACAGTCGATTAACGCTGCTTCTTTAGTTTCTTCATCAATTATCAAGTAATTGTTATTATCAATAGGTGGTTCTACAAATGTTTTTATAATCATAAAAGTATTTTAGCATGAAAAAAAGCCGGTATAATAACCGGCTCTAATGTTATTTAATTATATAATGTTTTAAATTTAACATTTTTAATGATGTTTCAATTATGGATTTAAGTTGCTTATCAATACCGGACTTGTTGTGAGAATATTGTTCCCATTCTGATTTCGTAAATCTCAATTTGTCATTTACATGGCATTTTTCAAAGTAGTCCATTGTGTATTGTCCGCCATTATAGTTGACAGAATTTCTTGTATATTTTTCTTGTACCTTTTTTATTTCGTCAGCACTTTCATCCAAAAACGGATAATAAAATCTTTCAGTTTTTTCGTAACCCATTGTTTCATCGTAATTTGCTGTTACTTTTTCTTTTCCCCAAAGACCTCGAAAATTCATACCTGAACTTGAATTCATTTCATTAATTGGTGCAATTCTCATTTATACTACTCCTTTCGATGTTAATAATAAACGGTCGATTGAGTTTCTCAATCGACCGTTACAAATTTTATCCTACACAAGACAAGTGTCCGTTTTTCTTTTCTTCTTCAAATCTTGGAGAAAGCCAGCCGGATTTATATCCTGCATAACCTAATCCAGCAAGACCTAAAACACCGGCAGTGATAATGGAAGCTTTTTTGTTAGCTTTGAACCATCTTTTCATTCCGCCTTTTTTAATACCGGAACCGGTTCTTTCGCCTTCTGTTAATCCTGAAAAATCAAGTTTAATCAAGTCTTCTTTAGAAAGATTTTTGCCGTTGTTTCTGATGTGGTATTCTCTGTATAATTCAGCAGAAGATTTGTTTGTTTTGCTTAACCAACCATTGCCTTCCCAGCTTGTGTTCATGTTTACTTGGTTATGTAAAATTCTTTCTGCAACATCGCCATTTCTATATTTATTTAACGCTCTATCTAAGCAGTCAACCAATTCATCAGAAACAATTGAGTCACGCAAATTTTTAACTGCGCTTTGATATTTTTGGTTATCTTTTAATTTTTTAGCTAACAATTCTTCTGATAATTCATTGCCTGTTCTCAATTTGTAAGTTTGTTTTAATTCTTTTGAAATGTTTTCTTTTGTTTTTAAGAATTTTTGTTTTGCTTCAGGAGAAGCTACACCGTCTTCAAGGCAAGTTTCTAATGGTGTGAAGAATTCGTGTTTTGTTTTAAAACCGTCTGCTAATTTTGCTTCACCTGCAATATCAGGGTCAAAGTTCTTTTGTGCCAAACCTTGAGCATTTGTAACGATTGGAGTACAAAGTTTCTTTTTAGCTTCCAAGTCAGTTAGTTCGCAAGGTGCAGTTCTTGAAGGAAGAAGTGAAACATCAGCAGCAGAAGCTAATGCAGTACCGGGAGCAAAACCTTCCAAGTATACAAATCTGCCTTTAATTTTTGGATTTTCGTTTAACTTCTTAATTTTTTCTGTAATTACTTTATAATCAGGTGTTGATTCATCAAGAGGTCCGCCCATTACAAGCAATGTGTTAGGGTCTTTGTTTGCATATTTTTCAAACGCATCCATAACTGTATCCATTGCTTTTTGGAAGTCACCACGTCCCCAGCTTACTGCTAATTTGATATCTTCGCCTTTTTTCAATTTGTCGATATAAGATTTGTCAATATTGCCGTGAACTTTTACTTTTGCGTCGGCTTTACCTGCAGCTATCAAAGACAAACCTGAACCTTCTTTCATCCATTCGCCTTTTTTAGCATCCCAAGCTTGAGCTTTTTCGTAAGCACCGCTTAATCTGTCAAACAAATTCAATTTTAATTCTTTTTTAGCTTCTCTAATGTCTTTTAGAGAAGTTTTATCTTTACTGAATGCGTCAAACGCTTTAATTGTAACTTCTTTACCGTCCGCAGTTTTTAATTTTGAATCAGTTTTGAATCCCGGTAAACCGAGTTTTTCATAATATGCTAAACTAGGGTCGTTTAATGGGTTTGTAAGTCCCTTAAATCTACCCAATTTATCCAATTCAATCAAGTCTTTTTGAATTGCAGGAGTGATTTCAGGGTTGTTTAGCAATGTTTCGTAGTAACCTTCTGATACAGTTGTAAACATTGGAACATAATCTTTTTTAGCATAATAGATTGGAATTGACATTGCATTTACGCTGTCAGAACCTTTTAATAAATCTTTCAAAATTGTTTTTTTCAAGAAAGCTTCTTCTTGACCTGTTTGTAAAGCTTCTAAATATTTTGGATCTTTTGTAATTGCTTCAATTTGTTCTGGTGTTGCACCAAGGTTTACAATCATACTTTTTGCTGAAGTACCTTGAATGTAACCGTCACCTAAATTGTGACCGATTTCAGATAAAAATTTATCTTTCCAATAGCTTTCGCCATTAGCGTTAGCAATCGCTGCGTTTTGAATTAAATATGCAGCTTGACCATCGGAACAAATAATATGTTTAGGGTCAAATCCGTTAACAGCTTGGCTTGAAGCATCCATTAATTGTTGGCAAGCTTTACTTGCTTTTGCGTAAGCATCACCCTTCCAAGAATTTGATAACAATTTTGTGCTGCTAGAATAGCTTCCGTCTGCGTAAGGTTTAGTCATTGATGCGGTTGCATCTGAAAATACCAAGAAGAAATCAACATTTGGAGCTTTCTTTTTTAAATTTTCCGTTAATCTTACTTTGTATAAACCAATTTTAGATTCTTTTTCCAAACCCCAATTCATTGTAGAAGTTTTAACTTCGTCTAACAAGAAATAGTCGCCTTCTTTAGATAAGATTTCAGGAATAGATTTTTTATCCAAATCTTGCATTGTAAAGAATGGTGTTCCTTCTTTACCTTTTAGAGGGTGTCCGTCCGGTAGATTATTAGGAACTCTATGTACTTGTACGTCTGTTACAAGTTCTCCGCCTTTATCGTATATTTTCTTACCGTTATAATACGGCATGAATTTAACAGTTTTACCTTGTGTATTGGAGTCAACAACATTAAGTGAGTTGTAATCGTTGGATACTGTACCAACACCACCGCCTTTTGCGCCAAGTAAAGGTTCTTCCATTACCCAGTGCGCAACGTGATTAGGATTACCGCCTCTAAAAGAAATCTTTGTCATTCCTTTAGGTACATCAATTTCTTGGGGTTGTCCTTTGGTCGCTTTTACACTCTTTGCATTTCTCGCTCTGATAGCAGAATAATCAGTACCTATTGCGTTAATCTTCATAGATAACTCCTTACACACATAAATTGTTCTATATATACAAACACCCACACACAAAAAAACTTGCCTAAATATCCCCGTCTGTTAAGATATGTAAAGTAAATTTTTATTAAGTTCGGTAGGTCAATTGTAACAAAAGCAAAAAATTTTTTCAACAATTCTAGCGTATAAGAAATTTAGTTAAATAGTATTAAATTTTCAGTAGATTTTTTATGGCAAACCGATTTTTACAGTTTTATTCGGATTTTTTTCATCTGCAATTTTTGTTTTGGAATAGTTTTCCAACTTGTCATGCAAATCATCGCTATGATGTTCAATTGCTTCATCTACATCATTCAAAAGTTTTTTCTGAACTTCTTTTTCTTTGGTGAAAACATCCAATTCTTTTTCTTTAGTATAAGATTTTATGCCTGATTTATACATAAATCTCGGGCAAACAAATAACATAGTTATTGCAGTTGCTCCCAAACCAAACCAACTTGCATGTTTCCAAGAAGATGTATAACTTCTGGCTATTGCCGTTGTCACTGCTCCTGTTGCAACAGATACTCCGCCTGCATTAAGGATTGCTAAACGTTTTTCAATCCGTCTGTTAACAGGATTTTGGAATTCTGAATACTGCCCCTTAAATGAAACCTTAGGGGTTAAGGCATTTACAGGTTGAATCATAATCTCACACACACTTTCTTTAATATCTATATGTATATTTTAAACTTTTGTAAATGTCTTTTATATAGCTCTTAAGGATTATTTTTCGTATTTAGCCGTGTTTCTATTTTATGTTATAATTTTTTTAACATTATTAATAAATAAGGGGATTTAAGATATGGCAAAATTTTACACAACAACTGCAATTGACTATGTAAACGGCGCACCGCACATCGGACACGCTTACGAAAAAATACTTACGGATGTTATCTTCAGACATTTTACTCAAAGATGTGAAGATGCTTACATGTTGACAGGTACTGACGAACACGGTATCAAAATTCAAAAAACATCTGCAGAAAAAGGTATTTCACCAAAAGAATTTTGCGATATGAACGCTCAAAAATTCCAAGACGCTTGGAAAGCTTTAGATATTAATTATTCTCAATTTATCAGAACAACTGACGAACAGCACGAAAAAGTTGTTCAAAAGATTTTCAAAAAACTTGTTGAAAAGGGTGATATTTATAAACACTCTTATACAGGTCTTTATTGTTCAGGCTGTGAAGCATTTTTAAGCGAAAAAGATTTGACAGAAGACGGACTTTGTCCAGACCACCAAAAGAAACCGGAAGTTGTTGAAGAAGAAAACTATTTCTTTAAATTAACAAAATACAAAGACGCGATTATTAAACATATCAAGACAAACCCTGATTTTATTATTCCTTCATTCCGTGCAAATGAAGTTTTGAACCAATTAGAAAATATTGAAGATATTTCTGTTTCTCGTGTTAATACAAACGTAAGCTGGGGTATTCCTGTTTTAGATGACCCTTCACAAGTTATTTATGTATGGATTGACGCACTTTCAAACTATATTACGGCAATCGGTTATGACCCTGACGGAAGTGATGAAAAATTTGAAAGACTTTGGCCTGCCGATGTTCAAGTTATCGGAAAAGACATTTTGAAATTCCACAGCATTTACTGGCTTGCAATTCTTATGGCTTTGGACTTACCGCTTCCTAAACATATTTTGGCACACGGTTGGATTACAATTGACCAAACTAAGATGTCAAAATCTTTAGGTAACGTAATTTCTCCGACAAGCGTTTTGGAAGCTTTCAACTTGGATATTCCTGATCCGTTCAGATATTATATGGCATCTGCTGCGCCTTGCGGAAAAGATGGCAACTACTCTGATGAAGACTTTAAAGAAAAAGTTAACGCACATCTTGCAAACTCAATGGGCAACTTGTTAAACAGAACTCTTTCAATGCTTGTTAAATATTTTGAAGGTGATATTAAGCCTGAATTTTTAGGTAAAAACGAATTGGCTGAAAAAGCTTTAGAAACTGTTAAAGAAGTAAAACATCATTTCGATTATTTTGAAGTTCAGGAAGCTGCTCAAAAAATTATCGAATTGGTTGATATTACGAATAAATATGTTACGGACAATGCGCCTTGGACTTTGGCTAAAGAAGGCAACATGGAAAGATGCGGAGTTGTTTTAACTAACGTATTGCAAGTTATGACAGTTATTGCGTCATTGATTTATCCCTACTGTCCAAATATTGCAAAATCTATGGCAGAACAATTGTCTTATGATTTGAGCGTTAAGTTGGATGATATTACTTGTGACAGCTTAAAAGCAGGACATTTGATTGATAAAGAAAACATCAAACCGGTTTTCTTGAGAATGGATAGCGAATTGGCTGATAAGAAGAATAAATAATCTTAAGAGAGGTGAATAAAAATGGCTAATTATAAAATCGGTTTTGTAGGCGCAGGCAAAATGGCAAGCGCAATTATTAAAGGTCTAATCAAAACGGGTTTTGCAAAACCTGAAGAATTGATTGCTACTCAGGCTGAAAAAGATTTATTGGAAGAAAAGTCAAAAATTTTGGGAATAAAAGTTATTTCTGACAATAAAGAATTAGCCGAGAATGCTGAAACAATCTTTATTGCAACAAAACCAAATCAGGTTGCAGATGTTTTGGCGGAAATTTCGCCTTATATCAATTCTGAAAAACTTGTTGTATCAATTGCAGCAGGTGTTACGACAGAAAAATTGGAAGCAGGACTTCCTAATGGCACAAGAGTTATTAGAGTTATGCCAAACACGCCTGCTCTTGTTGGAGAAGGTATGAGCGGCATGGTTGGCGGAAAAAATGCTAAGAAAGACGATTTGGAATTTATTAAAGAACTTCTTTCTACAATCGGCAAATGTATTGTTGTAGATAATGAAGCCCAAATTGATATTGTTACGGCGATTTCAGGTTCAGGCCCTGCATTTTTCTATAAAGTTATTAATGAAATTGCAAGAGCGGGCGAAAAATTGGGCTTGGATTATGAAAAGTCTTTGCTTTTGAGTATCCAAACAGCAATTGGTTCTGCAAAAATGGCTTTGCATAGAGAAATTCCTATGGAAGAGTTGATTGCTAACGTTGCAACAAAAGGCGGCTGTACAAGAGTTGGCGTTGATTGCATGGATGAAAATAATACAGAAAAACTTTTCTACGATGTAATCAAGAGTACGACCGATAAAGCGCATGCGCTAGGTAAATAAGGGTGTTATTAACTTTAATTCTCAATAATTAAATTCATAAACTCAATATCATCATAATCAATGTATGCCGTCTGCATAAGGTTTCTACCAGTTTTAATCGTAATCTCGTTTACCTGATTTTTGCGTATAAGATTTGGTGGAAGCTTAATTCTTTGACCATCGCCGTTTAATTGAATTTCAGAAATTTTATTTCCGTTAAAATAAACTTCCGGCGGTGACGCAAATGCGTTTGGAATACGATTCTGTCCCATAGAACGTGCCATTGCGGTATCAATACCTATGATTGAACCGATTACTAAATAAACAGGCTTTGCTAAATTTATATTCCGGAGTGTAAAACTCTTGGTATAGAAAGGTCCGATTGACTGCATGTTAAACTCTCCTGCATTTGCGGAAAGCTCTGAAAAATTGTTGTCACCCAAATGGTACATATTTGTATCAATTGCTTGACCTGATGCATTAGATTTTTCAATACCGACTACAATCGGCGCATTCAGAGTTTTGTCGTTTATGGTCATTGTAAACGGCTTGTAGTTCTCTTTTTGAACAGACATGATACTTGGACCGTTGATTTGTGTATCAAGCTCAAAATAGCCCTCTTGGTCGGTTCTCGTTGAATAATTTTGTTTTGGCAAATGGATATTAGCTCCGCCAATACCTTGCCCTGTTTGTTTATCAATAATTCTGCTTGAATTTGCAGTACCTTGTTCTGCAACTCCGCCTTGGAAGGTCGCAGCAAATGCAGGAAATGTAAGAATCAGCATTAAAAATATACTTAGTAATTTTTTCATAGTTTTATTATTTTTGTTTCGCTTGTTAAAAGAATTGGTCGGCTGTATATTTTTAAGGATGATTTTGGAAAAGTAAATATGATGTCTTTTTTAATTATGATAAAAGAAAAAATAGTTAATAAAAGGCTGGATTCCTCGGTTCTAATCGAACCTCAGAATGACGCCACGTCAGTAGAGCCGCGCCGCGTCATCCTGAACGCGATTAGCGTGAAGGATCCAGCTTTTCTATTAACTTTTATTTTTAGTCCGAATATGAAATTTTAGCGCATATTTTTTACAAAAATCTTTAAAACAACTTTCCACTTTCAATTTTCAACTAAACTCATTAATTCTACCAAATCCAATCACTTTCTCTCACAACATGCCAACTTCGTTACAAAACTTAACTCTTTTTAAAATGCATGCAAACATGCTCATGGCATGGCTTAAGCATGATTTAAAACGCTAAAACCATGTAACTATGTAGCTTTAGCATGTCCAAAAACGCGCAATGGCAATGATTATAAGAAAATGCAATATTTTAAGATTTTGTTACAATTAGCCAAATGTGGCTTGTAAATACACTCTTAACCCATATAATAGAAATATGGGTTAGGGATTGAGAGCCTTAACGGTAAATAGAATTAATCACAAATAAAAATATAATTTTCGGGAGGAATAAGTGTTCAAGAGTCGTGATATGGGGAGAGCTATTGCTGTAAAAAGATGGACGCCTACTGCATTAGAATGCTATAAAAGAGGTTGTGTGTGTGAAGGATGTTTTTACAGTGATTTCTTTAGCGCAACTGCTCAAAGATGCCAAATGAAAGCAGCAGTTTTAGAACTTGTTAGAACAATAGGCACGCCAAATGTTGAGCTACCGCAAATTTTAGAATAATTTTGTCAACAAAGCACTTTAAAAATTGGTTTAAATGTTGTACAATAGAAAGGTAGTACATTAGGAGGTGTAAATGCATATACACGTAAACGGTAAAAACATTGAGATTACAGATGCTATCAAGGCTTATGTAAAGGAAAAAATCGGTAAGGTAGCAACTCACTACGATCAAATTACAGGTATTGATGTAGTTCTTTCTGTAATTAAAAACCCTGCTGCGACAGGAAAACACGTGGCTGAAGTTTCTTGCAAAATGAACACAGGTGTTGTTCACTGCGAAGAATCTGCAGAATCTATGTATGCAAGTATTGATTTGTTGGCTGACAAATTGTCAAGACAAGTACAAAAATTCAAAGACAAAGCTTTATCTGCAGGAAGCAAAGAAACTATCAGAAACTCTGAAGTTAAAGAAGAAGCTGTTGAAAGTTAGTATTCAGGTAAAAAATGATTAACAACAAAAAAGTTGTAGTAATTATGCCTGCATACAATGCAGAAAAGACTTTAGAAAAGACTTATAATGAGATTTATCAAAATTTCGTCGACGAGATTATTCTTGTCGACGATTTCTCTTTTGATGAAACGAAGGAAGTCGCAAAAAGACTTAATATCACGACAATAGTTCACGAAAAAAATAAAGGCTATGGAGCAAACCAAAAATCTTGTTACCGCGCGGCATTAAAAGCAGGGGCGGATATTGTTATCATGCTCCATCCTGATTATCAATACACACCAAAACTCGTGCCTGCAATGGCGTCTATGATGGCGTTTGGTGAGTACGAGGCTGTTATCGCATCAAGAATGCTCGGACATTCCGCTTTGAAAGGCGGTATGCCTTTGTACAAATATGTTTCAAACAGATTTTTAACAGAGTTTGAAAATGTAGTTATTGGTGAAAAATTGTCCGAATATCACACAGGCTTTCGAGGATTCACGCGAGAAATTTTGGAAAAACTTCCGCTTGAAGATTGCAGTGATGATTTTATTTTTGATAACGAAATGCTTGCTTTGATTTTGTATAACGGATTTAAAATCGGTGAAATTTCTTGTCCGACAAAATATTTTAAAGAGGCTTCATCTATCAATTTTGTGCGTTCTTGCAAATACGGTTTGGAAGTTTTGAAGGTCAGTATTTTGTACAGACTGGCTAAAATGGGTTTGCCGATAAAACTTTTCAATAAAGGTGGTCAGGCTTTGGATACGGAAAAAGAATTGGTTTATTATTTTAAAAAAGAGAATTAGAAGTATGAAAATAGTTTTAGCATCATCAAATGCTCATAAGGTTAAAGAGATTAATGAAATAGTTGCAGGAAGTGGTTTGGAGTTTATTTTACCACCTGATGGTTTTGATCCGATTGAAGATGGCAAAACGTTTGAAGAAAATTCTTTAATAAAAGCTAAAGCGGCTTGGGAACTCACTAAAACTTGGGTACTTGCGGATGATTCAGGGCTCTGTATTGATGCGCTAGGTGGTGCGCCGGGGATTTATTCAGCAAGATATGCTGAAACTCCTGCCAAAAGAATTGAAAGAGTCTTAAAAGAAATGGAAGGTAAGACAAGTAGAAATGCGCATTTTGCTTGCTGCATGACTCTTATCAATCCCAATGGAGAAGTAGAATTTTCAACTACAGGGATTTGCGAAGGCTCAATTACAACGGAGGCAAGAGGTAGTAATGGTTTTGGTTATGATCCGATATTTTTAGTAAAAGGTGATACGAGAACGATTGCAGAGCTAAGCGAGGACGAAAAAAATCAGATTTCGCACCGTTCAATTGCATTGAGAAGGGTTGTAGAGTATTTGAAGAAGGATTAATAATAAAAATTGATAAAAAGTCGGATTACTTTTTAATGATAATCCGACTTTTTTTATTTATTGAATTAATAATTAATTTTGTATCCGTCAGCAACTACACGTCCTGCGCAACCAATACCTCTAAGTCCTTCTTCACTCCCTTTGCTTGAGTTATTACAGGCTGCTACAGAATTTTCGTCCCAGCGTCCTTGTTGTGGTTCTACACGAGCAACATCTTTGCTTCCGTTTGGATAAAGAATGCCGTTTTCACCGACTTCAAACCAAAAAATATCGCGCCCGAAAGTGTTTGGTGAGTCTTTTCCGTTTACGTCAATAATGATATCGGCAGCGTTTGTATAATATGAGCAACCTTCTGAAATAGCGGCAGCTTTTTGGGTTGCTATTTCGTCATTGGTGTGCTTGTAAGTTCTTATGTGGACAGCTACGCCATCAATTGTTTTAAGTGTAAACATTTGTCCGCTTCCGCCAAAACGTTGACCACTGGCACTACAAGCATTTTTATTTGTACTTCCGCTTGCTGACATAGCGCAAGTTTGACTTGTTCCATAAAAATCATTGTCACTGTTTTCATATCCGCTTAATCTTAAATATTGTCCGATACGTTCGGCAAACAAGTCTTTATCACCTTCTGTTGCATTGATTCTATCTTCTGACCACATATTTGTGTCATATAAATTATCCGCATTTTCTTGTGTTATCGCATTAGTAAATGCATTTTCAATATTTAAAATTGCAGATGATAATTTTGTAGCGTTTGCTTTGTTCCTAGTACTTGTAACTAAAGCCGGAATCGTAAGTGCTGAAACGACGCCAACAATACCTAAGGTTATTAACAATTCCATTAGTGTGAAGCCTTGTTTTTTCATATAAGCTCTCCTGATTATCAGATATTTCTTATATGTTTATATTAGCATGTTGCTGTCGGTTTGTATAGAGTATTGAATTAATACCAAAAAATTTCAACTTTCACATAGCAAGGTTCTTGGAACATTGAATAATAGATTTCAACAATTTGTTCAATCAATTTGTTAAGCATTGTTCACCTCCGCAGGATGTCTGTATTTTGTTACTAATTTATCAGCCGTACTTCCGATTTTACTTAATCCGATTGAAGCGAGTGAGCCGTATATCATACCTTGAACTCCTGAAAACAGCATTGCTGTCAATGCCATTGAAGTTCCTAACCCTGCAATAGCAGGAAAGGCAACTGTCAAAGAACGTGAAATACGTTCATCCTTGTTGTCGGCAGTTCCAATTGCAATGCCACTCATGCCAAGACCGAATAAGGCGGTCAAGATATCAGTCGGAGCTCCGCCTAATACCAAATCACGTTTTTTGTCAAAGTATTCTACGCATTCGCTATGATTTGCTTTCCTTAATTTTTTATTTGCTTTGGCTAAATTCTTTTCCAATAAAGCCTTTTCTTCTTGTGAAACATGTGGTTCCAAAATTTCCATGATTTCGTGATAAGTACCTTTTTGAGCCTTACCGTCGCCCATAATCTTATCTACAACCTTAATACCGTTTTGTTCAAGTTTATTTCTTTCCGGCATGAGCATATCTTCAGCCCAGAAAGTCATATTTTTTTGGAAGGTTTCTTTGCGTTTACCTTTGCCGTGCCACATATCGCCAAAATAGTTTTTTGTTTTAGCGTAAAAATCCTTTTCCAAATTTGACATCACATTTTCTTGATTTTCAAGACGTGTAGCTGTTTGGTTTTTAGAAAAATATTCGCTTACGGATTTAATTTCGTTTAATTTTGTTTCAAGTTTTTTTTGTTCGGATATTGGAAGCTTATTTTTATAGAATTTAATTAGACCGTTCAATTCATCTAATTTTTTATTTGCACTGTTATATTTGCCAAAAACTGTATGTCTGCCTAAAGAGTCAAACCACTTTGTAATAGTTTTATGCGGTTTTGTCATGACCGTTTTAACACCTTTTGTTTCTGTGCAAAGTTTTTTGAAACCGATATCTTTCCAACCGTTCATGGTATTTGTGAATTGTAAAAAGTCAGCAACTTTGCCTAAAGTTTTTTCGCTTGCTTTATAGAACTTTGTCTTAACCAAACTGCCCTTGTTTTTTTCTAATTTCGCATTGGCTTCTGATGACATGGTTTTCATTTTGTTGACGAATTTGCCCGAAAATTTAGGGTTTAAAAGTGCAACTAAACCTGTCAAAACAAGTACAGTACTGCCTACGGTAATAGCGGTTTTGTTGGATTTTTTCTTTTCTTCATCCTCCGGTTGTTTAACAAAAGTATCAACTGTATTGTTGATTGCGTTTTCTACGGTGTTAATAGGTTTAGCTAAAATTGGCGCAGGAGTTGGTGCTTCTCGGAAATTTACCTGAGAAAAATTAGGATTACCTATGAAATTGTGATGAGTTTGAACAGTCACAATATTACCTTCTAAACCTGCTACATTTATATAAAGTATATTTGTAACAAAAAATTGCTGTTTTTACTTGGTTTGTTAAGACATGTAAAGGAATTGAGGTGAAAACCCGCAAGGGTAAAATGAAAATTAACAACAAATCATGTTATAATAGTTTTCATGAAAAAATTCCTACTTTCCCTTTTAGATTTAATTTACAGAAAGAAATGTTATTTCTGCTCGTCCTCTAAATATTCGCTAAAAATGTGTCCGAAATGTTACGACTCATTGTCATTCAACGATATCAGGGCGGAGCGAATAATAGAAGGTGTAAATATTTTTTGTGCCGGAAATTATGATAAGAATTTGCAGAAGCTGATTAGAGGTCTAAAGTATCATAATCAAAGAGAATTAGCGCACTATTTGGCAAAATTTATGTATGAGTATTGGGAAAGACTGGATGACAAGCGTGATTTTCAGGTAGTTGCAGTACCATTGCACTTAAATCGTATCAAGAAAAGAAAATACAATCACATGGAACTTGTGGCGGAAGAATTTTGCAAAATGGCGAATTTGACACCAAATTTTGAGTTAATAAAGAGGGTTAAAGATACAAAACCGCAATACAAGCTTACACGCAAGGAAAGACTTGCGAATTTGTATGAAGCGTTTGAAATTGATACTTCAAAAGACCTGAAAAAGCCTGTTTTGATTTTGGATGATATTTGTACAACGGGTGCTACGTTTGAAGAAATGATTAAGATTTTGAAAAAACATGGAATAAATGAGGTTGTTTGTATGGCATCTTCGTCACCGATATGTTAAAATAAAGGTGGTGAAGCAGGCACCTCACCCAAGCAATCTAATGTAGTAGGTTGGGCTTTTAGCCCAACAATAACTAAAAACAAAAACTTTGTAATAATTGAACGACTTTAGGTCATTCCCTCGCCTTACAGGAGAGGGCTAGGGTGAGGTGTTGATGTCTACCCTAAAATGTTAAAAACAAGGAGAGCAATGTTTAACAAGAAACCAAAAACAAACATGGAATTAGAAATCGCTGAACAAGCCAAAATTGTTCCCTACATCCTGATGAAATACATTAACTCTGAAACAGGTGAATTGAAACTGGATTTACCACAAAATATTACAAAAATTGTTCTTGTTGCGAGTGGTTCTTCTTATCATTGCGCAAGGTTTGCGGTTGATTTGTTGGAAAAATTTTCCAAAATTGAATCGCGTGCGATTTATTCAAGCGAATTTTTGCTGAAAAACGTTATTCCACATGATGAAAACACACTTTATATTTTTATTACTCAATCAGGTGAAACAAGCGATACGCTTAAATCTGTGGAAAAAGTTAAATCGCTTTCAAACTTGCCGACACTTTGTATTACAAACAATGAAGAGTCAACAATTTGGAAAATGTGTGATTACAAAGTTGCTTGCTATGCAGGTATTGAGCAAGGTATTGCTGCAACAAAATCTTTTACATCGCAGATGTTGTGCTTGATTTTAATTTCATTAAAACTTGTTGAAAATGTTCATGGGCTGGACGCAACAAGTGAATATAAAAAATCATTGTTTAGTCTTCCGATTATTATAGAAAAAGCATTAGCAAGACGTAACGATATTAAAGAACTTGCACATTATTTGTCAAAAGAAAATCTTGTTGTAATAACGGCAGACGGTATTTCGTATTCTTTAGCGAAAGAAGCTTGTTTGAAGATTAAAGAAACTTCTTATAAAAATATTAGTGCAGCTATTTTGGGTGAATTTATGCACGGGCATGTTGCTGTGTTTAATAATAAAGGTGCATTAATTTATATTGCAGTTGATGAAATTTCAAAACGTTCTGTTTCAAATCTTCAAAAAATTAAAGCCGATTATAATCCTAGACTTGTTATTATCGGGCCTTGTTCTGATGAAATTAAGCCTGATTATAATATAAATATTGTTTGTGAAAACGAAATTCAACAAATGTTTGCGGATGTTTTGATTTGTCAGCAGTTGGCTTTGGAAATAGCGTTGAAGCTAAAACGCAATGTTGACCATCCACGCGGATTGCATAAAGTTGTTGTGGATAAAAATGTTTGAGGGAAGCTGATAACACCCTCTCCCGCCTTCGGCACCCTCCCCCAAGGGAGGGAGTAACTTGCGTTAAATTAATACAGGTTAACTTGTATTAATCGAACGACTTTAGTTCCCTCCCTTGGGGGAGGGTGCCGAAGGCGGGAGAGGGTGTTATTAACTCAAAAGTCTATCCTTCTCCGACTTCTTTTTTCTGATATCTTGCAGCTCTTGCGTTAATCGCATAACAAGTAGAACAAAGCTTTTGAGAAAGCATAAACATGTTACGTTGAATGTTTGCAACATCGTTCATAGCTTCAAGCATTTTTTCCGGATTAACCATTGATTCCATTGCTTCATGGTTATCAACTTTTTCGTCTGCATATTTTTTTACGAGTAGTTTGTCGATGTAATCTCTTGCGCCTATTGCCATAATTTAAACTCCTAATTCCTTAATTATTCCCTATATATTAATAAAGTATTTTTCGAGCCAAAAATTGACTGATTTTGAGGGAATGTTAAGTTTTTGTTACATGTTAAAGCTGTACTATTGTGGGTTTTCACCTCACCCTAGCCCTCTCCTGTAAGGAGAGGGGATAACCAAGGCTTGTTAATTTAAAAACAAAAGCTTTGTAATAATTGAACGACTTTAGGTCATTCCCTCTCCTTACAGGAGAGGGCTAGGGTGAGGTGTTGTCCCGCAAGGGTAAATGTAAAACACAAAAGAAAAGCCGAAGCTTGTGGCTTCGGCAATTTTTCATCATACCAAATCTTACATCTAATTTATTTCCGTGGTGCGCGAAGCGCACTGATTATTTAAAATTCAATTCCTTTAGTTTCTTTCTTTTCTTTATTACGAACATCAACGCATAACTTATTCAGTAGCTTATCAATAACTTTTGCTTCTGCTTGTCCAAAGATAGCCCAAGATTCCCATTGTTCATTTTCGTCATATTTTTTTGAACCGTTAGCAACTTCTTCTGCAGTACCAATATCATCAACATATTTTTGAAGTGTTCTGTATTCAGGGGTATTAGTTATGCCATGTTTTTTAGCAGCTTCTAATAATGCATCAATGATATGTCTGATATTTTTTATTTTAGGAGCATCGTCACCTTGTTCTCCGCAAAGTTGTTCAATAATACCAGGGGAAGCGCATCTATAAGAGCTGGTTCTATAACCGTATATAACATCTGTAACGTTATTTGCATTAATATTATTATCTAAAATATCAATAATTTGTAATTCTTCGCTTCTATATGTAAGACCTGATGATAATTTTGCTAATTGTTGTCCATATTCCTTGCCTTTTTTGTCATCATCGCTAGAGGCAACTGTCGCATCATCCTTGCTTTCTTTATCAGCAGCTGGTGCAGTTGGTTTTGACTCATCTGTTGCCAAAATGCTAGAACTGTTTGCAGGGCTGCAATCATTCTCTGTTAGTTCTGTAATGTCTTTTGTTGTACCGTCTTCCATTACGATTTTACCGTTTTTGTCAACATATTTGCAGTCAATTTGCTTCAATTCATTGCCCATTACTACAAAACATTGGTGAGAACCGTCAGCCTTTTTGCCTTTTGACCAATACAATGTCACACCTGCTTTGTTCCAAGTTGGAAGATTTGTAGGACATTTAACAAGTTTGCCGTCATTTTTTAATTCTTCAATTTTCTTTAATGTTGCATTGTATTGTTTAATTTCACTAGGTGAAACTTCAACTTTTTCAACGTCAGCCAGTTTCTTAGTGCTTCCGTCTTTCATTTTGCAGCTGTTGTCTTTATCAATACTTACAACATCTTTAAGTTCTACAAGTTTGTCGTCTTTTTTCATGTATAGATGAGTTTTTTCATTTTGCGAACTTTTGCTTTTATAGATGCCTTTTTTTACATTTGTTTCAGCAATTTCTTGTTCTTGAGTAAGTCCTGCAATTTGTTCATCTACAGGTTTATCGTCAAGGTCTGAAACAGCTCTTTCATCTCTATTTCCAGAAGGAACTGCATCTCTGCTTGCAGGAGGTGTAATTCCTTCTGCTTTCAAATCTTTTTCAGTTTCTTTAATAATCAAATTATCATCAACGATTGTTTTACCTGTCATATCATTAACAAATTTGTAGTCTTTTTGAATGCTGTTTCTGATTTTTTCAGCTTCAATTAAACGTAATCTTGCATACAAATCATCAACTTTAGCAGCTAGTTTGTTTACATTATCTTTGTTGAAGTTTTTACTTGCATCTGCCCAAGCTGTTGCAACTTCTTCAGCTGATTTATCTAATTGAGAGAAATCAACGTCAGCATCAAAACCGGTCTTAATGTTTTCTGCATAACTTAACAACGATTTAGCAATATGTTCTACCGCCTTTTTATGATTTGTTTGTTCATCTGCCTTTGATGGAATGCTTGAAGCAACTGAACGAATAATGTTTCTATCACTTGTAGTGTTGTGTGTATCATTCCAAGTGCTTAAGATATTTAAAATATTTGGTTCTTTATCATTTGTGATAACGCTTGAAGTCAATGTATCAACTTTACCGGCTTTCAAGTCTGCAGCAGCCAATTTTAAATTAGTTTTCAAAGTTTTGTCGGCATCATTGTTGCTAACTTTGTAACCTGATTTAATCAATTGAGTTTTATAAGGGTCAAGTGATAACAAAGATTCTTTGATTACACTTGAATCTAATTTTGCTGCAACATCTTTTAATGCTTTAATTTTTTCATCAATCTTGCCTGATTTTGACATAGCTTCTTCAATGTAGGCTTTTTCACTATCAGTTGCTACTTTCTTATATTCATTTAAGATTTTTTTCATTTTGTCATATTGAGCATATTGCAATTTTTCTTCTGCAGTTTTACCGCTTCCGCCTTGACCATCTTGTTTTGCCCAAGGGAATTGGAAGTTGCCCCAAGGTGAACCGAAACCGAAATTGCCAAATCCACCGAAGTTTCCAAAGCCACCAAAATTATTTGAACCGTTCATCCAAGAACCGTTTTGGAATGATTGCATTGTTTGTTGAATAGCAAGCATTGGGTTTAATAAATTATTACCAAACATGCCAAATTCAGGATACTCAAAACCGATTGTAGCATCAAAGTTTGGAGTGAAGAATGATATTGCGTTTGCTTTATTCTTCTCCATTTGTTGGTTCCAAAATAGGTTTATTGATTCGCCTGGGTTTTCGCTCACCATTGCGTGATTTACGGATGAAAAATGAAATCCTGACATGATAGTTTTCCTCGTTTTTATACTCTTTATATATATAAAGTCATGTGTTTCTCAAAAATTGCCATGTTTTGTTAAAAATGCTTAACATTGCTTAACAATATGTGAAAAGCTGATAACACCCTCTCCCGTCCTCCGGACACCCTCCCTTGGGGGAGGGGTAGGGGAGAGGGTATTATTAACTTCCACCCTTGCAATAAACTTGATATACTCTTGAAATAAATCATTTGTATGATATAATAAAGTATCAGTGTATTGGAGGGATATATGGCAAGAGTATTGATTTCAATGTCTAATGATTTTCTTAATAAAGTGGATAATATCGCTTCTTCTGAACAAAGAACAAGAAGTGAGTTAATTAGAGAAGCATTGAGAGTATATATTAAACGCAATAGAATCTCTAACAATCTTAAAGCAGAAGAAAATGCTACGCTTTTGGCTGAGTTGTTGGGCTAAGACGCTTTTTTATAAATAAATACCTCACCCTAACCCTCTCCTGTAAGGAGAGGGAATGACCTAAAGTCGTTCTTTATAAACTTATTCAAGGCTTGATTAATGTTAACAAGCCTTGGTTATCCCCTCTCCTTACAGGAGAGGGCTAGGGTGAGGTGAAGTCCCGCAAGGGAAAACCTCCCCTTAAAAAAAAGAAAAACTGACTCGTAATTTTGAGCCAGTATCACTATTCTCTATTAATTTTGGGAGGAGATTTGGGGATAGTTGATACCTGCATGTTAGTATAAATTTTTAATTCATGGAACATGGTGTCAAGAAAAATTTACATTTTTTTACAAAAATTTACAAAACTGCTAATATTATAATAATTTGTTTAAGCCTCTTATTTATGTTAGAATTGGCAAAGAGGTGTTTATGAAAAGAATTCTGGTTACGGGCGGTGCCGGTTTTATCGGTTCACATTTATGTCAAAGATTATTAGATGAAAATAATGATGTAATTTGTTTGGATAATTTTTTTACCGGTTCAAAAGATAACATAAGAAAATTTATCGGCGACAACCATTTTGAACTTGTGCGCCATGATGTTACAAAAGAATATTTTGCAGAAGTTGACCAAATCTATAATTTGGCTTGTCCTGCGAGTCCGCCTCATTATCAATATGATGCAGTAAAAACAATTAAAACCTCTGTTCTCGGCATAATTAATATGTTGGATTTGGCGAGAGAATGTAAGGCTACGATATTACAAGCTTCGACCAGTGAAGTTTACGGTGATCCGAAAGTGCATCCCCAAACAGAAGATTATTGGGGAAATGTTAATCCAATCGGTAAAAGAAGTTGTTATGATGAAGGTAAACGCTGTGCGGAAACATTGATGATGGATTATCACAGACAAATGGATATTGATACCAAAATTGTTAGAATTTTTAATACTTACGGACCTAATATGGCGCAAAATGATGGGCGTGTTGTTTCCAACTTTATATTGCAAGCTCTTAAGGATGAAGATATAACTATTTATGGCAAAGGTAACCAAACTCGTTCATTCTGCTACGTTGATGATTTAGTAGACGGTTTAATCAAGATGATGAATTCAAACTTGTGCGGTCCTGTTAATCTTGGTAACCCGTCAGAACGCACGATTTTAGAACTTGCACAACTGATTATTGAGTTGACAAATTCTAAATCTCAAATTGTGTATAAACCGCTACCGTCTGACGACCCGACTCAAAGACAGCCAGATATCAGCATTGCTCAAAAAGAATTAAGCTGGCAGCCATCTACTGATATTGTAGACGGTTTGACTAAAACCATAGCTTATTTTAAAGCTCAATTATAAATCATTGTTATAGTATTTGAATAAGATTTCCTGCTATTTTGTAGTATCAGTCGTCGTATTAGTTGTTGGGCAGGTTTTTCCAACAATTTTAGTTAAAGCTGCAGACATTTTGTCAATATCCGTTGCGGATTTTGCTTCTTCTACAATTCGAGCAGCAAGGCTTCTATCAGTAGCTCCTGAACGTGTATCCGTCTGGTTTTGCAAATAAGCCATGCCTAACGCGTCAGCAGGACGAATTCCACCATCGTTGTCTATTATGAATTTAAACTCATTTGGTTTTAGACAAGTTGTGCTGTATAAACAAGGATTATTTTTAGAGTGGTCTGTTGGTTTTATGTTGATTGTTAAGTCAGTTTGGTAACCCAGTCCACCGGGAATATTCATTGAAACTTCTTTTGTTTCAAAGTGCCAGTCGATACCATCGGCAGTTCTAAAATCTGCGGTATTAGTTCCACCGCTAGAAGCATTTGTATAAGTTGGAGTTCCACTTAAATGCAATATATGTGATAGAATCGCTGGAAATTTGTTTCCAGAACGACAGTTGTTATCATTATTATATGGAGCAATTAATGGTTGTGCATCTGAATATAAGCCAACGCTTTCAGCTTCTCCAGCACTGTTATAGCCATCATCCCAGTATAAACTCGGGTCGCTTAGTATTTCACTGGTTTGTGTTGCCAATGTATTATATGTTTTTATATACAAGGTTTTACTTTTATCCGGTTGAATGCTCATCAAGCTTGGCAGTGCAACCGCAGATACTACACCGATAATAGCTAAACTTATTAACAATTCCTGTAAAGTAAAACCTTTTTTTAACATCAAATTCCTCGCTTCTTATTTTTTCTTTAATTATATCATATTTTTTAGAAAAATATAGAGCATTCGGCTCTAACTAACTCTACTTTTTATAAATATCGGATAATAATCAGATTTCTCTCATAAACTTCTTCCAGCGGTAAAGTATAGTTGATAATATCCACAACATTGGCATTAAATTTTTTCAAAACTTCTTTTGCGCCTTCAAGTTCTTCTAAAGCCTTTTTAGATTTGTATGCGACAAAATATCCGCCTTTTTTAAGATGGGGAAGAGCATATTCTGATATTTTGGCTAAATCTGCAACGGCGCGACTGGTTATTATATCAAAACGCTTATTACCAATATTTTCTACTCTGTCACAAATAGTAGAAAGATTGTTAAATTTTAAAGTTTCTTTTATGGTATTAATAGAATTAATTTTTTTTCTTATGCTATCAATTCCAATTACGTTGATTTCAGGATATTCGATTGCAATCGGGACGCAAGGAAAGCCACCACCGCAGCCGATATCAAGCAAATTTGCTTTTGTAATTTTGTATTTATCAAAAAATAATCTAATCGCAAGAGAATCATAAATATGTTTTTCAAACAAAACTTTTTCATCGTTTTTGGAAATTAAGTTTAGTTTGGCATTTTCTTCTAAAAACGCTTTTTTATACTCGCTAAAATCTGCATTAATTTCAAATTTATTTTCATTCATATTTATTTTCTATCTCGCTAAAATCTTCTTTGTTCATTCTGAACTTCATATCTTTTATACGGCTGTCAATTTTTCCTATATCATCGCCGATTGCAATAGCAAACTTTTTCGCTTCAAAATATTCTTTTAATGCTTTTTTTGCCAAACTTGAGTCGTTGTAGTAATAATCACCCAAAGCAACGCAGGATTCCATTATGTAATAACCTTCATCCAAAAACTCTGCGGATTGTTTTGCTTCCAACAAATAATTCAGTGCTTCTTTATCGTGTAATTTTACCAAAACTTCTGCAAGTTGTGATGCGTTATAATAAATTCCATCGTAATCGTTGTTGCGCTTTTCAATATCATAAGCTTTCTTTAAACAATCTTTTGCGTCAGATAAATTGTCGTTATCGGCATAACAAGCACCCATGTTTGAATAAGCAAGTGATTTGTAAGGATTATCTTCGCATAAAGTTACACATTTTGTATAATATTCAAACGCTGTTTTATCGTCACCTCTATCGTCAGAGGCGAGTGCGTATTTAAAATACAACTCAGCCAAAGTTCCTTCAGAAGTATTTTCATCCAAAGATTCAAGTGCTTTTTGATAATAAGAATATGCTTCGTTAGCATTGTTCTGCGCAGTATAAATATTACCCAAAAGCGTACAAGCAGCAACCATCAAGGATTGCGGAGTATCAACCGAATAAATAACTTTTTTGATTGTTTCAATTGCTCTTTCACATTTGTACATCAAAAAATAAACATCAGTAAGTTCGTAATACAAATAATTAAGATTAATAACTTCGTTATTTTTCTTGTAATCAGTTTCAACGCGCTCCAAATAATATTCTGCCTTGGAATAAGAACCAATTGCTTTGTATGCTTGAGCAAGTGAAAGTCGAACTTCATTCTTTGTCTGCATATCAAGATTTTCGTCATCCAGAATGTCTGAATAAAGTTCAATAGCTTCGGTGTTTCTCTTTTCTTCGAATAATTTATGTGCTGTTTGTAATTTTGAGTCAATATCTTGCGGTATAACTTTTTTTTCTGCTACAGTCTCTTGTTGCGGAACTTCCGCTGGCTTTTCTTCTACTATTGCGCCTGATTCAATTTTTTTAATACATTCGTTGTGGTATTCGATTTCTGCTCTCAAAGCTTGTCTTGAAATAAGTATTTCTCTGCTTTGCAACGGTTCTTTCAATTGTTTTTCATAAATGCTTATAATATATTTATGCAGCTTGATTTCAGTTTTTGCAGGGATTGAAATATCTATATTTTGTTGGAAATAGTCTTGTACATATATAACTTCACCAACTTGAAAAATCATCAAATTTGCTTTCAGATATTCAATTGAAAATTCGTCATAGAGTTCGAAAACGGCAAGTGCATTGAGTGTAAGCCCGTGCCTTACGGTTCTTAAGAACCAAAAGAAATTTCTGATTGTATTTGGAATAAGGTTAATATAAGTCATGCCCAAATACGAATCAAAATTCATACCTGACATTGCGAATTTTTCCAAGAATTCATTAAGAGAAGTTTTCATTGCTTGGATGATTTTTATTGCTAAAGCCGTGTAATAATAATAGCCGCGCGTGTATTTATAAAAATCTTCAAGCGTTGTATCAGTACAAGTTATTTGGTTTGTTGTCAAAAATTCTTTAAAAATATCTTTAGAAAAGGCTTTTAGAAATACTTTTTTGTCAAATTTTATATCGCCTAAAATTCCTTGAACAAGTGCTCTGGTTGATAAAACAACCTTCAAGTTATCATTTTTTAATACGTCTTGCAAATTTTGAGAAACAAGGTTCGCATTTTCCGCCAAAATATCGTCATACGAGTGTAAAATAATTACAAATGGTTTCTTGATAGAAGAAATGTAAGTTTGAAATTTTACCGCAAGTGTAGTAACTTTAGCATTCAGGTTAACAGCTTTAGAGAGTGCTGTTTTTTCAATGATATCAATAAAATATAACAAAATATCATCGCAAACGGTTGACTCTTTGCAATAATATTCAAGTTTAATGACATCTTTTTGTAGAAGATCCGTGGCATAGTTGATAAATTGTCTTTTGCCTGTTCCTAAAAAACCATGTACGTAAAGAAACTTTTCATCAGAAGCGAAAAATGCAAGTGCTTTTTTTATTTCGGCGTTATCGTTTTTTAGTAACAGCGGATGAATTTTGTCAGAACTTGGCAAAACGATGTCATTGATATCAATAGAAGTGTCTAAAAACTGAAAAGCCATATATTGATTTTAATTGATTTTAGAACTTTTTGCAAATATTGTCTGCTAAGAAAGAGTTTTATTAATTCCTGTTATGGACAAACCTTGAATTTTAACAATACCCACCCGCATTTGTAGCTCACATCCGTTCGCACAACTGCGACCTCCCTAACAAGGGCGGTACCTCTTTCCCTAGTTAGGGAAGGTTGGGATGGGTATTTACATAACAAAAATCAAGCAAGTCTTGGTTATTCCCTCTCCTTACAGGAGAGGGAAAGGGTGAGGTGAATACCCGTAGGGGTAAATAATAAAAAATAATAGTTATTCAAAGGTTGGCTCCTTCGCACTAATCGCGTTCAGGATGACTTGGCGTGTGACTATTTGCTTGGCGTCATTCTGAGGTGCGATTAGCACCGAGGAATACAGTTTATTAATAACTGTTTTCATTTGTTAATATGGAAATCTACTTTTGTTCAATTGTCCTTATAACCTTCGCCGGATTACCGACTGCAAGAGAATTCTCAGGAATATCTTTTGTTACAACTGCACCAGCACCTATTACGCACCCGTTTCCGATTGTAACTCCGGGTAAAACAATAACAGAACCGCCCAGCCAACAGTTTTTACCTATTTTTATCGGTTTTGCCGTTTCTATAAAAGTATTTCTTGTTTTATAATCTAAAGGATGTATAGGGGTATAAAATTGAGTATTTGGTCCGATAAATGTATCATCGCCAATTGTCACTTTTGCACAATCTAAAATCACACAATTGGCATTAAAATACACTCTTTCACCGAGTTCCGTATTACATCCGTAATCAAAGAATATATTTGGCGTAATATAACATCCTTCGCCCATTTTACCAATGACAGATTTTAAGATTTCTGCTCTTTTTTTATCATCTTTTTCTTGATTAAAATCACTTATTAAACCTCTTGTTCTATCTCGAAGGCTTATTAAATAAGGTGTCATGGGGTTATAACTTTCGCCTGCAATCATTTTTTTGTATTCTTCCACTACTAATTCCTCCTCGATATAAAAATTTTAACAAAAAATAAACGGAATTTTGCTATGCAAAATTCCGTTTAAAATCATACTTCAATAAAACAAATCCTGATTAACTATGATTAACTATAAATAGCATTTGTTTGCATGTGCATATTTTTACGTGCATCATCAAAAATACCTGCAGGACTCCATTTTGTTTTATTGTCTTCTTCATTCATCCTTGCTTTCTGCAAGTCAGCCCAAGTAGACTGTGTTTTTGAAACATGACTTCTTGAACCATAATTTCCTGAAACTTGCGGTGCCATATTTATGTCCTTTCTATTATATCTTCGTGTATATAACTTACATATATATAAAGTGATTTTTAAGGACAAAATTGCATATTTTAATTTAATCTTTACAAATCGTTACATTTGATTTTTATAGACTAACGATTTGCACCTTCTGACACTATGTATTGTTTTTCGATGCCTTGAGCATCAAGTATGAAATCGCACAATTCTCTAACTGCACCACGGCCGCCATTAATAGTTGATTTAAAGTTACAAATTTCTAGAACTTCTTTGACTGCATCAGCAGGACAGCAAGCTAAACCTACTTTTTCAAGAATACAAACATCAGGCAAATCATCACCCATATAAGATACATTCTCGTATGTCAAATTATATTTTTCCATAAGTTCTTCCAAAGCAGGCAATTTATACTGTCTTCCTTGATAAACTTCGGTGAAATTCAAATTTTTAGCTCTATGAGCAACCGTACCATTATTTCTTGCCGTAATAATAGCAGTGATAAAGCCTGATTTATTCATTCTTACAATGCCATGACCGTCTTTTACGTTGAAAGTTTTATATTCAACACCATTTTCATCGTATGTAACGCTTCCATCTGTCATGACACCATCACAATCAAAAACGAGCATTTTAATCTTTTTAGCAGCTTCTAAGGCACTTAATTTAGTCATATCATTCTCCTCTTTTATTTTTATAATATAACAAAAAAATCAATCGTTTGTATGATTTGTGTGTAGAATAACTAAAAAAAAAATTAAAAATGTCGTTTAAATAATTGTTAAGGAAAATATACATGCTACAATTATTACCCCAAAGCGACACGCTTACTTTAGAATCTACGAATCCTTGTGAGGCAGTAGCTTTCATAAACTCATACATAGAAAAATATCATTGTGAGAATATGAGCGTTGATATTTCATTTTTGAATGTTTTAGACGCGTGCTATGTTTCAACTATGTGTTCTACTAATCATTTCATTAAATATCCGAATGGAAAAATTAATTGGAAGATATCTTCTGAATTGGTCAGAGATTTAAATAAAAGTTTAGGACTTGGAAATTCAGAATACTACGTCTAATTTTGTACAGCTTTTCCGAACATTATTCTCATACCTGCAAAACGTTTATTTAATGTTTGTTGAAAACCTTTAACAATATCATTTGTGTTGTTTATTACAATGTTGATATTATCAATAATTGTATTTATATTTGCGATAACACAATCTATTATATTTATTGTATCACTATTTACGTGCGCAGTTGTTTTTGTAATATCGCTACTTGCTGTTTCAAGATTTTTAGTTGTGCGTTCGATATTTTTTGTCGTTTGTTCAATATTAGCAACAGAATTACTTAATCTTTTGGGTTTTAATGATTGATTAATTTCTTCTGACGTTTCTTTTAAGTTTCGACTTGTTTCTGCTAAATTTTCGGCAGTGATTTTAAGTGAAGGACGTATATCTTTTAAAATATCATTTGCGGTTCCGAACAATTCAGTTAATGCGTCTAACGTATCTCCGGCTGATGCTACTGTGTCATTTAAGTTCTCTTTTATTTCATCTAAACCGCCTGCTTCAGCTTGCTTATCTATATAATCGCCAATATTTAGCCCTTTTTTACCTTGAATTATTGAGTGATTTTTAAGAAATGTGATTGATGGTGCATCAGGATATTCAAGCTCGATATAATCTTTTTTGTTTTTTGATTTCATTTTGGCGGTTGTATTATCGGGTAAACTTAAATTTTTGGCATTTAAAATCATTTCTACGTGTGTATCCGTAAAATCTTTTGAAGGATGAACTCTTACGGTTCTTCCCAATTTAAATCCCTTGTAATAAACGTTGAGATTTTTAGGAAATGGTTCCAAATCATCAAAAACGGCTGTAATGTGCATGTTGTACAAGTTATGAATAATAAACGTAAAAACTGCAACTCCTAAAAAAGCACCTAACATTAAAATAAGAAATTTTTTCATATTTTAATTATGTTTGAATAGTTGTTTTATTTTATCGCGCAGTTGGGTATTATTTAACAAGATTATGATTTTTTAAGCTTAGAGAATACTTCTATAAAGTATTCAATTGATCTGTCATGTTTCATTTCTGCACTTTTTGGGAAAAAACATCCGGGAATTTGTCCTGCTTCTCTATGATGTTTTACGCATTCACAACACATACCTCTATTTTTGCATTTTATTGCAGAACATGTACATTCCAATAAATTTTCTTCTCTTTGACATTCCATGATAGATTCTCCTTGCTGAAACATATACTCCTTCCCTAGTTAGGGAAGGTTGGGATGGGTATTGGTTCTTAGTGAACAACCATCGGCTTTTCTATGATATCAAAAACTTTCAAGTTTTTGTAGACTGATTTTTTAATTTTGAGTATACTTAGGTAGGAGTAAATTATGATTAAAAAAATACTGTTAACAATTATATTGCTTAGTCAAACTGCAGCTTTTGCAAGTTTTAATGATGTTTTAATTGCGGACGTTACTTATGATTGGATAAACAAATCAGAAGTTGAAAAAGAAGCAATTATTCAAGAGGTTAAGGATATTATTTTTGAACAACCTATTGAAAAACAAAAAGATTTCCGTTCTCAATTTAAAGACAAATTGAAAGACAAAAATTATCTTGAAAACTATATGGCAGCGTCTGCAGGTTATAAAGAATACAAAGGCAATAATATTTCCGCATTTTATTTCAAAAAAATGAAAAGTCTTTATATGTATGCACTTCAGGATAAAAAAGATGTGTCAAAAGCTTTCTATTATGATGCTTTAGGTCATCTAAAATACGTTGATTTAATTTATGGAGAATACCCTGATTATCCTTATTATTCTATTCAATACAGAATTACGGGAACTCCTGTCAGTGCAATTTATTTTGCGTCAAAAGATTGCCAATATTTGTTTACACCAAAAGGTGATTTTGAAGGTGTTTGGTATAAACATAATTTGTATAACAAAAAATCCGAAGTAATTTTGAAAAGAACAACGTATTAATATGACTATTGAAGAAAAAATTGCAAAAATTCTAATTGATAAGAATTTAACCATTGCTACAACGGAATCTTGTACAGGTGGACTTTTAAGCTCTAAGTTGACTGATGTGAGCGGAAGTTCGGCTTTTGTACATTTGAATTTTGTTACATATTCTAATGAAGCTAAACATAAAATCCTTGGTGTCAGCAACGAAATTTTGGAAAAATTTGGTGCTGTGAGCGAAGAATGCTCTATTGAGATGGCAAAAGGCTTGCATAACGTTACAGGTGCAGATATTTGTGTTTCAACAACAGGGATTGCGGGTCCTACGGGTGGGACAGCAGAAAAACCTGTTGGTTTAATGTATTCTACAATTTATTCAAAAAATAAAGTAGAATCGTTCAAAGTTCTGCTTTCCCCCGATATAGAGCGAATACAAATGAAAGAAGCTTTTGCTAAGTCAGTTTTAGAAAAAGTTTACACCTTTTTGCTTTTTGTATAAAATTATATTATGGGGTTGAGTACAAAATATCTCGTTTTTTTAGGCGTTTTTATAATGCTTTTATTTCCTGTGTACGCGTCAGAATTTGACTATAACAAGTATAGAGGCAATACTGAGTTGCAAAATGACTTTGCATCGTATATGAATGACCTCCAAACGAAAATCCAACGGAACTGGAATCCGCCTGATTTTGTTGAAGACGGCGATGCTACAGTTATGTTCAAGGTTACTAGGTGGGGTAAAATCGTCAGTGCAGAATTCGTAAAAAGTTCTAATAATGAAGTATTTGACGAGTCTGCAATGGAAGCTTTGAGAAAATCCGAACCTTTTGACAAATTCCCTGCTACAACGACTAAAGATGCTTTAACCATTAAATATAATTTTCATACTTCAATTGTAAAAACTGATACAATGCGCGAATACGTTGATAGTGCTGATAAATTTTATAATGTAGACAATCAACAAGCTTTAAAATACATTAATTTAGCTATTGACGAAGTAGAAGGTGATATTGAATCATATTTTTTGTATGAAAAAAGAAGCAGAATAAAAAAAGCCTTAGGTGATATTAAAGGTGCTAATGATGATTATGCAGAATCTAGAAGACTCAAGGCAAAGTATGATTTAAAGAGAATTAACACTTGTAAACTTATTGCAGAGATGGAACATACGCCGTTTTCATATTTCTATTTGGCGCACGCTTACGAGATTGCGGGTGACTATGAAAATGCACTTGATGCGATTGATAAAGCTATAGAATTAACGGAATTAAACAATCAATATAAGAGATACCGCGCAGAATTAGAAAATAAAAAAGGAATTTAGCATTTTATACTATGTTATAATCAGTATATGAAAAATTATTTAATTGATACACATGCTCATATAGATATGCTTCCTTTGGACGAAACATTGAATTTAATGAAAGAATATAATGTTAAAAAGGCGATTATTCCATCTGTAGAAATCGGCACAATGGATAAGGTTCTTGAAGTTGCAAACAATAACGAAAATATATATGCAATGCTAGGGATTTTTCCTTCTGAAGCTAAAACCTACACAAATGAAGTTGAAGAAAAAATAAGAGCTAATGTCGATAAAATTGTTGCAATCGGTGAAATTGGTTTGGATTATTATTGGGATAAATCGTTTGTAGAGCTTCAAAAAGAGGTTTTTGCTAAACAAATTAGACTTGCAAACGAGCTTAGTTTGCCAATAGCAGTACACGATAGAGAGGCTCATAAAGATACTTTTGATATTATAAAATCTGAAAACAAAGGTTCAGACGTTTTATTCCACTGCTTTTCAGGCAGTGTAGAATTTATGAGGGAATGTGTTAAACAAGGTTGGTATATAGCTCTCGGCGGTGTTGTAACGTTTAAAAACGCAGTAAAAATGAAAGATGTTGCAAAAGAAGTGCCATTAGATAAATTAGTTTTAGAGACAGATTCGCCATACCTAACGCCGGTTCCTTTTAGGGGTAAAACAAATTTTCCTGCCTATGTTAAATTTGTTGCGGAAGAAATTGCGAATTTACGTGCAATGCCTGTTGAGGAATTAATAGGAATAACAACAGAAAACGCAGAAAGGTTGTTTAGGATTTGAAAAAAGAACGTTTAGATAAAATTCTTGTTGATTTAGGATACTTTGAAACAAAAAGCAAAGCTGCCGCTTCAATTTTAGCAGGCAATGTAATGATTGGAACAGAAGTTATTTCAAAAGCAGGTTTTCAAATTGACCCTTCAAAAGAATATGATTTTAAAGTTAAATCTATGCCTTACGTTTCACGTGGCGGTTTTAAATTAAAAAAAGCGTTAGAAACTTTTGATGTTGTAGTAAAAGATAGGATTTGTTTTGATGCTGGTGCTTCAACTGGTGGTTTTACCGACTGTTTGCTTCAAAACGGTGCGAAATTTGTTTATGCCGTGGATGTTGGATATGGTCAACTTGATTGGAAAATCAGGAGTTCTAATCAAGTTAAAACTATTGAAAAAACAAACTTAAAGATTTGTACTATAAGCGATATTTATTCGGATGATGAACCAATGGCGGATTTATTGGTATCTGATTTGTCTTTTATCTCTTTGACAAAGGTTTTACCGAACTTAAAAACTCTTCTCAATCCTGATGGACATGAGATGATTTGCTTAATCAAACCTCAATTTGAAGCAGGAAAAGAACTCGTTGAAAAAGGCGGAGTTGTAAAAGACAAAAAAACGCATGAGCTTGTTATAGAAAATGTTTTAGCTTGTATTAAAGATTTAGGCTATATTATTAAGGGTTTAACCTATTCTTCTATCAAAGGTCCGGCCGGAAACATCGAATACTTGGTTTGGCTTGCGACAGAAGGTGAAGAAGTTGAAATTTTAATTCCTGATGTTGTTAATTCGGCGCATGAAAATTTGTAAATACTTATTGTGAAATTTTTTGCTGCCACTGAATAGCCCATTCTTTGAAATTTTGTAAGGCTTTTTGTGAAGCATTGACTTTACAGTAGTAATCTTTTAAATTAGCTGCCAAGTATTGTGACTTGGTTTTTATCATTCCATAAAAACCGTGGATATCAGAATAATCCAGTATGATATCTGCATTATTAATTTTATGCAGATTTTCGTGGCGAATATATAATCTTATAACGTTATATTTGTTTATTAAATCCTGTCTGTCTGGAGCTAAAGTTTTTCTTAAATTCTTACCGCTGACTAATTTACCAAAAACAGGCTGTTGTTGAGAAATATTGTTGATTTGCATGATACACACTCCATAAACCAATTATAACGCAAAAAAAAATACAAACAATGTAACGTATAAAAATTGATAATCCCTTGCGTGTGTGCTATCATAGATTTACTATGCCAAGTAATAAGAACGATAAGCAAATGTATGAATTAGTAACGAGCTGGCTCTCTGCTTATAAAGCTTCTACTAATAAGTATGAAAGAGCTAAACTTAAGGCTCTTATTGTAACTCGTATGCTTCCGATTGTTAAAAGAATTGCAAGAACAATTGCCAGGCGTTCTTATGACCCTATTGATGATATGGTGCAAGCAGGTGCGATAGGTTTGCTGAAAGCTATTGACAGTTATTCTGCTGATGTAAATGACAATTTTAAAATCTATGCCGGTTATTTAATAATTGGTGAAATGAAGCACTATTTGCGTGATAAATTAAATACAATAAGAGTTCCAAGACATATTCAAGAACTATCTTTCCGTATTAATACTTTTACTAACTCGTTAACGTATGAACAGTTGAATGATTTGACTAATGATGATGTTGCAGAAGCTCTTAAGGTTACACCGAGAGCTGTTGATTTTGCAATGCAGGCGGATAGAAGAAAATCCATAGTTTCATTGGAAAATATTTTTTCTGATTCGGATAGTTTAAGCTATGAAGAAGTGCTTTCAGCACATGATGATTATAAAGAAGCTCGTGAAAACGAAGATGACAAAATTGTTTTGAAAGATGTGATTGAAAAATTACCTGATGAATATAAAGCACTTGTTAAAATGTATTATTACGATGATATGAGCCAAAAAGATATGGCAGAAAAGCTTGGTATGACACAAATGAGAATTTCAAGAAAAATGAAAAAAGCATTTAGTATGTTGTATAAGATGATTGCTGATAATTCAACCGAGGTATAGAATGGATTTGTTTCATTATTTGTTATTTTGGATTTGTGTAATCGGTTTATGCTTGGGCAGTTTTTTTAATGTTGTAATTTTGCGTTCCTTAAGCAATGAAAGTATTGTATTTCCTGCTTCAAAATGCCCTAAATGTAATCATAAACTATATTTTTGGCATAATATACCTGTCTTATCATATATATTACTTGGCGGAAAATGTTATTTTTGTAAAGAAAAAATCAGTGTTCAATATCCGATAGTTGAATTGCTGACTATGCTTTTGTTTGGTGTTACTTTTGTAAAATTTGGAATTGATATAAAAACGATTTTTGTTCTATTTTGGCTTTCATGTTTTATTGTAATGACTGCAACAGATATTAAAGCCAAACTCGTTGACTGTAATATTGCAATTGCAATGGGAGTTGTAGGAATTTTATATAATTTTATTCAATTTGGCGTTTCAGGTCTGATTGCTTCCATGATTGGTTTGGCGGTTGGTGCTTTTGTTTTGGAATTGATTGCAAGAAGCGGTTATATTTTTGCGGGAACAAGAGCTATGGGCGAGGCTGATACGTATGTTGCGGCAGCTATTGGTGCTATTGTTGGAAAAGATATTTTGTTTGTACTTTTGTATGCTTTAGTTGCTTCTATGATTTTTATTATACCAATGTTTTTATATAATCAATATAAAATTAATAATAAAAAAACTTGTGTTTTATCAATTCTTTTTGTTCTTGCGGTAATGATTTTTAAGTTATTGTGGCAGAATTACTGGACGTTAGCAGCGTTAGTTATTGTAGGTGCAATGCTTGCGATTTCTATAATGAAAAATATAAAACATGAAGAAAATCGTAATTATTTGCCTTATGTTCCGGCACTTGCAGCGGGTGCTTTATATTATATATTTTTTAGTGTAAACTTTTAGTTATGAGTGTATCGTATCCGAATCAATATAGAAATTACTGTACTTTTGATATCAAGGACAGTAAAAGTATGGCACAAATAAAATCTTCTTTAGAGAATCCAAAATCGGAAGATGAGGTTTTGGAAAATTTATATATGCTAAATTTAATGTTAGATGAAGGCAATAAAGATGTTGTTGAACTTTATCCTACTTTGTCAAAATACAATGATACGAATTCTCCGAATATACAAACTTATTTAGCAGGAATTTATCGTAAGATAAAAGTTCCTGATGCGTTTGGACCTCTGTGTGCGATGCTTATCAGGAATTCTATAAATCCGCCTAAAGATTGTCCGTTTGATCCTAATGAAGAAATCGGCGGAGCTATTTTAGACTATTTGGCGTAATTAATTGATTTTAACTTGCTCTTACGGGCTTACGCCCTACCAAAAAGCTGCTTCCCTGACAAGGGAAGCAGCTAACCTCCCTTGTTAGGGAGGTCGCAGTTGTGCGAACGGGAGTGAGCTACAAATGCGGGTGGGTTTTGTTTTTTTAGTTAATAACACCCTCCCCCGAGGGAGGGTGTGGCATGTGCTAATTGAACGACTTTAGGTCATTCCCTCTCCTAGGGAGAGGGTTAGGGTGAGGGGGTGACAAACAGCCCGCATTGCGATATGCAAAATCTTGCACAGTCAACGTTCCTCACCCAACAAAACCCGCAACTGTAAACAATTGTAACAATCCACTTCATGAAATGTTACTACATCTTAATAATGTGGAATTGTATAATTAAAGATAGTATAATAGAAAGACTAACATAGGGATATGTGTCAAAAATGAGAAGCAGACAGCCGAGAAGTGTGATGAAAAATACTTATCACTTGCTCAAACTCTCTGAAATTAACTGTTTCGGGGGGGGGTAAGTCTAAAGGCCTGCTCTGCCAATGATTTAAGCATATCTGTTAACCAAACAAACGCGTCTTGGTTATTCCCTCTCCGAGGGAGAGGGTTAGGGAGAGGGTTCAATCCTTCTTCTTGCTTAACGCAATCTTTAACCAAAAATCCAATTGACCCCACACCCGAAAATCTAAGCTTCGCTTCACACTGTGAATCTCAACTTGATTTTCTACCCTCTCCCTCAAGGGGTGAGGGTGACGTTACCCAAGCAAATCTTGGTCATTCCCTCTCCTTGCAGGAGAGGTATAGATTATTATTAAAACTTTGTTCTCTCCCGCAGCATCCATTTAGTGGGAGAGATGTCACGCTAGTGACAGAGAGGGAAAGGGTGAGGTGTTTACCCGTAAGGGCAAACATTCTCCAAACAAATCTCACACCCTCCCTCGGGGGAGGGGCAGGGGAGAGGGTGTTATTAGCTCTCTCTTGGAGGTTCTCATGCTAACCATCAACACAAACCTCTCATCTCTCATCGTCCAATCGAACCTCAAAACCTCGACCAATGGACTTAATAACGCAATCGAGCGCATGACAACGGGCTTCAAACTCAATCATGCCAAAGATAATGCTGCAAATTATTCTATTTCGACATCGCTCACCACAAAACTCGGCGCATACACTATAGCAGAAGAAAACGCAATGATGGGCTTAGATATGGTTCAAACAGCTTCAAGCTCTCTTTCTCAAATGTCAGATTTGGCTTCGCGCCTTCGTTCACTTGCAACACAGGCTCAAAACGGAACTTATGGCTCAACTTCTTTAGACGCTTTAAATTCAGAAGCAAACGCAATAGTCAAAGAACTTTTCCGAATCCAAAATACAACGCAGTACAATGGAATAAATCTCTTGAACGGCGGAACCTCAACGAATATTGCAACAAACGCAATAGCAACTTTAAGCACTGCTTCGACTACATCAACCCAATCTTCCCCAAGAGCAACTTCTTCGGGATTTATTGAGGCTGTCCAAAAACGTGACACCTCCGCGATGACCACCCTTGCAAGCGTAGATGAAAACACAAACCTTGACTCAGGCACATACTCAATTTCCACCGCAGAAGAACTTGCAAAACTCGCAACAATGACCAATAACGGTAACGTTACAGGCAATGCCGAATTCGTTCTTGCTAACGACATCGACTTATCTGCATACCGAGAAAACGGTGGTTGGACACCGATTGGAACTAAAAGTAATAGTTTTCGAAGTACTTTTGATGGCAATGGGTATAAAATTGATAATTTGTTCATTAATAGAGCAAAGAATTATCAAGGGTTATTTGGGTATGCGGGTCAAAGTGTAATAAAAAATATCGGTGTAGAAAATGTTGATATAACTGGTGGTGGTGCTTCTATATTAGGAGCAACGGGAGGCTTGGTTGGATATGGATTCAGTGTTCATATAAATAATAGTTATTTAATTGGCAATGTAAACAATGCTAAGGGAGCAAGTGGTGGTTTAATAGGACAAGGAGTATTCGATATAGAAATTCAAAATAGTTTTTTTAAAGGCAATGTAACAGGAAGAAACACTGTTGGTGGTTTGGCGGGTATACTTTCATATCAGGCTTGGATATCTAACAGTTATGCGACTGCTACAATAAGTTCAACATCAAAAGCAGGTGGGCTGATTGGTTCTGCTAATACTGGGAGTAATATAAGTGTACAGAATTGTTATTCAATAAGCAATATAATAGATGCCAGTATAAAAGGAGGAATAATAGGCTCTGCTGAAAATTTAACTGTTGATACTTCCTATTTTGTTGATAAATCAGGGAATCTGAATGGTATAGGTTCAGGTACTCCTACTTCCGGTACTGCGACAAAAGTTACTCAAAAAGAATTAAAAGACTTGATAGCTCAAGGTATTTTGCCAAACTATCTTGCACCCGACTTAGACATGGGATTGCAAATCGGTATTAATGGTACGGACAATGACCAATTAGGTTTTTCGATTTCTCAATTAGATATTTTCTCTTTAGATGGGCTTTCGATGTCAAATACAAATGCTTTGGAAACTATTGATGATTTTCTAAAAAGCATAAACGAACAACAAACCTCACTAGGTGCAATAGAAAACCGCCTTATGAGTGCGATTGAATCAATCGGTGTGAATATTAACAACTTGACGTCAACTCAATCAACAATTAAGGACGCGGATGTTGCCGAACTTTCGAGCGAATATATCCGCAATCAAATCTTGCAACAAGCATCTGCAACGCTTCTAGCAACCGCCAATCAAAATCCGTCAATTGCGTTGCAGTTGATATAGATTTATTTTGTTTGCCCTCGCGGGACGACCCCTCACCCTAGCCCTCTCCTACGGAGAGGGAATGACCTAAAGTCGTTCAGAGAGAGGCTAAATTAAATTTTTATTCTTTTTACAAAATCAATACCCACCCGCATTTGTAGCTCACACCCGTTCGCACAACTGCGACCTCCCTAACAAGGGAGGTACCTCTTTCCCTAGTTAGGGAAGGTTAGGATGGGTATTTACATAACAAAAATCAAGCAAGTTTTGGTCATTCCCTCTCCTTACAGGAGAGGGTTAGGGTGAGGTGAATTCCCGTAAGGGTAAAATAATAATAAAAATAATAATAGTTATTCAAAGGCTGGATCCTTCGCGCTAATCGCGCTCAGAATGACTTGGCGTGTGACGAACAGCTTGGTGTCATTCTGAGGTGCGATTAGCACCGAGGAATCCAGCTTATTAATAACTGCTTTATTAAATTAAAGAATAAATCAATACCCACCCGTATTTGTAGCTCACTTGCGTTCGCACAACTGCGACCTCCCTAACAAGGGAGGTGCGCTTCTAGAAATCATATAAATCAAAAACCTCCAAAATCTTAAATTTTGGAGGCTAAAACTCTCAACCATCTTAATTAGACAGCCTTTTTCATAACTTCATGAGCAAATTTTGCATTGCAAAACTTATGCTCTTATCTTCTTACTTCACAGCTTGCAGTTTTGCTTGGACTCCTGACTCTGCATTAATTGTAACTGCATTAGCGATTGCCATTGTTCTTCGCTTTTTTGCCCCCCTCAAAATAAACTCAACTCCTGAAAATGTATTATTGCTTGGGGCTGTGATTTTCTTTAACATATCCTGTTGTCCTTTCCGATAAAATGTATATTCTTGAGTCTTGTATTATATCTATCGGCATTTTTTTGAAAAACTTTAGAGTTTTAATTTATATTGTTACAATTATTTACAAATAGAGCAGGAATCTTTTTAAATCTCATCCAAACGGTTGATAACAAATTAAAAAAAATGTATGATAATGTAAGAAAATAATTGGGGAGATTGGGGCAGTATGTTCAACAATATTAATGACAATAATAACGGTTTGTTTTATAACTCTCAATTAAACAATGCGAGTAATGTCATTAACCTTGCTTCAGTAAGAACCAATCTTCAAAAAGCAGGGTATAATTCAAACCCTTATGTTGATAAAACAGAGATTTCTTCTAACGCAATGGAACTTTTCCAAAGAGATCTTGATATAAATAAGTTCACTAAAATAGCAACCAGCGATAAAGACAATATTTCATATTTAGAAAAAATGCAAGAATTATTCAAAGATGGCGTTGTTGACCCGTTTGAAGATGATGTGTTAAAAGAGCTTGTAACAAATTCTAAATTGTTAGGTGATTTAGAGCTGTAAATGTGATAGAATACAGCTATGGTATCGTCTGATTATTATATTGTCGACAATTCAGATTTAGAAAACAAAAGACTTGAAGCAGCAAAGAACCACTATTCTAAAGGTGATTATTCTTCCGCATTGAGGCTTTATTTGGATATGCTTAATATGAGCACATCTTTTAAACTTTATTACGAAATCGGACGCTGTTACTACAAACTCAACGACTTACTGCCCGCAGAAGAATATTTCAAAAAATCTATCGGCTTAGAAAGTTTTAAAAACCCTTCTTACTTATATTTGGGTAATATTTTCTACAAACGTGAAGATTTGAAAAACGCGATTGAAAATTGGGTTTCGGCTTATGCTTACAAACCTGATGATGAAGCGGTTTGCTTAAATCTTGCAACTTCATATTTTTCTAAAAATATGAAATTCCAATCAGTTTTTTATTACGAAAAATACCTCAAATACGCTAAAGACCGAGGTCAATCGTATTCGACAATCAAAAACAGTATTAACCGCTGTAATGAAATCGGTAAAGAATTTATGCAAAAGGCTCAACGCGCGATTTCTGTCAGAAACTATTCTGAAGCAATTGAGTATTTGACTTTTGCCGTTAAAAATATGCCTGTCAGTTTTGATATAAATTTAGCATTGGGTAAGGCGTATTTGGAAGAAAATGACAATATGCACGCGATGATTTTCTTGAAACAAGCTCTATGCTTGGATAACAAGTCTTTGGATGTCTTGCAAAAGCTTGCGTCTGTATTCATAAATCTTGGTGATTATACGGCTGCATATTGTACAATGAGAAGGCTTTTGCCGCTTGTAATTCATAATCAGTCAGAATATTTAAGAACTTTGCAGGTTATAAAAGATTTGAATTCTTCGTTTGATGATTTGAGTTATCAAGGTCACAAAGAGTGGGCTGACAGATATTACGATGATAACAATTATCACATGGCACTTTTAGAATACGAAAACTGTGTGATTTTGAAAGATGAATTGCATAGTGAGTTGGGCGATAAAATTGATAGAATTAAATCATTTATCAACCCTGAAACTCGTATAATTAAGACTTGTTTAGAAAAAGGCGAAGCTTTGTATAACGAAGGCGACTTCAAGACCTCTAACAAATATTATTCGAAAGCAATGCTTCTTTCCAATGAAAACTCATCAGAATACAGACTTGCAAAATCAAGAGTTGTGAATGTTTAAGAAATTAAAAAAGTTTTTTTATTTGTATATCTTGAAAAGAAAATACTATCGCACCGGCTCTTGTAATGCCTGCGGTCGCTGTTGTCAGAAGATTTATGTTAAGCATAAAGAGGTTATTCAAACGGAAGAAGAATTTCACCGTTTGCAAAAACTGCATCCGTTTTACACTTATCTTAAAATTATCGATAAAGATGAAACAGGGCTTGTTTTTGAGTGCATGAATTTGGATAAAGAAACACACAAGTGTAAAATTCATAAAAAACGCCCCGGAATTTGCAGAAGATATCCACAGGAAGAGTTATTCAAAATGGGTGGAACTCTTGCTGAACACTGCGGTTACCGCTTAGAACCCGTTGAGAGTTTTGAAGATGTTTTTAAAAAGGTTTGTAAAAAGAAGTGATAAAAAAAGAGGATGACTAAAAAGTCATCCTCTTTAAATTATTTATTTTCAGCAATTAGATTTTTAATTGCTTCAACCGCTGTTTTAATAGCTAATTCTGTATCATGCGCAACAGGATTTTCCAGACCGCGTTTTTCTCTTTCCTGATTTGCAACAACCAAGAAAATTGAACCGACTTTTACTTTCAAATAACTTGCTACTATGAACAAAGCAGCTGATTCCATTTCAGAAGCTAAACAGCCAAGTTTCAACCAAGCATTCCATTTGTTTTGTAATTCATAATTTACGGGCATTAATTCTGGGCTGTGTTGTCCGTAGAAAGAGTCTTTACATTCTACAACACCTACGTGGTAAGGTAAGTCTAATTTTTTTGCAGAATTGATAAGTGCTGTTACGATGTCGTAATTTGCAACCGCAGGAAATTCTATTGGAGCATATTCTTTAGAAGTTCCTTCCATTCTGATTGCGCCTGTTGCAATTACCAAATCACCGCTTTTTACGTCCAAATCCATGCCACCGCAAGTGCCGACACGAATAAAGTATTTCGCACCGACTTTTACTAATTCTTCCATTGCGATAGAAGCAGAAGGGCCGCCAATACCTGTAGAAGTTACGCTGACTTTTACACCGTTTAAGTAGCCTGTGTAAGTCGTAAATTCTCTCCTGTCTGCAACAAGTTTTGCGTCATCAAAATATTTTGCAATTTTTTCACATCTTTTAGGGTCGCCCGGTAAAATAACGTATTCGCCAACGTCACCTTCTTTTAGACCAATGTGATACTGTAATCCGTCTGTTGAATATTTCATATAAATCTCCTTTAGAAAAAACTATTTTAGCAGGGAAGGAGATTGAATGTCAATCAGGAAATCACATTTATTAAAGTCTTATGGTTCTGAAAATTGTAGAATATTTGTGCGAACCGTAATAAATAATTATAGAAACAAAATAATTTTCTAAATCATTTACTTCTAAATATGACTGAACAGGAGTTTTTCTCTTTGTGCTTTTAAAGTTTCCTATAAAATCCAAAAATCCCATGTGCATTTTTTGTGCAGTTGTATACTTCGGTTTTGGAATGTGGTCGTTGTAGAAAGTTTCAGGTGTGTAATCTCTTTCGTAAACAGGTATAATGTGTTTTACAACTCCATTTTGTTTAAACAGCATAAACCATTCACCGTTATGTTCTCTCGGAGTTAACAAATAATACCCGGGCTCGATTGTTATATTTTTAAAATATAGCGGTGAATTTAATCTGAATAGCGGATAAACAGACCAAGCCGTGTCTTTCATATCATAATATTGGTCGGGGTCGATATCATGAAGGTATGAAAAAGTCGGTACTTCTAAATCATTATAAATTTGTGTATAGTCTTTTGTCGCTTTGGTTCTTGTTGGTGGAATAATTACTTCATTATTGCCACCTTGAGAAGGAATTGCAACATCTTGCTGCTGTGCAGGCGATATCAAATCTTCGTCTTCATCCAAGCTGTTCGGGTCAATGTCATCATAAAAACCTTTGGGTGTTCCGACATAAATACCGTTAGTATTATCATCCGCGAATGTTGGAACGCAAAGTAATAGGCAAGCTAAAATTAATAATCTTCTTTTAAACATATTTTTATTTTAATGGATTTATAATGTAAATCAAGTTTTTCTATTTAATAACAGCTATATTAACTACAGAATTGAACCAACACCCACCCGCATTTGTAGTTTACTCGCGTTCACACAACTGCGACCTCCCTAACAAGGGAGGTTTAGCGAAGCTTCGTGTAAAAAAGCATTCTATCCATAAGAGCTTATAGAAGCTAGTCTTTTTCTACTTTTACAAGCGCAAACTTTTTAGGTGCAAATAAATTATATAAAAATTCAATTATTTTATGCATAATAATCTAATCCCTTATTTTGTTTCTTTGCTCGTAATCTTTCTGCTTGTGATTTAACATTTTTTGCTTGTCCTGCAACCTTATAATCCTGACTTGACGGGTCAGAAGGTGCCATCGCGGAATTGATTACGGTATTAGCTTCTTCAATAGTTTTCTTTGGATTTTTAGGGTTTAATGATGGTATTTTTATAGAAACATGCCCGCCAATCGGAATACCATTTTTCCAATCAATAACTATCGGACCGGTAAGTGAACCGCCTTTTGCTTTGTGTGCTCTTTCATGCGTGTAAATTTCTGCTAATCTTTGTCTGATTAAGCCTTGTTGTTGATTTCTGATATTTGTTACATTCATCCTACACTATCCTAAAATCGGAATTTATTCATCCGAGAATTTTATTATACTCTTTTTTCAACTTTTTGCAATAGCTAAATTTGAAATATTAAAAATTTATAAAATCTTTATAAATGTTGTTTAAACAACTGTGTCATGATTTTTTTATGGGGTATAATATAAATTAACAAGTAGTAATAGAAAAAGTCCAAATGGACTGGAAAAGACAAGGAGATTAAAATGTCAGAATTAACATTAGAAAAACAATCTTCTACAACTGATTTTGTTGGCGGCAAATGGCAGTCAGAAATCAACGTAAGAGATTTCATCCAAAAAAACTACACACCTTATGATGGTGATTCTAGCTTCTTGGCAGGCCCAACTGAAGCAACTACAAAATTGTGGCAAGAATGCTGCGATTTGTTCAAAAAAGAACGTGAAAACGGTGGTGTTCTTGATATGGACACAAAAATCGTTTCTACAATCACTTCTCACAAGGCTGGTTATATTGACAAAAGCTTAGAACAAATCGTTGGTTTGCAAACAGATAAACCTCTAAAACGTTCTCTACAACCATTTGGTGGTATCAGAATGGCTGAAACTTCTTGCAAATCTTATGGTTACGAAGTTGACCCTGAAATTACAGAAATTTTCACAAAATACAGAAAAACTCACAACCAAGGTGTTTTTGATTGCTATACTCCTGAAATGAGAAAAGCAAGACACGCAGCTATCTTGACAGGTTTGCCTGATGCTTACGGTCGTGGTCGTATCATTGGTGACTACAGAAGAATCGCTCTTTATGGTATCGACAGATTAATCGAAGACAAGAAAGAACAACATGCTTCATTAGATGGCGAAATGAGACCTGAAAAAATCCAATTAAAAGAAGAATTGGCTGAACAAATCAGAGCATTGCAAGAAATGGCTGAATTGGGTGATGAATACGGTTTCGATATCAGAAAACCTGCTTCAAACGCTAAAGAAGCTATCCAATGGTTATACTTCGGTTACTTATCAGCAGTAAAAGAACAAAACGGTGCTGCAATGTCAGTTGGTAGAACTTCTACTTTCTTGGATATCTTCATTGAAAGAGATTTGAGAAACGGTGTTATCACTGAAGCAGAAGCTCAAGAAATGATTGACCACTTCATCATGAAGTTAAGATTAGTTAAGTTCGCAAGAACTCCTGAATACAATTCATTGTTCTCAGGCGACCCTACTTGGGTAACTGAATCAATCGGTGGTGTTGGTATTGACGGTCGTCACATGGTTACTAAAAACTCATTCCGTTACTTACACACACTAGAAAACTTAGGTACAGCTCCTGAACCTAACATGACAGTATTGTGGTCTAAGAGATTACCACACGCATTCAAACAATATGCTGCTCACATCTCTATCACAACTTCATCTATCCAATACGAAAACGATGATTTGATGAGAGTTACTCACGGTGACGATTACGCTATTGCTTGTTGCGTATCTTCAATGGTAGTTGGTAAAGAAATGCAATTCTTCGGTGCAAGAGCTAACTTGGCTAAGTGCTTATTATACGCTATCAACGGTGGTGTTGATGAAAGAATTAAAGAACAAGTTGGTCCTAAATACAGACCTATCACTTCTGAATACCTAGACTTCGATGAAGTTATGGAAAGATATGAAGATATGATGGAATGGTTAGCAGGCTTGTATGTTAATACATTGAACGTTATCCACTACATGCACGACAAATATTGCTACGAAAGATCTCAAATGGCTCTTCACGATAGAGATGTTAAGAGATATTTCGCAACAGGTATCGCTGGCTTATCAGTAGTTGCTGACTCACTTTCAGCTATCAAATATGCAAAAGTTAAAACTATCCGTGACGAAAACGGTTTGGTTGTTGACTATGAAGTTGAAGGCGATTATCCAAAATATGGTAACAACGATGATAGAGTTGACCAATTCGCAGTTAACCTTGTTAAGAAATTCATGAATATGATTAGAAAACACTATACTTATAGAAATTCTATTCCTACAATGTCTATCTTAACAATTACTTCAAACGTTGTTTATGGTAAGAAAACAGGTAACACTCCTGACGGTAGAAAAGCCGGTATTCCTCTAGCTCCTGGTGCTAACCCAATGCACAGACGTGATACTCACGGTGCTGTAGCATCTTTGGCTTCAGTTGCTAAGCTTCCATTCAACGATGCTCAAGATGGTATCTCAAATACATTCTCAATTATCCCTAACGCATTGGGTAAAGATGATGTATTCATGGGCGACTTGGACATCCAACTTGATTGCGGATGCTCAGAAGGAACTTGCGGTTGCTAAGGAAAAATCTTTAACAACCAGTTGAAAGATGAAAAAGTTGAACAGTTGAAAAGTTTGTTAAAAAGAAATTATATTGTTTAACTTGTTAGACATTGAAAGTATTTAATACGAACTTTTCATCCTTTCAACCATTCAACTTATCAACTCTTGATGAAAGTAGTAGAGCGGATTAAGAATCCGACAAACATAAGGAATAAAACAATGACAACACAACAAGAAGAAAACTTAATAAATCTTTTAGACGGTTATGTTGAAAAGGGTGGTCACCACTTAAACGTAAACGTATTCAACAGAGAAACATTGCTTGATGCTCAAGCACATCCTGAAAAATACCCACAATTAACAGTAAGAGTTTCAGGTTATGCTGTAAACTTCATTAAGTTAACAAAAGAACAACAAGACGATGTTATCTCAAGAACATTCCACGCTTCTTTAGGTAACGGCTGCGGCTGCTAGGCTAAAGGGTAAAGGTAAGAGATTAGATGAAGGCGCGATATAAAATATCGCGCCTTTAACATTAAGAATAAAATTCAATATTAAACATATTTTATTAAAAAAAGTAGGGTGCAATTTTTTGCACCCTTAACTTTTAAATATAATATTAGTATGTAGGTCAGACACTGCCTGATAATAACTTTTCAAATTAATAAAGATGTGTTGGTCGTGTTGGACAATTGTCATCCAACACGACAATAAACTTCAATTCCTATACCCAATCCCTGCTTTATAACCAGAAATCGAATACAAAAACGGCAAGCATGGTTCTATCCATTTTAAACCTGATAAAACTGCGACAGTTGCTATATCGTCAGTATGCATTCCTAAATCTATTAGCTCGGGTTTTCTTTCTTTAATATCTTTTATACCGACTTTTTTAGAAACCTTGTCGGTTATATAATTTGCAATTTTGGAACCGCCAATAACACCCGTTAAGATTATTCCGCTAACCATGCCTATTGCTCGGCAAGCTTTGGAGGTTATATTCAATTTTTCTAAAACCCCAAGAGCTACTCCAGCTCCAATATTGCACATAAAAATATTTGCCAAATACTGATACAAACCTTCGCTTACTTTGTCGGGAGCTGTTTTTTTAATGTCTTCTCCTGCGATTTTATCTGCTGCTAAACCGCTAGTGATTCCTCCAACAACAGGTATAGCGCCGTATATTGATAAGTAACCGATTTCAGAAAAAATATCTTTAGAACTTATATTTTCAGGGTCAGGAATTAATTTTTTCATAAATTCGTCAAGCTTCTTTGCTTTTAAATCTTCCATTAATTTTTTGATTTTAGACAATGAAAGAATGTTGGTTTTTGCTTCTTCCAAGGTTTTTAGACTATTTTTACTTAAAGAATTTTTATTCTTTGAAATAAACTCATCAACAAATTTTGTATTTTGTTCTTTTATTGCCTTTAAATTTTCTAATTGCGGTCTCCGTGTGATTTTGGAGGCTAATTTTGGGGCAAGAAGAGCGCAAACTGCGGAAGAAAAGAGTATGCTCGTGTTCTTGAAATAATCTTTCGTTCTTGTAAAAGTTTTATCCTCCTTATAAACATCATAACCCTTTTTTGCACTATATAGAGCTGTTCCTGTAAGCATAATTTTCGGCATATTTTTATTTAAATGCGCTATAAGCATTGGTTGATCTAAAAACTTTGCAAAAGATTTAATGTTATTTATCATTTTGTAGAAACTCCACAAAATCTTTTTTTAGATTATTTTTATCGCTAAATTGATTAAATTTTTCCAATATTGAAACAACATCGTCATCAATAACATGCTCAATTTTGCAAGCATTATCCGAAGCTTTTTCAAATTCAATATTTAAAGCCTTATTGAAGAAATTTAAAAGAATTTGGTGCTTTTTTATAACTCTTTTTGCTTCAATTTCGCCTTTTTCAGTAACAATAATTCCTTTTCGTCCTTCGTATATAACTAATCCTAATTCACATAATCTGATTAGGGCTTCCGAAACACTCGCTCTAGATATGTTGAATTTCTTAGCAATATCAATCGCTTTAAGCTCTTTGTTGTTAGAAAGTGAAGTATAGATGTATTCGATATAATCTTCTAAACTTTTTGTAATCATTTGTTAGGTTCTCCTTACAACTTGTATAACCAAAGTAAGGCAAACCTGACAAAAAGTCAAGCAAAAAAATAATAACTAAAAAAGAGAATTTAAAACATCATTTCAACTTCAGGCGGAGCCAGTTTAAGTTCTTTAACTTGTTTCTTTTCACAAGGAATGATGAACGTAATTTTGTCACTAGAAGCTTTTTTATCCTTTTTCATAATTTCAACAAGCTTTTCTGTCGGATATTTTTTATTAAGCGGTTTAAATCCGTATTTAGTCAATAATTCCTTTGAAAGTCTGTAATAAGAATAGCTTATGTATTCTTTTTTGTATGCCCAATCAATTATAAAAAACATGCCTAAAACAACAGCTTCACCATGCGTGTATTTTTTGTATTTTGTAATTGTTTCTAAAGCGTGAGCAAGCGTATGCCCAAAATTCAAAATTTTTCTCAATCCGCCTTCTTTTTCATCCTGATTTACAACTGCGATTTTTAAGTGTAGGCAATATTCAATCATTCTGATTATAGTTAAAGGCTCTTTTTCCATTATTTTTTCACAGCCTAATGTCAAGAACTCAAATAAATAGAGCGGATTTTCATAATGACAACTTTCTTCAATAAAAGCATATTTTAAAATTTCACCCATACCGGACATAAACTGTCGTTTATCAAGCGTATCAAGAAAATTTATATTGATATAAACTGCTTTTGGCTGATAGAATGTGCCGATAATGTTTTTAGCTTCGGCCAAATCAATTGCGGTTTTTCCGCCGACAGAAGAATCAACGGCAGAAAGCAACGTGGTTGGAACTTGTATAAAATCAATTCCGCGCATATAAGTAGACGCTACAAATCCTGTTATATCACCAATAACGCCTCCGCCAACTGCAATCATAACATCGTTTCTTGTCAAACCGCGCTCAATTGCTCGCTTCATTATTTTGAGGTAGTTTTTGTAATTCTTTTCTTTTTCGCCGTCTTTTAAAACAAAGACTTCTTCTTCCGAAAAATTAAGCTCATTAAAATACAAATCATAAACTTTTTTAGACATTACAACAAGGCGTTTTTGACCGTGTGTTGCTTCATAAAGGTCTTGATTAAGTTTTGCAAAACTATTGTCCGAAATTTCAATCGGATATTCTTTGTTATCACTGATTTGGACTTTAAGAATTTGCCTCATTTATAATAAACCTTACAATTTCATCTTCACTCATTGCACTTGTGTCAACCGTGTAGTGCGCTTTTTGATAGTTTTCTTCTCTTTTTTTTATCAAATCTGCTAAGACTTGGCGCGGATTTTCTTTCTGTAAAAGAGGTCTGGTCGAATCCTCTGATATTCTATAATATAATATATCAAGGTCAGATTTCAAATAAAAAACTTTTCCAAACTTTAATAAAGTTGCTCGATTATCAGGATTTTCAAACGAACCGCCACCTGTAGATATGATTTTGTTTTTGCCTGTGCAAACCATTTTGATTGTGTCGTATTCCAATTTTCTAAAATAATCTTCTGAAAATTTGGCGAAAATATCAGAAATTTTCATTCCTTGAGTTTTTTCAATAACGCTGTCAATATCAATGTGGATATGGTTATCAAGTTGATTTGCCAACAATGTTCCGATTGTAGTTTTCCCGCTTGCAGGCATGCCGACAAGAACGATATTATTCGCCATAATGTGCCTTCATTTCTACAAAATTATCACCGCCGATTTTAGTTAAAAGCTCATCTGCTAGGATAATTGCAACTCTAGCTTCTGCTACAACGGCACACGCAGGAACTGCGCAAGTATCGGAACGTTCAAAATGCGCGCTTGCAGGCTGCATGTCTTTGATGTCAACAGTTGCAAGTGGTTTGCGCATAGTAGGAATTGCTTTCATTGTACCTTTGATTACAAGGGCTTCGCCGTTTGTCATTCCGCCTTCTATTCCGCCTGCGTTATTTGTATGGCGATAAACATTTTTGTTCTTAACAAAAATTTCATCATGCATTTGAGAACCTTTTAGCGATGCTGCGTCAACGCCTGCACCTACTTCAACAGCTTTAACCGCAGGAATACTCATAACCGCTTGCGCCAAACGTCCGTCTAAACATCTGTCCCAGTGTACGTAAGAACCTAAGCCGACAGGAAGATTGCCGAAAATTACTTCAAATTTTCCGCCTAAAGTATCGCCTGCTTGGGCAGCTTCGTCAATTGCGTTACGCATTCTATCTGCAGTTAAATCATCCGCACATCTCACGTCTGATTTTTCGGCTTTTTCTTTGATTAAAGTATAAGTTTTCGGGTAAAAATCAAGTTTGACGTTCCCGATTTGCACAACATGAGAAAAACCTATTATACCGAATTCTTTAAGGATTTGTTTTGCAACAGAACCTACTGCAACTTCAATAGCTGTTTTTCTTGCACTTGAGCGTTCCAAAACATTTCTAAGGTCGGTAAAATTGTATTTAATATAACCCGCATAATCAGCGTGTCCGGGGCGAACAGTTGTGAAAGATTTCTCTTCAATCTTTTTTAAGGTTTCTTGGGCAGGGTAATCTTGATGTTCGGTGTTCATAACCTCTTGCCAGTTTTCGTAATCTTTGTTTTTGATTTCAAGACAAATCGGCGCACCTGTTGATTTACCGAAGCGCACACCTGATTTAATTTCGACTGTGTCTTTTTCAATCTTCATTCTGCCACCGCGACCATATCCGACTTGGCGGCGTGCCAAATCTTCATTAATTACGGAGGCTTTGATTCTGATTCCTGCTGGAATTCCTTCTATAATCGCATTCAGGCATTTTCCATGACTTTCGCCTGAAGTTAAAAATCTAAATCTGTTCATAGAGATATTATATAACAAAATTATTGGGTGCTAAATAAAAAAGGCGACTTTCAAAGAAAGTCGCCTTTTTTATATTTAAATCTTATAGGTCATGCCAACTTGGTGATTGATGAATATCATGGTGATATCTTTCATCGTTATCAACGCTTGGATCTAAGTATGAATAACAATTCTTAAAGAAATTAACAAATTTATTGTTTGCTTTCTTTTCATACAATGGTTCACAAGGCTTCCCATCTATACGATTTTTCATAATTAAAACTTCTTCCGCAGTTGCTTCTGAAAAACCATTGTTAATCATGTACTCCGGATCAGTTATTTGTGCAGGAGTAATATCTGCGTTTGCTCTTACGCAAACTAGCGTAAATAAAGCTAAAACTAATAATAAATTTTTTCTCATAACACCCATTCTTATTTATCTGAACTATATGATTCCATTATAATATTTTCTAACGAATTAATCAAGTCGGCTTCAGGAACTCTTGCTATAATTTCACCTTTCTTGAAAATATAACCTTCTTTAATTGCTCCCGCTATGCCAAAATCAGCATGGCGAGCCTCTCCTGGGCCATTTACAGGGCATCCCATAACAGCAATTGTAATCGGTAAATCTAAATTTTTGAATTTTTCTTCAACTTGTTTTGCTAATCCGATTAAATTAATCTGAGTTCTTCCGCAAGTCGGGCAAGAAATAAAATTAATACCCTTTTGGCGCAAATTTAAAGCCTTCAAGATTCCAAAACCGGCATGCACTTCTTCAACAGGCTGTTCTGTTAAAGAAACTCTTATCGTGTCGCCGATTCCTTCGCTCAATAATGTTCCTAAACCAATTGAAGATTTGATTAAACCTGATTTTAAAGTACCAGCTTCTGTGACGCCCAAATGAAGCGGATAATCAACTTTTTTTGCCATTAAGCGATATGCCTCAATTGTAGTTGGAACGTCAGAAGATTTTAATGAAACTTTTGTATTATAGAAATTTAAATCTTCTAAAATTTCCAAATGGCGCATTGCACTCAAAACCATTTTTTCGTGCAGAGGAATATCCATTTCCGCAAATTCTTTTTCCAAAGAGCCTGCGTTTATACCGATTCTGATTGGAACTTCGTGCGCTTTAGCGGCTTCTACAACTTTTATTGTATGTTCTTTTTTCCCGATATTTCCCGGATTAATTCTAAGAGCATGAATTCCGTTTTCAATACAAGTCAAAGCTAATCTATAATCAAAATGAATATCTGCAACCAAAGGAACAGGTGATTTTGCAACAATATCTTTGATAGCAGCGGCTGCATCTTTGTTTAAAACCGCAAGACGAACAATTTCGCATCCGGCCGAAGCAAGTTCGCTGATTTGGTCTAATGTTTTAGCCACATCTCTTGTATCCGTATTACACATTGATTGAACGCTTATTGGCGCATCTCCGCCGATTTTTACGTTTCCTATTGATATTTGTTTTGATTTTCTTCTATTAATCATTTTTATTTTTCTCCGCCTAAAAATTAAGCCAATTTAGCTTTTTCTTCTTTGTTTAATTCAAACGATTCTTTTTCTGATGGGAAAAGTTCGTTTTTAACTTCTGCAATGTATTCTTCAACAGCGTTTAAAACTGTGTCATGTAAATTTGCATATTTTTTTACAAACTTCGGTGCAAAATCCGTAAACTTGCCTAAAATATCATCTGTTACTACAATTTGACCCGAACAATATTTGCCTGCACCAATTCCGATTGTCGGAATATTCAAATTTTCTGTGACATATTTTGCGCTTTCTTCTGGCATTAATTCTAAAACAACCGCGAAACAACCTGCTTCTTCAAGTTTTTTTGCGCTTCTTAAAATCTCTTCAATTTTTTCGGAGGTTTTTCCTTGAATTTTGTGTCCGCCAATAGTGTTCATAAGTTGTGGAGTAAAGCCTAAATGACCTAATACAGGAATTCCTGATTCGACGCATCTTTTGATAAGAGTTAAGATATGATCATTGCAGCCTTCCAATTTAACACCTGATGCGCCTGCTTTAATCATTTTAGAAGCATTTTCCAATCCTTGTGCAACTGATAAATTATAGCTCATAAACGGCATGTCACCGATTATGAAAGAATTTTTTGCACCGCGTGCAACAGCTTTTACGAACACTGTCATCTCGTCAATTGTAATATTATAAGTATTTTCATACCCTAAAGCTACCATTGCAAGAGAATCTCCAACTAAAATTCCGTCAATTTCAGCTTGTTCAAGAACTTGCGCTGTCGAATAATCGTAAGCAGTCAGCATTGTTATTTTTTCGTTGTTATTTTTTAATCTTTGGAATGTATTTACTGTTTTCATAATATTTCCTTATTGCATAAATTAATTATAATACAAGCGTTAATATAAATGAATGTTTTTATTTTTCTTACTTTTCCTTTTTGTATAGAAAAAGTAAGTGCAATTTTTATTAAAATTTGTTAAAATAAAAATATAATATTTAGGAGGGTTTATATGTCAATAGATGACGCATTGGTAATGATTTTGGCAGGTGGTGAAGGCAAACGATTGTTTCCGCTTACTCAAGACAGGGCAAAACCTGCGGTTCCGTTTGGCGGACGATATAGAATTATTGACTTTGTTTTAAATAATTTTATAAACTCAGGTTTCTTTAAGATAAAAGTTTTGACACAGTATAAATCAGATTCTTTGAATAAACATATTTCTAAAGGCTGGGTTTTGTCACCGTTTTTAAACCAATATGTTGATTTAGTGCCTGCGCAAATGAGAACCGGCGGAGCTTGGTATCAAGGGACAGCCGATGCAGTTTATCAGAATATTTTTCATATTCACGATGAAGAACCTGATTATGTTTGTGTTTTTGGTGGTGACCATATTTACAAAATGGATGTTGGTCAAATGCTTGATTTTCATAAAGAAAGAAATGCCGATTTGACGATTTCCGCTATTCCAATTCCGATTGAAGAAGCGCACGAGTTTGGTATTATTGAGGTTGATGAAAATTGGCGTTTAACAGGTTTTGTAGAAAAACCTCAAACTCCTCCAAAAGCTATGCCGAATAATCCTAAAATGTGCTTGGCATCTATGGGTAATTATATTTTCAATAAACAAATTCTTGTGGATGCTTTGGAAGAAGATTCAAAAATCGATGGTTCTAATCATGATTTTGGCAAAAATGTTATTCCTATGCTTTTAAATCAAGGTAAAAATATCTTTATTTATAACTTTAACGAAAATCATTTTCCGGGGATTACAAAAAAAGAAAAAGGTTATTGGCGAGATGTCGGCTGTATTGATGCTTATTGGCAGGCAAATATGGATTTATTAGACTATGAACCTGAATTGAATTTATATTCTAAAGAGTGGCCAATCAGAACATTTAATTATAACTATCCGCCTGCAAAATTCATTTGGCAACAAGGCGATAGAGTCGGAATGGCAACAAATTCAATGGTGTCAGAAGGTTGCATCGTTTCCGGCGGTATGCTTTCAAGATGTGTTCTTTCGCCTAAAGTTAAAATTAACAGTTATTCTCAAGTTTCTGATAGTATTTTGATGGAAAATGTTAATATAGGACGTTATTCAGAAATCAGAAAAGCGATTATAGACAAAAATGTCGATGTTCCACCTTATACAAAAATTGGTGTGGATAGAGATGAAGATATAAGAAGGGGCTTCTATGTTTCAGAAGGCGGAGTAACGGTAGTTCCGAAAAACGCAAGATTATAAAATTCAAAAAAGGGCTTTTTACTTGTGAAAAGCCCTTTTTTGTGATTGTAAATTTTTATTATGCAAATAAAAATTTTTGTTTTAAAATATAAGTGTAAAATCAACACTAGAAGAAATAGGGATTAAAAGAATGGCAAATAAGAATATTAGAAACATCGCTATTATCGCTCACGTTGACCACGGTAAAACAACTTTGGTTGACTGTATGCTAAAACAAAGCGGTGCATTTAGAGAAAACCAACAAGTGCAAGAACGTGTTCTTGATAGCAACGACTTAGAAAGAGAAAGAGGAATTACAATTCTTTCTAAAAACATTTCAATCGACTACAAAGGTATTAAAATCAACGTAGTCGACACTCCAGGTCACGCGGACTTTGGCGGTGAAGTTGAACGTGTATTGGGTATGGTGGACGGTGCTTTACTTATCGTTGACGCAGCAGAAGGTCCAATGCCTCAAACAAGATTCGTTCTGTCAAAAGCGTTGGAACTTGGTATCAAAATTATTGTTGTAATCAACAAAATCGATAAACCGGCAGCAGATCCTGACGGAACTTTGGACAAGGTTTTTGATTTGTTCACGGAGTTAACGGACAGAGAAGACTTAATCGACTTCCCTTATATTTACGCAAGCAGTTTGAACGGTTTTGCTATTAAACATCTTGATGATGAAAGAAAAGACATGATTCCGCTTTTGGATTGCATTATCGAAAATATTCAAGAACCTTCAGGTGATTCAACAAAACCTTTCCAATTCAGAGCAACAACTCTTGATTATAACGAATATGTAGGAAGAATCGTTATCGGCCGTGTAGTAAACGGTGTTATTCACTCACAAGACCAAGTCGCTTGGGTTAAAGCAGACGGTTCTGTTGAAAGAGGAAAAGTTACAAAGCTTTTCGGTTTCCACGACTTAGGACGTGTAGAAATTGATTCCGCAGAAGCAGGTGACATCGTTGGTATAGCTGGTTTTTCCGATATTCATATCGGTGAAACACTTTGCGACCCTAACAACATTGAAGCTTTGCCTTTGATTAAGGTTGATGAACCTACATTGCAAATGAATTTTTCAGTTAATGACAGTCCGTTTGCAGGTCAAGAAGGTAAGTTTGTAACATCAAGACAACTTAGAAAAAGACTTTATGATGAATTAGAAAAGAATGTAAGTTTGAGAGTTGAAGACACTGATTCAACAGACTGCTTCAAAGTTAGCGGCAGAGGCGAACTTCACTTAGGTATTTTGATTGAAACAATGCGTAGAGAAGGTTACGAGTTCCAAGTTTCTAAACCTGAAGTTATCTTTAAAGGTGAAGGTGAAAACTTGCAAGAACCTTTCGAAAACTTGTTGGTAGACGTTCCTGAAACTTATGCAGGTTCTTGTATCGACAGACTTTCAGGCAGAAAAGCTACAATGATTGAGATGCAGAATGCTAACGGCAGAACAAATATGAAATTCTCAATTCCAGCCAGAGGTTTGATTGGTTTCCGTTCAGAATTCATCCGTATGACTCGCGGTGAAGGTATTATGTATCATACATTTGACGAATACAAACCATACGCAGGTGAAATTCCAAAACAAAGAAGCGGTTCTATTCTGGCTCACGAACAAGGCGAAGCTATTCCTTACGCTTTGGCACAATTTGAAGATAGAGGCGTATTCTTTGTTACACCAAAAACTAAGGTATATAGAGGTATGATTATTGGTGAAGGTAACAGACCTCAAGATATTGTAGTTAATATTTGCAAAACTAAAAAATTAACCAATATGAGAAGTGCGACAGCTGATGTTATGGTAACATTACAAGCACACAAAGAACTTTCTTTGGAAGATTGCTTAGAATACATCGGTGATGACGAACTTGTTGAAATCACTCCTGAAAATATCAGAATGAGAAAACAAGATTTGGTTAAGTTTAAGAGTATATAGGTTATAAAGGTGCTCGCTAGAGCACCTTTTGTTTAAAATAACTTTGCATGTTTTTACAAAACATAACAAAATATTGGACTTTGCGCATGTTTCAAATATAATTGTTTTGAAGTAAACCTATGAGGGAGTAAAAATTATGCCGAATAACGAAAGTGTTGGGAAAAAGATTGTAGAAGCTTTGAAAAAACAAGCTGAAAATATGGATATACAAGAAGAACAAATGAATGATTTTTCATCAGCATCTGATGATATTTTTGCTTCTTCAACTCCGGCTCCTGCAGAAGATGATTTCTTTGCAGAACCTTCAAAACCTGCTAAATCAACAAACTTCTTTGATGATATTGAAGAAGAAAAAGACCCATTCTTTGCAGAACCAAAAACTATGTCTGCACCAATTTCAGAACCTGTTACAGAACAGTTTGAAATGCCTGCAAATATTACGGTTCTTAAGAAACTTATTTCACAACTTCCAAGCGGTGTTTCAAGACACACCGGTGCTCAAATCATCAAACAAACTATGGAAGCGTTGGGAATTTCAATGAAGAGTGTTTTGCAAGATGCACAGCAAGTTCAAGAAAACTTGAAGGTTTCAGCTAGAGAATGCCAAGCATCTATTCAAGAATATAAAAAACAAATTTTAACTCTTGAGAAACAATCTCAAAGCTACCAAAAACAATATTCAGCTTTGAATGATTTAATTAGTTTGTTTATCCAAACAACTAAGTAGAAAGTTAAACATTAGAATTATAGAGCCGGTTGAATTTTTAGTTTCAGCCGGCTTTATTTGTTCAAAACTCTTTGTTAACAAAATGTTATGGTATACAATAAAATTTTTTGAGTTTGAAAATCTTTGTGTTAGTATAAATATTTGAAAGGATTTTTATGAATTACATAGACGAAATAAATAGACTTAAGAAAGAGAAAAACGCGATAATTTTAACTCACTGTTATCAACCTGTTGAAGTTGATGCGGTTTCTGATTTTGTCGGTGATTCTTTTTATTTGAGCAAAAAAGCAAAAGAAACAAACGCTGATATAATCGTTTTTGCAGGCGTGCACTTTATGGCACAATCTGCAAAACTTCTTAACCCTGAAAAAAAGGTACTTTTGCCAAACATGAATTCAGGGTGTTTTATGGCTGACATGATTAATATTGAACAATTAAGACAGTTTAAGGCACTTCATCCGAATATCCCTGCTGTTTGTTACATCAATTCAACAGCTGAAGTTAAGGCAGAGTGCGATATTTGCTGCACAAGTTCAAATGCGGTTAATGTAGTAAAAAGTCTTGGTGCTGATGAAATACTTTTCTTGCCGGATACATATCTCGGCAAATGGGTTGAAAAGAAATTAGGCAACGTAAAAGTTACTACTTACAACGGTTTTTGCCCAACACACTTGAGAATTCGTGTTGAAGATATTGAAAATGCAAGACGCGAACATCCAAATTCTAAAATCCTTGCACACCCTGAATGCCACACAGCTGTTTCAGAAATCGCAGATTTTGTCGGTTCAACCAAAGAAATTATGGATTACGTTGCAAATTCTAACGAAAAGAGTTTTGTGATTGCAACAGAAAAAGGTGTTTTAGATAGACTTAAACGTGATTATAAGGACAAAGAATTTTTCTTGATTAGAGAAGATATTATTTGCCAAAATATGAAATGGAACTCATTAGAAGATATTTACAACGCTTTAAAATTTGAACAACACGAAGTTACGGTTGAAGAAAAAGTTGCCGAAAAAGCCTGTGAATGTATAGAAAAAATGTTAATAGGAGCTTGCGTATAAATGAATATATTAGTTGGAATGTCAGGTGGAGTGGACTCTTCAACGGCAGCCTTACTTCTAAAAGAAGCGGGACATAATGTTATTGGTGCTACAATGGCTATCTGGGGTGACAAAGGCATGAGCGTAAAAATCAATCCTTCCAGTCACGGTGCTTGCCTTGGTCCTGACGAAAAAGAAGATATCGAATCAGCAGCAAAAGTTTGCAAAGAATTAGGAATTGAATTTCACGTTTTTGATTGCGCAAGCAAGTATGACGAAATCGTTTTGAAAAATTTTAGAGATGAATATTTGAAAGGCAGAACTCCAAACCCTTGCGTTTGGTGCAATTCGCTTATCAAATTTGACGTTTTACCGTATATTGCAAAAGAAAACGGACTAAAGTTCGAAAAATTTGCAACAGGTCATTATGCAAGAGTTGAACAGGATGAAAACGGCAGATATTTGCTTAAACGCGGTGTAAATCCACATAAAGACCAGTCATACTTTTTGTATCGTTTAAAACAAAGACAATTAGAAAATATTTTGTTACCTTTAGGCGGTTACACAAAAGAAGAAATTCGCGCAATTGCCTCAAAAGCAGGTTTAGAAGTTGCTGAAAAACCTGATTCGCAAGATTTTTATGAAGGCGATTATAATGAACTTTTAGGAGTAAAACCAAAACGCGGTAATATCATTGATATGGATGGCAAAGTTTTGGGCGAGCACGAGGGCGTTTGGAATTATACAATCGGTCAGAGAAAAGGATTAGGAATATCTTCAACTGAGGCTTTGTATGTAGTTGAGCTTAGAGGCGAAACTAATGAGGTTGTTGTCGGATTTAAGGACAAAACTTTTAAAGACAGACTTGTAGCGGATGATTTGAATTGGATTGCGTTTGACAAGCTTGATAAAGAAATCAAGTGCCAAGCAAAAATTCGTTCGACTCAGACTCCGACGAATGTAACAGTTCGTCCAATCGGCGAAGATAAAATAGAAGTTGTATTTGAAGATATGCAAAAATCAATCGCCCCCGGACAATCCGTTGTATTGTATGACGGAGATGTCGTGTTGGGCGGAGGAGTTATTGAGTAGTTAGGGAATTAAATTAAGTAGAGGGGGTTGAAATGGAAAATTGAAAGTGGAAAATGGAAAATTATTTTAAATATTATTTGAAATAAAATTTGTTTAATATTGAACGAATTAAATCTATAAAAAATTCTTAATACAATTTTCCATTTTCCACTTTCAATTTTCCATTAATCTCCATTTTAATCACCCGCAAGTTTCTCACGAAAAAGGAAAGGACATAAAATGAACAAACAAGAACTACTAGACCTATATAATCTACCCTTAGAAGAACTTATTTCTAAAGCGGAACAGGTTACTAAAGAAAATTTCAACAACGAAGTTGAGGTTTGCTCAATTATTAGCGCAAGAACAGGTAAATGCGGTGAGAACTGCAAATACTGCTCTCAAAGTGTTCACAACCACGCTGATATTTTGTGTCACCCTTTGATGAGCGTTGAAGAAGTTAAGGCAGCTGCAGAACAAGCTAAAGCTAACGGTGCTTCAAGATTTTGTATCGTAACATCAGGCAGAAGCGAAAACGGCGACGACTTTAATAAAATTTTGGAAATGATTAAAGCGGTTGCATCAATCGAAGGTATTCACTGCTGCGCTTCTTTGGGTCTATTGAACAAAGAACAAATCAAACAAATAAAAGAAGTCGGTGTTGAAAGATTTAACCACAACATTAATACCTCTAGAAATTATCACAAAGAAATTTGTACAACTCACAATTTTGAAGATAGAGTTAATACTGTAAATATGATTAAAGAAGCAGGTATGGAAGCTTGTACAGGCGTTATTTTGGGTATGGGCGAAAGCAGAGAAGACAGAATTGATATGGCACTTTCTCTTGCGGAACTTAATCCAAAAACGGTGCCAATAAATGTTTTAAACCCAATCAAGGGAACACCTTTGGAAAACTTTGAAGATAAAATTACCGAAGAAGAAGTTATAAGAACAATTTGTATCTTTAGAATTGTACTTCCAAAAGCTATTTTGCGCTACGCAGGCGGAAGAAAGACAAGATTGTCTAAGGAAATGCAAGAATTAGGCTTGAGAGCAGGAATTAACGGCTTGCTTGCAGGTGATTATTTGACAACAAAAGGTGTTGAAGCAATGGAAGATATGCAAATGATTAAAAACGCAGGTAAGGTTTTAGAAAAAGCGTAATAATCAGGTTACATAATTAAATATTTGTAAAATCTCGGTTTTTAATTTTGATAAAACCGAGATTTTATTTTTCAATTTCCCCTTGGCAAAAATTTTTTTGTAATTATAATATATAATACACACCGAAAATTTAGATATACATTTTACCCGAAAGGAAATAAGATGATTAATAGTGACATGGTTTTATCATCTAAGAACAGACAAATAGCAGTAAATTCTAACGAAAAGCACAGTTATACATCTAATCCCGATATGCTTATGCTTAAGTATAAACTTCAAGCCAGAATCAAACAATCACATACAAATTTGTTTAATTTTATAAACGATACCTATTAATGTTTGCTTTGACAACCGGTGTCTAAAGCATCTGTTAAACCGTCGTAATCATTATCAATTCCATCCGTACAAGAACCGATAGATTCCCAGCCTTCGGCTCTAGGATAGCCGTTAAGCCATTTATCAGGTATTCTATCCCATTGGTATAAGAAGAAGCGTTTCAAATATTTTGCGGCTTCTGCGTTTTCTAAAACAATCGTGTTTTCATCATTCTTTATTTCACCGCTTTTAGAAAAATTCATTGAACCGATGATGGAATATTTATCATCCGCAATCATTGTTTTGGAGTGCATTTTGCCGGCGTAGTTTTCAATTTTTACTAAAATTCCGTTTGCTCTAAGAACTTTGATTTTCGAATATTTACCGGAAGCATTTAACGCATCAGAAATAAGCCTTACATCTACTCCGCGCTGTTTTGCACTGATTAAAGCTTCAACTACTCGATTTTCCGTAATTACAAATATCGGGATGTAAATATAATCTTTTGCGTTTTCAATAATCGGCAAAACTGCACTGCTTATTGATTTATCCTGTGGTGAAAAATAAATCTGCATATTATTTGCCTTATTGTTCACTGTTGGAATTTTTGCAGAATGAAAATTGCCGTTGAACATCTGCTCAAATTCTGTTTTATAAATCTTAGCGACATCAGGTGAATTAATCACAATTATGTTGTTGGAATTAAATCCTGACATATCAGTGTGCGAAAGGTTTGCAGAGCCTGTAATTACTGCTTTATTATCGAAAATATAAAACTTATTATGCATTGTGGCGTTGGAGTTTTTTAGCCCGCCATCACTTTTTGAGCTGGTAATTAAACTAACAAATTTAAATGTGTCAGGATATATGTTTTGGTTTTTTGCATCTACATCATAAACCAATCTGATTTTAACACCGCGATTTTGTGCATCTTTTATCGCTCTTTCAAGCACTGGTGTAGAAGAATAGCCGTAAATCGCCATATCTATTGACGTCTTTGAGTTATTAATATTAGTCAAAATCTCTTTACAGATATCACTTGAACAGTTTCTGTCAGGCTTAAGTTTTGTGGTTAAATCAGAAACAATGATTTTTATATTGCCATTAGAAAACGGTTTAAAATATATTTTTGATTTTTCAAATTTTGTTTTCTTTGCTCCTTTTGCCTTTTTAACAAAAGCTTTCGGGAATAATTTATAATAATGACTTTTTCGTATTATTATAAAATCGCCTTGAGCAAATTCTTTTGATATCGGATAAAATTTATCGTCAGCAAAAATTCCGTATTTTGTGTGCCTGATTGATTTTAACAGTTTATTGAATGCGGATTTTCTGCAAGGTTCATTGTTTCTTATTCCGAATGCAGAATTTTCCAGTTTCTTTTGGTAGCTGTATTTATAGTAGATTAAATCCCCATTTTCAACCAAAACATCACGACCACTCAGAAGATTCTGCGACCAGTATTTTGCCAAATTACCGATAATAAACGCTTCATCCTCAGTTATTCCGAGTTTTGTTGCAAGTTCTTTATTTTTTGGAGAATAGCTCGCATCAAAAGTTTGAATATCATCAAATTTCAAAATCTCATTGTTATTAAGTTGAATTTCTGTTGGTGATATTACATTTTTAACGCAAAACTCTTTATCTTTCGGCAAAAGCGAAAACGCAATCAGCAAAAGAATTACAAGTGTTGCAGTTAAGGTTTTAGTCTTGTTCATTATTGGCATAATTTGTTATTTCAAAACCCAATTTTTCGATTTTTTCTTTTAGTTTTTGATTTTTTGTAATCTGAAATTCTTCAAAATGGTTATCAATTGTACCGTCTTCGTATCTGCAAGGGTGAATAAGAGCTTCGGCTATAACTTTATCGTATTTAATTGCCATCAAGCCGTAAGAAATCGCTAAACTGTTCATCATAGAAGTGAATGAAACGCCAAGCAAATAATCATTTGTAGTCAAACCATATTTGAAAACGGTTTTTTCGTTTATGAGTGTAAAGAATTCCAAAAGCGCAACTTTAATCAAATTTATCGGATATTTGCGATTAAATATTCTACTCGCATCCGGCATGAGATAAGGTTTTTCAAACTGTGTTCTGATTTGTTTAATACTATATTCTTTAGCCAATTTTGCCGTTAATTCAAAAATCTTTGGAATTGAATGCGTATGCACGTGCGAGTCGATATGAGTAACTTTTGTACGGCTCATAACTTTTTCTATTTGCGCTCTAAATTCTTTTTCAATCTGCTCCATAAACGCTTTGTTATTTGGGTTTAGTGATTTTAAAAGCAGCGCGCCGAAAGAGTTGTTAAGATTGCTTTGAGTATCCGTAAGTTGGTCTAAATCAGGACACAAGGCTTTGCCTTCGATAATATTTAAGTGAATTCCCACCCCCAAATCAGGACAAGCAGGGATAACTTTTTCGCAGGCTTCTTCAAAAGCTTCGCCGTTAGCTGTAAGGCTTGTACTTTTTAAAATACCAGACTCGTAGCCTTCCAAAACAGCTCTGTTATAAGCTTCGCTCATTCCAAAATCGTCTGCGTTAAGTATAAATTTTTTCATAACCTCGTCCTTTTCCTTTAAGCTTAGCACAAAATTTGCTATATCTGAATAATAGTATTAAAGGAAATAAAAAGCTTGTTACTATTTTGTAATAAGTTGGTTGAGTTCAATTTCCAAAGCATTACAAAGTTGAACAACAATTGTAATACTTGGATTAACTTTTTCATTTTCAATAGAATTTAAGTATTTCGTAGAAATTCCAGCCATTTCTGCCAATTTTTCTTGGCTCAATCGCTTTCTAAAACGTTCAACACGAATTGTTTCTGCAACTTGCTTGATAATCTCTGCCTTATTCATACTTAAATAATAAAGTAACTTTTAATTTAAATATATCCATGATAGTGTTCTTATAAAGAACTATAGTTCTTATTATCAAAATTATATTTCTAAAGTTAGGAGTTATTATGGAGAATAAATTAGCAGATATAAGGTTGCAACTTGAAGAAATTAAAAGTTGTCTAATTGTGACGCAAAGAGCGACTGAAAATGATGATATAAGTTATATTTATATCAGTAATTGTTTAGAAGTAGCTATAGATTTGATGAATAGAACAATTCGCAATATTGAAAATATTTAATAAAATACTTTCAACTGTCAACTTTTTAAAAAATAGGGTGCAAATTTTTGCACCAATGAATTACTTCATTCTAGCTTTCATTCCAAGTTTAATAAGTCTATTTTGCCAACTTTGTGGGATTTTTGTTGCAAGATTTGCCATGAAAGCATCTGTGCCAACGGTATATGAAAGCTTCGGATTTTTTGCTTTATCTGCTTTTAAAATTATGCTTATAACTTTCTCAACCGGCAAACCTTTTTTCTCATTACGCTCCGCGTTTGCTATCATAAATCTCATTTCTTTTTCATAACCTTTGCAGTTATCAAAATACTTTGAGTTTTCGCTAACAGATTTGCCCCAAAGCGGTGTAGAAATTACTCCGGGTTTAATTGATACAACTTTGATATTCTTTTTATTTTCAATCAAAAGTGAATTGAAGAACATGTCTAAGCAGCGTTTTGAAGCGCAATAAGGAGAAATAAACGGAAAAATTCCAAAACTCGCCATTGAGCTTATATTAATGATTTTTCCATTTTCTAAGATATCCATCAATCTTTGCGTAAATTCAATATGTCCAAAAACATTTACATCAAATTGTCTTCTAAGTTCTGACGGTTCAATTTTTTCAATAGGGCCGGCAACTACACAGCCTGCAATATTAACCAATGTATCAATTTTTGTACATTTAGAAACTAAATAATCAGCCGCCAGTTTAATTGTTTCGGGCTTAGAATAGTCTATATAAAAAGGATAAACATTGGCAGAGATTGCTTTTAGTTCGTTTTCGTGTGCTTTGTTTCTATATCCTGCAAAAACTACATTGTCTTTTGCCAGTTCTTTTAGTAACGCGCGTCCGATACCGGAAGCTGAACCTGTAATAACATAAGTCTTAGTCATCGTTTAATGGCCTTATAATAAGAATTGTAGAAATGTTAACCTGCAAAAAATCATGCTTTTCGATTTCTCTTTGAGGCACAAGTTTTGATTCTAAAGTACAATTTTTGACTGCAATAAACTGTTTATTTGTGTTCAAAATTTCTGATAAAAGTCTGTTTCTTTTACCGATTTTTGGCATAAAAACATAACCTTTGATAATAAATTCAGCGGTTTCTATATAAACTTTTTCTCGCCATGCGGAAGTTGATAATTCTAGTATCTCGTTATTTTCCATTAAATAATTCCTTTTTTGCACCTTAGCTCATGTATGATTGGAACAATGGTAAGTACAAAGCCAATGCCATTACAAGTACGATACTACCAATTACAAGAAGCATAATAGGTTCAATCATTTTGGTCATTGTATCAATAATACCGTCTAATGTTTTATCCAAGAAGTTTACACCTTTTTCAAGCATATCGCCTAAACGACCTGATTGTTCACCTGTCGCAACCATAAACAGAAGCATTTTAGGAACAATTTTAGTCGATTTAAAAGCTTGTGAAACCTGCAAACCTTGTTGAACTTTAACAATTGCGCTGCTCATTTTATTACGCATTACAGAGTTTGTAAGTGTAATTACAGCCAAGTGCAAGCAGTCAACAATCGGAATACCTGCATCATAAGATACGCTCATAACTGATAAAAAGTTTGAATAATTTGAGTACATAATCAAGTTATTTAAGAGCGGAACTTTTAAAACAGCTTTGTCCAACAACTCTCTAGCCGGTTTCCAATTTATCATCAAATAGCAGAATGCTAAAAATGCAACAATGAAAATAGGGATTGTGAACCAATATGTTTTCAAGTAGTCACCTGCATTAATCATTACGGATGTAATGAGCGGTAATGCTTTATCTTGTTGTTCAAACATATCCTTGAACGCAGGGAATACGAACACAAGCATTACAATAGTAATACAAAATGCTAAAACTACAACGAACATCGGATACATCAAAGTACCAATAACTTTACCTTTGATGTTAGCTTGTTTTGTAAGCAAGTCTTTGATACGACCTAAAGTTTTTTCCAACTCACCGGATTCTTCACCGGCTTTAATCAAACCGATAAAAATGTAACCGAAAACTTGAGGATATCTTGCTAAAGTGTCAGCAAAAGTAGAACCTGCCATAATTTGAGTTTTCAAAATTTTGGACATATCACGAATTTTCTTTTTAGCAGCTTCTTGTTCCATAAACATCAGAGATTCGACGGCAGGAATACCTGATGTTAACAAGATTTGCAGGGTCGATATGAAGTCGATTTTCTCGCTCAAAGACAATTTTGCTAATTGATTGTTTTTTTTTGCCTTAGCTTCTGAATACTCATTAACTTTGGTGGGAACAAGTCCCATTTTACGAATGATATCACGTGCATCTTTAAGATTAGAAGCCGTAATTTCACCTTTAACAATCTCTTTGCCTTGTTTTAACGCTGTATATGTATATATTGGCATAGAATCCTCTTTTTTAAATCTTAATCGCTCGCGTAACCTAATACTCTTATGAATTCACTTGTTGTTGTAACACCGTTTGTAATGTGTTCCAAGCAAGAATATTTAAGCGTTTTCATACCGGCAGCAACAGCTGCTTCTTCAATTTCAATATCATGCGCACCTTGTGCAATAAGTTTTTTGATTTCTCTTGTTATAGGCATAACTTCGTAAATACCTAAACGACCTGTGTAGCCTAAATAACCACACTCTTTGCATCCTTTTTTTCTGTAAAGTTTGGTCTTTAACAATTGTTCTTGAACTTCAGGTTCAGTAGAAATATGTTTAACTTCTTCTTCCGTTGGGAAGTAACCTTCTTTGCATTTGTCACAAAGTCTTCTTACAAGTCTTTGTGCAATTACACCTGTCAGAGTAGAAGATACAAGGTAATCTTTAGCACCCATTTCAATCAAACGTGTAACAGTTGCAGCTGCAGAGTTGGTGTGGACTGTACTCAATACCAAGTGACCTGTTAATGCTGCTGAAATTGCTACTTCCAATGTTTCAAAGTCACGGATTTCACCAATCAGAATGATGTCAGGGTCTTGTCTTAAAATTGCTCTCATGCAAGATGCGAAAGTAATATCAGCTTTCGGGTTAACTTGTGATTGGTTAATACCTTCCAACTTAATTTCTATCGGATCTTCAATTGTTGTAATATTAACATCTTCTTTATTAAGAGCTTTCAGAATTGTGTAAAGTGTAGTCGTTTTACCTGAACCTGTAGGGCCTGATGTCAAAATAATACCATTAGGTGATTGAACCATGTCATGGATTTTTTGTATATCTTCTTCCGAAGCTCCGGCAATAATCATTTTATCTCCGGCTGCTTTCAAGCTGACAGCAGGCGCAAGAATACGGATTACAACCTTTTCTTTGCCAGAAACCGGAAGCGTATTTATACGGAAGTCGTACATTCTGTCATTATACTTGATAGAGAATGTACCATCTTGAGGACGTCTGTGTTCTGCAATGTTCATTCTTGCAAGAACCTTAAAACGCGTAATTACAGCTTGTTCGATACTACCCGGAATTTCAAGAACTTTTTTCAAAATACCATCAGAACGAACACGAACTACATAGTAGCCCAGTCTTGGCTCAATGTGAATATCGGAAGCTTTTGCATCAATCGCATCTGTAATAATTTTGTAAACGAACTTTGCAACGTTACCGCTTGCGTCTTGAAGTTCTTTTTCAACCTGTGTCCAAAGAGATTCTTCATTGTTGTATTGTGCAGATTCCTCTTCAATACTCTGAATGATTCTTTCGGTTTCTTTAGCGGCCTGTTCTGTTTTTTTCTGCATAAAGTATTCTTTTAAATATTGTTCGTATTCAAAATACGGAATACAATATACATTCAAAGAACGACCTGTTGAAAGTGAAATTTCACGAATTGTGTAATTGTCAGTAGGATTAACCATTGCAACTGCAAGCTTATTATCCTGCATTGATAAAATGATTGTTTTTTTCTTTTCTACAAAATCATCGGGAAGAAGTTTTAAAATACTTTTATCAACTTTAATATTGGATTTTGAAATTACATCACAACCATATTTTTTCTTTAAATAAGAAACTATTTGCTCATAAGTTAAATAACCTTTTTCATGAAAAATTTCATCTAAAGGAACATTTTTTTCTTTCGCAAGTTTTTCTGATTCAAGCAACTGTTCTTTTTTTATCCAACCGATAGTTACCAGCATGTCTTCTGCCGTAACTTCTTTTGGCTTAGGTGGTTCTTTAACTTCAGCCTTTTCCGTTTCAACGCTTTCAGGATTTTTGATTAAATTATCTACAAAATTATAGACATCATCAAAAATTGCATCACTTACAGGAATAGGTTCAATGCCGCCATAAGTCTGAACCGTTTTTGAGATGGTTTCTCTGATTGTCTCAATATCTCTTAAGCTTCTCTGACTGATTATTGTGTACAGTTTACCTTGTCTTTTATCAATTGGAATAAAACCTGATGATTTCATCAGGTTTAATTCAAAATTATTTACGTATTCCCTTTTAATACTACTTTTTAATTTTTCCAGTTGATTAGACATAATTTCTATAAACTATCCGCTACTGAGTTTTCTCCATCATTGATGATTTTTGGTGTTAGCATAATTACAAGTTCTGTTTTTGCTTTGGTTGTAGAGCTTGATCTAAATGCAGCACCGATAACCGGCAAATCACCTAGAACAGGAATCTTTTGAACTGTTTTTTGTTCATTTTCTTGTATTAAACCACCAATCGCAAGAGTTTCACCATCTTTGATTCTGATGTTTTTCAAATCAAGATTTCTTCTGCTTAACAATGTTGCTTGCAAGTCTGTGCTGCCATCATTAGTTTCACTTGGAGTTCTTACTTCACCTGCTACAGTTGAATATTCAGGTTTAATATTCAATGTTACATAACCGTCAGGAGAAATGAATGGCGTTAATACAACTTTGATACCTTGGTCAGAACCTATTGTATATGTTCTTTGAACAGTACCAGTTCCAGCCCCACCTGTTGATGTTGAAGACAAGAACTCAGATGTAACTTTTTCTACATAATCTTGAGTCAAATCAATTGTTGATTCTTGACCGTTAGTGATTAATAATTTAGGATTAGCAAGTACTCTTGCTTTACGGTTTTCAATCAAGTAGTTCATTGTCCAAGAAATGTATGAACCATGATACACACCCTTTTCTTTACCTGTTACAGCGGTGTATGTAGGTAATGTAATAGTGCCATCATCATTGACTTTTGGTTCTGTCCAATAGTGTTTTGTAATATCATAAACCCTATCATAAGGAGAAGCTTCTCTACCTCCTGAAACTCTACCGCCACTGAATTTAACACCCCAGGCATCTGATTGAATAGCCCAATTGTTAGCAAATTCTTTAGAACCTGCTTCGTTAAGTTCTACAATTGAAACTTCCAAGTATGCTTGTGGTTGTTTAACGTCATTTGTTTTTATAAAGTTTTCAATCATGTGCATTTGAGCTTCTGAACCACCCATCATCATGATTGTACCTCTTTGAGGATAATAAGATATTGCTAAGTTTTGCAAATCAAACGGTGCAGATGTAGTTGAGGAAGCTTGCCCTGATACAGTACAAGCAACAACGCCTTCACCAAGTTTTAAATCACTGCTTGAAGTAGTAGAAGCGGCACCACCAGTCATAACACCATTTATACTTGCTGCGCCACCTGTCGTTCCAACACCTGGTGTTGCAGGAGCAAAGCTACTGCTTGAACCTTTAGACTCTCCGCTTTGTGAACCGCGAGAAGGTAATAACATGTTACAAATCATATCAGCCATTTCAGCAGGAGTTGTGTGATTTACTGCAAATGTTTTTGTCAATGGTTCTTTATCTAATTGGTCAATTACCTTTTGAACGATTGCTGCGTCTGATTTCATACCGAAAACAATAATTTCATTTGTTGCGGCATTTACTGTTGCAGCATCTACACTTGATAAACCTGCTTTTTTCATGCCAAATACGTTATTGTTCAAGAAGTTTGCAATTTTTCCAGCACTTACGTATTTGACAGGAAATACCATCATTTCTTGTTTAGAAAAAGCTGCGTTATCTGCATTATCTTTTGCTAAAACGATTAATGTATTATTTTGTGTGTAATAGTTCAAACCTGCAACTTGCAAAACTAAGTTAAAAGCATCGTTAATCGGCATATTAACTAAGTCTAAAGTTACTTTTCCATCTACAGATGAGTGGAAAACGATATTCATACCTGCTTTGTCCGCAAACATTCTTAACACTTGCTTAACATCAGAATCGCGCAAGCTTAATGTAATTTTATCATTTCTGTTTGTTAATCTTACATCGCCGCTCAAAACCGTAGACTGAACATTAGGCGTTGATGTATAAGTTGAAACAGCCAGACCTGAAGGTGCAGCGAACGCTAATAATAACGCTACTGACAATAGTCTTTGCATATGATTATATCTCATCGTCTTTCCCCTCCGAATTTTTTACTCAAATTTGAAACGTCATTATAGTTTACAGACCCTTCAGTTAAGATTTCGCCAATACCGGCATTATAAGTGTTATTGCCCAATTTTACGGTAACACTGTTTTGTGTAATATTTAAAACTTTATATTTATTTACAACATCCCCTTTTTTTACAAGGTAATCATTGCCTTCAATGTTCAATATTGCAGACGGACTGAATTTGTCATACAAAATACCTGAAACAATTGTATCCATAACTCTTGCTGCATCAGAGTTTTTATTAATAACTTCCGGTGGTGCGACTAAATCGTAAGTCGGAACATCACTTACAGAAGAACCTTTATTAATTTCTCTATATGGTAAGAAAGGATTAGCTTTTACCGTTCCAGTTGGAATTGATATTAAATTCTTCTTAGCTGCAGTCGCTGTAATTGGCGCAGAAGCTAAAGATACCAAATCTGCATCTTCCAAATCTTGACCGGATGAATGAATATTTTTGATAACAATACCGCCTAATAGAATCGGTAAAACTATAAACAAAGACAAGATTGATACAAGAACTTTTTTGTTATTGCAGTGTTTAAAGGTCATTGCAATTAGTTCATCAGCAGTTAAGTTTGTTAAATCTCGTTTTTGTTCTTTTCTTCTTCTTAAATATTTTTGCATATTTACTATTACTTCTAACTATTAAATTGCTCTCTAGTTTAAACTATATCAAAGCGAATAATAATTTAAATCCTATATTTATACTATTCCAGTAAAATGCTTAATAACATTATAAATGGACTCTCGCATATTAATCTAATTTAATCATACCATATTTTTGTAATATTGCAATTAGTTTGTATGATACCGAAATATTTAAAACAATTTCTCCTTTTTCCCTTTCAGTTTTCTATTAAAAAGAGATAGAATGCAATTTTTGCACCATTAATTTTTTTAATTTTCTCCTGCTTCTTCTGCGCCATATCTAATATATGCATACGCATTAAAATCTAACGAGCCAAATATAATTTTTACAAAATTCTTATTATAAGGGATTAATTTTACAAAATCCAAATCTTCACTTTCATAATCGTCATTTGTTTCACAAGCGCGAACTTTTCCCTTGAAATATTGTGATTGATAAAAAGACAAATAAATATCATTACTTTTATCGCGTTCTGCAATAACTTTATAGTAACCTTTATCAAGCGGAGTTTCATCGATGATAAGATTAACCGGCACATTTAAAAGCAAACCCTCGTCATTTTTGTTTTTTAAAGGTGTCAATCCTTGAATTTCAGCCCCAGGCGCAAGTTCTGAATGCAAACTTGTGCCTCCGCCACTTATTTTTTTAGCTTTTCTTTTTTGCTGTTTTTCTTCTTTCTGTTTTTGCTTTCCTTCAAGTGTATTGATTGCATCTTCAAATTCTTTATTAGTGATAGACTTTTGTCCATCCCAAGCTCTGTCCAAATCTGAAAAATCATCCCAACTTTCGGCAATTACTGCCGGAGATATAATTAATAATGAAATTAATGATATTAAAAAAGCTTTCTTCATACCTATATTATTTAATAAAAAATAAGTAAAAGTAAACAAAAACTTTTACTTTTCTTAACTATCATGTATAATGATATTACAGTTTTAAAGAAGTGAGAGAAATGGCAGATACAAATATAATTATAATCGTAGTTGCGTTTGTTGTTGCGGTTGCAGCAATTTATATTTTGTATTCAATAATTTTATTTCAAGGTGGCGGTTCTCAAAAGGGGGATGACCTTCAACTTTCAACCAAGAATGTTTTAGAACAGGTAGGTGCTCTTTACGATAAAAAAGAATACGCTCTTGCACAACTGTTAGCAACAAAATATTTGGATAGAGTGCCGGGGCATGTAGAAGTAAGAATTTATTTGGCAAAAGCTTATTACGAAGATAGAAAATATAATCAAGCGATTAAGCAGTGCTCCATTATATTGAAAAAAAGACCGAACAGCATAGAAACAAGACAAGTTCTGGCTGATTGTTATATAAAGAAACAAATGACTCAAAAGGCGATTAAGGAGTATGAATTTCTTTTTGAAAATAAGAAAAATGACAAAGATGTTGTTAGGACATTGGCAGAACTGTATAGAGACGCTGACCAGTTATTTTCTGCAATCGGTGCTTATGAAGTATTGTCAGATCTGATGGAATTGGACGAAGATATTGCGGACGTTCAGTCAATATTAGCAGAGTTGAATGAAGAAGCTCATGATTATCCTGCTGCTTTCGAAGCGTACAAAACGCGATTAGGAATTTATCCGAATGATGTTGCAACAAATAGAAAACTTGCAGAGTTGTATATTAAAATAAAAAATTATCCTGTAGCTAAAGAAACATTGTTGTTTATGCTGACTTTTGTAACGGATGCAAAAACTCTTCTATGGATATACGAAACTTTAGTTACATTAAGTGTTGAAACTGAAGAATATGAAAAGGCGATAGAATATTCTGAAAAATTGCTAGATATTCAAGGCTCTGATAAATTCAAAGTTAGAAATGATATAGCAGCCTTTAACATAAAACTTAATAAAGTTGTGGACGGTATCGTAATTTTAGAAGATTTGGCAATGATGTCGCAAAATGGTTTTGATGTAACCCTAGAATTGGCAGATGCTTATTTGCAAGTGAAGAATTATCAAAAAGCATTGGAAAAGTATAACTTGCTTTTGGATAAAGCAACACCAAGAGAAGCAAAGACTGTAAATTTATTACTATGTGAATTATATATTGCTTGGGCAATTGATATGTCAGAGCAGAATAAACTTGATGAGTCTTTTGAATTGTTAAAAAATGCGACTCAATACAATGCTTTGAATTCAGAAATATATTTTAATGGTGCAAAAAATTATTTTGCAAAAAAAGAGTATGCAAACTGTATTGAATCAATTAATAAAGCATTAGAATATGATAAGCAAAATCAATTTAAAGCAAAGTATTTACTGCTGTTGGCAGAAGCACATCATCAGCTGGGTAACTTTTTCGAGGAAAAAAAGGCTTTAACTGATTTGTTGAATTTTGATGATAAAAATCCGACAGGTTTGTATAGAGTTGGTTTAATGTATGCTTCTCAACATGATATTAAAAAAGCAGAAGAAGCTTTTAAACAAGCCCTGTTGTATAACCCCGATTTAATCGAGGCTAAATACAACTTGGCTTTGCTTTACGAAAATAATAATAAAGATAAGGCTAAAGAACTTTATATAGAAATTCTTGAGCAGGACCCTTCTTTTGAAGAAGCTAAAAATGCTCTTAATGACATGTCAACATCCGAATATTACTAAATATCTTCCGGAATGTAGACTACTGTGTCGCTCAGATAGTTTCGAGCGTCTTCTGCCGTTGAAAAGCGTGGTACAATCCTTTGGTAATCCTGTACCACAGAAATAATGTCGTCCACTGACATTTTGATAATTCGGCGTTCGCCGGAGTTGATAATTCTTGCCATGAGTACCTCGCTTTTGATTTAGTGTTGGTTTAGTTTTTATAACACCCTCTCCCGCCTTCGGCACCCTCCCCCAAGGGAGGGAGTGGATTGCGTCAGTTGAGCGTCTTTAGTCCCCTCCCCTCGGGGAGGGTGCCGAAGGCAGGAGAGGGTGTTATTAATATTCTCATCGACAAAAAATAAACGAACTTTATACAAAATGCCCTAAAATCAACCATTCTGGTTAGGAAAAACTTCTCCGTTTTGAATATAAATTTCAAATTCTTCTAGAACATTCACGCTAGAAGCCGTTAGTACATAATCTTCCAATCGAATTTTTTTGAATTTCTGAGCAGGTTTTCCAAGTTTATACTCGGCTTCATATTTTGTCCACTCATTATAAAAATCTTCTAATGTTTCGCATTTAAATCCCATGCGTTTTGATATACTTTCAAATTCTCTAAGTTTTATTTTTTCTATATCAATACCGCAATCATAATCTGAAAATGCTAAAGCTATAAAATCGTTGCTGTGACTTATGCTAAAAAACTTTTCTCTTGTTTTTAGAAATGGTTTGTTGCCATTAAAAACTATTTCACGGTTTTCAATTTGATAAAAATCTCTAAGAATTCTATCAACCATCAAATAGGAAAGACAGTGCTCATTCCATTTTTTAGGGTTAGAAATATCTTTTTTCTGAAACTCTTTTAATAATTCCTTATGCACATTATCTGCATCAACTATTTCAATTACAAAAATATCCATAAAATGATTATAGAACAAATTTAAGGTTGTGTAAAAACTTGTTCTGTGAACTTATTTTAAGCGTAAAATCATGGGGACTCGACATTTAATCTTTTTTCAGGTAGTATAAATTTATACTAGCCCAATAATTATTAAAGGAGAAAAAGAAATGCAAGTAATATTGAAAAAAGAAGTTCAAAACATTGGTGAAGCTGGCGATTTAGTAAACGTTAAAGACGGTTATGCCAGAAACTTCCTAATTCCTAAAAACTATGCAGAAGTAGCTACTGAAGGTGCTTTGAAAAACAGAGAACAAAATTTAGCAAGACTTCAAGCTAAACAAGAAAAATTACACCAAGAAGCTTTGGCTAAGGCTGAACAAATTGAAAAACTTGGTTCTATCGAATTGTCAGCTAAAGCTGGTGAAAGCGGTAAATTGTTCGGTACAATTACAACTAAGAAATTGTGCGAAGAATTAAAAGAAAAAGCCGGTATTGAAGTTGATAGAAAAACTGTTTCATTGAATGCTCCAATCAACAGAATTGGTGAATTTACAATGTTAATCAAATTAACTTCAAAAGTTAAAACTGAATTAAAAGTTGTTGTAACAGCTTCAGAAGTTGTTAAAGAATCTGTAGAAGAAACAGAAGAAGCTGAAGCATAGTTTAAATGAATGTTATAAGAACGTGCCAATAAAGCTTATTGGCACGTTTTTTAATAAAGAGAGTTTTATAGATGGCAAATCCAAAATTTTTATTAAAATGCTTACCAACGGGAAGTCTTCCTTATGAAGACAATTCTTTAGCGATAAAGATGATGTTGAAATTGTTTGAACATTCTCCTTATCTTCCTTTGCTGCCAAATCTTTCGGCTCAAGATAATATTGTTGATGTGACATTAGGTCACATGCCAGGTGTTGGATTAAAAGAAAAAAGATATTTTTTGACAAGCAATATTGAGAATTTTAAACAAATCAGTTTATATTTGGATTCTGTTTATAATGAGCCAACTGCGGAGAAATTGGAACTGTTTCAGATTGATACTGCTTTTATTCATAAGTATTTGCAAATATTGGAGCGTATTAAACCTGCTGAAACCGTAGTGAATTTGCTTGGACCATTCAGTATGTCACAAACTTTAAATTACAAATCAGGCGCGCAGATTCTGGCTGATAAAATGTTTAGAAAGTTTATTATTCAATCACTTTCTGCGAAAGCTCTTTGGTTGATAAGTGAAATCAAAGCAGTATCTCCTGAAACAACGCCGATTATTATTTTAGAAGAACCATTATTATATAAAATCGGTGATGTAAAACGTAATAATGAAGAAATTACAAAAGATGTGATTGTAAATATGTTTGCTAAGATTATTCAAAAGATTAAAGAATATCATGGACTTGTTGGTATTCAATGTTTTGAAAAATGTGATTGGCAAATCCCGATTGAAGCAGGTGCGGATATAATATCTTTTGATGCGTATAACAATCCGAACAATTTAACCATTATTGCAGAGAAAATCAATGATTATCTGGCCGGAGGAGGACGAATTAACTGGGGAATAGTTCCGGTTATGACAGAGGCTCTTGTAAAATCTTTAACAATTGACCAAGTGTATGATAGATTCGCGAATACTATTGAAAACTTGGTTGTAGCAGGAGTAAGCGAAAGACTTGCATATAATAGAGCTATGGTGTCTATTAATGGTGATGTTAATAAGTTGCCGTTGATTTTTGCAGAAAAAGCGTTGATGCTATCAGCTCAGTTGGCAAAAAGAATTCCTTACAAGAGTTAGTTTGTGTGCATAGAATATTATTTTCAAACGAACTTGCGTTAGCAACCTCCATGATTATGGAGGTCGCAACTGTTTGCGAGGTTGTGCCGAGCTTTACAGGTGTGGGTGGGTTTTTATTTTTACCCCTTTCTACAGTTAGGGTTTGTTGGATGTAAATTTAGCTCAAATATTTAAGCTACTTCTTTAACACTGTTAGAGTCAATAAAAATAGTATTTCTAATAAATGCATGTGCCATTAAAAGTAAATAAGGATTCATTTCATTTGTTGCAGAAAGATTGACTTTTGCTTCCGGTTTTTCAAAAGTTTCTTTTTTTATAGGCTCAACCGATTCAACATCAATTGTTGTGTTCATTGCGTGCGCTGAACTTTCTTCCATCAGGCTCTTTTGGAGAGTTTTTTTAGGAAAATCTTCCGAACACAAAATATAAATATCAACCGAATTTGATGTTGTTAGGGTGAAGACGCCTTTGACATTGCCATAATTTTTGGTTTGAATAAGTACCGTTAGTTTAGAGTTGTTTGACTCATTTTCACCGTCAGGTGCTTCAACCTCCAAATCAAAACCTACGCCTTCATTTAAAGGCAACCAAGGCAGGTATAAAAGCATTAAACTTTTTAGCGTTTGAGTCGGATTATCAGAACTTGCCATTGAAACACAAGAATTTATTATGCTCAAAGTTTCAGTAATTTGTTCATTTGACATTCCGCCTTTTGAAGCGGAAGCCATTGCAATTATTAGGTTTGCAACTGCCTGTTTGCTGTTTTTTAAAATCATTTCAGAAATTGCAGGCATTTGAACCATTCCACTAAAGAATAACATTACTGCATCTTTTTGGCTTGATGCAATTTGAGTTTGAATGTTTTGCGAAGTCGCATTTAGAGGAATTTCAGACGTATCATCAAACAGTTGAGAAATCATTTTTTGATTTTTCAAAAGTTCTTCATTCAAATCGTTCAACAACAGAGTATTTGTATTAATTGTATTTATAGGTCGGTTTTTATCTTGAACAGCAAGTAAAATTTCACCCAAAGTTTGTGGTAGACCAAGTAGATTTTTAATATAAATAGACCTGTCCATGCTTGCAATTTGATTCATTTGTAATTGCTGCATCAAGCCGATAGTTGAAGAAACCGTTTGAGAAATATTAGGCTTAGGTTGAGTTAAAGAATTATTAAAGCCTGTATTTGTACCGATTTCACCTTGCTGTTTAAGCTTTTTAAGGTATATTTCGGGGTTTCTTAACCCTGCTAAAATTTTTCCAATACTGAATCCGTCCATAATTCAATTATAACAATTTGGTACGCTAAATCAACTTATAATTTCTTTTTTAAATTTTTCATCTTGTTAATTTGTAGTAGCGCAGTGTATGTTGGCATAATCGTAATGTTATTAACTGCATTTTTGCCCACATACTCAACCGCCTGTGCTATATCATTAATAATTTTAATCTTTTCAACGCCTGCATATTTAAGTCTTAGTGCCATGTCGTTCGCTCTTATTCCTGAAACAACAATTTCATGTTTTGCGTTCTTAAGAAACTCGAATTCTGCATCCCAAAGCCAAGAAACATCACGTCCATCTGCATAATTATCATTAATAACAATCAAAATATTTGAGTCTTTATCAACAGTTTTCAAAACTTCGTTTGCACCAATCGGGTTTTTGATAAGTTGAATAAGCGTGTGTTTGCCGTTTAAATACTTAACTTCACTTCTTCCAAACGCAACCTTGAATGTTGGCAAGGTGTCAATAATGTTTTTAATTCCCAATTCTTTGCATAAAGCGATTGCACCAAGTGCATTATAGGCATTAAATAAGCCGACAAGCGGAACTTCAAAGTTTTCATCATTAACTTTTATCACAGAATATTCTTTATACAAAGAAATTTCAGCCTTATATTTAGGCTCAGGTCGCTTGTAACCGCAAGTGCAGAAATAATGTCCCTGTTGGGCATAGAATTTCTTTGAATACATTAAAGGCTTACCGCAAGGACAACTGAAGGTTTCTTCCGTTGAAGTATCAGCTTTCAAGCTTTCATCAGCGTAATAAACATTCTCAACTCCGTAGAAAATTTTATTTTCGCCTTCAAAACTTGCAACAAGCGGGTCATCAGCGTTTAATACAAGTTTGAGATTTGGTTTCTTATTGATACCGTCTTGAATAAGTCGTTTTGTAGTTTCCAATTCGCCGTAGCGGTCAAGTTGGTCGCGGAACAAGTTTGTTACAAGCAAATAATCCGCATCAAATTTGTCATAGATTTTTGATAAATACGCTTCGTCAGATTCAATCACAGAAAAATCGGTTTTCTTAAAAGGATTGAGAGAAACTGAAAGTGCGTTCACAACACCCGTTAGCATATTTGCACCCATTGCGTTATTGACTACGCTTTTACCTGAACCTTCAATTAGGTGCGAAATCAAGCCTGCGGTTGTAGTTTTACCATTTGTTCCCGTTACGTTAATTTTTGTATCTATATATTTATTGCACTCACTGAGAAAATTCGGGTCAAGTTTAAGCACAAACTTGCCGATAATTGAAGTTCCTGCTGAAAGTCCTGTTGTATGTAAAGCAAAATATGCCATGCGCGCAAACAAAAGTGATAAATAGAACAAGAAATAATCCTCCGAGTGTATTTTAAATTTTGTCATTATAAAATATAATCATATAATAATACAAATACGATAGGATAAGTATGATTTTTATATTTTTTACGGCAATAGTTTTTATAGCAGAACTCATAATAGTTTTTGCAATTCTATTAAACTTAATTAAATTTGATATTTATATCAATAAAACAAATGAATTTTTAATTGAAGCAAAGCCCAAAATTCAAGAGATTACGGAGCTTGTACACGGAATTTCTGAACAGGTAAGAGAACTTACTCCGATTTGGGTTGAGAAGTTTCGTGAAGTAAGAAACATGTTTGTAAGAAAACAGCTCGAGAGTCTAATGTCATCGGTTTTATTTTGGGTTATAAATATTAAGGTTATTAAAAGAGTAAGAAAAACAAAAGTTGCAAAATTTGCATGGAAGGGTTTAACCTTGCTTCAAAATATGCTATAATAAGCGCATAGATTATAAGAAAGAGGTAGATAAAATGAGCAAAGATAAATCATCATTTGGTTTCGGAATGGGCTTAATCGCAGGTGTAATCGGCGGTATTGTTGCTGGTGTTCTTTATGCACCACGTCCCGGTTCTGAAATGCGAGCTAAAGTTAAAGAAACAGTTTGTGATTTAGCTGAAAAACACTCACCTGCTGTAAATGAAGCTAAAAAACAAGCAATGGAATCAATTGATTTGTTAAAATACAAATTAGAAAAACAGTACAAAAAATTCGGTAACATGCTTAAGTCAAAGAAAATGAGAAAAGCAAAAGAGCTTGAAGATTTGTCTGAATACGATATTTAGGGGTAAAAACAGACACCTCACCCTAGCCCTCTCCTGTAAGGAGAGGGGATAACCAAGATTTGTTAATTGAAATGGTATATTTATAAGTATAAATTGAACGACTTTAGGTCATTCCCTCTCCTTACAGGAGAGGGTTAGGGTGAGGTGAAGACCCATAAGGGAGAAGGAACTTACATGGAAACAACACATCTATATCAGAGTCTAACATTCTTGGCATACGCAACAGGTGTTATTGTAATTCTTGTTGGCGGAATGCTTATCAAGGTTTTGTTTGACTTATCTAAACTTACAAAAAATGTTGATGAAACAGCGACTGTTATTAAAACTGAACTTATTCCAACATTGCAAAATATTAATAAGTCAGTTGAAATTGTAAGCGGAATTATTATTAAAGCAGATGAAAGTGTTAATAAAATTAAGGACGCTATCAAAAATTCACCGCTTAACCTTTTGAGCAAACTTACAAGTATTACGGGAACTGTGTCAAAAGGCTTCTTTGGCGGTTTGTGTTCTGCGTTTAAAATATTTAGTAAAAAGAAATAAACCGACTTGGCAATATAAAAAATCTTAAGACAAATTAAACTACAAAAGAAGGAGAAAATAATTATGTCAGTACAAAAATTTTTAGCAGGTTTCGCTGTTGGCGCAGCTATTGGTGCTGTTGCAGGTATTTTATTAGCACCAAAATCAGGTGCTGAAACAAGAGAAATGCTTGGTGACATGGCTTCTGATATGGCTAAAAAAACAGACGAAACAGTAAAAGACATCCAAAGAAAAGCTGATAACTTGATTACAGACGCTCAAGAAAAAAGCGAAGAAATCATGAATAAGCTTCAAGACCTTTTGAATAAGCAAAAAGATGAATTAGAAGGTTAGTTGGGTAAACTATTTTATTGGTGCAAAGAATTGCACCCTACTTATTTCAATTTAGAAAGGGTAGGGTGCAATTTTTTGCACCAAATTCTATTGAACATCTAAATAACCATGTTACAATCAACTTATGGACAAAATATTTTCAGACAAAATCAATTTATTAAAAGCGTTAGCAATAATTTTAGTTGTATCAGGTCACTTGGAATTTAGGTTTTTTGATATGTTTCCACCTTATTCTTTTCAGCTAGCTTTGTTCTTTTTTATTTCCGGCATGCTGTTTAAAGACAAATACTTGGATAACGTTTTTGAATACATCAAAAGAAGGGTAAAAAGTCTTTTGGTTTTATATTTCCTATATTCGGCTTTTTATGCGGTTGTTACAATCGGTATAGAAAAACTTACGGGTAAATTCTGGGGAATGGAATTGAGCCTTAAAAACTTTTTTATAACTCCGTTTCTTAACGGTCACCAATTCGATTTATCTTGTCCTATGTGGTTTGTACCGCAATTATTTATTACAATGATTATATTTTTGTATTGTCAAAGACTGCTTAGAGAAAAAAGCGAACTTATTAAATTTGCGTTTTATACTCTTTTGGGTTTTTCGGCAATTCCTTTAACCAAAATTGTTCCTGAAGTTACACCGCTTCTGCTTGTGATTGTAAGAACAATTTTCTCACTGTTTTTTGTCTATCTTGGACATTTTTATACAACAAAAATCGAAGGCAAATATAATATTTTCACCCCAAAAGTCCTTGGAGCCGTAATTTGCTTGCAAGCAATTTTGTGGCACTTTAACAGGGATTTTACGCCTGAACACGGAATTGGCTTGAGTTATGTTCTTGTTTGGGCGAGATTTGATAATCAAATAATTGTACCTGTTTTAACAAGTATTACGGGAATTTGGTTTTCTATGTGGTTTATCAATGTAACTTATGAATACATTAAAAATATTAACTTTATAAAACTCATAGGCGAGAATACTTATCATATTATGGCAAACCATTTGGCTGTAATGTTCATTTTAACTGCAATTATCTTTAAGATAAATGGAATTCCTTTTGCAGAAAGAAATTTGCACAATATTTATTGGATTTATAATCCGACGCAAAACACTTATTTGTATTTTGTAATCACAATGGTTGCGACTACTTATATAGGCATCGGATTAAAGAAATTAAAAACGTATTTACCTTTTATTAAGTAGTGTTTCTCATACAAACAGATGAGTTTTTAAGTAATTGTCTAAAGTTTTGAAAAATTTGGACGATTAATTTGGTATGGAAAACCAAACGGTTTTTCATACCTCCTCCCCAAGTCTGGTAGCCGTTCTCTTGAAGAAACGGCTTTTTTTTATGGAAAATTTGTTATGCTAAACTGGTTTCAGGTAAATTGTTTTTAGCAAATTCCATTGTGTGTGTAGTTCTATTATTCCATCCTTTTAAAAATACTTTTTGGCTAGGACGTCGACGAACTATGTTACTATAAAATTCCCTACGAAGAGTTTCCAATTTGTTAATGTCACCACCGCTCTTTTTAAACATTTCCTTTGCTTTAGCAGCACCGGAACCATAGGCAATGTCAAATACCATTAAAGCTACTCTAGGATTATCTATCTTGTCAGCACCACACGCTACAAATATTTCATGAGCAATTGCTCTAGCCTCTGCATCAGAAATATTTTTTACGCTCTGTGTTGGAAGGTTATTTCTTTTTCTATAACTATCATAAGTCGTTTGGATTACTCCTTTACATGTCGCACCACCATTATCGGCAGGATGATATGCATATCCTCCTTCTTGGCTATGTATATATTTCAGCATTTTATCAAAATATTTTTCATTAACAGATGTAGATCCCATCTTGCCAATAGTGCCGGTTGAACTTTTGGATATCATATCACCAAAGCTTCCCCAATTGAAACCGGTTGTAGGGAAGTTGTTCCAGTTGCTTCCGAAATTAAAGTTAGAAGGGATATTCACAGCTTGTGAATTATTCCAAATGTTGTTATTGAACATTTTAGAAGTATCAAAATTAAAATTAGCTTGAGGCATTGGTATATCAGACATCAATTGGAAAGAAGTGCCTGCATTAAAATTAGGCGTTAAAAATAATGATGGAGAAGTTCCGCCAAAGCCCATAAATCCACAATTCCAACCACCAAACACACTCAAATTGTTAAACCCGTTAAAACCGTTGAAACAACCAAATAACGGGCTGTTAAAAAACATTCCGTCTAAAAATCCGTTTTTAAAATTGTTCCAAAAATTAGTCGCGCTCATAATATTCCTAGGTTCTTATATATTAAAAGTCATGTTTTGTTAAATAATTGCCTTTTTTGTAAAGAAAAAGTTACATTTTAAAACAAGGTTGATTTCTTATCTTCACCTCACCCTAGCTCTGTCTTGGATTATTCGGACGAGCATAACATTTCAACACACTTTTTACTTTTAATCAACAAGTCTTGGTCATTCCCTCTCCTTACAGGAGAGGGCTAGGGTGAGGTGTCTATTTTTATGTCAGAAAGTTTGCTTATACAAACTAATTACGCTATAATAACAATATTAAATCCGTAGTGTGGGAAATGTTTTAGTGTTCTCACCGAAAGATGAAACAACGAGGGAGAAATATGAATAAAAATCAATCAGTCGGCATGTACGTTATTCTTGGGATTATGATTTTGGCATTCGTTTCAATGCTTTTTTCAGGCCCTACTTCCAGCACGGAAGAACTTTCATATACAAACTTTTTGCAAAAAGTTGAAAACAAAGAAATTAAAAGCGTTGATATGGGAAAAGACATGTTAGTTGCTCTGCCCATAAAACAGCCTGAGGCAAAAAAGAGTGCGTCAAATCCGATTTATGGAGATGTAAGACCTCCAAAACTTCAATACAAAGTTGTTCTTCCTGAAAATTCAGATGTTTTAAATAAATTAGAAGAAAATAATGTTGAAATTAGTGCAAAGAAGGCTGATTCAGGTTCTGCCTTCGGTTTAGGTTCTTCTTTAATAACTATTTTGCTTGTATTAGGTTTCATTATGCTTATCATAAAATCTATTCAAGCGGGCGGCGCGCAAGCAATGTCTTTCGGTAAAAGCAGAGCCAAAATGCTTATGGATAGCAAAGTTAAGACAACATTTAAAGATGTTGCGGGTATTGATGAAGAAAGAAAAGAGCTTGAAGAAATCGTTGATTTCTTGAAACATTCGGATAAATACGTTAAATTGGGCGCGAAAATTCCTAAAGGCGTTCTTCTAGTAGGTTCTCCTGGTACAGGTAAAACGCTTATGGCAAAAGCTGTTGCAGGTGAAGCGGGTGTTCCTTTCTTTTCTATAAGCGGTTCAGATTTCGTTGAAATGTTCGTAGGTGTTGGTGCTTCTCGTGTTAGAGATTTGTTTGAGCAAGCAAAAAAACATCAGCCTTGTATTGTGTTTATTGATGAAATTGATGCTGTCGGCCGTCAAAGAGGTGCAGGCATGGGCGGTGGTCATGATGAAAGAGAACAAACTCTTAACCAATTGCTTGTTGAAATGGATGGGTTTGACGAAAATACTAACATAATTATCTTGGCTGCGACAAACAGACCTGATATTTTGGATAACGCGCTACTCAGACCGGGCAGATTTGATAGACAAATTGTTATTAACAAACCGGACGTTTTAGGTAGAGAACAAATTTTGAATGTTCATGCGAAAAACAAACCTTTGGCAAAAGAAGTTGACTTGAAAACCCTTGCTAAGCGTACTCCGGGATTTACTGGTGCAGATCTTTCAAACTTGTTGAACGAAGCAGCACTTCTTGCAGCACGTCATGACAAGTCAGAAATCGAGATGCCTGATTTAGAGGAAGCGATTGATAAAGTTATGGCAGGGCCTGAAAAGAAAAGCAGGATTATTTCTGACGAGGAAAAAGAGAATACTGCTTATCACGAAGTTGGTCACGCACTTCTTGCAAAATTGCTTAAGGATTGTGACCCGTTGCACAAAGTGTCTATTATTCCTCGTGGCATGGCTTTGGGGATTACGTTGACTTTACCTGAAAAAGACCATTTGACTATGCGCAAAAACCAATTGTTGGATAGAATTGCGATGATTCTTGGCGGACGTGTTGCAGAAGAATTGATTTATGGCAAGGATAATATTACAACAGGCGCATCAAACGATTTGGAAAAGGTTTCAAGTCTTGCCAGAAGCATGGTTACGACTTACGGTATGAGCGAAAAGATGGGTAATTTGGCCTACGGAAAAGACCAAGAGCACATTTTCTTGGGTAGAAATTTCGGCAACACAAGAGATTTCTCAGAAGAAATTGCTGCTGATATTGACAAAGAAGTGAAGAAAATTGTTGATGCTCAATACGAACATGCAAAAAATCTTTTAAGCGAAAACAGAGATATGTTGGAATACATCGCTCATAACTTGCTTGAAAAAGAAACTTTAGACGAAAAAGAATTTGAAGCGTTGATGAATGAGGTTAAGGACAAACGAAATAACATAGGTTAGTAAGATATATATTTAAATTGAAAATGGAAAGTGGAAAATATTTTAAATAATTTTCAATTGTCAATTGTCCATTTTCAATTTAGAAAAGCAAATTTAAAAAAACTTATGAAAGGATAAATAAGAAATGGACAGAGAAGAGCTAATATTTAACGAATATAAAACATACTGCGAACAAAAAGAAAAATTTATTGACAGAAACTTTAGAACAAACAAATTCTATATGACAGCGGTTGTTGTTTTGATTTTTGCAATGATTTATACAGGCAATATTGTTTTCTTGAATAAAATCAGCGCAACTTTAGTGTTCGCTCTGTTTGGAATTTCGGTAAGTGCTTTGTGGTGGATGAACGTTGATTCTTATAACACTTTGATTAAGGTTAAGTATGCCAACGTTATTGAAAAAATCGAAGAAAAATTCCCTGTAAAACCTTTCACGGATGAGTATAAGGGAATTGAAGAATTTAGAAAAAACAAAGTATTTATGTTTTCTGATATTCAAAAATTAATAGCTGCAGTTGCTGCATTGTTTTTCTTTGCAGTATGCGTAAGCGAAATCTCACCAATCGTGATTAAGTTGTTTGTAAAAGTAATTGATGCTGTGGTGAAGTTTAAGAGTTGCGGAATTTAGGCGTACGGAAATTTGGGAAATTTAAAAATTGTAGGGTGCAATTTTTTGCACCAAATAATTCTCAACTTTCTGCTATCAATTTGCAAGTTATATTCACTTGTTGACTTAAAAGGAAATTTATTATGAGCAAGAATAAAGAATATGGAACTGCACTAAATTGGAATTATGTAATAATATCTCTTGTCGTGCTTGTTGTTTTAACATTATTAGTTTTATATATGCCAAATTTGCGCGAAATTGATATGAATATACTTCATTCAATTCGTTTGGCGCTTTCGCCATATCCGATTTCTTATGCGCAAGTTATATCAGAATTCGGGCGTGCAAATCACATGCTTTGGCCTCAAATTGCGGCAGGTAGTGTTTTAATATCCGAAAAAAGATACATGAAATGTTTTCTTTTAATATTTTTCACGCAAGCATCTTTTGTTGTAACGGATTTGCTTAAAGATTTTGTTTGCAGAGAACGTCCGGGGATTATGTGCTATTCAGGTTTTAGCTTCCCATCAGGTCACGCTTCAACTACAATGTGTTTCTATGGTATTTCAATTTATTTGGTTCTGCATTATGCAAAATCAGATTTTTGGAGATATTTCTTGACTTCATTGTTCGGAATTTTTATTTTCTTGGTATGCTTGTCAAGGTTGTGGCTCGGAGTTCATTTTTTGACGGACGTAACAGCAGGATTATTCTTGGGATTCATGCTTGTTAATTTGTATATCATTGTTTCAAGAGCAATGAGTAAATAATTATTCGATGATTTTTGGCGGTTTTTCAAAAAAGCTGCCGAAATTTTTCTTGTAGTCGCTCATTTCAGTGCAATAGGCTTCCAAATCTAAAGAAATACCGCGCATAATAGGAAAGCTTTTTATTCCCAAAGATTTATACATCGCTCGCATTAAAACATTAGAAATCGCATCCGAACCTCTTTCCCAAGGTGTCGCATGTGCTAAAAGCCAACGAATTTCACCAATTTTAGCATTGATTTTGGGTAGTTGAGATTCGTTTACGTCTTTGCTGTTAAACGAATTTTTAAATTCTTGATAAGATGTAAAAATATGTTCAAAGGCATTTCCTACATAGTCAGGGTCGCCATGGCGCAAGTATTTTTCATTTCGCCCAATAATAGGAACAGTTAAATCAATGTCTTTGAATGGTTTTTTCAAAGGTTTAAAAAATGTTGCATCAAATCTATGATCGTATATTGAATATTTATTTATTCTAGAGTAATTTGTAACAAGTTCATACCCTGCCCAGTCAGAACCATAGCGCCAATTCTCTCTCGGGCAGCGCAAAATTCCTGTATGTTCGACTTTAGAAATATCATAGCTGTGTTGATTAGCTTTGGTTATGCCTGCTGTTATAAATCGTAAAATATTTTCAATTAGCGTATTATTTCTTATTAGGTTAACTGCAATATCAGCGGTATGTTTAACTTCATCTGCCCAAGCCCGATTTTTACCATATCCGCGGATACTAACATAAAAATCTTTGCGACTAAAATTTAGTTTGCGAGAATTTATATTTGCTTGAAACGAGGGATTGTAACTTTGAATATTCATATTAATTTTAAAACTGCTGAAAATATTTTTTGTTAGTAAAAGTTAATGGTGTAAAAAATTTCATGAGTTTTATCTTGAACGTATTTTACGAATAACCGCCCTTGTTAGGGAGGTCGCAGATGTTGGCGAGGCTGTGCCGAGCCTTACAGATGCGGGTGGGTATTTATTTAATGGAAAGTGGAAAATTGAAAGTGGAAAATTATTTTTGAAAAATTTAATAACACCCTCTCCCCTACCCCTCCCCCAAGGGAGGGGGCTAAAGTCGCTCAATTAACGCAAGTTACTCCCTCCCCTTTTGTCCATTTTACATGGGGAGGGTGTCCGAAGGACGGGAGAGGGTGTTATTAACTTATTTTTATAAAAACGCAATATTAAAAAGGTCTGTCCCAAAAGGATAGACCTCAAATAATTTATAAAATAATTCAACTTGTATATTATAGAATTTCTTTCAACAAATCTTCTCTAGCAACAGTCTTTTGTTCTGAAGTATCAAGATTTTTAACCGTTACTTTATTTGTGGAAATTTCATCTTCACCCAAAATTAAAGCATATTTTGAAACCTTAGAAGCTTTTTCCAATTGTTTTACAAACTTCTTATTTGTCAAATCAAATTCTGCCGTAACATTTTGTCTGCGAAGTTCTTCTGTCAACTTGATTGCTTCCAATGTGTTATTAGAAACTACAAATGCAGTTGTTCTTTCTGCTTCTTTTTGTCCGATTAGTGACGCTAATCTTTCCATACCCATTGCAAAACCGATTGCAGGAGTATCTTCTCCGCCCAAGTTGCGAACAAGACTGTCATATCTTCCACCACCGCAAACAGCGTTTTGAGAACCCAAATTGTTTGATTTAATTTCAAAAACGGTTCTGTTATAGTAATCCAAACCTCTTACAAGAAGTTTATTGATTGAATAATTGATATTTAAAGCGTCCAAATAGCCTTTCAATTCGTTGAAGTGGTTTGCACAATCATCACAAATAAAATCAGACTGAATAACTTCCTGAATTTCAGGTTTCGCATAAATTTCTTTGCATTCTTCAACTTTGCAATCCAAAAGTCTTAGAGGATTTTTTTCATATCTTGCTTGGCAATCAGGACAAAGTTCGCTCAAATATGGCTTAATTACAGCTTTTAACTTTGTTTTGAAAGTTTCACGACATTCGGGACAGCCGAGAGAATTCAATTCAACGCTTAAATCGTTCAAACCAAGTGCTTTAAGGTAATTAACCGCCATTAAAATAACTTCCGCATCAGCAGTAGCTTGTTTAATTCCGAAAACTTCAACACCAACTTGATGGAATTGTCTTTGACGACCTGCTTGCGGACGTTCATATCTGAACATCGGACCTTTGTACCAAAGTTTAACGGGTGCCGAAAGTCTGTGCATACCGTTTTCAATGAATGCTCTAACTACGCCTGCCGTGTTTTCGGGACGAAGTGTTAATGAGCGTTCGCTTTTTTCAAATGTGTACATTTCTTTATTTACGATATCGGTTGTATCACCAACACCGCGTGCGAAAAGTTCGGTTGCTTCAAAAATCGGAGTTCTGATTTCTTTTGCACCGTATTCCGTAAAAATCTTTCTTGCTTCGTCTTCCATAAAGTGCCATACAGGCATTTCTGCAGGAAGAATATCTTTTGTTCCCTTTTGTACTTTTATTATTGCCATAATTCAAATTCCTTTATATAATTTAATTGTACTATATGAAGTTATTAAGTAAATATCGAATGGAGAAACGATGGGAATAAAGGTTACAAAAATGCAAGGCTGTGGAAATGATTTCGTTATTATTGACTTTGACGAATTCTTAAAACTCGACATGAAAATCACTGATGCCGCTAAAATGCTTTGCGACAGACATTTTGGAGTCGGGGCAGACGGGCTTATTATTCCTAATACAAGTTGCGAAGAAGCAGATATTGGTTGGTTTTTCTACAATTCTGACGGCTCAACTGCTCAAATGTGCGGTAACGGCATGAGATGTTTTGCAAAATACGTTTATGATAACAAACTTATAGATAAAAAAATGTTTTCCGTAAAAACTTTGGCAGGGATTATTAAACCTGAAATCCTTGATGACGGCTTTGTTCGAGTAAATATGTCACAACCGATTTTGGAATCCGATAAAATTCCTTTCATTCCTCATCACAATTTGAACTACAAAATGTCTGTAAAGAATATGATTTTTGATGGAAATGCTGTTTCAATGGGAAATCCGCATTTTGTAATTTTCGTTTCACCTGAAGATGATGTTATGGAATTTGCAAAAGAATACGGCCCGATTATTGAAACAAGCGCAGAATTTCCTGAAAAAACTAATGTGGAGTTTGTAAAAATTAAATCTTACAAAAAAATTGAACTTGCAGTTTGGGAAAGAGGATGCGGTATCACTTTGGCTTGCGGTACTGGTGCTTGCGCTAGCGTTGTAGCGGGAATCTTGAACGGATATATTGAAAACTCCGTAGAAGTTCAACTTCCTGGTGGTGTTGTGAATGTTGTTTGGAACGGCGCGCCAAACAAACCGGAAGGCGATGTTTTCTTATCGGGCCCTGCTGAATATGTGTTTGAAGCAGAATTGGTTTAAAGACTGTAGAGGTGGGAACCGCTTACGCTATTCCCACCCTACGTGCTTTTATGCAGTCAATGCTTGTTCGTAAAATTTATTAAATAAGTCCATTACACATTTTACATTCACTGTTACTTGGAACCAATGGTCGTCATACTGTTCACTAATTCTTAAACCTAATTGGTTATTGCTTGCGCTACAACCTGCTGAATAAGCAGTGTTTCGGGTAGAAGCATTACTCCAATATTTTGCTACTTCATAACCATAGTTTTCGCCATCAAATTCTACTAAGTTATCTCTTGTCTTCTTTTTGCCTGCCCAGTTTTTTAATGAATGGTCAAATGCAGTTTCATACAAAGCTATAACTTTTTGTTTTGCAGTATTCAAAGCTTTTTCATTATACTCACCAGTTGCAGTACAATTGCTTGCTAGCATTTCAACAAAACTTCCAACGTTAGCCTTTGCCGTTGCAACGGCACCTGTCCAGTTTGTACCTCTCATTAATCCTTCGCTTGGTAACAAATTAATAACACCGTTGCTATTGTATAATTCACCCAATGTTTTAACAGAATTTGGAGTTTCACCACCATTGCCATTTGCAATGTAGCCATTGTATTTAGCGGTCATACTACCCCAGTCAAAGTTGGCTTTATTTGAAGTTACTTTAATTGTCATAGCAGGTTCTACTTTTGCATTATCAACCATAGCATATATTTCAATCGTAGATGTACCATTTGTGCTACCTGCAGAGATTGTTAATGCTCCTGCATCCGAAATTGAAACTTTCGCATTACCATTTTTTACATTATAACCATAACTTATTCTATCAGCCGCAATTGCAGATGTGCCATTTGTAACAGTTGATTCCAATTTGTAACTCTTGCTACCACCTGTTGCCATAGAAATTTCAGTTGGTAAAGACCCCCAACCAGCAACTTTAAATGTACTTGGATCGCCGATTTCTTCAACCTTAGCTCTCAAATCTATCATTTTTGATTCAATTTCAGGAGTAGTTAATTTATTAATTTCTGTTGCGTAAGAATTTCCAAAGATATCTTTAACTGCTTGAGATAATAATGTACTCTTTTTCGCAACTGCATTACAGTATGATAGTGCTGCCGTTTTTACAGAAGCTGCATCTTCATTTGCTTTTGCAGATTCAACCAATTTGTCATACATCACGCCCAAATCTGTAAGTGACATATCATTCAAACCATTTGGATAGAATTCTGTCAATCTTTGAGTCATTTGTTCTACAACCCAATCAATTGCTTTTTGAGTATCCAATGTACCGTTTGTGTCAAAATCGCCATTCTTAGCTTTTTCTAATGCTTGAGCTTGAATATCGTCATAAGCTGAAATTTCACCTTTCATCAAGCCTGAAACTCTATCAGCAAATGATGAGCTTAATTTGTCTGTAAGATACGCTTTGAATTCATCACTATTGAACAAGTTTTTAACTTCAATAGTCTTAGTTAAAGTTTTACCTGTTTCACTGTCTTTGAATGCTTGTAAAGAGTATTCAATCGTATCATTTGTATAGTCGCCATAAGTTTTGTCATTTAATATTGAATCAATGTACTCATTAATTGCAGTGTCATACAATGCGCTGTTATTTTTGTAATCAGCTTCATTTTTCAAATCTGCCAAAGCTTCTGTTAACTTAGTTTTTACAATACTTTTTTGCAAATCGTTCATTGCAGTATTATTGCTTGGTGTGTAGCCATATTGTTCCAAGATTGAAATATCTTCACTGCCGTCACCTGTTGCAGTTGCCATATAAGCGTCAATAATTTCTTCTACTGTTTGTTTAATAGAAGCACTGTCAGAATCTTCAGGCAAATTGTTTACAAAGTTATCAATAATACCTTTCAATGTTGCATCATCAGCGTAAGCATAACCGTATTGCTTTACAACATCTTTCATTGAAGTATTAAGATATTCATTTGCGCAATAATCAGCAGTTGTTTTGTTTTTTACATTTTCAATAATTTTATCTAATTCTTCTGCTAAAGTATCCGCTGTAACACCTTGTTTAATCAAAGTTTCTGTTGTATTTGCTAAGGAAGCGGAAATTGATTTCTTCCAACCTGCTTTATCTGAAATTTCGTTAGGAGCTTGGATATCTGCAACATATTCATTTAATTTTTCATAAACATCAATGCGGTCTTGCATTGCATTTATTTCTTTGCTATCCAATGCGTTTTTGTTTTTATATCTTGTACCGGAAATTTTACCGCCTTGGTTTGTATCAATAGCTTTCCAGAAGGAATTGATTAAATCATTTTTGCCTGCATTAGTTGTTTCGCCGTCCCAGTCATAATTTTCTTCCATGAAAGAACTGAATTCGGATTTAATAATCGTTCCATCACTATTTTTATCAGCCTTTGTTTTCCAATCGCCTAAGTTTGCTAAAAATTGATAAACTCTTGATACATCGTTTGACATACTATTGCTCCTTATTTTTTCCCTTTAGTAACATGTATATCGGCAGATTTTTGAAAAACTTTAGGCTTTTTAAATGAAACGTTACAAAACGTTACATTCTTAAATCCGTTGAGTTTAAGAAGTGATAATTTCTACTTAGAATTACAGATTTAGCAAGTAGGTTGCGAGAAAAACGCCTTTATGTTAGTATCAAGAAAAAAGACGAATAGTAATATATTTAAGGAGCACGTATGATTTCAGTAAACGATTTAAAGAATGGCTTGACACTTGAACTAGATAACGGTCTATGGAACGTTGTTGAATTCTTACACGTTAAACCCGGTAAAGGCGCAGCTTTCGTTAGAACAAAGCTTAAAAACGTTGAATCAGGTAACGTTATCGAAAAAACTTTCAGAGCCGGTGAAAAAGTTGCAAAAGCTATGCTTGACCGTAGAGAAATGCAATATTTATACAAAGAAGGTAAAGATTACGTTATGATGGATAACGAAACTTACGAACAACTTCAACTTACAGATGACCAAGTTGGTGATGGCGTAAAATACCTTAAAGAAAATATGATTGTACAAGTTTTGATGCACGATAAGAGAATTATCGGTGTTGATATTCCTGCTCACGTTGAGTTGGAAGTTGTTGATACTCCACCTGCTGAAAAGGGTAACACTGCTCAAGGCGGTACAAAACCTGCAACACTTGAAACAGGTGCTGTTGTAAACGTTCCATTCTTCGTATCAAACGGTGATGTAATTAGAGTTGATACAAGAAGCAATGAATACTTGGATAGAGTTTAGAAAGATTGAAAGGTTGAAAAGCTGAAGAGTTGAAAAGTTTATTTAATTCCCTTCGGTCATAAAGATATTTCGTGAGCGATAGCGAACTTATTGAACTATTCAACTATTCAACTTTTCGACTTTTCAACTCAAGGAGATAAAAATGAAATTTGAATCAGACTATATAGAAAAATTAGCAAAAATCATTGCTGACAATGATTTAACAGAAATTTCTTTAGAAGATGGTGAACAAGCTATCACTATCAGAAAAGATTTACCAGAAGTTAACATGGTAGCTTCTGCACCTGCTGTTGCAGCCGTTCCGCAAGCAGCACCTGCTGCACCTCAAGCAGCTTCTGCACCGGCTCCTGCTGCTAAAGAAGAAGTTAAAGGCAAAGCAATCACTTCACCTATGGTAGGTACTTTCTACGCAGCGTCTTCCCCTGACGCAGCTCCATTTGTAGAAGTGGGTTCAACTGTTAACGTTGGTGATGTTGTATGTATTATTGAAGCAATGAAATTGATGAACGAAATCAAAGCTGAACAAGCAGGTAAAGTAGTTCAAATCTGCGTTAAAAACGGTGACCCAATCGAATTTGGTCAAGTTTTGATGTATGTGGAATAGGAAAGTCTTTAGGTCTTTAAGTCGTTAAGACTTTAAGTTCATTATAATAAATGAACCTAATGCCTTAATGACTTAACGCCTTAACGACGTCAAAGGAAGGGTTATGTTTAAACGAGTATTAATAGCAAATAGAGGCGAAATCGCAGTTAGAGTAATTAGAGCGTGTAGAGAATTAGGCATTCCGACGGTTGCAGTATATTCTCAAGCAGACGCGAAGTCATTACACGTTAGATTGGCAACAGATGCATATTGTATCGGGCCTGCACCTAGTGCACAAAGTTATTTGAGCATTCCTGCTATTATTTCAACAGCCTTAATGACGGGCTGTGACGCTATCCACCCGGGATATGGTTTTATGTCAGAAAGAGCCGATTTTGTTGATATTTGTACAGAACACGGTATCAAATTTATCGGGCCATCTGCGGAATCTATGCGTAAGATGGGTGATAAAGCGACTGCTCGTAAGACAATGATTGAAAATGATGTTCCTGTTACTCCGGGCACAGGTATCTTAACCTCAGTAGAACAAGCTAGAGAATTTGCTCACAAAGCAGGTTATCCTATCATTCTTAAGGCAACTGCAGGTGGCGGCGGTAAAGGTATGAGAATCGTAAGAAGCGATGATGAGTTGGAAACAAACATGAACCTTTGCCAAATGGAAGCTGAAAAATTCTTCGGCAACCCTGGAGTTTATGCTGAAAAATATTTGGAAAACCCTCGTCACATTGAAGTTCAAATCTTAGGTGACTCTTTCGGCAATGTTATTCACTTAGGTGAAAGAGATTGTTCTATTCAAAGAAGACACCAAAAATTGTTAGAAGAAGCTCCTTCTCCTGCAATCGACGAAGAAACAAGAAAAGAAATGGGTGCTGCTGCTGTTCGTGCTGCGAAAGCTATCGGTTACGAAGGCGCAGGTACTTGCGAATTCTTGCTTGACCATGACGGAAAATGGTATTTTATGGAAATGAATACACGTGTTCAAGTTGAACACTGTGTAACTGAAATGATTTCACAAGTTGATATCGTAAGAGAACAAATCCTTGTAGCATCAGGTAAAAAATTAGGTTACACTCAAGATGATGTTCTTTTGAGAGGTCACGCAATCGAATGCCGTATCAACGCAGAAGATCCTGAACATGACTTTATGCCTTGTCCGGGTAAGATTGACGGCTATTTTGCCCCTGGTGGTTTCGGTATAAGAGTTGATTCTCATGTTTATCCGGGATATTCAATTCCACCATATTATGATTCAATGATTGGTAAATTGATTTGTTGGGGACAAAACAGAAACGAAGCAAGACGCAGAATGTATCAAGCTTTGAAAGAATATGTTGTAACTGGAATTAAAACAACAATACCTTTCCACCAAGAAATCGTTGAAGATGAAGTATTTATGAGCGGAAACTTCAATACAGGATTTATAGAAGATTTCTATAAGAGAAAAGAAAAGAAACAAAAATAATCAGTAAAAGCTTCGAACAATGAATCGAAGCTTTACTTTTTTGTCCTATTCAGATAAAATAATCTCAGTCGAAATATAAAATATTTTAAGGAGTATAACGTGAATATTAATCCTATTAACACAGCTATGCAGCCAAACTTTAAAGGAATGGTAATAACTCAAGGCAAATGGGTTAATGGCTATTCCAGTGTTTTCGCAGACAGCAAAAATATGATAAACGCAGCTAAAAACCATACGATATATGGTGAAATGAGAGAAGTTACGGCAAGCGGACAAGATAACATACATTATCCGGGTGAAACATTGTATAGACTTTCAATTACAGCAAAAAAGGACAATCCAACCCTATTAGAAAAAATTAAATATTTTTTAGGGCTTGCTCCTAAAACACATCTTACCCAGCATTATCATTCATTAAGAAGCACCGAAAAGTTTTTAAAAAATGAAGGACTCATCGCTGAAGCATTAAAACGTTTAAATATCAAGTAAAAAAGAGCCTGATGGCTCTTTTTTTATGAATTTTTAAAATGCCTCGATTAAAAATACTTTAATCCCGTTATCAAGTCTTTCAATTCTTTTAACGTATCTATAATCGGTTGGAGTTGTTAAAATTAAAACTATTGCAGGAGCTTTTCCTGTAAGTTTAGAATAATAAAGTGATTGTCCGATTGATTCTGCCCACTTTTTAGCAAAGTCAAACTCAATTGCATAATCTTTTGTCATGCAATCGACTCTTGTCATATCCCAAAGAATAACTTCTTTGCGTCCAAAATCGGGAGTACACCACTCATCTTCATAATACATTTCAACCTGATTAGGCTTCATCTTTTGGGTTTCATAAAGCTTTTTAGGAACATAACTCAAACCAAAATAATAAATCCCTGTTGCCATAAGCAAAAAGGTTATAACAAAATGAATAGTCTTGTTTTGGTATTTTTTGCGTGCCATTATTTAACTTCATTCCCTAACATTTTATGAAAAAGCCCGACCAATTTATCAACAACATCTTCGTTTGTCAAATATTTTCTTCTATTTGTCAAAGACATTGTATCAAAAACTGTAACATTTTTACCTAGCAAATAGAATTGGTCTTCACCAAAATAAGAAATTTGGTCTTGCAATAAAACATAGTTTGGATACTCTTTTGTTGCTTTTTCAAATCCTTTAGCTATTTCAGGGTGGTTATAAGCATTAGGATAATGATAAAATTTTGCACAAAAATTTGAATTACGATAATCTAATTTTGAAATATTCATCTTTTAATATTTGTCCGCTTTTGTCAATCTTAATATCTCTAATATCGCTCGCATCTTCAATTGAATGTTCTTCTACAATTGTTTTGTCAAATTTCCCAGTTTTTTCGTTATAATTTTTGCCAACTTGAATTTTATACTTGTGTTGTTTTGGAGTTAGTCCGAAGTTGTCCATACAATTTGTAGCTAACCAGCCCATATTTAGTCCAAACATTGCACCACCAAATGTAGCTACTAGAAAAGCTGCAGGATTAACAACACCTTCAACAAAGGCAATTGCTAAACCAGCAAGAGCACCAATTCCAGTTCCACCTGTTAAAATTCTTGAAACTTCAATTTCACTTAAACTTCTTCTCTTAGAAGTTTTTTGTTTTTTTATAACTACATCAAACTTTTCAGCATTTTCTTTTATTGATTTATTAGCAAGAACATCTTCTCTGCTTAAAACCTCTTTTCCCCAGGCCGGTCGAAAAAAAGTCATTTTCTTAGGCATAATTAACCCATTAAAATTGGTATTTTGGCTTTGGATATTTTGTACTTTCATATTTCTCCTTTTCTATAAAGCCAACTCTTCTTTGTTAATCAATATTATTTTACAACTTCCAATGTTTCATAATCATTTAAGTATGGTAAATGTTCTTGCGTAATCAATTCTCCTGGGAGTAAAATAGAAATCCCCGGAGGGCATTCTGCAACAACTTCTGCTGAAATTCTTCCAATTGCGTCTGATTTTGGAACAGTTTCTTTTTCAGCATAAAAAGCCTCTCTTAAACTCATTTTAATTTGAGGTTCTAAAAGTGGCATGTGTTTGCGGTTTTCCAAATAATAAATATCTTGATAATTTGTCGCAGCAATTTTTTCTAAAGCGTCTGCTAAATATTTGAAATCAGAACGCTTATTGCCAATGTTGCATAAAATCAAAACGCCGATATCGGAAGCAGATTCAACTTCGATTCCAAAATCAATTTCTAAAATTGATTCTAATCTTTTTCCTGAAAGTCCGTCAATTCTGATAAATACTTTAGTTACATCAGTTTTGTAGCCAAAATCACCTTTAAGTTGGTGTAAGTTTGGAATCGCATCAAGCCTTGTTCTTAAGTATTTTGCATTCTTAACGGCTCTATCCAAAAGTTTTTGACCTGCTTTTGACTGCAAGTTTGCTCTCGCTGCATCAAGACTTGCCAAAAGCATTAATGACGGACTTGTTGTGTGCAAAAGCTTAAGTGCTTTTTCTACAGCCGCATCATCAAGGCAAGAGTCTTTAGAGATATGAAGCATTGAACTTTGGCTCATACTTCCGCCGGTTTTATGCAAAGAATGAACAACTGCGTCTGCGCCAAGCTTTAGAGCTGTTTCAGGAAGATGTTTATTGAAATTCCACAAACATCCGTGAGCTTCGTCTACAATTAGCGGAATTCCATATTTTTTACAAACAGTACTTATTGATTTAATATCGGAAACAACGCCTTCGTAAGTCGGATTTGTAATCCAAACCATAGAAACATCATCATTGTTTTTAATTAATTCTTCGATTTTTTGTGCGTCAATATTGCCCCAAACGGACCAATCATCTATTTTATTCGGGCAAACCCAAATCGGTTCTGCGCCTGAAATTATCAAACCTGTTAAGATTGAGCGGTGGCAATTTCTGTTAACAATAATTTTTTGTCCTTTTTTTGTTAAAGCCATTGCTAACGCTAAATTACCGGCAGTTGAACCATTCAATAGAAAGAATGTTTTTTTTGCTCCGAATGCTTGTGCTGCCAACTCTTGAGCTTCTTTAATAGGTCCTGTTGCAGGATGAAGCGTACCCAAGTTATCAAATTCATCAGTGGTATCCACATTTAAAGCTTTGTCGCCAATAAGTTTTCTAAAATCTTTAAAAATAGCTTTTCCCTTTGTGTGTCCCGGAATATGGAACTGATAAGTAGGATTTTCGTAAGCATTTTTAAGTGCATCTACAATCGGTGCTTTGATTTTTATTACTTCTTTTTCTTTTATTTCACTTTTAGTATTTTTTAAATCTTTTACCACTAATTTTTCCCTTTGATTGATATTGATACTTAATACATAATACCTGAAAAAAAATATTTTTGCTAAAGAAAAGTCGTTATATTAATTTTTATGACGTTAAATCTTTTATTAATAAGTTTTGTAAACATTATCCCTCAAATCCTGCAAGCTCCTGCATGTTTGTTATAAGATAACAGACGGGAGATTTAGTGTTATGTTAAATAGTGCAGTCGAGTTTATTAAAGAAAAAATAGGTGATTTTAAACCGCAAATCGGTATAATTTTAGGTTCAGGTCTTGGTGATTTGGCAGACGAATATTGCTTGCAGGCAATTCCTTATTCTGAAATTCCCGGCTTTGAATCATCTACAGTTTCAGGACATAAAAGCCAACTTGTTTTTGCTGAAATTAACGGCAAAAAAGTTGTTATGATGCAAGGCAGATTTCATTTTTATGAAGGTCATCCTATTCAAAAAGTAGTTTTTCCTGTAAAAGTTATGAAAAAACTTGGAGTTGAAACTCTTGTTGTAACAAATGCAGCAGGTGGTGTTAATCCTGAATTCAAACCTTCTGATTTGATGATAATTACTGATCATATTAATTTTATGGGAGTAAATCCGCTTATCGGACCTAATGATAATTCGATGGGCGAACGCTTTCCTGATATGAGTGCGGTTTACACTCCGGCATATATCAAGTTAGCAAAAGACATTGCTAAAAAACTTGGCATAAGACTTGAAGAAGGCGTTTATATGGCACTTACAGGTCCATCTTACGAAACACCTGCTGAAGTTAGAATGGCAAGAACCATAGGTGCTGATGCTGTCGGTATGTCAACCGTTCCTGAAGCAATTGTAGCTTCTTGGGCAGGAATGAAGGTTATCGGTTTAAGTTGTATTTGTAATTCAGCTGCGGGAGTTAGCACGGTTGGACTATCTCATGCGGATGTAATTCACGCAGCGGGTGTTGCGAAAGACAAATTTAAAACACTGGTAAAAGAAGTTATTAGAGAAATATGAGATTAGATAAGTTTTTAAAAGTTTCAAGATTAATCAAAAGACGTACGGTAGCAAACACGGTTTCGGAAATGGGGCGTGTGCTTGTAAACGGTAACAGTGCAAAACCTGCTAAGCAGCTTAAAGTTGGTGATATAATTGAGATTGAATATGCATCCAAAACAGAAAAAGTTGAAGTTCTTGTAATTCCAAACGGCAACGTAAGCATTCAAGAATCATCAACTTTGTACAAAGTAATAGAATAAGAGGTCTGAAATGACAATTATTAACGAACATTTTGTTATAAACACAAACGGCAACAATGATATTATTGATATCACAAAACACGTGCAGAATTGTGTTTATCAACACGAATTAAAAAACGCTTTGGTGTGTGTGTCTGTTCAAGGCAGCACGTCAGCCATTACAACAATTGAATACGAAAAAGGGCTTGTCCAAGATTTGAAAGAGGCTTTAGAGAGAATCGCGCCAACCGGCATGGAATACCATCACGATGAAATTTGGCACGATGGTAACGGTTATGCGCACGTAAGAGCGGCACTTGTTGGAAGTTCTGTTAATATCGCATTAAAAGATGGGCTTTTAAATTTAGGCACTTGGCAGCAAGTTGTGCTTTTGGATTTTGATAACAAACAACGTTCAAGGAATATTACGGTACAGATTTTATGCTAAATCTTTACGTTACATCAGCAAATAGAAAAGAGGGTAAAACCTTTTTAACCGCAGGCCTTGCAGCTACAATGCAAAGTCTTGGTTATTCTACTTGTGTTTATAAACCTATTCAAACTGCAGGGATTGAAATTAACGGTTTTATGCAATCACCTGATTTAACTTACGTTAAAACAGTTGATCCATATATTGATACTCATTTTTCATATTTATTTAAATCTGAATATGAACCATTAATAGCATCAGAACAAGAGAATGAGCCGATTGACGTTGAACTTATTAATAGTGAATTCCAAAGAATTTCAGCGGTTTCTGATTGTACAATTCTTGACGGTGATTGCGGTTTACTAAGTCCGCTTGCACCATCTGTTCAAACTGTTGATATGGTTAAAAGACTCCAATTGCCTGTTCTTTTTGTGGTGACTCCAAGAGAGGATTCAATTAACGATACCTTGCTTTCAATTTATACGGCTCAAGAAAAAGGTATTGAAATCAGAGGTGTTATTCTGAATAACATCAAAAATGATTGTCCGAAAACACTTTTGACGGCTATTCCTAGAGTTATTGAAGAATATACGAATGTTAAAATATTAGGTTTAATTTCACACGTGGAAGGTAAACTTGCGCCGGAAGATTTGATTACAAGTATTTTGAACGGTGTTGATATTGAAAGTATTTTTAATGTGAAAATTGAAAAATTGGATTGCAACTAATGATTATTACTGCCGGAATTTATAAAGGACGAAAAATTGAATCTCCCGATGAAAAAATTACACGACCGACTCTTTCAAAAGTAAGAATGGGCGTGTTTAATACTTTGTATTCAATTATCGGCGATTTTGAAGGCAAAAGCTTTTTAGATGTTTTCGGCGGTTCGGGAATTATGGGTTTAGAAGCTTTATCAAGAGGTTTCAGTGGAGTCAAAGTTTTTGAAAAAAATCCTAAAGTAGCGCAAATTCTTAAAAAAAATTATCAAACAGTTGGTTTAAAACCTGACTTAACAATAGGTGACAGTACAAAACTTGTTGCAAAACTAGATGAAACGTATGACGTTGTGTATATTGATCCGCCTTATATGAGTGGGATTTATGAAGATATTTTGTCTAAAGTTCAAGGTGGTATAATTATTGCAGAACACTCGGAAGCGATAGAATTTGACGGTTATGAAGTTTTAAAACAAAAAAATTATGGCGGAAAAATGGTAAGCTTTTTGAAAAGGATAGCTTAATATTTGATAAAACAATATATTTTTTTTATAATTTTGGTATGAAAAAGTTTTTATTAATTGCATTTTTATTAAGCGGAGCAATGGCATTTGCAGCGGATGATTTATCAAAACAAGCAACTGCATTCTATAGTGACAATAATTATCAAAAAACAATGGATTTGATTTTGCAAATCGCAGAAGATGAACGTTCTGCACAAGATTGGCTTTTGTTGGGTAATGTTTTAGAAGACAAAGGTGAAAATGAAAATGCTGTTTTCATGTATCAAAAAGCGATTGTTGTTGATAAGAAATATTATAAAGCGTATTTTAATTTAGCAAATTATTATGCTGACAATAACCAGTTCAATATGGCGGTTGCAAACTACAAAAAAGCTGCTTCTTTAAATAAAGAAAATCCTTATGTGTTTTATAATTTAGCTTGCACATATATCAAAATGGGCGATTTAAAGAAGGCTAAAACAAACTTGAATAAAGCTATTATGTTGAAGTCTGATGTTGCAGAATTTCATTATAATTTGGCATTTATTTATAAACAATTGGGTAAAGAAAAGCTTGCGAAAACTTATTTGGAAAACTATAACAAATTAACTCCAAACTTGTAGGTTTTCAAAATTTATAAACCAGTTTTTTCATTAAATTTAAAGTACTCGATTAAATCTAATATAGAAAAGAATTCTCTGAAAAATTCAATATTTTCAATATTGTTTAACGGTTTAAACAAATTTCCGAATTCAAATAAATTTTTCTTCGTTGATAGAGCAAAAAATACTTGGTTATTAATAAATGCGCACTTTATATTTTTGCTTTTGAAAGTTGTTTTTAAATTTAAAAGACGTTCCATAAATGCGGTAGTTATTAAATATCGGGCTTCAATTTCATCATCAGAGAAAACATAAAACTGTCTGTCAAATTCAATGTCTTCTAATTTTATTTTATTTTGGCTTACTTCTCTATTTTTGTCTATTCGTTTTAAGAAAAATTGATATATTAGTACAATAAAGATTCCTAAGATTACAAAAAATAAACTGTAAGGTAAGGTGAATTGTAGAGAATTGATGATGTCATTATTGCTTGAGCCAGAAAATATTATGAGAATAAGAGGAGTGCAAGCAAATAAAAATATTCCAAAAGGAATATTATTTTTTGTATCTAAGTCTTTTTTTGTTGTAATGATAGTTTTTGATTTGAAATTTTTATTAGAATCAAACGCACAAACAACACCTTTGAAAACAGTGAAACAAGTTTTTCCGGCATTGGCTTCCAGTAACAACTCTGATACTCTAAATTGCACATCAGAGAATGTGCCTACAAAAGAATCATCAGAGCTGTTTTGGTTAAATATACTAAATAATCCGGTACCAGTAAGCTCTTTGTCGGAAAAAATATCTTTTTGCAGAGTGTGTTTAATATTTTCAAAAGATTTCATTACTTTAGACATAGCTATAGATTTTAATTTTTCTTGAAAATTTGAATAAACTATAGCAGGGTATATAATCGCTACTAAAATTTCAATAATAATAAGCACATTAAATATTGTCAGCCAAGAAGCAAAATGTAGCTGTTCAAAAAAGAAATTAAGCGTTGCAAGATTGTTATAAAATAATAATGGAATTAATATCAAAAATGCTTCAATAAGAATCATTTTTATTAGTGTCTTTTTTCTTTCTTCTTCAAGCATCAAAAAAGTAGGAAAAACTTTATTATAAAAATTATCCAATATTTTTTTCTTGTAATCAAACTCCATATATGAAGTATAACATATTTTTATGCGATAACAACATATAAAAATAGCACCTCAATAGAGGTGCTATTTTTAAAGCAAATAATTTATCTACTTTGTTTTCTTGCTTGGTATTCTCATTGCATAGAATGAACGAACAACAAATACAAGCGCAACTATCAAAATTACAGCACCCGCTAACTTAGCGTGTTCTTTGAATGTTGGATTAATAGCAATTTCCATCGCCAACAAACCGAACAATGTTGTAAATTTAATAATTGGGTTCATTGCAACTGATGATGTATCTTTGAATGGGTCACCAACTGTATCACCAACAACTGTTGCTGCGTGCAAGTCAGTACCTTTTTCAGCCATATCAACTTCAACAATTTTCTTTGCGTTATCCCAACATCCGCCTGCGTTTGCCATAAATACAGCTTGGAATAAGCCGAATACAGCAATTGCAATCAAGTAGCTTACAAAGAATGAAACAGGCGCAGAATCATCACCAACCGGTGCAGATAAGCAAGCTAGAGCAAGCGCAAATCCGAATAATGCTATAAAGATATTATACATACCTTTTTGAGCGTATTGAGTACAAATCTTAACTACTTCTTTTGAATTAGTTAGATTTGCGCACTTATCATCTGCTTCGCCTAGTTTAATATTATCTTTAATATATTCGGTTGCAGAATAAGCACCTGTTGTAACTGCTTGCATAGAAGCACCTGAGAACCAGTAAATTACTGCACCACCGGCAATAAATCCAAGCAATGTATAAGGATTTAACAGGTTCAGAATCATTTCAGGCTGAATACCAAGAGTTTCTTTGATTACAAGAATCAATGAGAAAATCATTGTTGTAGCACCAACTACCGCAGTACCGATAAGAACCGGTTTTGAAGTGGCTTTAAAGGTGTTACCTGCGCCATCATTTTCTTCCAAATATTTTTTAGCATTTTCAAAATCAGGTTTAAAACCGTAATATTTTTCAATGCCTTCCGCAACATTCGGAATTTCTTCTATTAAAGATAATTCATAAACTGATTGAGCGTTGTCTGTTACAGGACCATAGCTGTCAACAGCAATTGTAACAGGTCCCATTCCCAAGAAACCAAACGCTACTAAACCAAACGCAAATACTGACGGATAAATCATTACGTCGTTTGGAATGTATTGGCTTGCAAAATAAGCTAATCCCATTAACAATACTACGATTGCACCAATCCAGAAACCTGAGAAGTTTCCTGAAACAATACCTGATAGAATTGTAAGTGAAGCACCGCCTTCTTTAGACGCTACAACAACTTCGTGGGTGTGTTTAGCTTTAGGACTTGTAAATACTTTAGTTGCTTCAGGAATAAGAGCTGCGCCCAAAGTACCGCAAGAAATTATGATAGATAGAACTAACCATAGATTTTCGCCCATATCTTTTAGTAAGTAATTACTTACACCGAAGGTCATAATTATTGATAAAATTGAAGTTATCCAAACAAGGCTTGTTAAAGGAGCTTCAAAATCGAATTTTTTAACGTTTGACATAAACGCTTTAGTTAATAAGTTGTTAAATCCATAAGCGATTACTGATGTAATAATCATCAAGAATCTCATTGTGAAAATCCAAGCTAATAATTGAACTTGATAATCTTTAAATACGCCTAACAAAATGAAGCTTACAAGAGCAACACCCGTTACACCGTATGTTTCAAATCCGTCAGCAGTAGGCCCGATAGAGTCGCCAGCGTTGTCACCGGTACAATCGGCGATTACACCTGGGTTACGAGGGTCGTCTTCTTTAATGCCAAATTGAATTTTCATTAAGTCTGAACCGATATCGGCAATTTTTGTAAAAATACCACCTGCTACACGAAGTGCTGATGCACCTAGTGATTCACCGATAGCAAAACCAATAAAGCAAGCACCTGCGAGTTCGCCAGGAACAAATAATAAAATTACAAGCATCATGATTAATTCAATTGATACAAGTAAAACACCAATACTCATGCCGGCTTGTAGCGGAATGTTTAAAATATTTAGCGGTTTGCCTTTTAAAGCGGTAAATGCAGTTCTTGAGTTTGCTAATGTATTCATTCTGATACCGAACCAAGCTACCAAATATGAGCCTAAAATACCTAAAACGGACCAACCTAAAATGATTAGAACTGATTTAAGCGGCATTGCTTGAAGATACCAGAAATAAAAAGCAATACATAAACCGATTAGCACTTCTAACGCTAAAAGGAACTTACCTTGTTGAACAAGATAAGTTTTACAAGTTTCAAAAATAGTATTACCAACTGCGTTCATTGCTTGATGAACGTCAACTTTTTTAACTTCTCTGAACATCCATAGCCCAAAAAGTACACCAAAAAATGAAACCCCTAAGCCAATAAGCAAAAGCGTATAGCTTTCAGGGTTTTCAACTTTGATATTCGGAACTACAAGAGAAGCTTCTCCGGCAAATGCCGGTGTAATCATTGTTAGCAATGCTGCAAACAACGATAGTGTTTGTTTTTTCAACATAACTCTCTCCTTCTTTTTTGTAGACTCTAGTTAAACACTAATATAGATATTATATATAATTTTTAAAGAATTTACAACAGTTATAGGGATGAGATTCTTGACAAACAATTTTGGTCTTGGTATATTAGATTTGTTCCATGGGCATGTGGTGGAATGGTAGACACGCTAGTCTTAGGAACTAGTGCGAAAGCGTGGGAGTTCGAGTCTCTTCATGCCCAGTTTTAAAAGAGGTCTTATAGACCTCTTTTTTAATGCAAAAATTTAATGAATCATATACGTTGCGTTTGTTCCCAAAACTTTGTCTTTCAAACGTTTGAAACCTTTGCCGTAGATGTATTTCATTTGTTCGACCAAATTTTCTTCTACATCTATCAAGTACATATCGTGCACAATAAATTCTTTTATAATAAATACAATTCCCTTATTTTTTGTCCAAATTATATTGGTATCCGAAATATCATTTTTTAGAGAGGAAATTTTTCCAACTACACCTTCAGAATCATCTGCTGCAATAATAATCATTCTTCCGCCAAGCGACATTTCGATATCTCTTGCAAAAGCGTGTTCAAACACAAGCCCGAAGCGAGAATTAAAATTATCATAACCGACAATTCTTATTTCGACATTTCGATTATAAGCGTTTAAAAGTTCTTTCTCAAGCACTTTAAAATCCTGTGACCAAATCTCCATATAGATTTCGTGTTTAGCGTTTTGGATAACTTCTATAATCTTATCTTGAATATTTTGAATTCCGCTAATCGTTAAAATCGGTTCGTTATAATTATCCTTAACTTCCGGTAAATGTTTATCCAAAAAATTAATAGTTGAGTTTATTTTCTTTTGAAATCTTGCTGTCAATTGTTTTGGTTTAATCGGAGTATAAGTTTGCGGTTTTGTGTTGGTTGAGACGACAATATTCTTTTCTTCCAATATTTTTAAAGTATCATAAGTTCTTGATTGAGGAATATTGGCAAGTTTTGCAACTTCATACCCAGTTGCAGGATACTTTTTCAGAAGCGCGATATAAACCTTTGCTTCATAAGTATTGAACCCGATTTCTTTTAATTTTTCAACCAAATCTGCCATGAATAAATTGTATCAAATTTTATTTGTTTTGAAAAGATTAAAGTTAATGGTGCAAAAAATTGCACCCTACTTTTTTTAGTATTCGTGATAAAATAATGAATAATATTTAAGGGAGAATTTTATGTCAATTATCATAATGATTTTGTTATTAAGTTTACTTATTTTAGTACACGAAGCAGGGCACTTTTTTGTTGCAAGAGCTTGTGGAATAAAAGTTGATAAATTTGGGTTTGGACTTCCTGTCGGTCCAACTTTATTTAAAAAGAAAGTCGGCGATGTTGAAATCTTAGTTCACGCATTTCTATTAGGCGGTTATGTTTCTTTCCCTGATGATGAAAAAGATTGCGACTTGCCAAAAGATTCTCCTGAAAGATTTGCAAATAAACCGGCTTGGCAAAGAGCAATTGTCGTTTCAGCGGGGGTTATAGCTAACGTAATTTGTGCAATTGCACTTGTAATGTTAGTAGCAATTGTTTCTCATAAATTGCCTTCAGGTGATTATGAAATTTATGCCGGAGAAATTAGCGCACCTAAGGATGCAAGCATTTGGAATTCAGGCTTGAAAAAAGGGGATAGAATTCTAAAAGCCAACGGTTGTGAAATTAATAATGCTTATTCTTTTATTACAATAGTTAAAAATAGCGCAAAAGATAATGGAATCGTTACGGAAGCTACTGTTGATAAAAACTTTTCACATCTAAAAGACCTGAATCCTGGACTTTCTAAGGATGAAATTATTCCTGACGGTATTGCAATAAGACTTCCTGAAGCTTTGGATGAAGACGTAATTACAATGGATAAATACGCCTTAAAAGGTGCAAAATACTTCAAGCATGAGGGTTTTAAAATTGATGACAGCTTGGCGGAATTAGCTAAAGTGATTGAAGGTAAAACCGTTTACACTTCAGATGGTAAATATACAATGTATGATGTTGCAAAAGTGCTTTCAAACGGCACTCATCCGATTAATTTGCTTGTAGAAAGAGATGGCAAACAAATCGAACTTAATCCGATTTACCCTGATGAAAAAGGCATTATTGGAATCGGTTTGAGCGCAAAGCAAACAATGATTGATACAAAAACTCCTGTAAGCGTTGTAAAAGAAAGCTGTACATATCTTTGGGATAACACTTATATGATGATGTACTCTTTAGGACAATTGTTTACGGGCAATATTCCACTTAAAGACATGCACGGTGTTGTTGCGATTACAAAAATCGGCGGAGACATGATTGATAAAAGCGGAAAAGCGTCAGGCGTTTTGCTTGCAGCTTTGATTTCTATGAACCTTGCAATTTTGAATATTTTACCAATTCCGGCTTTAGACGGCGGTCATTTGATGTTCTTGATTATAGAAAAAATAATGGGTAAACCATTGAATGAAAAAGTGATTGAAGTTATTTCAACAGTATTTTTCTCATTACTGATTATTTTGATGATATTTGTCGTGTTTAATGATATAACATTGATTGTAAGAAAGTAGTTATTGTTGGGCTTTCAGCCCAACAACATTAAACATATTCGACATAGCCTATTGCCAAACTTTATCACAACTGCTATTATAAACACAGGGATTAATCTAGTGATAATATCAGCGATAACAAACAAGTTTTTTAATGCACAATATAATCAAAGACATAACATACAGCCACAAATGTCTTTAGCTTCACCGTCTTTTCAAGCATCAACATCAGCAGGCACTCCATTACGAAAATTAAGAAATGTGGTTTGCCCTTATTTTGGCGTAAAAATGATTACCAGTGCAGAACTTCCGAAGCTGGAAATGAAAATTGATAAATGTCAAAATGTTGGAGAAATTGTAAAACTTTTAAAACCATATCGAAGTTTTATGCAAAAAACCGAGAAGAAGGTTTTTAAAATGTTTGAAGAATATTCAAAAGAAAATCCTGAAGAAATTTTGCCGAATATTTTGAGAATACATTATAACGAAGCATTGACAAAACTAAAACTTGAAGAGTTTAATGTTTTGGATGATGTTGATAAAATGTCATTAAAACTTTCACCGGAATTGGCTTTAGCTGTGCATCACAAAACAACCAGATGCAGGCAGGTAATTCTTGATAATAAACAAGGAGAAACTTTTAAGCGTCAAACACTTTTGGGTTCGTTGGAGGAAATCAAACCAAGACGCGGTGAAAAGAAAATTTACGAAAGTTTAAAAGATAGAGCCATATATTTACCGACATCAGGTACAAGTGAAAATGCGTTTATTGTTAAATATGCTGACCGTTCGCAGGAAGAAATTGCTAAAAGAATTATGAGAGCATCTGCTGCTACAATTGAACATGTTCAACCAAATTCAAAGCGTGGTGAAAATGCAATTTCCAATTTTTTGTTGGTATCCGCCAATGCAAACAGTCTAAGGTCAAATATGCCGTTAAATAAATTTATAGCTCGTTTTCCAAGTGTGTTGAAAAATTGTCAAAAGTATATTAATCAAATTATTTCTATAATCCATGATGGTGGTTTGAGAGGATATGAGGACTATCCGTATAAAATAAAGAAAACACTTATAAGAGAAACCGGCGGTCTTGTTAACCTTGATTTGAGTGATTTTTGCTATAAAGAAAAAGACGCAAAAAGTGTTGCAAATAGTGCAAATAAAAAGTACAAGCGAAGAAGATAGGCTTTGCGAAAATTAACTTTTTCCATTGTTCATGTTAGAATTTCTTTATAAAAAAGAATATAGGGGAAGATTAACCATGAAAATGTCAAAATTATTTGTTCAAACTTTGAGGGAATTTCCTTCTGATGCAGAAGTAATTTCACATAAAATGCTTGTTAGAGCTGGATATATAAGAAAATTAACAAGCGGTGTTTATAACTATTTGCCACTTATGTGGAGAGTTTTAAAGAAAATTGAAAATATAGTAAGAGAAGAAATGGATAACGCAGGTGCGCAAGAACTTCTTATGCCGTTTGTTCAACCAAAAGAACTTTGGGAAGAATCAGGCAGATGGAATGCATACGGTAAAGAACTTATGCGTTTAAGAGACAGACATAATCGCGAAATGTGCCTTGGACCAACTCACGAAGAAATTATAACTTCTATTGCTCGCGAAGGTATCAAATCATACAAACAATTACCTGTAAACTTGTACCAAATTCAATCAAAATTCAGAGATGAAGTTCGTCCGCGTTTTGGGTTGTTAAGAGGTAGAGAATTCATTATGAAGGACGCTTATAGCTTTGATACTTCTCAAGAAGGTTTGGAAAAAGAATACGAAAATATGGCGCAAGCTTACACAAGAATTTTCAAACGTTGCGGACTTAATACAAAAATGGTTCAATCAGATTCCGGCGCAATCGGCGGAAGCGTAAGCCATGAATTTATGGTAATTACAGACACTGATGCAGGCGAAAATGATGTATTCTATTGTGATGATTGCGATTATTCAGCAAACTCAAATCACGCAGTTTCAAAATTGCAACCTGCAGAAGTTGTTGGCAAATTTGAAAAAGCTGAACTTGTTGATACGCCAAATACTCATTCTATTGAAGAATTGTGCGATTTCTTAAAAATTCCTGCAACAATTATTGTAAAATCACTTCTTTATATTGTTGATAAAAAACCTGTTTTAGCATTAATCAGAGGTGATAAACAAGTAGAAGAAACAAAACTCATGAATGCTGTTGGCGGTATGGATATTAGAATTGCAACTGCAGGCGAAATTGAAGAAATGATGGCAGAAAACGGTTTTGATGCAGAACGTGGATTTATCGGACCTAAAGGTTTGAAAAAATATGGCGAATATGATATCCAAATTGTAGCTGATGAAACTGTAAAAGAATTGAAAAACTTTGTAGTCGGTGTAAACAAAAAAGATGCTCACATGGTAGGTGGAAATTGGGGTTCAGAAATTGAATTACCTGAAATCGTTACAGATATTCGTTTAGTTGAAGCCGGAGAACTTTGTCCTGAATGCGGTAAACCTCTAAAAGTTACAAGAGGTATCGAAGTTGGTAATATTTTCCAATTGGGTACAAAATATTCTAAACCAATGAACGCAGTTTATTTAGATACTGACGGCAAAGCAAAACCTTTTGTTATGGGATGTTACGGTATTGGTATTTCAAGAACAGCAGCTGCTGCGGTTGAAGCTCATTACGACGAACACGGTATCAAATGGCCTTTAGCTATTGCACCATACCACGCAGTAATTATTCCTGTAAGTACAAAAGACGAAACTCAAATGAAGGTTGCAAATGATTTGTACGAAACATTACGCAAACACGGAGTGGAAGCTGTAATTGATGACCGTGACGAACGTCCTGGAGTTAAATTCAAAGACGCTGATTTAATCGGTTTCCCATACAGAATTACTGTTGGTAAAACTATTAGCGAAGGTCTTGTTGAATTCAAAGTTAGAGAAACAGAAGAAATTTCTAAAGTTAAACCAGAAGAAGCAGCAGAAGTTGTCGTTACTGCAGTTTCAGCTTTGAAATAAGGTATTATCAGTATATAAAAAATTCCTTCTCCCAAAAAAGAGAGGGAATTTTTTTATTAATAATATGTGGTTACTTATTTTTATATTTATCAGCAGTTTCTTTTATAAAGTAGAACAAACTCATCAATGTTTCAAATATTTCATCAAAGCTCAAGTTTCGAATGTTTACAAGCAGAATAGATTTGCCATCTTCGCAAGTTTTTGGAGCAACTGTAAATTTAACTTTTCTTGCAATGTCTTTATCTAAACCTTGTTTTATTATGTTCCACTCATAAGGTGTAAATGGTGAATATACACGAATATCATCACCCGCTTCTCTAATTATTGTAATTCCACATTCTGTTGCTATCAATCTCAATTTGATTAATTTAATCAAATTTTCTACTTCGTCAGGGATTCTTGAGAAACGGTCTTTCCATTCTGATACAATATAATCGAGCTCAACTTCATTTTTAACATCAGAAAGACGCTTGTATTCAATCATTTTTTGCTCGCCTGAACCTACCCACTCATCAGGAATATAAGCCGTAATATTAATATCAACAATCGTTGGTTTGTTAGCTTTAATTGCTTCACCTTTGAGTTCGTTCACTGTTTCTTCAAGCAGTTGACAATACGTGTCAAAGCCGACATTTACCATGTGACCGTGCTGTTTTGTACCCAAAATATTACCGACACCACGAATTTCAACGTCACGCATTGCAATTCTATAACCGCTGCCGAGCGTTGTGAATTCTTTTATTGCTTTTAATCGCTCTGATGCTTCGTGCGAGAGTTCTTTGCTTTTTTTGTAGAAACAGTAGCAATACGCCTGTTTATCGCTTCTTCCTACACGTCCTCTAAGTTGATAAAGCTGTGCTAATCCAAGTTTATCGGCTTCATGAATAATCATTGTGTTAGCATTCGGAATATCAATGCCGTTTTCAATAATCGTTGTGCAGAGCAAAATATCGTAATCATGGTTATCAAAACCGATAATCACATCCTCCAATTGCTTTTCACTTAATTGACCATGACCGATTGCAATACGAGCATTCGGCACAAGTTTTTGAAGTTCAAGTTTAAATTCTTCAATTGTTTCAACTCTGTTATAAAGATAAAATACTTGACCATCTCTATCAAGTTCGTTTACAATCGCGTTTTTAACGGTTTGTTCGTTGTATTCGCCCACAAAAGTTTTGATTGGCAAACGGTTTTGAGGCGGAGTATTAATTACGGAAATATCTTTAATGCCTGATAATGACATGTAAAGCGTCCTCGGAATCGGAGTTGCCGACATAGAAATAATATCAATATTTTCCCTAAATTCTTTCAATTTTTCTTTATGTCTTACGCCAAAGCGGTGTTCTTCATCAATTACGAGCAAGCCTAAATCTTTAAACACGACTTTATCTTGTAGTAAACTGTGTGTTGCAATAACTACATCGCATTTTCCTGTCGCAAGGTTTTTCAGCGTTTCGTGGCGTTCTTTTGTGCTTCTGAAACGGCAGAGAAGTTCCACATCAATGCCGAAAGGCTTAAAGCGTTCTGAAATAGTTTGAAAATGTTGCAGAGCAAGAACTGTTGTCGGAACAATTACCGCGACTTGCTTCAGTGAGGTTACAGCCTTAAACATAGCGCGCATGGCAACTTCTGTTTTGCCGAAACCTACATCACCGCAAACAAGCCTGTCCATCGGGTTTGGGCTTTCCATATCAGCTTTGATTTGATTGATAGATTTTAATTGGTCAGGAGTTTCGATGTATTCGAACGTATCTTCCATTTCCAGTTGAAGTGGTGAATCTGGCGCAAATTCAATGCCGGTTTTCATCTTGCGTCTAGCATACAATCTCAACAAATCGTAAGCAACGGTTTCGACTTCTTTTTTAACCTTCGTTTTTGTGTTTTCCCAGTCGCTTCCGCCCATACGTGAAAGTTTAGGTTTAATCTGGCCTGAACCGCGATAACGGCAAAGCATGTTAATTTGCTCGGCAGGAATGTGCAATTTGTCTTTATTTGCGTATTCTATCGTCAAATAATCCTTGAGTTGTCCGTCAAATTCTTGTTTTGTAAGTCCTTTATAAACACCTACACCGTGAATAGAGTGAACTACGTATTCGCCTTCTTTTATGTCATTAATATTTTCAATGTATTCGGCTTTTTCTTTGTAGTGTCGTTTGCGATTTGACGGAATATCCTTTTGACGTTTGTTAAAAAGCTCTCTATCAGTAAGTAAAAGGATTTTACCGTCCCTAAGCTCTGTACCTTGAGAAGTAATATTTCTAATATAATTAATATCAAAAATACTGTATTCTGCTAAAACATCCTTAACACGTTCTTGAAAATCTGTAGCAATTGTTATTTGATACCCTTTGTGTTCTTGGATAAATTTTGCAACGGCTTGCATATCCGCGTCAAAAATCTGAACGTTTCTCGCGTCGATATCAATAACTTCGTTGTTTTCATCGGACAAAAAATTGTTTAAATAAATTTTTTGCATGCCGGCAGTTTTTTTAATAATTTCTTCCCACGTAAAATGATTTATTTCCTTTAATGCATAGATTTGATTAGTTTTTAAAGCTTCATTATAAGAATTTATAAAATTATCATCTATTTGTTGATACTTTGCCGAAACTTCCGCATATTCATCAAATACAATAATATAATCTTTGAAATAGTCCAAAATATTAACTAAATCAGAATTAAAATATGATTGATAAACGTTTATACCTTCAAAATAACCTTCATTTTCAAATTGTTCTTTAAGCTCTTTCGGAAACTCTTTAGGCGGATTGTCAGGTAAAACGAACTTATAAAGCGGTCTGATGCTAACAGGTTCAGTTAATTTTTTAATTGATTTTTGGGTTTCGTTATCAAAAAATCTTATATCAACAATTTCATCACCCCAAAACTCAAGCCTGATAGGGTTTTCTTCCAGCGAATAAATATCTGCAATATCACCTCTAATGCTAAACTCACCTATATCAGAAACCATTGTTGAGCGTTTGTAACCCAATTTAATCAGGCGATTAAGTAAATCTGTTTGTGAAATGCTGTCACCGATTTTTAAACTAAACGAATTTTCCTCAAAAAATTTTTCTGATGGAAATTTCTCAAGAAGTGTTTTTACTGGCGTAAAAACAAGACTCGGCTTAGCTTCCAAAATATCAATTTGTTTTGCGTAATCATAAAGATTACCGACTACAACTTCATAAGGCGAAATGTTTTGGTAAGGAATTGTATCGGCTTCTCTTTCAAAAAGTCGCTCCAAATCGGCAGAATATTTTAGGGCTGATTGCTCGGTTGAAGTCACAAAAAGAACTTTTTTGTCCGATAATTTACAGATATAATCAAGCAAAAGCAGACGGCTAAAAGTTGTTAAGCCTGTTAAAGTAAAGCTTTTTTCTTTTCTTATATTTCTTATCAGATGGTCAAAAAATGATGCGTTTTCGAGTTTCATAATCTTATTTTTGTCGTGTTGAATTTCAATCGTTCAACACGACCTACCTATTTGTTAATCAAACAAGATTTTAACGTAAATATGGGAGTTTTTCAATTTGGTAATATTTTATATAAAGTTAATGGTGCAAAGAATTGCACCCTACTTCTTTAATGGAAAATTGAAAGTAGAAAATGGAAAATTGTTTTAAATAATTTTCTATTGTCCATTATCCATTTTCAATTTAGAAAAGTAGGGTGCAATTTTTTGCACCATTAACTTAAAAACAGACCTTTATCGGGGTCTGTTTTTTGAATAAATCTAATTATGATTTGGGCTTTCGTAATTGATACCCTTTTCTTTTAATGCTGCAATAAATCTTTCAGCGCAAGCACTCTGAACTTCTGGCGGTACAACTCTCAAAATTTCAACAGTCTTAGAAATAATCGGGTCTTTATCATACCAACGACTGCCGTTTACAGGTTTTACCAAATCATAAAATCTGTCTAAAGCTTCCTTAGAAACTTTTTGTTCCAACTTATCCAAGAACACAACCGCGTGTTCTCTAAGTTCATCTTGATAATTTTTTAAAAGCTCTATAACTTCCAATAATTTTGGGTCATGATCGTACCATCTTTTGTAAGCCGGACTCATTAAATTCTCCCATTTTGTATTTGAGAAGCTGTAATCTGGTCTATACCTGCTTCTGAATCATCATATCTGTAAATTTTACCGCCAAGATTTCTAATCTTGTACTCAAATTCTTCGTAGCCTCTATCTATGTGGTGTAATTTTTCCACGATAGTTTCACCTTGAGCCATCAAACCTGCGATAACTAAAGCTGCACCTGCTCTCAAATCACTTGCTGCTACTGTAGCACCCGTTAAATGTTTAACGCCTTTAACAATGGCATGGTTTCTGTCTTGATGAATATCTGCGCCCATTCTTCTCAAGTCAGGCACTTGCATAAATCTGTTTTCGTACAAGCTTTCGGTAATAATGCCAACACCGTTTGATGTTGTCAAAAGTGTCATTGCAATCGCTTGCAAATCTGTCGGGAATCCCGGATAAGGTTGAGTTACAAAATTGATAGATTGTAATCTGTTTTTGCAGCTGACTTCAATTGTTGTAGGTTCAACCAACTTAATACTTGCCCCCATTTTGATTAACTTGTCATTAAAGAAAGTTAAATGTGCAGGATAAACATTTCTTATTATAGCCTTACCTCTTGTTGCAACAACAGCAGCCATAAATGTTCCCGCTTCAATTCTGTCAGGAATTGTTGTGTATTCTGCTGAATGTAAGTTTTCAGCCTTAACTCCGTTAATCAGGATTTCAGAAGTGCCGGCACCTGTAACATCCGCACCGATTGTGTTCAAGAAGTTTGCCAAATCAACAATTTCAGGTTCTTGAGCAGCGTTTTGAATTCTTGTTGCCCCTTCTGCTAAAATAGCAGCTAACATCAAGTTTTCAGTCGCACCAACTGACGGGATATCTAAATAAATATCTGCACCTACAAGTTTTGAAGCTCTCGCGTGTACATAACCGTTTTCTATTTTTATAGTTGCGCCTAACGCTTCTAAACCTTTAATGTGAAAATCTACTCTACGTTCGCCGATAGCGCAACCACCGGGTAGTGCTACAATAGCTTCTCGGCAACGTGACATCAATGCACCTAAGATGATAAATGAAGCTCTCATTTTACTAACGAGTTCATACTTAGCAGTTATTGATGAAATATTTGAGGCATCAATTTCGACAGATTTTTCTTTTTTATCGTAAATGTAGCTTGCGCCTAAATCGGAAAGTACATTTAGCATAATCTCAACGTCGGTAAGTTGAGGTACATTGTAGATTTTTGTTTTGCCTTTAACAAGAATGGTTGCTGCTAAAAGTTTTAATACAGCGTTTTTTGCGCCACCGATTGAAACTTCACCCTTAAGAGTTTCTCCACCTTGTATTTTGAATTTCTCTGCCAAAATTCCTCCAATCTATTATAATCATACAATTATTATAACAAAATGTAAAGATGTGAATTTTCTAATTTTGCCCCAAAAAATGAACAATTTTATTTTATAATCGTTTATAATTATAAGAAAACATGGAGGATTAGTATGAAAAAAACTTTATTAGCGATTACTGTATTAAGTCTTTTAGCAGGTTGCGCAACTCTTTCAACTCAAGCTGTGACTCAAACTACACCCGAAAGAGGAATGATTCATGTATCAACTTCCGCAAACACTGAAATTGCGCCGGATGTTGTTGAAATTTCTTTTGCAGTTGTAACATCTGACACAAAATCGATGCAAAAAGCAACAGTTTTAAATAAAGAAACTTCTGATAGAGTTTTATCCACGCTTAAATCAATGTTGAAAACCGATAATGGCGATTATATTAAAACAGCAGATTTTAGTGCATCTCCGATTTATTCTTATTCAGGAAGCAAGAGAAATCTTGACAAATACGAAGTTTCTAACCGTGTAATTATTCATACAAAATCTTTAGACAAAGTTGGGACTATGATTGATAAAGCAATAGAAGCAGGAGCTACTAATGTTGACAACTTAACTTTCTCTGTTTCAAATTATGACTCACAATGCGACCAATTGTTAGGAATTGCAACTCAAAAAGCTAAAACAAGAGCAGGCGTTGTTGCAAAAAATCTTTCTGCAACTCTTGATGGCATTAAATCTTTTGATTTAAGCTGTAATGCAAACAATAATAACGCTCCAAGATTATACATGGCAAAAAATATGCTTTCAGCCGTAGCGGATAGTGCAGCCGGAAGTTCACCAACTTCGATTTCCGGTGGTGTTGTAAAAATTAATGCAAATGTTAATGCAACATTCTTTGTAAAATAAAATCATGATTGACACCTCACCCTAACCCTGTCTTGGATTATTCGGGGTGTCGGCGGAGTAACCTCCGACCTCCACCTTACGGGCTTACGCCCTACCGAAAATCCGCTCTCCTGTAAGGAGAGGGAACGAATTAAAGTTGTTCAAGATTTATATCTTATTTTAATAAACAAGTCTTGGTTATTCCCTCTCCTTACAGGAGAGGGCTAGGGTGAGGTGAAAGTACAATAACTAAATCGGGCGGTTAAATTGCCCGATTTTTGTGTTAAACTGAAAATCATGAAAGACAAAAATAAAATTTTAAACAAAATATCTTCTGCATTGAATGCAAATGATTTAGAAACAGCAAGAAAGCTTATTGAAAACGACTTAAAACGCGTAGGTTTAAGAGAAGAATATTATTTCTACCTTGCTCTAATTACAAAAGATTTAAACAAAAAATTAGAATTATATACTCAAGCACTAAATTTGAATGAGAAATATTTAGACGCTTGGATAAATAGAGGGCTTGTAAATAATGAGCTTGGAAATTATGATGCCTCTATCAAAGATTATGATAAAGCAATTAAACTTGATTCAAAATGTGCATTGGCTTTTAATAATCGCGGATATACAAAATTTAAACAACAAAACTACAAAGGCGCGTTAGAAGATTACAATAAAGCAATTCTTCTGAATCCGAAATTCCAAATGGCATTGGATAACAAAGCACAGTTGTTCCAAACGGTTTGTATGAAGGATGATAAAGGTTTTGAAGAAAAATATTATTTGAGCCTTGGTATAACGGATGTAAATGAAGGAAATTTTCCTGATGCGATAAAAAGTTTTGATGAAGTTTTAAAACTTAATGAAAATGCAGAACTTGCATATTTTTACAAGGCAATTTGCTATCATAGTTTAAACAAAACCGATGAAGCTTTTGAAAATTATACAAACGCTATCAAATTGAATAAAAATATGGTTGATGCATATTTTAATCGTGGTCAGCTTTTATTCAAAACTAATCCGAAACAAGCACTAGATGATTTTGTATCGGCAGTTGCTTTGGATTCAAAATTTATTGACGCTTATTATTCAATTGCAGCAATACAAAAGAATTTAGGTTTGTATAAAGAAGCTGTTGCAAATTTAGATAAAATTATTGAGCTTGAACCGCAGGCAGTTAACGCGAAAGCTTTGAAAAAGTTGATTGAAAATAAGTATTTAAAACAATAAGACAACAATTTTTTATATGCTATAATCTTCTTATGAGGAAGATTAGAAAGCTTTATTATTTTGATAAAAAAAGAATGCAGGAAATGATTTCTTTTCTCAACAATAGAGATAAGTATATCAGCCATATTATGTTTAATCCGCTTATTCCACTGCATCATTTACTTCCTTTGAGGTTTAAATTTTTACCTGAAACATACGTTTTAAAAGACAAAAAAGAAATCAAAGGTTTGATTACGGTTGCGCCATCAAGATGTCCGCTCAGAAAAATGGAAATTCAAAGATTGTTTTTTGAAGAAAATTGCTACGATGACGCGGGAGAACTTATTCAATACGTGGTTTCTAAATATAAAGCAATGGGTGCATCGTCTTTTGTAGTTAAAATTGATGACTTTTTACCTGAGCTTGTTCGACTTTTTGTTGCAAAATGCAATTTCACACAAATTTCTTATGAAAAATTGTGGAAAGTAAATAATATTGAATCAGAATTTAATAAAAAAGATTTTCGTGAATTTAGGAATTCAGATTCACCTACAGTGGCAAATTTGTACAATGAATCTTTACTTCCACATTTCCGTCCGCTTTTGAGTCGTGATGCAAAGGAATTTAAAGAAATCTTGTTCAAAGGTCTTTCGTATTTTAGCGAATACAAATATGTAATTGAAGATAAAAAAAGCAAAAATATTTCTTGCTATATTTCAATACAGAGCGCGGATAATGAAAACTTTATTTTAGATATTGTTCAATCTTCTTGGGTTGAATTGGATATATTTTCAATTATAAGTTTTGCGCAAGCGCAATTGAAGAAGCGTAAAAAAGATTTTAATTTGTATATTAAGACAAAAAAATACACACAGCTTGGCGAAAAAGACGAAAAACTATTCTTGGAGCATAAATTTGAATGTACGCAAAACCAAATCGTGCTGACAAATTCTTCTGCAAGAGTTATAAAAGAGCCTGTACATTCGGGTAAATTCACGATTTTGAGCCAATTTTGCAGTGTGCGTCCTGTAAGTAGTTTGGAAGGGTAGAGGGGAAAATGGATTTAATACAATCAATATTAATGGGAATTGTGCAAGGTTTGAGCGAATTTTTGCCAATTTCAAGTTCTGCACATCTTGTGTTTACTTCTAATTTTTACAAGGTGTTTAAAGGAATTGAAATTGTACAAGAATCTAATCAGGAAGTTTTTCTTGATATTATGTTGCACTTAGGCACTTTAATTGCGGTTTTGATTTTCTTTAGAAAAGAAATTTGGGCAATCTTAAAAGCACTTTATTTTGGGCTAAAAAACAAAGATTATTCTTCTAAGGATTTTAAAACAGGCGTTTATATCTTTTTAGGCACAATAATTACCGTTTTGATTGCATTTCCTTTGAACGAAGTTGCAGAGTTTTTAGTATTCAAGCCTGCAATTGTCGGTGGCTTGTTAATCGGTACAGGCATTTTGCTTTTGTTTAGCGAAGCTTGGGCAAAAAGACATTCTGACAAAAAAGATATTACCCTAAAAAGCTCTATATTGATGGCAATTGCACAAGGGCTTGCAGCACTTCCGGGTTTTTCTCGTTCAGGTTTGACGATTGCAACAGGGCTTTTGAGCGGTTCAGATAGAACTACCTCCGCAAGATACTCATTTTTGTTAAGCATTCCAATAATTTTAGGTGCTTCAATGGTTTATCCGTTAGTTAAATTGGATTTTGCGGAAGTTGTGACATACAATTGGACGGCAATAATTGCAGGAACTATTGTTTCAGGAATTGTCGGTTATTTATGTATCAAATATTTCTTGAAGTTTGTTTCTAAATTTTCGTTGGGAATATTTGGGTATTATTGCTTGATTATGGGCGTTGTGACAGCGGTATTTTTTAGTATTAATTAATAACACCCTCTCCCCTCCCCCGAGGGAGGGAGTGAAATGCGTTAACCTATCGCATGTAAATTTGCAAAAATTGAGGGTCGTTAGTTCCCTCCCCTCGGGGGAGGGTGCCGAAGGCGGGAGAGGGTATTATAAACATTAAAAAGAAAGGCACATCATGAATTTAAACAAATACATCGAACATACATTACTAAAACAAGACGCAACAAAACCAGAAATTACAAAATTGTTGGACGAAGCTATTCAATATGATTTTCTTGGAGTTTGCGTAAATCCTTGCAACGTAAAATACGCAAAAGAATACTTAAAAAACAGTGATGTTAAAGTTGTTACCGTAATTGGTTTCCCTTTAGGACAAAATACAAAAGAAGTTAAAATCTTGGAAACAATTGACGCGATTAAAAACGGTGCTGATGAAATTGACATGGTAATCAATGTTGGGTTATTAAAAGATAAAGCTTATGATGCGATTGTTGACGAAATTTCTGCAATCAAAGGTGCTTGCCAAGGTCACAATTTGAAAGTAATTTTAGAAACTGATTTGCTTGCTCAAGACGAAATCAAAAAGGCTTGTGAATTGTGTATAGAAGCTAAAGCCGATTTGGTTAAAACTTCTACAGGCTTTGTGAAAAACGGTGTTGGCGCAAAAGCAGAAGATGTAGCTTTAATGTTTAATACTGTTAAAGATGCAGGCATGCAAGTTAAAGCATCAGGCGGAATTAGAGACAAAGAAGCTGCTTTGAAAATGATTGAAGCAGGTGCAGTAAGACTTGGCACAAGCTCAGGCGTTAAAATTGTAAGCTAAAAATTTCTAGGTGCTATTCCTTTGCGCCAATTTGACTCAATTTGTTCCAGTGAGATTCCTTTTGTTTCCGGAACAAAGAAGTAAACAAAAATTATGCAAAAGAGTGAAACCGCGCCAAACATCCAAAATGTCCAAGCACCGCCAATTCTGTGTAATAGAATTGGGAAACTTCCTACTACAAAAAAGTTGAATGCGAAGTTTGAAACGGTACAAATGCTCATCGCAATTCCTCTTATTTTTAGGGGGAATACTTCTGACACGAGTATCCAGCCGATTGGTCCGAGGCTCATTGCAAAACAAACTATGTAGGTAATAAGGCTTCCTACAGCTACCCATTTTAAATTTGAACCTAAAATGTTTGCAAACGCAAATGAAGTTCCAAGGGCAAACAAACTTAACATTACACCGCTTAAACCGAAATAAAGAAGCGGTTTTCTTCCTATTTTGTCTGTGAAGAATACTGCAACGACTGTCATTATAAAGTTAACAACACCAATACCTGTTGTTGCATAAATTGCGGTAAGGTTGCTGTCAAAACCTGCAGTTTTAAAAATTGTAGGTGCATAATAAATGATAGTATTTATACCTGTACAAATTTGCGCAAACATAATGCCAATACCAACTACAAATGGCATTAACATCCATTTTTTAAAAATGAATTTTTTGTCTTTACTTTCAGAATTCAAAGTTGTTTTGATATCTTGAATTTCTTTTTCTGCGTCTATATCAGGTTCAATTTTTTTGAATACATCCTTTGCTTCATCTTCTCTATTTTTGCTGACAAGCCATCTTGGTGTATCTGACATCAGACACATACCAACAAATAAAATTAATCCCGGAAGAACGCCTGCGAAAAGCATCCAACGCCAATTGTAAACAGCTTGTGCAAACGCGGCATTTATAAAGTATGAAAATAAAATTCCTGATGTAATTGCCCATTGATACAAAGAAACTAATGTTCCGCGCAAATTTTTAGGTGAAATTTCTGAAAGATAGAGTGGAACAACAAAATTTACGATACCGACCGCGAAGCCGACAAAGATTCTTGAGATAATCAGAATATATACATTTGGTGCAAATGCGCACATTACAGAACCCAAAATAAAGATTAATGCAGTTGCTAATATAATCTTTTTACGTCCGAATATATCGGCTAAAATGCCATTTGTAGCAGCACCTATTACAGCTCCGATAAGAACTGAACTTACTAAAAATCCCTGTAGGGTATCAGGCAAAATCCAAGTTTCGTTTATAAACAGCAACGCTCCTGATATAACGCCTGTGTCATAACCTGATAAAAGTCCGCCCAAGGAAGCTACAATAGCTACAACATAAAGCCAAATGTATTTCATTATTCACCTCTATAATAAACACTTTCTATTTTTATTATAGCAGATGTTTTAAAGGTTTAAAGTCTTGAATTATAATTTTTGTCTTAAAATTGAATTTGAACCTTGGCAAGTTATAAATAACATATTTCCTTCGACATGCAATCCGTAAGGCTTATCAATTTTTGAAACAAGCACGGACGCTACCCCTTGCGGAGAAATTTTTACAACATTGTTTGTATTGTAGTTAGAAACATAAATATTTCCTACGCTGTCGCTCGCCAAGCTGATAGGACCGCTTATTAATGCGCTTTTCAAGAACACTTGCCTTTTGCCGTCAGGCGTAATTTTGATGATTGAATTATCAGAGAAAGTTGCAACGTAAATATTACCTTGAGTGTCAGTAGTAACTCCTGTCGGACTCAAAATGTTTTCATAAATTCCTGATTGAGTTGCAATTTTTGACGGCGCATTTGATTGTTGTTGAGGAAGCGTTGTTGAAATCTTTATTGATTCTGCCAACTCTTGACCTCTGGCATAATAACTGCTTGATTGAGGAATTAATTTTAAATAGTCCGCAGCTTTTGTATAATCTTCAATCTTAGAACTCATCAAAGCTAATTTGTAAATAACTTCATAATCGTTCGGATTTCTTAAATAAACTTGTTTGTAAATATTTAAAGCTTCGGCATATTGTTTTAAATATTCCAAAATTGTAGCTAAATTATAATATGCATCAATGTAATCTGGATATGTTCTGATTGCTGAACGGAAAGATTCAATAGCTCTTTCATACATTCCTAATTTATAAAAATCTATACCTTGATTGTAATCAAGCTTTGCGTCAATCGGAATTTCTGCTGCGTAAACAGAAATTGACATTGATAATAAAATTGTTGCAATAATTCGTTTTAACATGCCCACATTATAACATAGTTTTAGATTTTACGGTAGAATATAATTATGAAACCAAAAGTTATAGCAGTAGTAGGCCCGACGGCAAGCGGAAAAACAAAATTAGCAATAGAACTCGCCCATAAACTTGACGGCGAAGTTGTTTCTGCGGATTCAAGACTTGTCTACAAAGGTTTTGATATCGCTTCTGCTAAACCCACAATGGAAGAACGCGAAGGAATTCCACATCATTTGATAGATATTGTTGAGCCTGAATTCAATTATTCTGCAGGTAATTATGTTGAGGATGCTAAACGCACAATTGAAGATATTTTATCACGCGGAAAAACTCCAATTGTAGCGGGTGGAACGGGTTTGTATTTTAGAGTGCTTTTAGAACATTATGACTTGCCAAAAGTTGAAACGAATTTTGAATTAAGAGCGGAACTTGAAAAACGCTCAAAAGAAGATTTGTTGGAAGAATTGGAAAACGTTGACAAAATAACTTATGAAAGAGTAAAAGACGCTAATTTAAGGCGAATTATAAGAGCGTTGGAACTTATTAAAACTCTTAAGAAACCGCTTTCTGAAATACAACTTGAAAAAGAGCCTGAATATGATGTCGAATGGATAATGCCCGCAATTCCATCAAGAGAATGGTTGTATGATAGAATTAACAAGCGCGTTGATATTATGTTAGAAATGGGAATTATTGACGAAACAAAAAATCTTATCGCAAAGCACGGCAGAATCGGAAATATTGTAGACACAATAGGTTACAAAGAAATTTTGACCTATCTTGACGGTCAGGCAACGCTTGATGAAGCTTTAGACAAACTAAAGCAACATTCAAGAAACTATGCCAAACGCCAATTAACTTGGTTTAGAAAAAATCCTAATTTAGAGATTAATTGTTAAAGTATATTTTTATTGTACCGACTACTTGTCCGTGCAGGGTTTTGATAGTTTTATCGAACTCTATATTTCCCCAGCCCAAACGGTTAATCGTCTCTAGAACCGCAAAGCGTCTGGCTTCCATTGAGCAATCATTGATTTTTACGACAAATCCGATTTGTTCTTTTACGTTAAAAACAATGCAAAGTCCGCCTGCACCGACTTTGGCAATCAAACCTTGAGTTTTTTCGATGATTTCAGTATCCAAGCGATTTTCACCGCCAAAAATGTAAGGATATTTTTGAATTGCGTTTATAATTTTTTCGTATTGGAGCAAATTTTTGTAGCCGATTAGCATGTTTTTTAACGGCATGCTAAGTATTGGAACACCGCAGCCGTCTGTTGTTACAGGATAGTTTGATGTTGTTTCACACATATTGTTTATTTTATTTTTTATAGCAATTTGCAGAGGATGTTCAAGTCTGTCGTAAGTTTCCATATCCCATCCCTTAGTTTTGCAAATTACCAAAAATCCGATATGTTTGCCCGAACAATTATTGTGGATTGCTCTAGCCTTTTCACCTCTCAGAAGCATTTTATCCTGCATGCTTCGAGCAAGTGGAGTATGAACTCCGCATTTCAAATACTTTTCATCAATTTCAAATTTTTCCAATATTTGCTTAGCAACTCTAATATGGCATTCTTCACCGGCATGTGAACCACAACAGAGTGCAAGTTCTTCTTCTGTTAAATCTATGTCGTAATCAATTAAAAGTGTTGCCTGCAAAGGTTTCGCGCAAGAACGTAAATAGTAAGGAATTGTGTCGTAAGGCTCGGTTGAGAGCATAAAAAGCCCTTCGTGAAATTCTTCGACCAAACCATCCCTTACATATTCAATACGCATCCCTTAGCTCCGTTATTCTTCTTTGTGGTCTTTAATGAATGTAAGAAGCGCATCCATTTTCTGTTTAAGAATTTCGTTTTCTTCCTTCAAACGCGTATTTTCAACTCTGATATCAAAACTTTCTTTTTCTAAAGCAAGAGTCGGTATATCATCAGGATTAAGTGAAAATCTTTTTCCTGATTCTTCTTTCATAAAGATAATACTTTTTACGTCTTTTTCTCTCACAAAGCCCATTTGAACCATCAATTCAGCGATGAATACGTGCTTGCCTGATTCGTTCATTTCTTTTTGTTTATCAAGAACTTCGTCCAATTGCTCAATTGTCATTTTACCTGCGCGGATAAAATATTCACCTGTTCTGTATTTCCCTGCAATAAATCCTGCAATCGCGCTAACAAGATTTGGAACTTCATTAGAAAAGAAGCCTGAAGTTTTGCAGAATGTAAAAGCTTTTGCAACTTCTTCCATTGTAAAGTTATTTTCAATTGCAATTTCAATCAGCGACATGCCTTTTGAACAGCAATTCATAAAAGCGTAGATACTTTCATCAAATTTAGACTCTTTTGTCAAAAGCTCGTTTTGACCCAAATCGGAAAGGGCAGGCTTATAAATATGGAACAATTCGCCTTCCGGCAAATCCAAAAATTCGTTACTTAAATAATTTGTCAAATCATTTGACAAGTTTAAGAAGATTGTTTGCTTAATCCAAAGAGGAAATGCTAGCATTTTTTCCATAAAATCTATAAATAAGCTCTTACTCATGAAATATATCCTTCTTTTATATGATAACTACAAACAAATTATATCATAAGATAATAAAAGTTAACATTTGTAAAGGAAGCTTCATATATGGGCATGGATGGTTTGTCTATTGCAAATACAGGTGTGGTAAAAGAATCCACCTCAGCAGAAATTGCCAGTAAAACTGAGCAAGCGATGCAAGCTGAGCAGGCAAACTCAAACCGCCAAGTTAACGGACTTAGTGTAAATCAACGAGTTCGAGAAAAAGACGAAGGGGACGAAAATGCTAAAAAACAAGGCAAAAACAGTCCGCAAGACACTTTCGAAGATGGTTTAATTGAACCTAAAGATGAAGCCGAAGAAGACGATTTATCAGATGTTGAAGACATTGAAAATCCGAATAAAGATTTTTATGTTAAATTAAATGTAAAAGATGATATAATAGAATTATATGATAGTGCAACCAATCGGTTAATCGAAACAATTTCAGGAAATGAACTTGGAGAGTTAGTACAAAAGCTGAATATGGCTTCAGGAATATTTATAAATAAGAAGGTTTAAATGCCACCGGTAAATCCATACAACAAGTACATAAAACAATATCAGGCGAGCAACGTCAATACGGCAACGCCTGAAAAGCTTATGATTATGATGTTTGATGGTGCTTTGCAATTTTTACAAAAAGCAAAAGCTGCGATTGCGGAAGGCAATTTGAAAGAACGTTCTACAAATATTGACGGTGCAAGAAAAATTATAAGAGAACTTATGCGCACGATTGATTTAGAAAACGGAAACGATGTTTCTAAACAATTATTCAAGCTATATAACAGAATGGCAATGAATCTTATTAAAGCCAATGTTCAAAGGAATGCCGCACTGATTGATACTGTTATTGAAGATATTTCAAATATTCGTTGGGGATTTCAGAAAGCTATTGAAATCCAAACGGGAGTTACGACTCTTGAACAAGCAATGCAAGAACAGCAGGCAAGTAACAATAATTCTACGCAAGCATAGAAAGGGATATGTATGCAAGACGAACAACAGTTTGAGCAGTTGATGTTACAATACCGACAGCTTAAAAACGGCTCGGAAGATATTTCAAGAATGATTGATAACGAAGATTTTGATAGCGCGATTACCATGATTAAGAATCGCGAGCAATTATTCTTAAGCTGTAAATGCATGCGCAAATACCTTGAACTTACTCCGGTAGAACAGAAGCAGGCAGATGAAATTTTGGATGAAATAAGAGCTTTAGAGCTTCAAAACATCAAAAAACTTGAAAAAGGCATGACCGAAGTCCAAGCAGAACTTAAGAAATCACAACAATCTCAGAAGTTTCAACAAGCTTATGAAGCTGATGAAGATTACAAAGGAAGTATTGTTAACATACAAGAATAAAATAGTAGGTTGGGCTTTCAGCCCAACAATCGCCTAAAAACCGCTTCTATTTAGGCAAAGCAACTTAATTCAAAAAGTCGTTGATTTTTTGTGCGTTTTGTGTTATCGGTCTATAAGCTAGACAAATTAACTATTTTCACGAAAAAAAGACTTGCATTATTGTTTGGAGTTTGTATAATAGAGTTTGTAAATAGAAGAAAGGAGTTTTTAAATGAACAAAGAAGAATTAGTACAAGAAATTTCAAAGAAATCTAAAGTTACTCAAAAAGAAGCTAACGAAGTTTTATCAGCTTTAATTGAAACAGTTCAAAAAACAGTTTCTAAAGGTAAAAAAGTTACTCTAGTTGGTTTTGGTACTTTCGAACCTCGTAAGAGAGCTGCTAGAAACGGCAGAAACCCACAAACTGGTAAGGAAATCAAAATCCCTGCTAAAACAGTTCCTGTATTCTCAGCTGGTAAAAAATTCAAAGAAGTTGTTAACGGTAAGTAATTAACGATTTTTAGAATAAATTTGAAAAAGGCGTGTCATTTTGACACGCCTTATTTTATTTTGGTTAAATCGTTAAATATCAAACCACAATTCTATTTTTCCAACACAACCAATCTATCAACAATAGCTTGTGTAAATTCACTACAGCTTGCATTGCCGCCCAAGTCTACCGTTTTTATTCCCGCATCAAGCGTATCAAACAAAGCCAAGCGAATTCTCCTTCCTGCTTCACTTTCGCCGATATAATTCAGCATTTCAATTGCAGACATAAGCATTGCAGTAGGATTTGCTTTGTCTTGCCCTGCAATATCAGGAGCTGAACCGTGAACAGGTTCAAAGACAGCATAATTTTCGCCGATATTTGCACCCTGAGCGATTCCTAAACCGCCGATTAATCCTGCACAAAGGTCTGAAACGATGTCGCCGTAAAGATTTGGTAACAACAACACGTCAAACTGATTTGGATTTTGAACAAGCTGCATGCAACAGTTATCAACAAGAATTTCGCGGAATTTTATTTGAGGATATTGTTGAGCAATTTTTCTTGCGCATTCCAAAAATAATCCGTCAGAAAGCTTGCAAATATTAGCTTTTGTAACAACGCAAACTTCTTTTCTGTTGTTTTTTACGGCATAATCGAATGCAAATTTTGCAATTCTTTCAGAAGCCTTTCTTGTAATTATTTTAATGCTTTCTGCGGTATTCTCGTCAACTTGGCGTTCAATTCCTGCATACAAATCTTCTGTATTTTCTCTGACAACAACAATATCAACCTTGTCATAACGAGTTTTTACATTCGGCAAATTGTAGCAAGGTCTTAAGTTTGCATACAAATCCAATTCTTTTCTGAGTTGAACGTTAACAGAACGGAAACCTTTGCCGATAGGTGTTGTTACAGGTGACTTTAAAGCTATCTTATTTTGTTTAACGGAGTCTAACACTCTTTGCGGAAGCGGAGTACCTTCCGTTTCAATCAAATCAGCGCCTGCTGTTTGGATATCCCAATCAATTGCAACTCCTGCTGCGTTAATAATTTTTATCACTGAATCCGTAATTTCAGGTCCGATACCATCGCCTTTAATCAATGTAACTCGTTTCATATTATTCCCCACAAATATTCAATTAAATCCATTACATATTATACACATTTTTGCAGAATTTACAATGTTGTTTTGGGGAGGGAATGAAAGTCGTTCGCAAGTAGCAAGTAGGTTGGGCTTTTAGCCCAACAATAATAAAAAAAACAAATTGTTTTGTTGGGCTGAAAGCCCAACCTACAATAGTCGTTCAATTAGCGTAATTAAATCTTAACCTCACTCTTCGCTCTCAAATAAGCTTCGATACCTTTTGTTAATTGGTCAGGACAGCTTGTCGGACGACTTCCGCAATGCAAACCGCTTAATTTTGGCACAATATCATTGATATTCATACCTTTAATAAGAATGCCGATTCCACTAAGATTGCCGTTGCATCCGCCCACAAATTCTACATCCTGAATAATATTATCTTTAATTCTCATTTGCATTAATTTGCAACAAACACCTTTTGGCTGATATTGGACAATATCAACACCGTTTACATTATTAATTTTAATTTCTTCGCTCATAAAAAACTCCTCAAATCTTCTATTACTAATATAGCATTTTGTTTTGCGAGAATCAATTGGCAGGGTGATGTAAGTTACGTTAAAGTTCAAATAAAAAGATTCAAAATAAGCTGGATCCTTCACGCTAATCGCGTTCAGGATGACGTGGGCATAAGACTACCGGCTTGGCGTCATTCTGAGGTTCGATTAGAACCGAGGAATCCAGCTTTTTATTAACTATTATTAACATTTTTATTGTATGATTAATTTATGAACAAAGTAGCAAAAATCGGATTTTGGGGTTATCCTGACCCTGATATAGTAAAAAAAATCAAATCAGATTGCCCGAACGCAGAATGGATTGATTTGGACATAGATTTTTATTACCCTAAAACAAATATTTTGCCGGAATCTTATTGCAAAATTATTCGAAACATTATTGATAATACAATTTATTTAAAACCTGATTTAATTCTGGCACCTATCGGTAAAGATAAATGCGACAGCGGTTGGTTTGCGTCAAAAATTCTTGCGGATATGGGATTCAATGTCATTCAAACTATTTTTGAAAAACTTGAACCAAAACGAGAGCTAAAAATCAGTACAAGCAATTTGCCTTTGTATGACAAAATAACAATGATTACGGACGATATTATCACGCCGACCAAGCATGATGATTTAGTCCAAGTTCCTGCAGAATTCGGTTTTTGGGGAGTTCCGCCAAATGATTTGGAAATCTTGAAACTATTTCCAAATACAACGCACGTTTACGGTTGGACAAGATGTGTGGAAGCAGGAACGCCTGCTGATTTAGATTTAGAAATGTTTGTAGAAGAAAATGTTCCGACAGTTTTTTATGCACAAGCATTTTGCGCAAAATCTCAACTGGCAAAATATTTAGCTGATAAGTACAATGGACTTTATATTGATATTGACGATTATGCGTCAAATTCTATTCGCGCAAAAGTCGAAGCGTTTTTAAGATTAAGATAAAATTTTTAATTTTCTATTTGTAAAGATATTGGCTAATCTTTATTTATTATGCTATTATAAACATACGGGAGAGAAGTATGCGAGGCGATAAAAATACCAATAGAAATAAACAGTTTTCAGACCGTCTGCTTTGGTTTCAGATTGGATTTGCAATCGCAGTTCTGCTGTTTATTGTATATTTATTTTCCGTTCAGGTTTTGGATGTAAGACATTTTAGAGTAAAAGCAAAAAATCAACGTCGCGCAAGCTCTTTTGTGATGCGCGGTAATATTTATGACAGAAACGGCATTAAACTTGCAACAGATACTGTTTATTACGATATTTTCGCAAGGAAAGCCGATTTTGTTGATGAGCGTTCACCCGAAGAACTTGCAAAAATTCTTGCTCCGATTTTGAAGATTTCTCAAGTTGATTTAACAGAAAAGCTTCGTCAAAATGTTGCGGTAATTTCTTTAAAAAAGAATGTTGACAGGCATACTCGTGATGAGATTGCCAAATTGAATTTGCGTGAAATTCCTATGGATAAAAAGAGCATAAGAACTTATCCGCAAGGAACTCTTGCAGCGCATGTTTTGGGATATTATAATTTTGATGCGGATGTTGCTTCCGGCGTAGAACTTACCGCAAAAGATACACTAGAAAGCGTTGGAAAAACTTCTAATTTGGAAATGACTCCAAAAGGTAAAGTTATTTATAATATTTCAACCGACCCGATTGCTGCAACAAAGCCAATCAAAGGTAAGGACGTTACTTTAACAATTGATGCCGCAGTCCAACACGTATGTGAAAAAGAATTGATGAAATCAATCGAAAAATTTAAAGCGCATAGGGGTGCTGTAATTGTTATGAACCCAAGAAACGGCGAAATTTTAGCTTACGCTGTTTATCCGTTTTTTGACCCTAACAACTTTAAAAATGCATCAAGTTTTCAAATAAAAAACTGGACGTTAACTGATATTTTCCCTCCGGGGTCTACTTTTAAAACGATAACGGTAGCTTCTGCAATTGAATTAGGTAAAATAAACAGATATTCAAAAATTAATGATACAGGTAAAATCAAAGTTGGTTGGTGGACAATCAAAAACTACGATTACGCACGCAGACCAAACCCGGGTATGATTGACCTTGTTTATTTGTTTGAACACTCTAGTAACGTAGCGTCTGTTATTATCGCTCAAATGATGGGTAAATATGAATATTACGGAATGTTGAAAAAATTCGGTTTTGGCGAAAAAACAGGAATTGACCTTCCGGGTGAATCTGTTGGACTTTTAAAACCTCCTGCAAAGTGGGACGCATCAGACTTAGCAACCATGGGTTACGGTTACGGCTCATCAGTAACTGCTATTCAGATGGTTTCCGCTGTTTCAGCATTAGCAAATGACGGGGTTAGAGTAACTCCTCACGTTATAAAATATTCACCCGAGGAAGCTGAAAATAAGATTAAAAGAATTCAGGTTATGAGTCCCGAACACGCAAGAGTTGTAACAGAATTATTGACAGAAAGTATTAACAGAGGTAAATCTCCGATTAAATCCGATAGTTACAACATTGCTGCAAAAACAGGAACTTCAATTAAACCGAAAGAAAACGGAAGCGGATACACAACGAAGCTTTACACATCAATCGTAGGTTATATGCCATCAAGTAATCCGCAAGTTTTGATATATGTTATTGTTGACTCTGCTCAAGGTGGCGAAATCTGGGGTAATACGGTTGCTGCGCCAATTTTTAAAGAAATTTCGACGCAAATTGCAAGAATTTTAAATTTACAACCTGATAAGGTAGGAGGAAAAATAGATTAATGAGAATTAGAACTTTACTAGATAATATAAATTATATTGAGTTAGTTAATGATGAGGATTTGTCTGGTGAAATTACAGGCATTTCTTATAATTCTAAAAAAACTCAACCGAATGATGTTTTTATTTGTTTAACAGGCGAACACGTTGATGGTCATGAATATGCAGAAGAAGCTGTTGCAAACGGTGCTGTGCTTTGTGTTGTAGAAAGACGTTTGAATCTGGATATTCCACAAGTTGTAGTCAGTGATACTTCTGAAATTATTGCTCAAATTGCAGATTTATTCTATACATCACCTTCTAAAAAACTTAATTTGATTGGTGTAACGGGTACTAACGGAAAGACAACTGTAACTCACTTAATTCAAAAATTATTTGAAGAAAGCGGTGAAAAATGCGCATTGATTGGAACGTTAGGACATAAATTTTCATCTGACGACAGTTATCACGATGCAAAACACACAACTCCGCAAGCACCTGAATTACAGAAAATATTTGCGGAAATAGATGATAAAAATATCAAAAACGTTGTAATGGAAGTAAGTTCTCACTCTCTTGTTCAACACAGAGTTGATTATTGTGACTTCAACGGAGCTGTGTTTACTAATTTGACTCAAGATCACTTAGATTTTCATATTACGATGAATAATTACTTTAAAGCAAAAGCAATCTTGTTTGAAGAACTTGTTGCAGGCGATTTTGCGGTTATTAACGCTGATGATGAGTACGCAAGTAAATTTATGGAAGTAATTTCTCCAACAGTTAGCTTGTATACTTACGGTGTAAATATGCCTGCGGATGTTAAGGCAAAAGATGTAACATTTAACCACGATGGCGCATCATTTACTTGTGTAATTAAGGAAAAAGAATACAAAGTTAATCTTAAGATGAACGGAATGTTCTCTGTTTACAATGTTTTAGCAGCTTTAACAACAGCGTTAGCTTTGAATATGGATATTGAAAAAGCTATTCATACAATGGAGCAATTGGGCGGTGTTGCAGGAAGATTTGAAGTTATTATTAACCAACCGACTGTGATTGTTGATTACGCTCACACTCCTGATGGCTTGGAAAATGTTCTAAAGGCTGCAAGAGATATTACACCGAGCGAAGGCAAGTTGATTTGTGTGTTCGGTTGCGGTGGTGACAGAGATGCAACGAAACGTCCAAAGATGGGTAGAATTGCAGAAGAATTGGCAGATAAGATTATTGTAACAAGTGATAATCCGCGTTCAGAAGACCCACAACAAATAATTACAGATATTTTGGCAGGATTAAGAAGCGTTAATGATGTGGTTGTTGAACCGGATAGAGAACTTGCTATCAAAGAAGCTTGCAAATTGGCTGGCGCAAAAGACGTTGTTCTTGTTGCAGGCAAAGGCCACGAAGATTATCAAATTCTGGCAAATGAAACAATTCACTTTGATGATAGAGAAAAAGTTAGAGAAATTTTTGGAGCTGTGAAGGCGTAGAGTTAATAATACCCTCTCCCCTCCCCCGAGGGAGGGTATACTCGTGTTAATTGAACGATTTTAGTTCCCTCTCCCTATTGGAGAGGGTGTCCGGAGGACGGGAGAGGGTATTATAAATTAAAAGGTAAATTATGAAAACACCACTAATAATCGAACAACACATGCATGGCGCTTATGGCGTTTATTTTAATACCGCGGGAGTTGATGAAATTGTAGAACTTTCACATAAACTCCGCAAAATTGGTATTGGCGGATTTTTCCCGACTCTTGTAACTGATACTGTTGAAAATACCAAACGTCAAATTGAAATTATTAAAGAAGCTTCTAAAAAAACAAATTCAATTTTAGGTATTCATCTTGAAGGTATATTTATTAATCCGAAAAAGAAAGGAATTCATAATCCTGAACACTTTATGACGTTGACGGTTGAAAACTACCAAAAAATTGAAGATGATTTTATAAAAATTGTCACTCTGGCACCTGAACTTGATGAAGGTTTGATTGATTATTTAAAATCAAAAGGCGTTAAGGTTCAGGCAGGACATTGTGTCGGTTGGGGACAGGTAGATGGCGCAACCCATACATTTAATGCGATGTCAGGAGTGGCTCATAGAGGTGTTTCAACTGCACTTTCTGCAATGGTAGAAGATAATGTTTATGCAGAAATCATTGGAGATGGTGTTCACGTAAGCGATGATGCTCTAAAGTTATTTTTTAAGGCAAAACCTGCCGACAGAGTTATTTTAATAAGTGATGCACTCCCTATAACTTATAGTGACTTAAAAGAAACTGTTTTTGCTGATTATAAAATCTATTATGACGGTGATAAAGCAACCTCAGAAGATGGAACAATTGCAGGAAGTACAAAACTTTTACCTGATATTATAAAGATTTTGGGTAAAAAAGGAATGTTTAATCCGCAATTTATTCAAAATGTTTATGATTACCATGGAATAAAGCCGATGGGCGAAATAGAATGGAATGACGAGTTTGAAATTGTAGACTAATAGTCTGCTTAATATCAACAAATCTTACCTAAAAGTTTAATGAAACATTAAGCGTGAGGATTTAATATAATAAAGAATCCTCATCGCTCAAACTTTCCTCTCTTTTTTCAAAGAGAGGTTTCTTTATGTTATAACTAAATTATGAACTACTCAAACCTTTTTGATTTTGCGAGAGATTTTTATACATCGCTTTCATATAATGATAAATTTGGAAGGGCTAAAATTCCCTTTCGTTATTTTTTGGAACTTACATACAGATGCAATCTGAACTGTCCTTATTGTTACGTCGGGTGCGAGCGCAACAAAAACGAGTTAACAACTAAAGAATGGAAAAAAGTTATAGACCAACTTCCGTTTTATTCTATTGCGACATTAGTTGGCGGTGAACCTTTAATCAGGAAAGATTTTATTGATATTTTAGCTTACACATCTAAAAAAATCTTGAATAAAGTTCATGTTGTATCAAATGGTATCTTAATTAATGATGAAATAATCAAAGCTTTTATCAAATACAAATTACTTCTCTTATCGGTTTCGTTGGACGGTTACGGTAAAACTCACGACTTAAACCGAGGTAAAGATGGAATTTTTGACAAGATTATTTCAAATTTAGAAAACTTAAAAGCACAAAAGAAAAATCAAATGATTGATATAAAAACAATCGTATTGGAAAACAACCTTGATGATTTACTTAAACTTTACAAACTCTGCGAAAAAAAAGGCTTTCAATTTCTATCAATTTCGTTTTTGAGAAATAATAATTGGAAACAAAATTCAGTTTTGCAGGAAAGTTTTATACCCGAATTTACTCAAAACTATCCGATTAAACCATATTTCGATATGGAGCATTTTAAAGAGGTTTACAAAGAAATTGAAGCGATAAATGGTAAAACCAAATTGAGATTTTCACCAAAATTTGAGTATTCAAAAAATCCGCTTGAAACAATTGAAAAATTTTTTAATTTGCCAAACGATATTCAAACGAAAGACATTTACAAGCCTTGCACTTATCCATATAATAATATGATGATTAACCCGGAGGGCTTTATCTACCCTTGTCTTTCTCAAAAAATCGGTAATGTTAAAGAAAAATCTTTGAAAGAACTTTTTAATGCTCCGCACTATTGTTGTTTTAGAAAGAACTTAAAAGCAAGTGGCGGAACATTTGGCGCTTGTCAAATGTGTTGTGAATTATCTTTAAAAGATAATTTATAAATTGTTGCACTTACAACATGTTGCATTTGCAACACTCATGTGATAAAATTTTTTTTGTATTTAAGAATAGGAATATTTTATACATGAGTGAAATAGTAGCAAAAATTGATAACATAGAAGAAGAGCAACCGAATATAAATCCTTGGCTTACGTGTTTACCGACAATGACCGCAGCATTTATGTTTGTATTGGATGAAACAATTGCAAACGTAGCGTTACCGCACATGGCGGGAAGTTTTTCCGTAAGTAGAGAAGAATCAATGTGGATTTTGACTTTCTATTTGATTGCCAGTGGTATTGTAATTCCGATGGTAGGATGGTTTAGTAAAGTTCTTGGTAGAAAAAACTTTTTCACATTAAGTATTATATTGTTTACAGTTGCTTCTGCTCTTTGCGGTTTGTCGAAAAACTTAGAAACTATGATTTTTGCTCGTATATTGCAAGGTATTGGTGGCGGTGGTTTGCTTCCTATTTCTCAAGCAATTTTGATGGAAAATTTTAAACCACAAGATAGAGGAAAAGCAATGGCTGTGTTCGGCTTAGTAATTGTACTTGCGCCAATTGCAGGGCCTGTATTAGGAGGTTGGCTTACAGAAAATTGGTCTTGGCCGTTTATTTATTTTATTAACATTCCATTTGGTATAATTGCCGTAATTTTGTCTAATGTTTTTCTTTTTGATCCGCCTTATGCAAGAAAACAACAAAACGTAAAAACCGACGCATTTGGCTTCTTTATGCTTTCTATTTGGCTTTTGACTTTACAAATTGTTCTAGATAAAGGTAATAACGCAGACTGGTTTAATGCACCTTGGATTTGTTGGTTGTCTGCAATATCTTGTGCAACAGGCTTGGCATTTTTGATTTCTCAAATAAAAAATAAGGACGCGCTTGTTGATTTGAGTGTATTTAAAGATAAAAACTTTTTTGTAGGAACTGTTGTTCAGATTGTAATGCAAGCCGTGCTTTTGGCTTCAATGGCAATTCTTCCACAATTCTTGCAATCGCTAATGGGATACGATGCTTTTAAAAGCGGTTTGTCTATGATGCCACGTGGTGTTGGCGCACTAACTGCGATGATTTTGTGTGCTACTCTTGCAAATATTATGGATAATAGAATTCTCGTTATGATAGGTTTGACGAGTATTGCCGGTGCAAGTTGGATGCTTGGCGGTTTAAACTTGCAAATTTCGACAATGAATATCGCTATTCCAAACTTTTTGTTCGGGATTGGCTTGGGACTTGCAATGATTCCGATTATTACTTTATCTATGGCGACAATCAGTAATGACCAAATGACAAACGCCAGTGGCTTGCAGAACCTGCTTAAAAACCTCGGCGGTGCGTTTGGTACTTCTATTGTAGCGACTTTACTTTCTCGTGGTGCGCAAAAACACCAATTTATGTTAATTCAGCATTTAACAGATACTGCGCAAAATTACACAGAAAGAGTTCAAACTTATGGCAGTGCGTTTATGACAACTTTTGATCCGCATACTGCAACTTATATGGGACAACACACGGCTTATCAATTGTTAATGCAACAAGCAAATTTGTCCGCGTTTATTGATGCGTTTAGAATTTTTGCGATAGCCGGAATTATAATTACGCCATTAATTTTATTATTAAAGAAAATCAAAGAAGAATAATTTAAATTAATAAATAATTATTTTCAGTGTTTGGAATAAAAGTTTTTTTGTAGTTTTTAGGAACTTCAATGTAAATGTATTCGGTTTTCTTTTTTAGTCCGCATAAACCGATTACCGAGTCGTGTTTGAAAAAATTCTTGATAAATTGCATATTTAATTCCTTTCATAAGTATGTTATAATCACGATATTAATTTAATTATTTGTTTTTATAAGTCAAGAAAAGGAGTATAAAAATGGCAAAAGTTACTAAAGAAATGGGAATTATGGAAATTGTTCAACAACATCCTGAAGCAGTTGCAGTTTTCCAAAAATACGGCATGGGCTGTATCGGTTGTGCAGCAGCACACTTTGAAAACTTAGAAGCAGGTGCTAAGGTTCACGGCTTTAATGCTGATGAAATGGTTGCTGAAATCAATTCTTTGATTGAAGAGTAGTGGTTAAATACCCTCTCCCGCCTTCGGCACCCTCCCCCAAGGG
>CAKVIG010000003.1 GCA_934754515.1 uncultured Candidatus Melainabacteria bacterium | reverse complement strand
TACAAAAGTCTTTCCAACAGCTCATCCACTTCCTTCTCTGTCATCTCATCCAACCTTTTTTTAGGCGGAGTTAGTGAAGAAACCTCATTTTTAGAAAACTTCATTGTATCTATTGCAGAATTGTTCTCTTTTTGCTTAGCTTGAGATTTTTCTTTCGCAAAAATTCGAGAGGTCACATAATCTTCAATCAGCTTTACTAATCTGTCGCTATCTAAGTTTTCGCCTAATGCTAAATATGCTTCCTTGTAGATTTCCCTAAAAGACGGATCTTGAAAGTATTGCGGCGAATTGTACTTCTGCGCGACCTGCTGTAAACTTTCTTGCGCTTTTTCAATTGTTTGTTGATGTTCCCAAGCCTTGATTAAATCTTCTGATAACGTGGCTTTTTGCCTTAATAGACCAAGTTCTTCAGATTGCGTACCTTGAAATTTTTCAAGCTCTTTGTAAGCTTTTGTCAAATCTTCTACCGATTTGAATTTCCCTAAAATGAGCTCAGAAGGGGCTTGTAAATCAGTTTTCTCTTCAAAAACTTTTTCTGCTTGTCCTTCTTCTTTTTGAGAACAAGAGTTTTCGGAAATTATTTCCGGCTCTTGTACATTTTCTAAAATTTCTTCCATAAATTTCCTTTCTTTTTTTATAAAAATTTCTTCCCTCGTCCTTTGCGAGAGTTGATAGGCATAAATTAGGTTAAAGTTAATGGTGCAAAAATTGCACCCTACCTTTTACAAATTTTTAGCTTGTAGGTCGTGTTGGACAATTGACATCCAACACGACAAATGCATAAATTTTAATGTCGTGTTCAATATTTTCATTAAACACGACTTACACCAAACCAAACGCAAACGACTCACCAAACCCTTTAAACGAACATATTCACATATTAACCTTTTAAAACAATTTTCCACTTTCCATTTTCAATTTTCCATTTACAAACTCTACTGCGCGCCACTTTCATTCACCGCGCCCAAAAACCTTTCCGGACTATCGACCCCTTTTTGCTCAAAATACCAAATAAATATTTCTTGCAAATTCAAAGGTATCAAGGACGAAAATTTCTCAATCGCTTGTATCACAATGTCCGCTTGTTCGGATTTTTGCGTTGTCATAGAAGAATCCGCGTACATATATTTGTAATCGCCCTGACGAACAAAATCATCAATCTCAATCACTTCTTGCTTGTTTTCATGGTTTACAAAAACAGTTTCGATGCCGGATTTAAAATCCGCGCACAGCTTCGCAACTTTTTCCACGTTTGGAATAATCAAATCTTGATTAATCGTATCCACAAGCATAGCAAGACGTATCATTTGACCTTGTGTTTTTGTGTTAATTTCTGTCGCAGTTTTTGTACCGCTTGTTTCAACAGAGCCAATCATATTAGGGAAAATCCCTGAAACTTCTGCCATCAAATCGTTTAAAAATTCAATATCTTGCAAGAAAATGTTTGAATTAAATGTCAATTGCTGAAAAGCACCGCTCGGAGTCAAATTGTCACCATATTCGATAATTTTACCCGGATAAAGATTAATTTCATCCTCATCAAAAAATCCTTCCGGCGCCAGAAGTGGCGGATTTTCGTTAAGCGTTTGCAAGTTGCAAGTCCTGTTCATCAATTCCTCTTGCAAATGCGCCAATGATAAAACAGAGTACAACGGACTTATACCGCGCTTAGTTTCGGGGTCAGTAATAAACGCACCATAAGAAAACGGGTTAATAATGCTTTCGTTTTTACCGAAAAATGCCAAATACTTACGCGCAATAACTACTGCATGCCAGTTATGCAATACTACTCCGTCTGGCAATTTTAAATCACCCCAATGCTCTAAAACTTCTATTGTTGAACCGTTTACAACATCTTTTATTTTCGGATTTTGACTTGCGCTTGTCGGAAGCTCTAAAATTTCGGCTTTTTCTTCGTCCGTAAAATTATAATATTTGTTATTAATAATTTCACTTGCGGTTTTATAAGACCTATAAATTTTTGGGCAAGAATCCCAATTATCTTTTTGTGAAGAATCAAAAACTAAATCGGCAGGATTTACGGCGTAAATAAAAGGATTATCGTAAATTTTACGTGAATCTACCCAGTAATTTTTGCCGTTTTTTATAGCTTCTAATATTTGCGGAAGCTTGACAAAATCTTGTGAGAAAAGGTTTTTAAAGAAATCAATAGGACGTCGATATTCTTCATAATTCTTTTTCCACGCTGTAAATGAAATCAATTCACCATAAAGTAAAGCGTTATCAATGATTTGGTCACAGGTCTTTTGATAACCCATTTTTTCAAGAATGTCCACAAGCATTGCTTTTTGTTTGTTTGACGCGTTGTTGGAGTCGTGATTTTCACCTGACACGTCGAACATAGAATTAACATTTGCATAAGTATTTCTCCAGATAAAGGCTTTTAGGGTTTGATAAAACATGAAAGTCTTACACATTTTAATTTTGGCTTTCCATTTTTGGTTTTTGTCGGTTAGTGATTTAAAATCATTTTTGAAGAATATTTCGTTGGCAAGATTTGACGCCATTTCTAAATTCTCTGAACGTTCGCTGTTTAGCGTCATGAATTTAGAAGAAATTTTACTTACTAATTGCTTTTTTTCTTCTTGCGTAAGCTTTTTGATTTTTTCATCCTGATTAATGATGTATTCAAATGACATATTTTTCCTTTCCGGAGTATACTCCTAATAATTAACAAAAACCTCCATGAATAGGGAGGTCACAGCTGTTGGCAAGGCTATGCCGAGCCTTACAGATGTGGGTGGGTTTCGATAAATAAAAACCACCGTAGGTCGTGTTCAACTATTTTCATTGAACACGACAAAAACTTTTCAAAAACAAACATTTTATTATATAATCTAACAATGCAATATAAGAGATTATTCATTGAAAATTCATATGTTTTCATTACAATCGTAACCGCAAAACGACGCAAAATATTGCTTGAAAACATTCAAATCTTGCGTGAAGCATTTAAACGCACTATTCAAAGTTTTAATTATGAAATTTATGCAATATGTATTTTACCTGAACATATTCACATGATAATAAAACCTTATGATATAAATGATTATCCTAAAATTATTCAACAAATAAAACGTTATTTTTCTCAAAAAATAGATAAACAAAATATTGATAATTATTCATTAACATCGGGTAATGTACGGCGCAAAGAATGTGATATTTGGCAACATAGATATTGGGAACACACAATAAGAGATGTTAATGATTTGTATAAACATCTTGATTATATTCATTATAACCCGATTAAACATGGTTATACGAATAAAGCAAAGGACTGGGAGTTTTCAAGTTTTAATAAATTTGTTAAACAACATTTTTATGAATCAGATTGGTGTAATTTTGATAATATCAATAAAATCAATGAATTGAATTATGAATAGTTATTGTCGTGTTCAATGACAATTGTTGAACACGACCTACAAACTGTATGTTTCCCTGTACTTCCATCCTTGTGAATTCTGTTGACGATTTTCTGGATATATTCTTCTTGATAAAATTTTACAATCTTCATGAATATTATAGTTAACCATCGTAAATTCCTTTCTTTTTGCTATATTATTAAAATATGAATTTTTCTCAAAAATTAAAACAACTAAATCAAAGATACAGTTATAATCTATTTTCATTAATCGGTGTTTTTATACTAATTTTTAGGCTTTTTTGTTTTTTCGCAAACAACTATACTTATAATTTTGCAATTGTAGATTACTTATTACTTCCTACTTGTTTTTTGTTGAATTTTATAATTTTTATTTGGGAACAAGTTTTTCAATTAAAAATTCGAAAAGAAAAATTTTTAGAAAATAAAATCTTAAATTTTATAAAGATATTAGGCACTCTTATTGCACTAATATATATAGTACTAATAACAGGTGTAATTTTATATGGAGCTTTATTATACTGAAAAAGACTGTAGGTCGTGTTCAACAATTGTCATTGAACACGACAAAAACTTTCATCATCTATACACAAACTCTTTTCCGCCAACCCACTCAAACCCACACCTTCTTAAACACAACTCTGACAAGCGATTTTGTGCAACAGCATGAATATCTCCTTTGAACCACTTTAAAGACATTTTCAAACATTCAGTATTCAAAAGGTGCATTTTTCGTTTCGCAAAACCGTTCAGGTATAATTTGTTATTCTCATCCACAAAATAATAAATCGCCCCAATCAATTTTTTATCGTTTAAAAACAGATAAAAGAACGTATTATTGACTATAAATTCAAACGAGTTTGTGTCACAAATCCACTCCTGCACTTTTTCATACAAACTCTTGCACTCATCTTTATATTCCCAAAACTCTTCATCTTTCGGTATCAAAACTCTAATCATATTTATTCTCTATAACATCAAATCAACACACCGCACGTCATCCTGAACGCGTTTAGCGTGAAGAATCCAGCTTTTTATTAAATACTATAACCATTTATACTAAAAACCACTTCTCACAATCGCACCCTAAATTAACCAATTTTTAATACAATTTTCCACTTTCCATTTTCAATTTTCCATTTCCTAAATCTTCCCTTCACACAACCCCTCCACCACATTAATCTTCGGTTCTTCATTCACAACGACATCATCATCCAAACCCAATGCCAAACGCTGCCCTTTTTGAACCTTACCGATTGCCGATATCAAAAAATCAATCATTGCAAGCGAATTTTTCGGCGCGTCTATGAATTCGAATTCTGCGTATTTAATTTCTCTAGCGTATTCATCAAGCATAAATTCTAAAACACTAAGAGTTTTGTCATAAAACTCAATATGTTTTTGATTAACCTTCTGCTTAATATCTTCAACCTTTTTTGACATAATATACCTTTCTATCCCTCTTTTAGAGAGAGGGTAAAATTTCAAGTAGAGAGCCAACCTTTTTTATGGCTTGAAACTTAAAAATTTGGGTGAGGGTTCAAGCCGTAGGCAATGCTTTTCCCTCTTATTCACTTATTCCCCTATTACCTTATTCCCTTAAAAAAAATACTGAGGGCAAGGGCAACGTATATGTACACAAGGAGTGTGTCACGAGAGAGAAAGGTGAAACAATAGCCCTCAGTAAGATAAAAATATTCTCCCCTCGCCCCTTGTGGGAGAGGGGTTGGGGGTGAGGGGGCGTTAAGCAATTTAAACTTCCTTAACCAACTCCCTATTCCCATAAAAATCGCAAGCATACTGCTTAATAACTTCTTTTTTACCGGATTTAACACATTTATTTAATCCAAACTTCCAACCAAACGGTTTGGATTTAAATTTTGCATAATTAAACTCACGCATGGAATAAACTATTTCATTTTTATGCTTAATAACTAAATCATTAGCATCAATTCCTGCAACTTTTGTAACATTGCAAACTCCGTCAAACCGCCATTCAGAAAGCTCGCTTACAGGCTTTCCGCAAATAGGACAAAAACCTATTGATAGTTTTCTTGATGTAAATAACTCATTGTCCTTTAGATAATAAACGTCATCAGGACGAAATTGACAGCAATGTTGCACAATAATCCTCCGCTATTCTAATATTAATGGGCATAACTCGCCCTGTACTTTTGTGAAGATTTGTCCTACGCAGCGTTTCAGCTTTGTTTCAAAATCAAGTACAAGAATATACTACACTATTTTCAAAATTGACATAAGGATTGTAAAGACTTTTTTACATCTAAACCCAGAATTCAATGTTTGTGATATTTTGGTATAGAATAAGGAGGCTGAAAGCATGAAGGCTATTGTATTTGATAACAACTTAAAATTAGATAAAAATTATCCGAAACCAATCCCGCAAAAAGGCGAAGCCCTAATAAAGGTAACACTTGCGGGCATTTGTAATACAGATTACGAAATTACTAAAGGCTATATGGGCTATGTTGGGATTTTAGGACACGAATTCGTCGGAGTTGTTGAAGAAGTTAACGACGAAGACCGATCTTTGGTCGGAAAACGCGTTGTTGCAGAAATCAGTTACGGATGCAATGACCCTGAATGCGAATGGTGTGCAAAGAAGAATTATCGCCACTGCCCAAACCGCCATACTTTGGGAATTTGGCATAAAGACGGCTGTTTTGCAGAATATATGACAATGCCGATAAATGTATTGTTCGAAGTTCCTGATAATGTATCTGATGAACAAGCTGTTTTTGTTGAACCACTTGCGGCTGCGTGTGAAATTACCGAACAACTCCATATCGACCCTATGCAAAAAATTGTTGTGCTTGGTGACGGCAAGTTGGGCTTGACTACCGCACTTACTTTGAATGCACAAAATTTTGATGTATTACTCGTTGGTAAACATCAAAACAAATTGAATATTGCTTCTGCACAAGGCGTTCAAACAAAGCTTTTAAGCGAATTTAAAATAGAAAAGAAATACGATGTTGTGGTGGAAGCTACTGGCTCTGCGTCAGGATTTGAAACATCAATGGCATTAACCAAACCAAGAGGCGTACTTGTTTTAAAAAGCACGGTTGCATCAGGTAAAGAACTTAACCTTGCGCCGATTGTAATAGACGAAATCACTGTTTTAGGCTCACGTTGCGGACAATTTCCTCCTGCTTTAAGGCTTTTAAAAAATAATAAAATCGACTTTTCGTCATTCATAAGCGGTGTTTATTCGATTGACGATGCTTTGGAAGCTTTTGAAGCAAACAAATCAAAAGACAATCTAAAAATCTTAATAAAAATGTAAAAATTTAAGTCAACCGCCCTTATTAGGGAGGTCGCAGTCGTTCGAGCGAGAGCGAGTTACGAATGCGGGTGGGTATTGATTATAATAAAAATAGTTATTAAAAGGCTGGATTTCTCGGTCTTAATCAGACCTCAAAATGACGCCAAGCCGATAATCTCACGCCCCGTCATTCTGAGAAACTGTTTTTCACTTCACTTCCAAACCAGTAGTGTTTAATACCAACTTGGAAGTGTGTTGTAAAACGAAGAATCCAGCTTTTTATTAACTATTATTTTGAGTCTGTACTACACAATTTTTACTAGAAAGCCTTGTAACAACTGCATTTTGTAATTTGTAGATAAATTTATCTTGAACACCGGTGTCCCTTTGGGGGAGGGCTAGGGAGAGGGTTTTATAAAACTAATTAAAACAAGACTAGAAGAAATTTGTAAAGCAACTGATGATATAACTTCTTAACATTACTTAACCTCGCATGTTGACTACCTACCTTGTTTATGGTTTCATAAGAACATAATATGTAAAATTAGCTGAAAAGGAAATAGAAAAATGAGACGTACATTAGAAGGAACAAAGATTAAAAGACAACACGTAAGTGGTTTCAGAGCTAGAATGTCAACTCCTGGCGGTCAAGAAGTTTTAAACAGAAGACGTGCAAAAGGAAGACACCAAATTGCAATTTCTGGCAGCAAACGTGCTTAAGATTTAAAAAGATTTACAAAAATAAAAGGGCGACCGAAGGTCGCCCTTTTGTTTGCTATTAGTATACATATTTTTTAATAAGTTGTATTATATTGTCACTATAAAAATTGCTACGCCTCGCAAAGACTGGGCGTTAAACTTCCAAGCGTGCCGTCATTGCGAAGGCGATTAGCCTGAAGCAATCCAGCTTTTCATTAACTATTATTTTTTTAGTCTGTACTATAAAAGTTTAATTGGATTTCTTGTTCTGACTAAAAGTTTAAAAATTTTAGATAAATTTATTTTAGATATTAGTGCCGAAGGCGGGAGAGAGTATTATTAACTATCACAAGCAAAAAAATCACCCACGCAAATATATATTAAATGTACAAATTACACTATATAACTAATTCTTTAGAGTTATTTATTTACAAATCTTAATATTTTAAATTTTCAAGCTACCACTTGCTTTCACGAATAAAACTAATCTTAGAGAATTACTTTTAAAACAAAAAGATTGAAAAATTTTTATGTTGTTGGTATATAATTTTATTGGACGTTTAGTCCAAAAGTAGTACACAAAAGAAAAGGTTTAAGAAATTATGACATTACCAAACGTAGCTTATTTCTCTATGGAAATAGCAATGGATCAATCGCTAAAGACTTATTCAGGCGGTTTAGGATTTTTAGCTGGTTCTCACATGTTATCAGCTGGTTACTTACAAATGCCTATGGTAGGTGTAACTATGTTATGGTCTTATGGCTATTATGACCAAAGAATCGACCATTCCGGCAACGTTGAAGTAGCATATATCAGAAAATATTATGATTACTTAGTTGACACTGGTATCACAGTTGAAGTTGATACTTTCGGTGAAAAAGTTAAAGTTAAAGCATTCAGAGTAGACCCTGAATTATTTGGCACTTGCCCTGTTTACTTGTTAACAACTGATGTTGATGGTAACAGCGACTGGGCTAAGAGCATTTCTCATAAACTTTATGACGGAAACGAAAGAATCAGAATCGCTCAAGAAACTATCTTGGGTATCGCAGGTGTTAGAGTTCTTCAAGCTGCTGGTTACAACTTTGATGTAATCCACATGAACGAAGGCCATGCTCTTCCTGCTGCATTCGAATTATTAAGACAATACAACGGTAACCTTGAAGAAGTTCAAAAGAAAACTGTATTCACAACTCACACTCCTGTTGCAGCAGGTAACGAAGTTCACTGGGTTGATACATTGTTAGAAGGCGGTTTCTTCGCAGGCGCTTCAAGAGATAGAGCTATTCAATTGGGTGGCGAAAACTTCTCATTAACAGTTGCAGCTTTAAGAATGTCAAGAATTGCAAACGCAGTTTCTCAACTTCACGGTTTAGTTGCTAACAAAATGTGGGAATGGGTTGATGGCAGATGCCCAATCAGAGCTATCACCAACGCTGTAAACCTTCACTATTGGCAAGATAAGAGAATGAATGGTGACAAATCATTCGACGAATTACTTGCAGCAAAACGTGAAATGAAAGAAGAATTATTCAAGTATGTTGCAAACGTAGCCGGTAAGAGATTCAACCCTGACGTATTAACAATCACTTGGGCAAGAAGATTTGCTGATTACAAACGTGCTTGGTTAATCTTGATGGATAAAGACAGAATCAACAAATTGTTGGATGAAAACAAAGTTCAAATCATCTTCGCTGGTAAATTCCACCCAGATGATGTTATGGGTAAAGAAATGTTCAACAAGTTATTGAACAGATCTCACACATTGAAGAATGTTGTTGTTCTTCCTGGTTATGAATTACAATTGTCAGGCATGCTAAAACGTGGTACAGATGTATGGTTAAATACACCTCTAAGACCATTCGAAGCATCAGGTACTTCAGGTATGTCAGCTAACGCTAACGGTGCACTTCACTTGTCTACATTCGATGGTTGGACAGTTGAAGGTACATTCCCTGGAATCAACGGTTACACTGTTGAATACCCTGAAATCGATGACGATATGCCTTGGGAAGACAGACATTGGGCTGATCACAAATGCATGATGGATATCATTGAAAATCAAATCATCCCAACTTACTACAATAATAAACAAGAATGGGCTAGAATGATGCGTCAAGCAATCAGAACAGCAGAAGCTTACTTCAATTCTGACAGAATGGTAATTGAATACTATAACAGATTGTATAAGCCAATCGCTCATGATGATTGCTCAGCAGGAGAAAAGAAGAAAGAATTAAACATTTCTGAAACTCCTACATTTGATGCTTGGACTTATTCAAATATCAAGTAGTTTGGTAAAATAAAAAAAAAACGAGGCGATGTTCATCTTGAACATCGCCTCGTTTTTTTATATCAAACATTTTCTGTCATTCCCTCTCCTTACAGGAGAGGGCTAGGGTGAGGTGAATTCCCGTAAGGGCAAAATCACGTTATATCAAAAACAACTTATCTTATGCTTCATCTTTATGTTCATTCACATATCTCTGAGCAACTTTTGTAGCTTTCTGTAATGTTTCATTCCAGTCAGAGCATCCGTTAAACATAGTTACAAGATTTTTTGCTGTTTGTAATTTTTCGGGAGTTCCGTCTAATGCTTGCATAAATCTGTCAACCGCAGTTTTTACATTTGCTTTTGTATAGCTTCCTTCTGGAGCAACGCCGTTCTTCAATAATGCTTCATATTTTTTATCAGAAGTTCTTGATAAAGAATTCCCGTTTGCTGCATCTAAATCATAGCTATCAACTTCTTTTTGAAGTTTTTCTTTTTCAGCTTTTAGGTCATTAATTTTATCTTTAATTTCATTTTTTATTTTTGTTTCTAAAGCTCCTTTTGCTGTATTAAGTGCTGTTTCTGCAGCTTTTTTTGCTTCTTCCAGTTTTGGCTTGTCAGCAATCTTCGCTTCGTAGTCTATAATAAGTTGTTTTTCAACGCTTGTGCGTTCACCTTCTTTTTTATTCATAGCAGTTTCGTAAGCAGATTTTTTATCTTTAATATATTTATTAGCACTATCTAACTTGGTACTAGCATTATCAAAAGCCGTTTGTTTACTTTTTACCTCAGAGTCGGTTTTGCTTCTTGTTTCAACTTCTTCTGCAATATCTGTTTTATTCAAATCACTTATTTCTTTTTCAATTTGTTCTAATCTAGCTTGGTTATTTGCATACTCTTGTTTTTCAGCTTGTTTTTCTGCTCTAGAACTGGAAATTGCTTGACCGCCAACGCCTAATACTGCATTAGCAACTGCCATACCTGCCATAGCATCATAATTTACGTTGTAATTAAACAAACTTCCGTTCATACTCATAGAACCGAAATTCCCAAATGAGCCAAATGAACCGAAAGAATTATTTATACCCAACATTCCAAGACCTTGTTGGAACAAGTTCATCCAATTATTATTCATACTATTGTAATTAAAATTCATAATTTACTTCTTCCATCTTAGTCTTACATATATATAAAGTATGTAAAAAATAACGAATTTCAACCATCGTAAAATTCGTTACAAAACTTCATAAAAATGCTATGCGAGAAAAGAGGCAGTTTTTAACTAAATACAGCTCTTACATAATAATTTTCGTCAAACTTTAATTTTTCTGCTAACTCTTGGAAGTCGCCGGAAAGCTTCACCACTTGAGCTACTTTTTCGCGAATTGTATATTCATTTTGTTCTGCGCCCTTTCTCAAAATATCTTCAAGCGTTGATTTTTCTATATCCATATAAAAATTCTGCAAAGTTTCTAAACACCAATAGAGTTTAAAAAGTTGTTTATTAATAACATATTTTTTATCTCTAAAAATAAATCTATCTAACTCATCAAACGCATCTTGAGTAAATTCCAAAATTCTTTGCACATAAATATGTGTGAAATTAGATTCTTTTTTAAGAAGTTTTGCACTATCAACAACAAGTCTACAAATATTTGCATTTATATCAATTGTTGCATCTGCAAAAACAAGCGGGAAATTAAAATAACTTCGACATTCGAGTTCAGTTGCTACAAGTTGATTTATTCTTAAAGCGACAGCTTCTCTGATTTTACCATCACAACCTGTTAAATTATTCATTAAAGCAAGGGCATCAATCTCGCTTTCAACCTTGTCAAATTTTAAAGCTGCTATTTGACGTTCTGCGATATTTCCATTGTTTAACATTTCTAATAATTCTTCGTGAGTAAATTCTTTTTCTGAAAGTTCACAGGCAAAATCAAAATTTTTATCTAAACTTGTATTCAAATTCTTATCCCTATTATTGTATAGTTACATCATATCATAAGGAGTAATGAATTTGGAGTAAAAAATAGTTTTAATGTATGATAAGAATTTAAAAACTTAGTGTATAATAATTCTTAAGGAGACTATCATGAGTATATTTGAAACAATAATGCATAAAATATTAATATTTGAAAAAGAACCACAAAAAATCGGCTTATCACAATTAAAAGATACTCCTGTTGTTAAGCAAAACGAACCTTCAATCAAGAATAAAAACGTTAAACTTTCAGATTTAATGCGTAGAGCAAGCTAGATAATTAAATATATTTTACAAAATATATTTAATCTTAAACGCATGAAAATTTTTAAAATTTATGGTGCAAATTTTTGTAGCGAAAAATTAAAAAAGGTGTGAACCGCTCACGCTTTTCCCACCCTACCGGCTAAAAAAGTCGTGTTCAATGAAAAACGTTGAACACGACCTACAGACTACCGGCTTGATGTCATTGCGAGAAAATCTTTGATTTTCGTGGCAATCCATAATAAAAAAAACTCTTTTGGGAGAGGGTAGAATTTCAATTATTATCTTACAAACACCAACAACACACCTACAACCGCCGAAATCAAAATATAATACAACGGGTCGCGCTTAGATTTCCAACTCAACAAAATTAAAACTCCCAGCAAAATCATTGCTTTTATATCTCTGATTTCAGGCTTTAATAACCCAATCGCAACAGAAGTCAAAAGCGCGCAACTTACAGGTTTTAGTGTTTCTATCGTTGATTTAACATAAAAATTATCACTGAATTTTTTAAGAAGCTTAGATACAATAATTACCAAGAATAGTGATGGCAACATTTCTGCGGTTGTTGCTAAAGCTGAGCCTAAAATGCCTGCGCTTTTTAATCCTGCATAAGTCGCAACATTAATCCCAACAGGTCCCGGAGTAATAGAAGCTACTGCCACCATTTGAGTTAATTCATCAAGTGAATACCAATTATAAACTTGTGAAATATGGTACAAAAAAGGAATTGTTGCATATCCGCCACCAAACGAGAACAAACCGATTTTAAAGAATTCTAAAAAAAGTTGAAGATAAATCATTCAATCTCCTCCTTTTTTAGAGTTAAACGTTTATAAGCAACTCCAATTAAAGTAAAAATTACGATACTTTGAATTGGGGTGATTTTTAATATCAAAAGTGCAAGCAAGGTTAAAATAAAAATTGTATAGAAAAATGCGTTTTTGTTCGATTTCTGCCACATTTCACGCACGGTTAAAACGATTAAAGCAATTACTGCAACTCCAACTCCCCAAAGCGCGCCTTGCACGTATGAATTATTAACCAAAGTCCCTAAAATTGAAGCCAGCAAAACAATACTCCAAAATGGAACAAATGTAACGCCAACCATCGCTAAAATTGCGCCCCATTTACCGCGCAATTTGTAGCCGATAAACATAGACATATTAGCAGCAATAATTCCCGGAAGTGATTGTGCAAGCGCAAAATAGTCGATTATGTCGTCATGGCTTACTAGATTTCTTTTGTCAACAAATTCGCTTGTCATTATCGGCAAAATTACATATCCGCCACCAAGGAGAATCGCACCGATTTTTACAAAAACTAAGAACAAACTAAAGAGCGACATCTTTTTCTGCCTATTTTTGCTATTAATTTTTCATCATCCTTCGGAGAAAAGCCCGTTGTTGTTAAATAATTACCGACAATAGTTGAATCTACGCAATATCTAAATGCTTTTTCAATAGTTTCTTCCGAAAGTCTGGCTTTTTTGCCGCCTGCAATTCTGATTGAGGCATTTGGACAAGCGATTTTAAATATTGCCAAAGTTCTCAAAACATTTTCTTCGTCGATTTTATCACCGTAATTTTCAAACGGAGTATTTTTAATTGGCGTCAAAATATTAACAGGAATACTCTCAGGATTAATTTCTGCAAGCTCCATAGCCATTTCAACTCTCTGCTCTACACTTTCGCCCATACCGAGAATAACGCCTGAGCATAATTCCATACCGTATTTTTTTACAAGCTTTGTTGTATTTAATCTATCCTCATAAGTATGAGTTGTGCAAATTTGAGGGTGATAAGATTTGCAAGTATTTATATTGTGGTGAAAACGAACAAGCCCTGCTTCTGCAAGTTTTTTAGCCTGCTCATCGTTTAAAATTCCAATACTGGCGCAACTTTTAATGCCTTCTTTGTTTAATGCTTTAATCATATCAAGCATTGTGTCAAAATCGCTTTCATCGGGGGTTTTGCCTGAAGTTACGATTGCAACTCTGTTTGCACCATTATTTACGCTATCGTGTGCAGCTTTTACAACTGTTTCAACGTCAATCAACGGAAATGATTCAATATCAGTGTTGTAGTGTGAACTTTGTGCGCAATAGCGACAGTTTTGTGAACATTTGCCTGAACGAGCGTTGATGATTGAACAAAATTCAACTTCATCTTTTAAATATTTTTTTGATTCATTTAAAAGAACATCTAAATCCATATTATATAAATCTAATAATTCTTGTTTTGATAACATAACTATCCTTTCTAAGGTTTGTCATATTTAATAAAAAGTCAAATATGACCTACGACTAAAATTTTAAGACAAAAACAACTATTATTAAATAAATCTTTTGTAAATATTTATTGCATTATCATGCAAATCTATATCAATATGATATATAATATAGGTATATGTATATCGTCAAAAACTTGAAGGACTATAATTTGTCCCACAAGCAGCGTATTTTTGCTGGCTACTTGAAGGACAATGTTGATTCGTATGTTTGTTATGAAAAGATAACAAACCGTTCTGCGATGCGTAAATATTTTGCACCGGATAACGAATTTATTGAATATTCTACTGCAATAGCCGAACCGGCAGAACTTTTGGCAAGAGCATTTGTAAGTTAATTTTTAGAAATTTTGCAATAAAACTTAATGATTTGCCATGACTTACTTCAATTTGTTAGCATATTATTGAGGTATAGTCGATTTTTAAAGGAAATATAATGAAGTTATCAGATATAAAGAAGTGGGGAGGGGTATTTGGGCTGTTTTTGTTTTCAATTATGCCGTCAAATGCTGCAATGACATTTCCGAATATAAATATTGGATTAGGTACGGCAAATACTCCGCAAGATTTTACAAATGGCTTGCAAATTCTCATTTGGTTAACTATTTTGACACTTGCGCCAAGTATTTTGATTATGACAACGAGCTTTATAAGACTTGTTGTAGTTTTGTCGCTTACAAGACAAGCTATCGGGGCGGGCAACCTTCCTCCTAACCAAGTTATTACAAGTTTGGCGTTAATTTTAACGTTCTTTATAATGGCACCGACTTTTAATGAAATTAACGAAAAGGCGCTTCAACCTTATATGAATAATCAAATTACTCAACAGGTTGCGCTTGATAGAGGGATTGAGCCTGTTCGTAAATTTATGTTTAAACAGACGCATGAAAAAGAATTGGCGTTGTTCGTAAGAATGGCGAAAATAGAAAAACCAAAAAACAAGGATGATGTGCCGACTTATGTTCTTTTACCGTCATTTATTTTGAGCGAACTTAAAACTGCTTTTACAATAGGTTTTGTCGTTTATCTTCCGTTTCTTGTTATAGATATTGTAGTTTCATCGGTACTGGTATCAATGGGTATGATGTTTTTGCCTCCAACCATGATTGCTTTACCGTTTAAACTTATTATGTTTGTAATGGTTGACGGATGGTATTTGGTTGTCAAATCGCTTGTAGAAAGCTTTGTAACCTAGTATTAAGTTGTGAGGCTTGTGTAGACACCTCACCCTAGCCCTCTCCTGTAAGGAGAGGGAATGACCAACTCTTGTTAGTCAAAAGAATAAGTAGAAAGTAAAACAATGAATCAAGATATAGTAATAACACTTTTACAGAAAATGTTCATATTAACTTTGGAAATCTCAGTTCCAATTCTGCTCGTTGGTGTAGTTTTGGGTCTTTTGGTAAGTATTTTCCAAACAGTAACACAAATTCAAGAATCAACATTAACGTTTGTTCCAAAAATTGTTGGCTGCGTAATTTTATTGATATTCTTGATGCCTTGGATGATGAGTATTTTCATAACGACATTTAATGAATTTATGGATATGATTCCTCAATTGATAGGTGTTATATAATGTTTAATTTGGATGTGTTGTTTTCAGTAAGCAATATAATTCTTTTTATGGCAATTTTTACAAGATTGTCAGGTCTTTTTGCCTCTGCACCGCTTTTTTCAACATATCCGATACCAATGCAAGTGAAAATTTGGCTTGCTGCTTGTATTGCCTTTATTTTATTCCCGATAGTTCAATATAATACAAGCTTTGTTGTACCAAATTCTGTACCTGCTTTAACTTTAATTCTTTTTAAGGAATTTATAATTGGTTTTGCAATGGGATTTTGCGCAAATATTTTGTTTGTAGGGATTGAAATGGGTGTAAATACGTTTGCCGTTCAAATGGGCTTATCTGCTGACCAAGCATTAAACCCGACTTCCGGCGGACAATCCCCTGTTATTACACAAGCTTATACCTATTTGGCATCTATGTTGTTTATAGGCTTAGGAGCGCACCAATGGTTGTTTTCTGCGATTTATAACAGCTTTAAATCAATGCCTGTTGGCTATGTATTTACATTTTCTCCTGAGCTTGTTGGACAAATTGTGCAAATGAGCGGACAAATATTCGGAATTGGTTTAAGCATAGCTCTTCCTGTATTTGGTATATTGTTTATTACAGATGTCTTGTTAGGTTTTACTTCAAAAATGATGCCGCAAATGAACATTTTCATGGTTTCAATGCCATTAAAAATTTATTTGGGCTTGCTTCTATCTCTAATGTTTATGCGCCCAATGGCGGAATACATGGGCGTGCTGATTGAACGTTTTATGACACAAATCTCCGGCATGTTCTAAATTTTATTTTAAATGAGATTTTGCAAATTCACATCCGCAATAATTTTGTCGATAAATTCCCAATTCTTTAGATAGTTTATTTGTTTTTAAAAATCCGTCTTTTTTCTTGAAATCAATCGCAACAAACTCTAAATCACCTGCAAGTTCATTACCAATTTTAGAAATCATTTCAAATTTTTTATGCGGGCTTATTACAAGTGAGGTTGTGAATTTATTTATACCAAGCTCTCTTGCTTTATTAACAGTTTGTTGCAAGCGCAAACGAATACATTCAACACAGCGTTTGCCTCTTTCTGGTTCGTATTCTAAACCATTTACTGCATTCAAATAATCTTCATGTTTGTATTTTTCAACTATAAGGTCCACCCAATGATACATGCAAACAATTTTTTGAGCTTCTAGGCGTTTATTAAATTCTTCTTCTGTATCAATGTTTGAATTGCAAAAATAAACAACAGGCAAATATCCCATCTCTTTTAATAAAGCGATAGGATACCCTGAACATATTCCACAGCAAGCGTGGATTAATATTTTATTTTCTAGGTTTTGCTCCATGTTCAATTAACAAATCCTTCAACTCATAATATGGTTTGATACCAATAATTTGGTCGCCGTTAATATAGATGGTTGGTGTGCTATCAAGTCCAAGATTGTTTGCTTTTACCAATTCATTTTCAATTTCTTTGGCAACGGTATCTGATTCCATATCTTTAACAAATTTATCTTTATCAAAACCCAACTGTTCTGCTAACTTAAGCATATCTTCCATTTTTGTAGGCTGATTTTCGTATAAAAGCGAACTCATTTCCCAATAATTACCCTGTTTGCCGGCTGCTATCGCACCTCTTGCCATAAAGCAGGCATTTGGATGCATATTAGTTGAAACATACGGATTGCATTCTTTATCAAAAGGTAAATTGTGGTGAATTATTTTTATGTTTGAGAAATCTTTAACCGCTTCATGCAACATTATATTTTCCATGTAGCAAATCGGGCAAACATAATCAGAATAAAGTTCTATTGTAACATCAGCATTTTCAGTACCTAACAAGTTACCTTTAACTCTATAAGGATTAAATTTCATATCACGATATTTTAATATAGCTTTCTGTCTTTTGATATGAGGCACAAAACAATATGTTGTTCCGCTGTATACCAAAAATGAAGTTGCAAGTATTACTAATACAAAGAAAGTCTTGGTATACTGTTTTGCACCGGCAATAAAATCAGCAAATGTTGTTTTAAAAGCTGCAACAATTTCTTTAAACATACCAGAACAAGCAACAAGAGCTATTAATAAATCAATAAAATAAGTTATAAAGCATAAAATACAAAGCTTGTGTATTTTAAAGATACTCAACCCTGCTAAAACCATAGAACATATAAAAGCTATCGTTCCGAGCATACCAATATAAGAAATTGGGTTTTTGAAAACTTCCAAAAACTTAAGCAATTTGAATTTTTTGAAGTAATCAACAACAGTCATAAATAAAACAGTTAAATAAAAGAAAATTCCCCAATATGCAAGTGGAATTCCCCAAAATTGAGAAACAGTTGATCTTGCAGCACCGTCACAATCAATAAAATCATTAATAGAACAAAAGCTTGAAAGTGCGTACTTTTCATAGTTTGCAACATAATATATGCATGCCAGCTTAACTGAAAGCAGCAATCCTATAAAAGTAAGGATTTGTATAGCAAGTTTCTTTTTATCAATTTTCATAAAACCCAACTCCCGTCTAGTCTACTTATCTAATTCTAATATATAATAATCTTTTTTCAATGATACTAATACCCAATGAGTCTAATCAAAAGGTTTTAGCCGACTTAGGTTATATTAATCAATACTAAAATTTTTGTTAAGATTTGTTACGAAAATCATACGTTTTGATGATTTTATTTTAAAAAACTACTGCTAATATATATCTATACTCCTTAAAAAACGACGATACACATATCCCTAATCAACAGCTATGCACGATAAAAAGTTCATAGCTTTTTTTTGTGTGCTACGCACGTAGACATTGGGACGGATGACAAGAGTGGGATGCTATGTTTATTTTGCACGCTACAGGTCATCCTTTAGGTGAAACTACAAGTAGGGCGAAGAGTTTGGGGCTACGCACGTAGACATTGGGACGGATGACATGAGTGGGATGCCATGTTTATTTTGCACGCAACAGGTCATCCTTTAGGTGAAACTACAAGTAGGGCGTAGAGTTTGGGGCTACGCACGTAGACATTGGGACGGATGACATGAATGTTTTCTCCTTGCTTTTTCAAAGAAGAAAAAAGTAAGAATTATTTAGGGAAAAAATGTAAATTTTTTGTAACAATTTATTAATAAAAGTCAATTTTACACCTTTACCTGTTTTATACTTGTAGGAAGAAGTGTTATGAATATACAGCCGATACAATATAATAGTGTTTCCATGCAAGGGAAAAAGGATAGTTCGTGGAATCGTATAAAGCGTCGTATTGCTCAAAAAGTACTTGACACGCTACCTTCGCATACCCAAAAAGAATCTGCCAGATGTCGTGATGAGTGGAATAAAATTGATAACTGGATTTCAAAACCTGCTCAAAACCGTGCAATTATGGGTGCGGCGGCTATTATTACTCAACCGGCGATAGATTATCATAATCATAAAGTTGATGAAGAAACTCGAAGAGTTTCAAGAAATAGAACGATTGCGAAGATTATCGCCGGCACTTGTGTAGGTATTTTGGTAAGAGGTTCTGCCTATAAAGCCGTTGTATCAATGACAAATATCGGTGGCAAGTCAAAATCCAGCAAGGCGTTATTGCCTAAAAAATTTCTTGGTGAAATTAGCAAAAATGAAAAATTCTTAAAAAATTATAGAAACGCACTATCCAGTTCTTTGGCAATTTTAGCAATGTGTGTAACTAACTTTGTTCTAGACGCTCCGCTAACAGTATTTTTAACAAATAAATTAAACGAAAAAAAGGAGGATGGTCATGAATAGTTCTCCTTTGCAAAAAGGACTCGAATGGGTTTATAATAATTTCAAGAAAAATACAGCTACAATGCTTGTAGTAACCGGCACTATCGGTTGGGGTTTGTCATCATTGGCACAAATCGGTGCTGTTATAATAAATCCAAAAATTCCTAAAGAACAAAAAAGCTTTCTTGTTCCACAAGAATTCTTAGATGCGGTTGTTAATATCGGTTCTTTCTTTATGGTAACTCAGGCAACTAAGAAAATTATTTCAAAAATGGCTTCAACAGGAAAAATTGCACCAACAAAGGTTCGTGAATTCCTTAGTAAAAATAAAGTTTATGAAAAACAAGTTGGCAAATTATCTCTTGATTTAGATGAAGTTCTTAAAACTGAAAATAAATTCCCCAAAGAGTCATATTATGCTTATAAAAACTTTGCAACCACTCTTGGAACAGTCGGTGCAAGTATCGTATCTTCAAATATAATTACTCCTATTTTAAGAAACTCAATGGCTTCTAATATTCAAAAGAAGTATTTGGATAATCGTCCTCAACACTCCGGTAATATGCGAGTTTAATTAAAAACGCTTTTTATAAAGAGCAAGCTGTTATTTACATCTTGTTCTTTATTTGTTACTATTTAGTGGGGGATTTTTTTTATGAAAAAGAAAGTTTCTTTACTGGCTTTAGCATTATTAATGTTTTCAACTTGTACTTATGCAGGTGAAAATAACGACTTACGAACTTTATTTACAAATAACAAAGCAAATATTTGCGGTATCAATCTTAGAACTTTTAATGCTCAAGATTTAAACGGCAACGAAATTATTGATGAAGATGAAATTAGCGGAAATTTTCTTAATGCAATTGACAGGTTAGATGAAATAAAAAATCTTGGTATAAATACGCTTCATGTTTTACCTATAACTCCTGTCGGAAGACTTAAAGCTCTTGGAACGGCAGGTTCAGTATACGCTGCGGAAAATTTTTGGGATATAAACCCTCAGTTGGTTGATAAAACTTCAAAACTTACAGATGTAGAACAGGCAAAAAAGTTTGTTGACGAGTGTCATAAACGAGGGATAAGAGTAATAATTGACCTTCCAAGCTGCGGTGCTTATGATTTGTTTTTAACTCATCCTGAATTATTTATAAAAGACGATAAACAATGTTCTATCGTCCCAACAGATTGGACAGACGTAAGATTACTTAAAACGGGTAATAATAAAAAACTTAATCAGGATGTAATTGACGCTCATAAAAAGTTTGTTGATTTAGTGCTATCTATCGGTGCAGACGGAATCAGAGCGGATGTTGCAACAATTAAACCTTCCGCTTTTTGGGAAGAAATTATTAAGTACACAAGAAGTAAAGACCCTGAATTCATGTTTTTAGCTGAAGCGTCTGATTCTTGGAGAGAACCGCCTAGCCAGTATGCAGAATTTACACCGTATGATAAATTGCTTCAAGCAGGTTTTGATGGCTATTACGGCAGCTTTTTTAACTTGAAAGAGTGGAACGCAGAACAGTTTATGGAACATATTAAGTTTAATTTAAAATTGCTTGATTCATATAAAGCACCAAAAAGTGTAATTATGAGCTTTACCACTCACGATGAAGTCAGTCCTGTTGTTTTGCATGGCGAAAACTTCTCAATTATGATTTCTTGGCTGGAAGCAACTTTACCGTTTAATCCTTATTGTATTGACGGTTTCTTTACCGGAGATGAATATTTGTATTCTTGGGCAAATACTAAGGCTCAAAAATCTGAAACAGATGATGATACTTATTTTGTACACCGCGGGAAATTAGATATATTTAATTTTTCCAGAAAGCCAGACGGAAAAAATGAAAGAATTTTGAACAATTTTAAAGAAGCTTTGGCTTTTAGAAATGATAATTTGGATTTAGTAACAAAAGGTGATTTTACAGAACTAAAAACCGGCAATGACAAAGTTTTTGCTTTTACAAGAAAATTGAATAAAGAACAAATAATTGTTGTCGGTAATTTGGATTTCAAAAATCCGCAAAATAAAATTACAATAAAAGATAAAAGTATTAATAAAAAGAATGTATTGGACGTTATAACAGGTAACGACAACATAAAAGCAGGTCATAAACGCTTGTTTACGGATTTAGATGCCGGAGAAATTAAAGTTTTGATGATTAAAGAAAGGAAATAATATATGCAGGATAAAATTGTAGTAACAGGCATGCGCCCGACTGGAAAACTTCACTTGGGACACTATTTAGGTGTAATAGAAAACATGTTAAAACTCCAAGATGAGTACAGATGTTTTTATTTTATAGCAGACTGGCATGCATTGACTACAAAATATGATAAAACGGAATCTTTAAGACAAGATGTGATAGATGTTGCGATTGATTGGCTTGCAAGCGGAATTAATCCTGAAAAATCAACAATCTATGTACAATCTTTGATTCCTGAGATTGCAGAACTTCATATTTATTTAAGCATGATTACTCCTCAAAACTGGGTAGAAAGAGATCCTAATTTAAAAGATATGGCAAAAATTTTGCACTCAAAAGAAGGCTTTGCATCTCAAATTAATTATGGCTTGATGGGTTATCCTGTTCTTATGACGGCTGATATTTTGGCGTTTAATACCGATTTTGTTCCTGTTGGAATTGATCAAGTAGCGCACGTTGAATTAACAAGAGATATTGCACGAAGATTTAATAATATTTATAAAACTGATTTCTTTAAAGAAACAAAACCTTTGTTAAACAATTGTTCTTTGATTTGTGGTTTAGACGGTAATAAAATGGGCAAATCTTTCAATAATGATATTAAAATTGCTGATACTGAAGAAGTAACTGCGAAAAAGATTATGTCTGCAATTACTGATAGAAGCAGAATGAGAAAAGATGATTTGGGTCATCCTGATGATTGTGAAGTAGCTTTCAAATATTGGAAGATTTTCGGAAGTGAAGAAGACGTTAATACAATCAGATGTGAATGCGAAAAAGGTCAACGCGGATGTGCAGATTGTAAACGTCAATTGGGCGCAAAAGTTAATGAGAAATTCAAAGAAGTTAGAGAAAATAGAAGATATTATGAAGCTCATCCGGAAATCGTTGAAAAGATTTTGAATGATGGTTCCGCAAGAGCAAGAGAAGAGGCTCAAAAAGTTCTAAAAGAAGTTAGAAAATTTGTAAGAATGTATTAATAATAAAAAGCGTCAATAAAAAGATTGGCGCTTTTTTATTATTCTAAAATAATATTAAGATAAAGATTATATAAATATTTCAAGAAACTTTTATTTTTTATATTATACTTTTTCTTGTAGATAAAATTTATTGGAGAAAGAGAATGACAGTTTTAGAAAAATCATTAATTCATCCTTCAGCGGTAATTCACCCATCGGCTGAAATTGCAGAAGGAGTTACAATTGGCCCTAACGTAGTTATCGGTGAAGGTGTAAAAATCGGAAAAGGTACAAGAGTTATTGCGAATGCTTATATTGAATTTGCAGAAATTGGTGAAAACTGTACAATTTCTCCTTTTGCAACAATTGGTTCTGAACCTCAAGACTTGGGTTATAAAGGTGAAGCTACTAAAGTTGTAATCGGCAACGAAACAATTATTAAAGAGAACGTAACTATTCATAGAGGCGCAGCTTGTGGTGATTTTACAACAAGAATCGGTAATAAATGTTTGTTGATGGTAGGTTCTCACATTGCACACAACTGCGTATTAGCAGATCAAGTTATTTTGGCAAACCTTGTTACATTGGGCGGTCACGTTCATGTAGGATTTGGCGCATTTGTTGGCGGTATGAGTGTATTCCACCAAAATATCAGAATTGGAGATATGGCAATTATTAGTGGTTTCTCTGCTTCAAGACAAGATATCTTACCTTATTCAAAAGGCGAAGGCAGACCTCCTGTTCCTCGCGGTTTAAATGTAATTGCGATGAAACGTAGAGGAGTTTCTCAAGAAATTAGAACTGCTACAAATGAAGCATTCAAATTGTTGATTTCCGAAGAATATAACACTTCTCAAGCAATTGAAAAAATCAAAGCTGAAATTCCTATGAATGAATATATAGAAAAAATGATTGATTTTATTCAAACTTCAAAGCGCGGTGTGCTTCTTAAATCACACAAATCCGGTTATCAATCTTTAGATGAGTAATTTATTTAAATAAATAATTAAAGTGGCTGATAAAATATTTTATCAGCCACTTTTTTTGAACTTAATAAAGTAAATTTTAGTTAACATTCTATTGTCCTAATAATAGTTTTTTACTAGAATATTTTCAAAGGGTAAAACTATCACATTTTTTAGGAGAAGGAATGAGCGAACAATCAAGACGAAACCCTTACATGGACTATAGAAACGTAGTTCCGTTTATGGATTTATCAGGTTTTGTAGTTAGACAACCCCACGCTTTAGAAGAAAAACCTGCGATGTCTTTGCAGGAAGAATTAATGAAAAAGAAATTTTCTAATATGATTAATCTAAGGCGATTAAAGTATTGTAAATTGTGTGAGGCATATAGAAATGGAAGAAAATAATTTTCTTGAAATTGCAACAAAAGCAAAAAATGCATCAAAAAAAGTTGCAACTTTATCAACTGAAATAAAAAATAAAGCACTTTTAAATATTGCAAATAATTTAAAAGCAAATCAGGACAAGATTTTTGAAGCTAATAAAATGGATTTAGAATTAGCAAGACCTTTTGTTGAAAAAGGTGAGTTGTCACAATCAGTTTTTAATCGTCTTAAATTAGATGAAAACAAAATGCGTGACATGATTCAAGGTATTATTGATATTTCAAACCTTGAAGACCCTATTGGTAAAACGCTTTTTAAACGCCAACTAGATGATGGTCTGATTTTGACAAAAATTTCCTGCCCTATTGGTGTTCTTGGAATTATTTTTGAAGCAAGACCTGATGTTATTTCTCAAATTTCATCACTTGCAATAAAATCTTCAAACGTCGTTATATTAAAGGGTGGAAAAGAATCTATAAATACAAATAAAGCTATTATGAATGTTATTCAAGAAGCTTTAGCAAAAACAGAAGGCTTTCCTGAAAATGTTTTGACACAAGTTTTTACAAGAGATGATGTAAAAAACATGCTTTCTATGGATAAGTACATTGATTTGATTATTCCTCGTGGTGGAAATAACTTGGTTAAGTTTATAAAAGAAAATACAAAAATTCCTGTACTAGGTCATGCTGACGGTATTTGTCATATATTCGTAGACGCTTCTGCTGATTTAGAAAAATCAAAACGAGTTATAATTGATGCTAAAACTCAATATCCTAGCGCATGCAATTCTGTTGAAACAATTTTAATTCACAAAGATTTTAAATATGAAACGGAATTATTAAAAGCTTTAGAGGATGCGGATATAGAGCTTATAGCTACTCCTGAAAGTTGGCATAAAGAATATTCAGACAAAGTTTTATCTTATAAATTTGTTTCAAGTCTTGAAGAAGCAATTGAACATATTAACGAATTTTCATCAGGTCATACGGAGTCAATTTTGACAGAAGATGAAAATAACGCAAAAATATTTATGAACGCGGTTGATTCCGCAGGAGTTTATCATAATGTATCAACCAGATTTGCGGACGGTTTTAGATATGGTTTCGGTGCAGAAGTCGGAATTTCTACAAACAAAACCCATGCCAGAGGTCCTGTCGGATTAGAAGGCCTTACAATTTACAAATACAATTTAGAAGGTAATGGCGATATTGTTAAAGATTATGTTGAAGGTGTGAAGAAGTTTAATCATAAGGATATTTAGATGAAAATTGGAGTTATTGGTTTAGGTTTAATTGGCGGTTCTATTTTTAAACGCGGAAAAGAAAAACATGAAATGGTCGGTGTTTCGCGCTCTGTAAATGAAGAAGGTGTGAGTAAAGATTATGCGTCATTAAAAGGTTGTGATTTGGTTTTTGTTTGTACTCCGATGAACAAAACGCTTGAGATTTTAGATAAATTGGAAGAATTTTTGGATGAAAATACAATCGTTACGGATGTTTGCAGTTTAAAAGAATTCGTTTCAAAAAAGAACTACAAATTTAAATTTATCCCTTCGCATCCGATGGCAGGTACTGAACATAGCGGTTGGGAACATTCTTTCCCTGAACTTTTTGAAGGTGCAAATTGGGCTGTAACATTGAAAGATGATACCGCTTTAGAAGATTTTGAAACTCTAAAATCCGTTATCAAAGATTTTGGCGCAAATACGGTTATGACAACACCTCAAGAACATGATAAAGCAGTTGCTCTTATTTCTCATGCGCCTATGCTTGTTGCTCAAGCTTTGTGTAAAAATATCGAAAGCAACGAACTTGCACAAAAATTAGCTTCAAGCGGTTTCCGTGATACTACGAGATTGGCTCTTTCTAATACTGAAATGGCAAATGATATGATTTTGATGAACGGTGAAAATATAAAAGATGTTGTTACTCTTTTAGATAAAAATATTGACGCAATTTTGGAAAGTGATTATAAAAAACAAGCTGAACATATTAAAGAATTTAGGCAAAATCTTTATGCAACAAAAGTTCGTTTGTAACAAAAGAAAAAACATGCTAAAATAAGCTTATGGAAGGCGTTAATCAAGAGTATTTAGATGAACTTAAACAAAAGGTTCATGCGAAAGTCGAGAATGTTGATTTATACCAGTATAAAGGCAGTGTATCTAAACTGCTCGGTTTGACGGTAGAAGTCAAACTTCCCGGACTTAAAATCGGTGATTTGTGCTATATTGAGGCTGCTAATGGCGAAAAAAAACCGGCGGAAGTTGTTGCTTTTAAAGGTGATGCGGCTCAGTTGCTTTTACTTTATGACGGAGCAGGAATCGGTCAAGGTAGCCTTGTTACAACAACAGGCGGACCAATTATCATTCCTGTAGGGGACTTTTTGTTAGGTAGATTGATTAACCCTATGGGAGAACCTATCGACGGCAAACCTCTAGATATAGAAGGTGCAACATGGCGTCCTTCAGACGGGCCACCTCCGGGACCTTTTGAACGTCCTATTATTACAGAAATGTTCTCAACAGGCGTAAGAGCGATAGATTCTTGCTTGACATTCGGTTGCGGACAACGTATGGGGTTGTTTGCTGGTTCAGGAGTTGGTAAGAGTACGCTTCTCGGTATGATTGCAAGAAATTCAGATGCTGATGTTAACGTTGTTGCACTAATAGGCGAACGTGGCAGAGAAGTTAAAGAATTTGTAGAAGATGCACTTGGACCGGAGGGTATGAAAAAGTCTGTTCTTGTTTGTTCTACAGGTGATCAACCACCTTTAATCAGACAAAAATGCCTTTTGACAGCCACTGCGGTTTGTGAATATTTCAGAGATCAAGGCAAAAAAGTTTTCTTAATGACAGATACAGTTACTCGTTGTGCAATGGCAGGACGTGAAGTTGGTTTGTCAATTGGCGAACCTCCAACAATGAAGGGGTATCCGCCATCAATTTTCTCTTGGCTTCAAAAAGTTTTAGAAAGAGCTGGTAATAGTCCAAAAGGTTCTATTACAGCTTTTTATACGGTATTGATGGAAGGTGACGATATTAATGACCCTATCGTAGATACGGTGCGTGGTATTACGGACGGTCACATTTTCTTATCAAGAAAAGTTGCCGAGGCAAACCATTATCCGGCAATTGATGTTTTAGGAAGTATTTCCAGACTTATGTCTGCAATCGCTTCTAAAGAACATAAAGAAGCTGCCGGAAAATTGCGTAAAATTATGGCTATGTATCGTGAAAATAAGGACTTGATTGACGTAGGTATGTATCAACCCGGTTCTAATCCGAAATTGGATATAGCAATTGAGATGATGCCGAAAATTAATGCATTTTTACAACAAAGAACAACGGATAGCGTTAATATGCAAAATACAATTAATACTTTGATTGAAATGATGTCAGGTGTAGATGTTTAGTTATTTATGAAACTCTTGTAAAAGTGACGTAGAAAACTATGGTATTATTAACAAATCTTGGTCATTCCCTCTCCTTACAGGAGAGGGTTAGGGTGAGGTGTTGACCACTATGGGAATTAATGTATTGTATCATCACAAGTTATAATGTATAAAAAAAACCACTCGGTGTGTGTTTCGAGTGGGTTTGTTTTCTGCATCCTAATGGTCTTTTTTAGTGTTTATTATCTAGGAGTTTATATGATTTTTGGGGTTTTATATATTTTCTATTCTTTTGCTATTTAGTGTTTCGGCTACACTTAAAGTGTGTACTAATATTATTGCACATAAGAACTTAAAGTCAAGCGTGAGTCTTTATTTATTTTATTAAATTTTTATAAAGGGGTAAAAGATAGAAATAATGCGAAATTACGTTGTTTACAATTCTTAACAAATTAATAAGGTTTTATCTTAAAAATAATAATTGTATTTTTTACGCTTGTTATAGAAAAAGTTCTTTATAACTTTTACTTGATAATTTTTTATATTGTTGATATAGTAGACATGTTGAAGTTATTTTCAATGAATTTTGCGCTTGTAGCCCAGTTGGATAGAGCGTTTGGCTACGAACCAAAAGGTCGGGGGTTCGAATCCCTCCAAGCGCAATTTAATTTAAAACTCTCTTAATGAGAGTTTTTTTGTATCAAAGTTGAGTCATTGGGAGTTTTATATGAAAGAGTGTGATCACAAATCAAAAGTGAGTTTTTGGCAAGATTTAAAAAGTCATTTATCTTTTTTGTTTTCATATCAAGATATAGATGAACATTTTGTTATAAAATTTTTTGGAATTAAATTCTGTAAAAAACATAAACTTGATTATAAATTTATTCCTGTAACGGAATACGGATTAACAAAAGAAAAAAGAACACCAAAGCTTATTGTGTCTTTGACAACTTTTCCCGCTAGAATTAACGTAGTGCATAAAACAATTTCTACGCTTTTGGAACAAACTCTAAAGCCTGACATTGTTGTTTTATGGCTAGCAGAGAGTCAATTTCCGAACAAAGAACTTCCTAAATCTCTAACGGATTTAGAGCAATTTGGCTTAACGATTAAGTGGTGTGAAGATATTAAATCATTTAAAAAACTTATTCCGACTCTGCAAGAATACCCAGATGATATCATTGTTACAGTCGATGATGATACTTATTATGACAAAAAATTAATCGAAACTTTGTACAATGAATATTTAAAATGCCCCGATTGCATCCACGCAAGACAAGCGTTTGTCTTAAAGTTGGATAAAAAAAATAATGAATTATTTATGCAGGCAAGAAATTACACCTACAATTCAACTTATTTGCCAAGTTTTTGGAACGAACCTGTTGGCTGCGGTGGAGTTTTGTATCCACCACATTGTTTGCATGAAAATGTTCTAAATAAAGAACAATTTACAAAAGAGATGCCAACTCACGATGACTTGTGGTTCTGGGGGCATGCTATCAGAAATAATACGAAAATTAATGTAATTAAAGGGAATTATAAACTCAAAAACCTTGTAATTGACGGTTCTCAAGAAGATTCATTATGGCAAAAGAACATGATTAATTCAACTTCTACTGTTGGTATGACAGGTCGTCAAGCTTTAAATAAAGTTTGCTGTTTGTTCCCTGAAATTAGAGAAAAATTAGAAGGAGAAAAACGTGGCTGTTAAGGTTTCTATAATAGTGCCTGTTTACAATGTGGAAAAATATTTGAGAAAATGTTTGGATTCTTTAGTTAATCAAACGCTCAAAGATATTGAGATTATTTGTATAAATGATGGTACTAAAGATAATTCTGTAGAGATAATAAATGAGTATGTAAAAAAATGTCCGAATATAATTTTGATTAACCAAGAAAATCAAGGCTTGGGTATGGCAAGAAATAATGCTATGAAACATGCAAAAGGAGATTATATCGCATTTGTAGATTCTGATGACTGGGTTGATACAGATATGTATGAAGTTTTATATAACAAAGCTATTGAAACAGACGCAGATATCGTAGAATGCGATTATAGAATGGTATTTGAAAATTCTACAAAAATAAAAAATAGAACTCTTTTTGGTTCTTTGCATACTTGGAAAAAATTTCCGATTGTTTGTGGCAAAATTTTTGATTGGAAATATGTAAAAACTCAAGTTTTCAATGGTTTGCGTTGCATGGTTTGGAATCGATTATACAAACGAAGCTTGATATTTGACAATAATTTAACATTCCCTGATGGAAAGTGTGAAGATTATCCATTTTCTTTAGATGCTGTTTTATCCGCAAAAAGTATCGTGTATTGCCACAAAACTTTGTACAATTATCTAATTCGTTTTGGAAGCTTGTCTATAAGAGAAGATTCTGTCCAAGAAAATAAAGAAGATGATGATAAAATCTACAAAGCTCGAATATTAAAAATTCTTGACAAACACGGACTTAATGACGAGCTTTTAGGAATTTACGAAAAAGTTGCAAAACATCAAGGTAAGAATTCGTTTTTAGAAAATATTTTTTCTTGTAAAACGAGTATTATAAACGGTAAAAACTTAAAACGTATCACAATTTTCGGAATAACTTTTCATATAAATAAAAAAATAAGGAGTGGTCATTCCTTTTGAATTTGAACCATAAAAAATAAAATTATTTTTTTGTTGCATGAAAAATAATTCTATGTCATAATTAAATCAAGGTTGGGAGCCTTGAGGTCGGGAACCTCGTAGTAAATCTTTTGATTTGCTATTTTACATTTTAAACCCGAAAAGGATGAGTACCTCACACTAATGAGTGATTTTATGTTCGATTATAAATTTTTGAAGAAAAATGCAACGCCCGGTAGCTGGAGGCGTGGTTATGAGTATTACCAAAAAGACATGATTCTTGAAGCTTACCCCGAAAAGAATTTCTTTAAGGGAAAAGTTAAAGGTAACTATCAAGATTTTTATGTTACCGATTTGATTTTCAAGAAAAATAAAGTGGAAGCAAGATGTAATTGCCCGCTTAAAGAAGAATGGTGTAAACACGCAGTTGCAATCGGACTAAAAGCAATAGAAACTCGTGCTTATGATAATTGGATGTACGAAAAATATGGTGTGGAACCTGATTTGTCGGATGTTGATACAACACTTAAAGAGGCTCCAAAAGGCAGTTACATATTCCACTTTAACCCTAAAAGACGCCAAAACTTTTTCTCAATCTTAGTTAGAGATAGAGCAACTAATAAAATCGTGCGTTCTTTAGAAAATATTTTGAGAGCTTTAATAGATGTTCAAAGAAATGATCCTAATTTTGAACTCAACGATGCTCAAAAAGCGGAATTAGCATTATTCCAAACACTTTTGAAAATCGCTAAACAGGATAAAAAAGCAGGTTGGTATGATATTCCGATTACAAAATTTGCGCCGGTATTTCCTTTAATGGCTGAATTGGAAGAAGTTTTGGATGAAAAAACAAAAGATAGAATCCAATTTACCGATAAAATTTGGGATTTGAATATGGATGTTTCAACAACAAGCGTGAATGGTGGAACAAATATTGTGCTAGAGCTTTTCTGGACTCGTCCTGATAAAGATGAAATTTATCCGTTTGAAGAAGTTAAGTATTTTTCACGCCAAATCAAGTGGGGAAGATATGAAAATATCATTTTCCCAATCAATATCGCGATGAATGAACTTCCTCAAAGTATTATCAAATCTACATTTACTGATTTGAAAGAAGCAGATGGCGGTAAATTTGTTTACGAAGAACTTCCACATCTTCAAGAAATTATGAACGTAACAATTGCTGAAAATATTTCTAAATTGTTACTTGAACACAAACCACCTGTAAATATTGTGACTCTTGGTATTGATTATGACCAATCTCTGAAAGCATCGCTGGAATTCGATTATTCAGGTGTAAGAGTTCCCTATTCAAAAAGTAAAGACAAATCACCTTATCTTTCAGTTAAGAGTAAAGAGGAAGAAGGTCTTGTTTATTGGATAAAAAGAGATTATGAGCATGAACAAATGGCTTATAATATGTTGCTTGCCTGTAAATTCGTTCCGATGCAGACAAACAACTTGGCTTTAGAAAAAGAAACTGCAATTGATTTTTATAACTATTATAAGCAACAAGCTGGTGAAGGTTGGATTTTTGAAGAACGCGACGATATGAGCTTCTTCAAATTATTGGCAGAACCATTCAAAATGTGTGCGAAAATCGACTTTTCGGAAGATTCCGCAGATAGCATGGAAATTCAATTGTACGGTCAAGTTGGTGAAGAAGTAATCAATTTTGACGATATTTATGAAACAATTCAGAGCGGTGAAAAATACGCGCGTGTTCGCAGTTTGGGCTTTGTAGAATATCCGGCTCAGAATATTTATCAAATCATGCGTTCATTTAACTCATTTGATGCGTATAGAAACAGCGATAACACATTCTTGGTTAAAACTTATCGTGTAGGTTTGATTACCGAACTTCAAAACCAAGGATTTGAACTCGTTATGAGTGATAAGTTTAAAGGCTTTTGGGAACAAATTTCAACATTCTCAACAACTTCTGACGGTGTTGAAATCCCTAGCGGAGTTAATGCAGAATTTCGTGAGTATCAGGTTAAAGGTTTCCATTGGCTATGGTTCTTGTATCAGTATGGTTTGAACGGTATTCTTGCTGATGATATGGGGCTGGGTAAAACGCTTCAAGCATTGAGTTTGTTGCAAAAAGCAAAAGAAGTTGACGGTCCTCAACCGACTTTGGTTATTGCACCTACAACTGTCGTATTTAACTGGGAAGCTGAAATTCAGAAGTTTACACCTGATTTAACCTGCTTAAAACTTGCAGGGCCTGAGCGTAAGACTTTGTTTAAACATATTCCGGAATACGATATTGTTATTACAAGTTATGCACTCGTAAGACGTGATATTGCAAAATTGAAAAAATACAATTTCAGATACATTATTTTGGATGAATCTCAAAATATTAAGAATGCAATTTCTCAAACAGCGCAAGCAGTTAAAGAATTGCAGTCAGACCATAAACTTGCATTATCAGGTACGCCGATTGAAAACAAATTGGAAGAACTTTGGTCTGTATTCGATTTCTTGATGCCGGGCTTCTTGTTTAACGTTGCAGAATTCAATTACCGCTATGTTACACCGATTATGGAAAGACAAGATAAGACTGTTGAAAAACGTCTTAAACTTCAAATTTTCCCATTTATCTTGCGTCGTATGAAACGAGATGTTGCGAAAGACTTGCCTGATAAAGTTGAAAACATGGCTTATTGCGAACTTACGGACGAACAACGCGACTTTTACTTGGAAGTTCTTGATAGTACGAAAGAAGAACTGTTCAAGAGCATTGAACTTAACGGACTTGAAAAGAGCCGTATGTCAATTTTCTCTGCGTTGCTTAGATTGCGTCAAATCTGCTGTCACCCTAAACTTTATGACAAAGAACACGTTAAAGGTGTTATGAAATCAGGTAAGTTTGAATACTTAAAAGGCATGTTGGAACAAATTATTCAAGAAAAACACAGAGTGCTTTTGTTTAGTCAATTTGTTGATATGCTTGATATTATTAAAGGATGGCTTGAACGCTCAGGTATTCCTTACGAATATTTGACAGGTAAAACTAAAGACCGTCAAGCTGCAGTTGAAAACTTTAACAACAATCCGAATATACCGATTTTCTTAATCAGTTTGAAAGCCGGCGGTACAGGTTTGAACTTGACAGGTGCGGATTATGTAATTCACTATGACCCTTGGTGGAACCCTGCGGTTGAAGATCAGGCAACTGACCGTGCTTACCGTATCGGACAAACTAAGAAGGTATTTGTTTATAGACTTATTACCAAAAATACGGTTGAAGAAAAGATTCAAAAAATCAAAGGCAGAAAACGTGACCTTGTTGACAGCGTAGTTTCTATTGATAGAAATATTACAAAATCACTTACGATGGACGATATTAAAGAAATTTTCTCTGTTGATTAGTTTTATTAATTATAAAAAGAAGTACCATTTGGGACTTTTTTTTATAATATTTATTTTATTTTGCTCTATTCATTAATCGCAATTTCAAAACCCTAGCATCAAAAATATCGGAGAAACAATCAGGCATTTTTAAAAATTCTTTATCTTTTTGTGTAAGATTTTTAAGCATGTTTTTAACTTTTCCAATATATTTGTTCGTAAGATTTGTTTCCTCGGGGAAAAACATATGTGACAGCGTTGGAGGTGTAGTCGGCTCTTTAGGGTTCAATAAGTAATTCATTGTTACTGCTAAATCAGTTCTATGAAGTCCTAATAGGCAAGCCATGTAGTTTTTACCATTGTCCATCAGGTTGAAAAAATCTCCAAGCTGATGTACAAATTTTACAATAGCTACCCTTCTTTCCTCCGCTGACATTTTGCCTGAAAAAGGAGCATTAAAAATCGGAATATTATCTCTAATTTTTAGATTAAAGTAATCTAATCCATTTTTTCTGCAATTTTGGGCATATCTGGATTCATCACTGCCTTCAGGTCTTAAGTCAATAATCGTATTAATTCCACACTCTTTTAGTTCAGTAAGCAACGCAGGAGATTGATTTGCAAGTGTTACTCCTCTAACAGAGTTTGAATCTATTAGACGAAAATGAGAAATTCTAAGATTTTTAAGTCTGCCGATGTCAAGACTTCCAGTGCTTCTTACAAATTCGTCGTGAGTAGGTATTCCATTGTAAGGATTAGTTGAGGCTTGCTTGAAGGTAGTTCTTTTTGCAGATGTTACACTATTTAAATTAGAAAAATTTAAAGATAATATATTCATAGTATTCTTTATAAAACACGTGAAAATAAAATTTGCTATCTAATAGAACGAGAATGGCAAATAGCAATTGCAATGGCGTCAACCGTATCATCAAGCTTTGGTAGGTTTTCGCGCTCGAGTGCGATTTTTACCATTTGCTCAACTTCTTTTTTTTCTGCTCTTCCATAGCCGGTTAAAACTTGTTTTACAACCATAGGAGTATATCCAAATGTTGGGATGTTGAATTTCTCAAGAACCGTCAAAATAACTCCGCGAGCTTCCGCAACAGGGATAACTGTTTTTTTGTTTTTAAAGAAGAACAGTTCTTCAACAGAAGCGCAGTCCGGTTTATATTTTTCGACAACGGTTGTTAAATCATTAAAGATTTCTAACAGTCTTTTTGAATCAGGCAAATTTTTGTTTGTTTGAATAGAACCTGAAGTTAGAAGCTCTATGTTTTCTCCGTCTGTTTCTATTAACCCGTATCCGACAATTGCCATTCCGGGGTCTATTCCTAATATCTTCATAAGTATTATTGTATCACAATATAGCTTAACATTTGCACACATTTTGTGACACGATAAATGTTTTGCGATAAGATAAAACTGTACGTATATTAAAAGAAAAGGTTTTTTCATGGAAAAAGAAATGGTTATCGGTATTCCGAGAGGAATGTCTTTTTACAACAATTATCCGTTTTGGTACGGTTTTTTTACAAGTTTAGGGATTAAAATTGTGTTATCTGACCCGACTACAAAGCAGACTATGTCTGATGGTTCAGCTTTAGTAGTTACTGAAACTTGTTTACCTATAAAAATTTATTTGGGTCACATATTGAATTTGATGTCAAAGGGCGTTAAAAATATTTTCGTACCTTCACTTCAATCTGTTGCACCTAAAATTTACAACTGCTCTAAAATCAGAGGATTGCCTGATTTGGTTAGAAACGTAATAAAAGGTGAAATTAATATTATTGAACCGACTTTAGACAAATCCGCTAAAAATCAAGGTCTTTACACATTCTTAGAAGAAGCTGTAAAACCTTTCGGGATTACAAATCTTGATGAAATCAAGAAAGCTTCTAAGCAAGGTTGGAAGGTTTATAATAACTTTTTGGTTATGATGCGTTCAGGCATGAGTTACAAAAAAGCAATGAACTACGCACTACAAGGAAAAGTATTCATTGAAAACCCTTCTAACTCTGCGCCAATTAATGTTGCGCTTGTATCTCACGGCTATAACATTTATGACGAAAGAGCTTGCATGAAGATTTTTGAAAAGCTTGAAAAAATGGACGTTAAAGTATTCACTTCGCTTCAATTAACTGATGAACAAATGGAAGAAGGAATTGCTTCTCTAAGTCAAAAGCGTTATTGGGCCAATGAATATGAAATGACAGGTACAGCAGGTCATTACCTTAAAGATAACAAAATAGACGGTATTGTAACATTGAACGCATTCGGTTGTGGTCCTGATTCCTTGATGATTGAAAGGATTACAAGAAAAGCTAAAGAAGCAGGGAAACCGATTCTTTCATTAACAATTGATGAACATACCGGCGAAGCAGGTTTCATTACTCGTTTGGAAGCTTTTATTGATATGCTTTACCGTAAAAAACGTTCTAAGATTATTAATAAAATTTCTATGGATGGCGAATATGATTATGTTCCACAGACAAATATTTGTGATTCGTTGTTTGTAGAAAAGAATTAGTTTACTTGCAGTAGGTTGGGCTTTCAGCCCAACAATAGCTAACGACAAGAGAGAACCATGCTAGATTTCAAATCCACTTTAAGAATGGCTACAAATTCACTTCGAGTAAACATGTTACGCTCCGCTCTAACCAGCCTTGGCGTAATCATCGGCGTTAGCGCAGTAATTATCATGCTAGCGGTCGGCTCAGGCGCGAGCAAAAAAGTTACTCAAAATATGGAGTCTATGGGTACAAATCTATTGACCATTCGTTCTGCTTCAGCAAAATCTGGCGGTGTCCACATGGGAATCGGCACAAAACCGACTTTGACATCAAAAGACGCTTTAGCTATCGAAAAGAACGCAAGAAATGTTTTGGCAATCTCTACTTTATCTTCTGAAAGCAAACAATTAACCTACGGTAATCAAAACTGGTCAACAACAGTTTATGGTATTCAGCCTGCATATTTGTATATCAAAAACTATGAAGTAGGTTCTGGTAGAGGCTTTGTTCAAGAAGATTTGCAAAACAGTGCAAAGGTTGCTTTAATGGGCGCGACTGTTGCAACAGAACTTTTTGGAGATGTCGACCCTGTCGGTAAAGTAATCAGAGTCGGTAATATTCCGTTTAAAGTAATCGGACTTTTGGAAGAAAAAGGACAGTCAGGTCCGTTTGACCAAGACGATTTGATATTCATTCCAATTACAACTGCACAGAAGAAAGTTTTTGGTACAGACTTTCCGGGAACGGTAGGACAAATTGTTGTTAAAGGTCAAGATGCTGATATGCTTGATGCAACAATGGAAGATATTAATGAAATATTAACTAACAGGCATAATATCGGAAAAAATCAAGACAAGGATTTTGAAATTAGAAACTCCGCAGAATTCCAAGAAAAAATGAAATCTACAGTACAAACTTTTGCAATTCTACTCGCTTCTATCGCGTCTGTTTCTTTATTAGTAGGCGGTATCGGGATTATGAACATAATGCTTGTTTCTGTTACGGAAAGAACAAAAGAAATTGGTATAAGAATGGCAATTGGCGCAAGAGTAAGCGATATCAGGTGGCAATTCTTGATTGAATCATTTCTACTTTCAATGATTGGAGGATTAATTGGAGTTATAATAGGAGTCCTCGGCTCTTATTTAATCACTGTTTTTGCACCTTCTATGACAATTTCAATTTCTTTATTTTCAATAATTTTGGCGCTGGGTTTTTCCGGAATTGTCGGTGTAGGCTTCGGATATTATCCTGCCTACAAAGCATCATTGTTGAATCCTATTGACGCTTTAAGGTACGAATAATTTTAATTCTACTATAATAGTGTAGCTTATAGCTACTTATCATGCGTCTTTATTTCGGTGCTAATAGCACCGAAACAAAACTGCTTTTTTATTAAGTAATTACAATTAACTACTTCAAAAACGCTTCTGCAATAGACTTATTATAATCAGGTCTTAAAATACCTTTTTCTGTAATAATACCGGCAATCAATTCATGCGGAGTAACGTCAAAACCCGGATTAATAACATTAATACCTTCTGCGCAAATTCGTTTGCCATTGATATGAGTAACTTCTTCATGTGAACGTTCTTCGATTGGAATTTCCGCACCTGATTTGATTGATGTATCAATTGTTGAAAGCGGAGCTGCGATATAGAATGGAACATTGTGATATTTTGCAGCAATCGCTACCGTGTAAGTTCCAATTTTATTTGCAGTATCACCGTTTGCAGCAATTCTATCTGCACCCACTACAACCATATCAATCATGCCTTTACTCATAAAATACGAACACATTCCGTCTGTAATCAATGTTACTGGAATTCCGTCCATTGCAAGTTCAAAAGTTGTAATTCTTGCGCCTTGTTGACGCGGACGAGTTTCATCTGCAAAAACTTGAATAGTGTTATCTTTAGCATAAGCCGAACGAACAACGCCAAGAGCCGTACCGTATCCTACCGTTGCCAAAGCACCCGCGTTACAGTGAGTAAGGATTGTTGCACCTTTTGGAACAACTTCTGCGCCATAATCGCCAATTTTTTTATTAATTTCTATATCTTCGTTTTCCAATTTAATTGCGTTTGTTTTTAATTCAGAAATAATTCCATTGATATCAGATTTAGAATTTCTGATAACTTCTTCTTGTTTTTCAACTGCCCACATTAAATTAACGGCAGTCGGGCGAGATGTTTTCATGTATTCGGCTTTTTCAAGCAGCCAATTTACAAATTCTTCTCTTGATGTAATTTCTTTTGCGCCTTCTTGAGCAAACAAAATTACACCGTGTGCGCCTGCAATTCCGATAGCAGGTGCGCCACGAACTATCATGTTGCGAATTGCATTAAACATATCTTCGCCAGTCGTGATATTTACAAACTTGTATTCATAAGGCACAACTGTTTGATCTACCATTTTTGAATACGTATCAACCCATTCGATTGTTTTTATTTTTGATTTAAATTCCATTATTTTCTCCTGTTATTTTATTTGCCCCTTTCATTTCACTCTCTCGCAAGGAGCGAGGGCTATCCAAAATGTAGTGTGCAATTTTTTGCACCAATAACTTTACTTGATTTCAAAATCCACACTGGTATTTTGATTATTTTCTTTTTTTATACCTGTAATTAGTTCATAAACATAAGCAGTAACAAGTCCTGCAAAACCGTTAAATAAAGCACTTATACCTGCCATAAGAATCATTAGAAGAATCATTACGATAAATGAACCAAAGCTTCCCATAAAAAATCTTAAAAATCCCTGCGTATATGAAGGAATCAACCATCCTAAAAGCATACTTATCGGCGCATAAACTACTGAAAACGCTATAAATGATACAAACCCGATAACCGCCCCAAAAATACAGCCTTCTCTAACGCTAATAATTCCGATTAATTCATTCTGTTTAAGATATGCAAGCACGAACGCTGATAAACACAATATCAAAACCATAAAGCTCAAAAAGCTTACGTAAGGTACGATTGTTATAAGTCCCAAGATAACGCCTGCAAATGCGCTTAGAATTGATAATTGTTTTAAAAGTAGTAAGTTCATAGTTCTAACCCCACCCCCTAGATTTGTAGGTCGGGTTCAACTATTGTCATTGAACCCGACAATAACTTTATTCTGCTGAAATATAACCTCTTAAAGCAGTATATGCTGCTACATAAGGAGATGCCAAATAGATAAATCCCTTTGTATTACCCATTCTGCCTTGGAAATTTCTGTTTTGAGTTGCCAAACAAACTTCTCCGTCGCCTAAAATTCCGGCATGAACACCGACACAAGGTCCGCAACCCGGAGCAAGAATCGCTGCGTTTGCTTCTACAAAAATATCAATCAAACCTTCTTTTAAAGCTTGTTTAAACACATCTTTAGAAGCAGGTGAAATCAACATTCTAACATCAGGATGAACGGTTTTGCCTTTCAAAATATTGGCAACAACTCTCAAATCCTCAATTCTGCCGTTTGTGCAAGTACCTACGTAAACTTGATTTACCTTAACATCTTTTAATTCTTCAACGCGTTTTGTGTTGTCAACTGTGTGCGGGCAAGAAACCGTATGCGGTACATCTTCTGCTTTAATATTAATAACTCTTTCGTAAACAGCGTCTGAATCAGGTAATATTTGTCTGAATTTATCTTCACGTCCGCGTTCCTTCAAAAATGCTTTTGTTTTATCGTCTGCAATGAACAAACCGCATTTTGCACCTGCTTCTACTGCCATATTCGCAAGCGTAAATCTTTCTGACATTGTCATATTGTCAATCGTGTCACCTGTAAATTCCAAAGCCTTATAAGTTGCCCCGTCTGCGCCAATCATTCCGATAAGATGAAGCATCAAATCTTTTGAGCAAATCCCTTCTCTAAATTTTCCTGTTACAACAATTTTAAATGTTGCTGGAACTTTCAACCAAGTTTTGCCAAGAGCCATCGCAACTGCAATATCGGTAGAGCCCATGCCTGTCGCAAACGCACCCAATGCACCAGAAGTACAAGTATGAGAATCCGCACCAACTAAAACTTCACCAGGGTTTACGAAGGTTTCAATTAATCTTTGGTGACAAACGCCTGCGCCAACGTCTGAAAGCACAGCACCATATTCCTTATGGAATTCTCTAAGCACCATGTGTGTGTTAGAAAGCTCTTTTCTCGGGCTTGGTGAAGCGTGGTCAATAAATAATATAGTTCTCTCGGGATTATTTAGTTTAGATTTTCCAAGTTTTTTAAATTCTTGAACCGTTAAAGGTCCCGTTCCGTCTTGAACGGCAGAAACATCAACCTTTAAAATAACAAGCTCACCTGCGTGTACTTGCTTACCAGCGTGTTCTGAAATAATCTTTTCTACTAATGTTAATCCCATACTCTAATCTCCTAAACTCGTTAATTATTTTAGCATAAAAAGAGGTAATTAAAAATATGTAGGTGTATTTATGTTAAAATAATTGAAGTGACGTTGGTTTAAACACACTTGTTATAACAATACGTAGGGTGGGTAAAGCTACATAAATTTGAGAATTGCTCATAGGTTTGTTGCATTGAGTATCCACCATAAAATTTAGTAAACATCGCAAGCGTATTCCCTCTCCATGGGGGAGGGTTAGGGAGGGGGCTTTTTGAAACAAAAAAACATATTATTATTCACAACAATTTTTCTAATCTGCTTAATCCTTTCCTGCCTCACCACAAACTACGATTATGACTTTTTCGCTCGCATAATCGTTGGCGAACGCTTTATCGAACAAGGCATTTTGCCGTTCAAAGATTTTTTATCTTACACACCGACTCATCCTTGGTATGACCATGAATGGGGTTCTGGCGTTGTTTTTTATTTATTCCTAAAATATTTTGGTGCATTTGGGACAATACTTTTGCAAACAATTTTAATGTTCGGAACTGCGTTTTTTGTAATCAAAACTCAAAAACTTCAAAAACACGCTTATCCGACTTCATTACTTTTTATTTCAGCTTTTCTTTTGATGTATTATCATCTAAATTCATCAGGCGTTCGTTGTCAGCTTTTCAGCTTCTTCTTTTTCAGCTTGTTTTTATACCTGATGGAAAAACTAAGAAAAAATTATTCAACAAAACTTGTTTGGTTCATTCCTCCTATCGTAATCTTATGGAACAACCTTCATGGCGGTGTTGTATCAGGTTTAGGTTTAATTTTTATGTATCTTGCAGGAGAACTTTTAAGCAAAAGACCTTGGGAAAAAAACTTTGCCTTGCTTGCAATTTCGACTCCACTATTAATCATTAACCCTTATGGCTTAAAGTATTTAGACTTTTTATTCAGTGCAACAACAATGAATCGCAAATACGTTGTTGAATGGTGGAGTTTTTTAGCAAAAAGACATTTTTTGATTTATTTGCCTACAAGTTTATTTTGTATATTTGGCGTAATCACAAACTTTATTTCTAAAAAGAAATTAGACCTAACAAAAACAATTGTACTTGTAGTAACCTTATATTCAGGTTTAGTGCATGTAAAATTACTTTCTCTATCTTTAATTGCTATTTGCGCGTTATGTTATACCGACATTTTAAGATTATTTAATCGTTTTCACAAAATATTCAAAACTATTGAAAAAACTCTTTATCCTGCCGTTATCGCACTTGCTTTGTTTGTAATTCCGCTATCTTCACCTGCTTATCCTAGATGTGACGCAAAAAAATACCCTTTAATGGAAACAGAATTCTTAAAAATAAATAATATTAAAGGCAATGTAGTTGTGCCGTTTGGTTTGGGCAGTTATTTTTCATACAAACTTTATCCAAACAATCTGATTTATATGGATGGCCGTTATGAAGAAGTTTATAACGACAAAGAATTTTTAACTCTTCGTGATTATGAACTCGCAGAAAATAATTGGCGCGATATTATTAATAATTATCAGACAGAGATTTTAATGCCACTTAAGTCTATTGAAGTTTATAATGTTTTACAACAAGATTCTGATTGGGTACAAATTTATGAAGGGAATGTTTGTGGTATCTTTATAAAGAAAGGTTGCGAAAAATCTTCATATATTGAACCAAATCACGATATTGATTATTATAAAAGAACAATGTTTGATAGTGTTACATTTGGTAAAAAACTAAAATTTATGGTGAAAAATAATGACTAATCCGTTAAAATATACTTGTTTATTCGGCGGCGGTGCTATTCGAGGAATGGCTTATATCGGCACAATTCGTGCTTTAGAAGAACTTGGAATAGAATACGATGTAATTGGCGGTTCTTCTGTCGGCTCAGTTATAGCATCTCTTGTTGCTTGCGGATATAAATCCTATGAATTAGAAAATATTTTTATGAAGGTTAATTTTGACCTGTTTAAAGATATCCACTTGGGATTTGGCAAAGCTTTTGCGCTATCAAAAGGCGAAATATTTCAAGATTGGTTGAATGAGCTTTTGTCTAAAAAAATCGAAACCGTAAGAGGACGCAATATAAACTTTGAGGATTTAGAGAAAAATCTTGTAATTATAACCACAAATTTGACTAAATTTTCAACACAAGAGTTTTCAAAAATTGTTACACCAAAATTTGAAATCGCGCAAGCAATCAAAATTTCTTCAAGCATGCCGGGACTTATGGCACCATATAAATATGAAGATTCGTTTTTGGTCGACGGTGATTTGCAGAAGGCATCTCCTATGTGGAAGTTATCTGAAAATTTAGACAGCTCTGAAAGCCGAATTTTGGAGTTTCGTTTAGAAGGTGATTACAGTAAAGATGAAGCAAATCCGATTTCGTTTATTAATACTATTTATAGTTGTGTAACGGATGTTGCGACTGATTTTGTAACTGAAATGTTCGGTTCAAATGACCGTTATGATTGCGTAAGAATTGATACGGGTGATGTATTTTTTGCAGATTTTAATTTAAATAAAGACGCCAGACGCAATTTGATAAATGTTGGTTACGAGCAAACAATGAATTATTTTAAAAAAGTTTTACCAAAGAAAAAAGAAAAGCTTTTAGAAGTTTATACTCCGATTTCAACATATCTAAAAAAAGCATTAAAGGGGTTAAAAGCCAATAATGTTGAAGAAGTTCAATGGTGGCTCGGAGATATTTTTACTGTTTTATGCGAAAATAAAGAAATTGTTGACCCGCAAATTTACAATAAAATTAAAGAATTAAAAAACGATTTAGTGAAAGCAACTTCAACAATTTTGTTCTTTCATACTTGCTTTAAAGGTGCAAAACGACTAGAAGCACAGATGAAAGATGTCATAATGACTGTTGACACAAGAATTACAGACTTAAAATTGTATTTGCAAAATGCTGCTTAATTGTTAAGTTTTGTAAAAATATCTTAAAAAACTGATGTTTTGTGTAACATTTCTTAACAAATGTATTGAGAAATATATACTTATGATATATCATAAGTATATAAGAAAACGTTGTTATGTGTTTATCTTAATTCGTGTATCGTTTCCCCATTAAAAATTATTACCCCATTTACCCATAGGAGCTTATAGTATGAAAGAACAATTTATCTCAATGAAAACAACATCAAACCCTGCAAAATTCGTTTCAGGCTGTGAAGAAATCAGTGCTTATTCAAGAAAAGCAAACTCATTCAAATCTTTGAGTGCAGATGAAGAAAAAGAAATTGCAATAAAAGCAAAAGCAGGTGACAAAGTTGCAAAAAAAGTTTTGGTTCAATCAAATTTAAAATTAGTTTTGACAATTGCAAGAAAAGTTATTCATGTTGCAAAATTACCTATGATTGATTTGATTCAAGAAGGAAATTTAGGTTTGATGATTGCAGTTGAAAAATTTAACCCTGAATTGGGTTACAGATTTTCTACTTATGCAAGCTGGTGGATTAAACAAGCTATGTTTAAGGCAATTTCAGAACAATCATACTGTATGAAAATTCCTGTATACATCCAAGAAACTTTATCAAAATTCTCAAAAGTAAAAGCTGAAATGGAAAGAGCTTACAACTGCCAAGTAACAAATAAAGATGTTGCCGAAAAAATGAACTTAGAACCTGAAAAAATTGATACATATTTATCTGCTTATTCAACAACAGTTTCTATTGAAGGCAGTTTTGACGGTAAAAACGGCAGTGAATTAAATGTTGCAGATGTTTTGGAAGATGAAAATACCAATGTTGAAGAAAATATTGAGTACGAACAGTTGAAAAATGATTTGAGTAATGTTGTTTCAACTTTGAAGGATAGAGAACAAACTGTTATTAAAATGCGTTTTGGTTTAGGTAATTTTGCTAAAACTACATTGGAAGAAATCGGCAAAATGTATGGTGTTACAAAAGAATGTATTCGTCAAACTGAAGCTAGAGCTTTGAATAAATTAAGAAACAATTTGGTTTTGGCTTGTTATGCGGATTAATTTGTTCTTAAGGAGAGAAAATTAGCGAGACTTATTTATTTGTACATATAAGATTTTTCAAATTTATATTAATTGAACGACTTTAGGTTATTCCCTCTCCTTACAGGAGAGGGCTAGGGTGAGGTGAAAATCTATAACAACAAAAAATGCGCTTTATGAGCGCATTTTTTGTTTTATTACATATAATTAAATTTTACATTTTTTCAGGTGCTGAAACAGCCAAAATATCAAGCGCATTTTTTAATGTTGTCTTGATTGCAACCATCAATGCTAATCTTGATTTCATCAACTCTTTATCATCACAAATAACTCTGTTTGAGTTATAGAATGAATGAAATTCAGCCGCAAGCTCTTGAACATATCTGCAAATCGTGTAAACGGTTCTGTTTTGTGCAGAAAGAACGATTACGGATTTGAATTCTTCCAACTTCAAGATCAATGATTTTGCACTGTCAGCGGTTTTCAAAATAATATTTTTATCGAAATTATTAATCAAATCATCCAATTCTGCTTGAGTCATAGGTGCCGGAGTTTTTTCACCTGTTTCTGCATTAAGTCTTTCATTTACTGCGTTTCTCAAAATTGAGCAAACTCTTGCATAAGCGTATTGAACGTAAAATACAGGGTTTTCGTCAGTTGAACGCTTTGCAAGCTCGATATCGAAATCAAGCGTCATATCAATGTTACGCATTTCCATCCAATAGCGAGTTGCATCAATTCCAACTTCTTCAATCAAATCATCTAATGTAACCATGTTTTTACGTTTGCCCATACGAACTTCTTCGCCGTTTACAACAAGGTTTACAAGCTGTCCTAACAATACTTCTAATTTCTTAGGGTCATAGCCTAAAGCTTCTATTGATGCTTTAACACGAGCAACATAACCGTGGTGGTCTGCGCCCCAAATGTTGATTAATCTGTCATATCCGCGTCTTAGTTTATCGATGTGGTAAGCAATATCGGCAGTTAAGTATGTATTTGAGCCGTCAGCTTTTTTAATAACTCTATCTTGGTCATCGCCGAATTCAGAAGACTTAAACCACATTGCACCTTCTTTTTCGTACAACATACCTTTAGATACAAGTTCTTTGTAACTTTCTTCAACTTTTCCTGATTTATGTAAATCAAGTTCTGAATAAAAGTTATCAAAATGAACTCTAAAATCTTCCAACAATTTCTTTTGGCAAGCTTCCATTTCTTTTTTTGCAAAATCAGAGAAAATTTTAACGTCTAACGCGTCAACATCTGCACCTGATTTTACATCCGCAATTTTTTCTTCTAAGAATTTTTTAGCAACCGGAATCAAATAATCTCCGGGATAGAAATTCTTTCTTTCAATTTCATCAGTCGGAAAATCTACGTTTTCGCCCAATTCTTGCTTAACTCTTATTTTTAAAGAATTGCCAAGTTTGTTAATTTGGCTTCCTGCATCATTGATATAAAATTCTTGATAAACTTCGTGTCCGTAGAATTTTAGCAAATTAGCCAAAGCACTTCCCATAGCTGCCCAACGTCCGTGACCGATGTGGAAAGGTCCTGTTGGGTTTGCTGAAACATATTCTAATAAGATTTTTTCAGTCGGAACATTTTCAGGACGTCCGTAGTTTTCTTTTTTTGCTAAAACTTCTGCAACAGCATTTGCCAAAAGTGAATTTTCAATCTTGAAGTTAATAAAACCACCAACAACAGAAACTGAATAATCTTTATTTGAAAGATGTTTTACAATAGCGTTTGCAATCATAGGTGGTGCGATTTTTGCAGAACGTGCTAAAGATGAAACATTTACCGCAAAATCCCCAAAATCAGGATTTTTTGGTTTTTCCATAATGAGAGAGTATTCACTTTCTGCACTCATTTGTCCAAGCTCGTTTGCTTCTATGGCTTTTGTAATGCCTTGTTTAACTTCGTTTAGAAAAAAATCTTTTAACATATTTATCCTCGTATTTTTAGTTTTATTTTTCGGTGGGAACGCTCACGCTTTTCTTACCCTACATTTATTTATTATGGATTGCTTCGTCACTCACCGTTCCTCGCAATGACATAACTTCTTATTCCCTCTCCTTACAGGAGAGGGTTAGGGTGAGGTGTTTATTCCTTCACTTCTCTATTATAATATAAACATATTAAGCGTGTTTTCTTGCATCACTATTTGTATTATGGTCAGTAATTTTACCCATAATAAATCCACCTAAAGCACCAATGGCTCCGCTTCCTATCTTCGAACCTTGATTTACAGAATATCCAACGGATCAACATCAATTGCCATTTTGATATCTTTTGGCAAACTTATCTTGTTCAAGAATTTTGACACAAAATCATGCCCTTTTTGAGAAAGCTTATTCTTTATCAAAATCTGAAAACGATAGTACCCGTTCAATTTTTCAATAACACAAGGAGTCGGACCCAGTGTTTCCAAGTATTCCGTAAAACCAAATTTTTCTGTCATTGTAATCAATCGCATTGCAATTTCCATTGCTGATTTTTCAGCCCTAAAATTGTTTTGAGAGGACAAAATTAAGCGAATAATTTGGCTAAACGGCGGATAATCAAACTCTTGTCTTGCCTTAATTTCAGTTTCAAAGAATTTTTCATAATCTTGAGCTTTCGCTGTTTGGAACGCGTAATAATCAGGATTATAAGTTTGAAATAAAACTTTTCCTTTAAATTCACCTCTGCCGGCACGACCTGCAACCTGAGTCAAAAGTTGAAAACCTCTTTCTGATGCTCTAAAATCAGGAATGTTGAACCCAGAGTCGGCACTCAAAACCCCAACAAGAGTAACGTTAGGATTGTCTAAACCTTTTGCAATCATTTGTGTTCCTACAAGAATGTCTATTTCTTGGTTTTGGAATTTGTTTAAAAGCTCAATATGCGCATTTTTTCTTGTCAAAATATCGCTATCTATTCTTTCAATTCGAGCATCAGGATAAAGCTCTTTTATAAGCATTTCGATTTTTTGTGTGCCGACTCCCGAAGTTGAAAGCGCGTCACTTCCGCATTGTGGACAATAGTTTGGAAAACTCATTTCTCTGTTGCAATAGTGACATTTAAGTTTCTTTACACTTGTATGCCAAATCATCGGGATTGAACAATCAGGACACTCGATAACCGTACCGCAAGCTTTGCATTGAGTATAAGTCGAATATCCGCGCCTGTTCATAAGCAAAATAACCTGTTGCTTGCGCTCCAATGTTTCACTTATTTCTGTCTGCAAAGGTTTGGAAATTATTCCACGATAAGACGCTTTTCCATACTCTTGCATATTAATAACCTGAGGTTTTGCAAGCGGTGAATTGTTAAAACGTTTGCGCATTTCAAACAAATTGTTATTGTTTGTTGCATAATAATAGGTTGAAATATCAGGCGTTGCAGAGCCTAACAGCAAAGGTGCTTGGTGAAACTGCGCAAGACGTCTTGCAACTACTCTTGCATCATATCTTGGTGCAGGATTTGTTTGCTTATAAGCACTTTCGTGTTCTTCGTCAATAATGATTAAACCTATATTTTGTAATGGTGCAAATACAGCTGAACGCGCGCCTGCAAGGATTTTGATATCATTTTTATAAAGTCTTTGCCAAACATCGTATTTTTCGCCTTCCGAAATACTGCTGTGCCAAATCGCAACATCTCTTATACCGAATTTGCGCGCAAGACGTTTTGTAAGTTGCGATGCTAAAGCTATTTCAGGTGCTAAGAATAAAACATTTCTGCCCGAATCAATAACATCCTTGATTAATTTAAAATAAACTTCTGTTTTACCTGAGGCTGTTACGCCGTGCAATAAAATCGGATTTGGCGATTTTAATTTTGCTTTAATACCTTCATAAGCTGTAATCTGCTCCCCAGATAATTCAAACAGTGGCTCGGTTTCAACGTTTTTAAATATAGCAAGCGGATTTCTGTAAATATATTCTTGTTCTATTTTTACGCAACCCAATTCAGCGAGCTTTTTCATTGTAGCGCGCGTAGTTTTAGCAATTTCTTCAAATTCAATAAGCGAACATTTCCCGCGTTCTTTTAAGAGTGCCAAAATCTCTTTTTGTCTTTTTGTCAGTCCTTCAACGTTATCATTCAGAAACTCAACAGAAAGTTCAATTTTTGCGTTTTTTTCGATTAATTTCATCGGCAGAGCTGCGTTTAAAACAGTTACAAAATCGGTACAATAATAATTCGCAACCCATTCTAAGAGCTTCAGATATTTTAGAGAAAATAAAGGTGTCGGGTCTAAAATCTTGTTGATTTTCTTTGCCCTAAAATCTCCCGGAAGATAATCCGAGAAACCTACAACAAATGCGTTAATTAGACCTTGACGTCCGAACGGTACAAGAACAGCCTGTCCTATTTGAATTGCAGACTTCATTTCTTCAGGTATCAAATAGCTGAATGTCTTAACTCCCAGCCCCTTAATATTAACTAAAACTAACGCGTATTTCATAGGATTATTATACAGAAAAGGTTAGTTGTTAACAAGTTAAACTATTAAAAAATTCCTTGTTTGCATCTAATGTGTCTTGACTTGCTACGATAGAATATATTGGCGGATTTTTGAAAATTCTTTCTGCAAAATCTACTACGTCATCTCTAGTCATATTATCAATCAAAGTGTAAAGCTTGTTTTTATAATCAATTCCGAATTTTGAATTCATACCGCTGCTTAAAGCATACAATTTTACACTTGTTCCTTCGTTATCAAGTAACTTGGCTTTCATTGCAAGCTTTGCATTCTCTAAGTCTTTATCTGTAAATTTACCGTTTTTTAGTTCTTCGATTTGGTTTGTAAAACCTTCAATTGACTTTTTTACGTTATCATAAGATATTTCGCCGATATCTTTATTATCGGTTGTGGTCAAAATGTTGCAGGAAACTTCGCCTAAATTGCCTTCTCTTTCGATGTTAGAAAATACAGAGTAAGCAAGGTGTTGTTTTTCTCTCAAATTATCAAACAAACCGATGCTTGAGCTTGATAAAATTGTGTTTGTAATTTCACCTAAAACAGCTTCTTCTAAAGTATTGTTACATTTAAATTTGTAAACCTGCATTATATCAGCCTGAGAGTTGTTGTTAGCTTTTGTTAAAACTTGAGGTTTCGTGTTTTTGCTATACAAATCCAATGTTTGAACTTTATTGGGCTTAACTTTATCCAAACTCATGCCTGCGTCAATGATATCTTGTTTGCAGCCATCTTTATCTGCTTTTGGAAGATTCGCGGTTATAACTCCTCTTGCATTGTTCAAAATGTAATTTTTGCAATCTTCTACATCGGTAGTTGTTATACTATCCAGTGATTTTAAAATTTCGTCTTTAGAAAACGCATAAGGGTTTGTATGAGCTTCATTGTCGTAATATAAACTCAATGCGCTGTCTTGGCGTCGTTCTAAAGAATCTCTAATGATTTCTTTTGCTTTGTTCAAATTCTCTTGAGTTATGTTTGGATTATACAAAAGCTCTTTAGTCTTTTCTAACGCAAGTTTTCTATCATCTTGAGAAGATTGAGCAGAGGCAAAAATACTGTATCCGCAGAAGCCTGCGTTCAATTTCAAATTATTTTCTTCTTTAAAATTATTCCAATCGTTTTCATTGCTGCTCTTTGTTCCCATTGAATAAATAGCATTCAAAACTTCCGTAACTCCGGCTTTTTTGTGATATGGAACATCTGAAATTAAAGATACATTATAGTTAAAGTTATTGTTTTTTGTTTCATAAAAACCTACGTCAAAATTATTTGGAAGAGTTTGTTCTTCAATGTTTTTAATATCAATAGGTTGTCTTGCTTTCCCTTGGAATGATACATTCGCTTGTTTTGCAGGATGTACAAGTATCACCGCTGTTTTATTCAAATCAAAATATTTTTTTACAGCATTATTTACGTCATCTTTTGTTAAACCTGATAAAATATTTTCGTATTCACTCAAATATTCCATATTGTTGTCTAACACAGCTTTTCCGATGTTATCGTTTACTGTTTGCGAAATTTCGAATGCTTCGTTTCTATCTTTGATTAATCTTTGTTTTAGGCGTTCTAAGTCTTTATCTGAAACATCTTTGAGATTAGAAATTGTTTCAAATAATGTTTTTAAGACTTGTTCGCTCTTTTTATCATCAGAATTCACTGCCAAATAAGTCATTCTCGGACAATTTGGATTTGTTCCGATTTTTTCGTTATCAATATAAGGTGAGGCGTTATACTGTTTTAAATTTTGTTTTAAGCCTGATGAATAAGATTGCAAATAGGTTTGCGCTAAATCATAAGCGATACGTTCTTTTACGTCATTGTTTTTAGGACCAGCAAAGCCTAAAATAATTTCGGTAGAAGTAGCTTTATCACTTACAAAATCTTTTCTAACGGTTTTGTTAATTGGAATCAAGTTTTCTTCAAATTTTCTGCCTTTAGAAACTTTGTTAGAGTTAAAATTCTTTGCGACAATTTTAATTACATCATCAGGATTAACGTCACCAGTCACAACAAGGTTCATATTGTCAGGTGTGTAATACTTATCGTAATAGTCTTTCACATCTTGTCTTGTTAAATTCTTGATACTTTTAACGCTTCCGCCGACCATTTCATCAGTAGGATTTTTGATGTTATAAAGAGTTCTAACTGTTTGGTCTAAAGCAATCGTTTGCGGATCGTCCAAAATCATGTTGATTTCAGAACAAACAGGATTCTTTTCTTTTGCTATCATTGCATTTGATAATTTCAAATCCTCTGCCATAGAAGCAATTACCTGAATTTGTGTTTCCAAATCTTTTTCACTCAAAAGCGGAGTAGAATTTACATAATCAGTGATAGCGTAATTTGTACTCGCGTTTGCCCAACCGCCCATTGCATCAATCTTTTTGAAAGAATCGCCGACTTTTAGTTTTACATGCCCGTTTTCTCCGTTGGTTCCGTTAAACGCCATGTGTTCCAAAAAGTGGCTGATACCTTTAATATTTGCTGTTTCATTCATTGAACCGACATTGACGTAGTTTTTTACAACAGCAGGTGAGCCTTCCATCGGTACAACACTTACTTTGTATCCGTTTGCAAGTTTGTAAGAATGGATTTTCAATTCGTTATCTAGTTGGGTTACACCAAGTTTTTTATAAGGAGTTGGCAAATTTACCTTAAAATCAGGTGTAACGTTTGAAAGCTCTCTTATTGAGTTTGAATTTGGCGTAATATTACCAACAGGGGCTGAATGATTTTCTTTGCCTCTAAAAAAAACATTATTAATATTGCCAACTTTCATAACCATATTATATAAAAAACATTTAGACATGAAAAATTGCCTAAATGTTAAGAAAAATAAATCATTGAGTTTTATAAATTAACTGTTGATTAGCAAGAATAACTTGAAAAACTTCCGCCTGAGAAGCTGCTGCCTGATGAAACAGAAACAGAAGCAGATGCTATTGAACCGCAAGATTCACCACCGCCGGTGTAAGCAATAGAACCACAAGATTCGCCAGCTCCTTCATAAGCAATAGAACCGCAAGATTCACCAAATGCCATAATTGTTGCATCAGATGGACCTGAATAAAAACTGCAAGTATCAGCACTGCCTTCGTTTGAAGTAGGAGCAATTAGTGAAGTGTTATTTGAAATCAAGTGAGTAGTCTTAGGTGCAGAATCAGCGCCAATAAATTTAAAGCATGTGTTATGTGTTTCTTCTGATGATTTAAATGTTAGCATAATCTTAATCCTTACAAAGTGTTTACATATATATAAAGTAAAAAAGATAAGTCAAATTTCAAGACTTATCTTTTTCTTTACATTTGTTTACAAACAAAACTAATTTTTAATAGTGGGAGTAATTTTTCTGCACTGAAAATAAAAACTAGTGAGTATTTTTAAACCAAAATGATTTTGTAAATATTTTATCAAAAGCCTCTTTCAATACCGCTCCAATTCCTTGCATCGTGTATTTAAAATCTTTAATTCGAGAGGTTTTAGAAGTTATATTTTGTTCCATTGGTCCACCAAACCAACCAAAATTTAGATTTCTTTTGTTTACATTTGTATTTGGTGCGGTATTATTGATTGCTTGAATTTTCATATTTCCTCCTAGTCGATTTCTTCCTGATGGTGTTCAAAATCATAAACTCCAGGGAATGCGTCAACACCTGTTGTTTTTCTTGTTACATAATATTGGAATTTAGGTATAAATGTTGATAAGAATGCTGCTGCCACTGCAAAACCTGCCGCAAAATTCAAGCCATTGTACATTAGGTTTTTCTTTTGAACTTTGTCTAATAAAGCTTTATCAACCTTGCCATCTTTTGCAGCTTTGCAAATTGTATCTACATAATCAGCCATTTCTTTCTTTAGTTTATATAGTTTTTTATTAGAAATATACTTGTATTCAGAAGTGCTTGCACCGCCGGTAAATTCTTCAAATAGCTTATTTAACATTTTGGGATCGTTGATTTCCGCTTTGTTGAAAGAATCAACTAACTGTTGTTTTGTAAGAACGGCTTCACCCATTCTTTCAGGTTGCAGTTTTGACATTTCTCGCGCTCTTTCTAAAACTGTGGAATCTTTAATATATTTTTCAGCTTCAGATAATTTAATTACTTCAAGCGGTTTTTTGTTAAACATTTTATCTAAGCCTGAAAGTTTCTCTGCTTCAAATTTAAAATCAGAAGATAGAGCTTGTTCATTTCCTAAGACAGCTTTTCTAAATTCATTTACATCCATTTTTTTGTCACCAAGATAATTTGCTAAATGTTCATCAAAAAGTTTTGCTGTTGAAGGATTTAATCTGGTAGCTCTACCTGATTCTGCCAAATTCAAAAGATTTCCGACATGACCTTGCGCCCACATGTAGAAATAAATTGAACCAACGTCACGAATAAATACTTCACGACGTTCTTCTTTTCTTCGGGCATTATACATACGACCACCGGCAATACCTGCATCAGAAGATAATAATTTACCTGTGTTTGTATTTTCTATACAGTTTGTAAATTTATTGATAGCACCAATCGCTCCACCTTTAAAAGCAGGTTGATTAGTTTTGTTGTTTTGTTGGTTATGTTCTTTTTCCAAGCGTCTTTCATGACGTAATTTTTTAGTTAAACCTTGGTTAACTTTTGGCATTACAAAACCTATGAACAAGTTCGCTAATACTATACTTGTCATAACTTTTGCACCTTTTATTAAAGCAACTTGTTTTGGAGAAAATCCTTTTGGTGCAACTTTTTTCATAAAGTTGTCAAATGGTGTTCTTAATAATTTATCTGTACCGACATCAAAATTAGCACCGGGTTTCTTTAATATTTTTCCGATTAATTTATCACCAAGTTTATTCAATGACGCAACACCACAGAGCCAAACAATTGACCCCATAGATTCTTCAATAAAACGTTCTCTTGCTTCGTCCCATTTACCACGTTTGTATGCTTGATAAGTTCTTCCCGAAACAACGGTTGCTTCCAATGCAACTACAGGAGCTAGTGCATCAGCTTTTGTCATTCTGGTGACGAATTTTGACATGTTATGATTAGATATAGGATTCAAAATCTAAAAACCTTTCATATAATACGGCTGGTGTTTATAAAAAACGTGAAGATTTTTTTTTGACAATCTTAAGCAAAAATGTTACAAAAGTAAACATTTCTGTAAAAAAACTTAACCTCTACTTGTTTTTAGTTTTTGTTTTATTTATGATAATTCTAAAAAGTAAAAGTTAGTCAAAATATAAGGAATAGCAACATGAATCCTATTATTAAAAATTTAGAAGCAGAATACACAACAAGAGAATTACCGGTAATGAACCCTGGTGATACAGTTAGAGTTTCTGTAAAAATCGTAGAAGGTAACAAAGAAAGATTACAGGCTTACGAAGGTACTATTATTGCTGAACATGGTTCAGGCATCAATAAAACAATCACTGTAAGAAAAGTATTCCAAGGTGTTGGTGTAGAACGTGTATTCTTAGTACACTCTCCACGTATCGACAAAATCACTGTTCAAAGACGTGGTGATGTTAAACGTGCTAAATTGTATTACTTAAGAGAACGTTCAGGTAAAGCAACTCGTATTAAGGAAAAAATTGAAAAAAGATAAGTTGCATATTCACTGGTACCCAGGTCATATTGCGAAAGCAGAGCGTCAACTTAAGGAAAAATTAAATTTAGTTGATGTGATTATTGAGGTACGTGATAGCAGATTACCTTTAAGTAGCAGTTATGCAAACATTAAGAAGCTCTTGGGAGAAAAACCAAGGCTTCTTTTGTTGAATAAAGCAGATTTGGTTGATAAAAACGAACTTAAAAACTGGGTTGGTTACTTAAAGGAAACGACAGGCTGTCCCGTGATTATTTCTGATGCAAAGAGTGCGAAAGAATTACCGCAAGTTGTAAAACAAGCTGTTGAACTTAGTGAACCTAAAATTCAAGCTTTGATGGCAAAAGGACTATTAAGACGTCCTGCTAGAGCAATGGTTGTTGGCATGCCAAATGTTGGTAAATCCAGTGTTATAAATAAACTTACAAAATCTTCTAAAACCAAAATCGGTGCAAAAGCAGGTGTTACAAGACAACAACAGTGGGTTAGGATTAATCCTAAATTAGATTTGTTGGATACTCCGGGAATTATTCCGACAAAACAGGATGATCAAATGCAGGCTGTGAAGTTGGCATTTGTCAGCTCTGTTTCTGAAAATGCTTATTCTCCGGAACCTGTTGCAAAAGCACTTTTGGAAATGCTTGCCGAAAAGCACAATGAGGAACTTTGCAAACATTATAATGTTGAAAATCTTACATTAGAAGATATTGCAACAAAACGCAATTGGATTATAAAAGGCGAATATCCTGATACTGAGAGAACGGCTATTTTTATTCTTAAGGACTTTAGAGAGGGTCGTTTAGGATTGTTTATATTAGATGATTTGCCAACTGATAAAGAAAATTAATAACTAAAGTATTTATCAAAATCTACATCTTCAAAATTGCAAAGTAAATGGAAAATATCATCATCGTCATCAAGACGCTGAAAATTGTATTCGTCAAAAAGCCAACACTTAGGGTTTATCCCTTTAACGCGCACAATATTTTTTTCTTTTAAAATTTGAAGCTTCTTTTTAACTTCATCTACGGGTAAATTTACAAGTTTGGCGAGTTCAACAGCTGTAATTCCATCTTCATGACTGTACTTTTCCGGAGTTAAAAACATTAACTCCAAACCAACCATCTTTAAATTTGTATCTTCCGCTTCTGTACTCATAGCTTGATTATAACACTATACATTTGATTAATCAATTTATGCAGATTATAATTATTGTAAATGGGATGAGGATAAGGAATATGAACAAAGATACAACGAAAATGGCAATAATTTGGCTATGTTTAGGACACTTAATCGCAGATGTATACAGCGGATTTTTAAACCCTATAATGCCGTTTATTGCATCAAAACTTGGGTTTTCAATGGCAATAGCAACTGTAATTATAAGTATTTCTCATATTTGCTCATCCATGTTGCAACCTGTTTTTGGATTTTTTGCAGATAATATTCTTAAAAGATTTTTTATATTTTGGGGTTTGGTTTTAGCTTCTGTATTTATTCCGCTGACGCCACTTGCTCCAAACGTATATATATTATTAATCTTTATGATTTTAGGCAGCCTTGGTGGAAGCTTTTTTCATCCTCAATCTATGGGATTTGTAAACCATTTTTCAGGCAAAGACTGTTCCAATAATATGGGAATATTTATTAGCATGGGTTCATTGGGCTTTGCTTTTGGTCCGCTTTTAGCTGCTTTGATTACTCAAGTTCTGGGCTTGTCAATGATTTCTTACACATCGTTAATCGGATTGGCTCTAGCCTCAATAATGTTTTTCTGTGTTCCAAAATTATCAAAGCTTGAAAAGCCTCCGGTTAGAAAAGAATTTTTCAAATCTTTTAAAGATATTTTGTCTAACAGGCAAATGAACTATTTAATGCTAATTTCTATGATGAAATCACTGATTACAAACAGTTCTTGTATATTACTTCCGTTCTTATGGAAATCAATGGGATATTCACCTTTTTACATCGGGTTTGCCTTATTCTTATTCGTATTTGCAGGAGCATTCAGTTCATTTTTGAGTCCGAAAGCAGAAAAACTTTTCGGTTCAAGACCTGTCGTGTATTTCTCAATGTGGGCAACTTTCCCAATGATGGTGCTGTTTGCTTTGACTTATAAAACTCACCCTATTTTATCGCTTATAATTTTCTTTGTAATCGGGTTTACAACAATGTTGGCACAGCCTGTTACAATGGTTTGGGCGCAGAGAACGTTACCTGAATATAAAAGTATAGTTGCAGGATTTATTAACGGATTTTGCTGGGGAATTGTCGCTTTGTGCATGTCAATTTTAGGTGCTGTTGCGCAAAAATTCGGTATAATGAACGTACTTGTGCTATTGAGCATAGTACCAGCTGTATCTTCTTACTACGTAAAATTTTTGAAAGAAAAATCGTAAGTACGCAACATAGTTAATAATACCCATCCCCATCCCAACCTTCCCTAACAAGGGAAAGAGCTGGGCTAAAGTCGTTCACTGATTGGCAAAGCAACCTCCATGGATAGGGAGGTCGGAGCTGTTGGCGAAGCTTTGCTGAGCCTTACAGATACGGGTGGGTTATGGCTTTTGAGTTTTGGAGATATATTATTGCCGAAGGCGGGAGAGGGTGTTATTAACTAAAAAACATTTTTAGCAACCTTGCTACTATATCTCCTCTCGGCTTCATGCTAAAATTATCTTATGGAAAAAATCGCACAAATCGCAAAAGCAGAATTAAATTTGGTTGATGAGAGTTTATATAATTTATTTCAAACGGATAATGAAATATTTAAAGAGCTTAATCATTTTCTCAAAAGCCCTAAAAAACGCATTCGTTCGCTTTTAACAATTCTTTATACCAAAGCTTTTTCAAAAAACGTTGATATTGATTTGCTGACTGCCTGTGAACTTATTCACAATGCTTCGCTTTTGCATGACGATGTGATTGATAATGCCGATTTTAGACGTAACGATAGAACTTTTAATAAAAAATTTAATTCTCATATAGCAATTCTAAGCGGTGATTATTTGTTATCACTTGCAACCTCAAAGTTAATTAAAATTCAAAATTGGAATGTTATCAATAATTTTCAAACCTGCATACAAAAAATGAGCGAAGCTGAATTGTTGCAATATTCTTTAAGAGGGAAGTATCCGACAAAAAAAGAATACTTGGAAATCGCAAAAGGTAAAACAGCAGAATTATTTGTGGCTACATTAAAAAGCTCGGCAGAGTTAGCAAATTTGGATATCAATAAGGCGCAAAAATTTGCAGAGAATTTTGGAATTTTGTTTCAAATAAAAAATGATTTTGAAGCAAATTCTGAAGCTGTGGATAAAAATAATAAAATTCACACACTCAAAGATATTTTAGGGATTGAAAAAACTCAAGCTTTAATGGATAATTATTTAGAAGAGATGAGGAGTGTAATTGGGGATATGCCTCAAAATGATTACTCAAAAGGTTTAGAGGAATTATTAAGGTTAATATGATTGATAAAGAAAAATTTAGAGCGAATTTAAAAGAAACTGTTGATACAATCGTTTTTGTAGTAGTTGCAGTTATTTTGATAAGATTTTTTGTTGCAGAATTGAGATGGATTCCATCAGGTTCTATGAAACCAACACTTGTTGAAGGTGATAGAATTGTAGTTGAAAAACTTACAAAATTCCCGAATTTGATTAAAACACACCATTTCGAAAATACACCTAAACGCGGCGATGTAATGATTTTTTATCCGCCTTTCGTGAAGCTTAAAACAACACCTTGGGCTGTTTTTAGTCGTCTAACAGGATTTTTCTGCAAAGATATAGCTTATATTAAAAGAGTTGTAGGACTTCCGGGTGAAAAACTGGAAATTAAACAGGGAACTAATGGTGCTTACAAAGTTTATATCAATGATAAACCTTTGCAAGAAGATTATATTATGAGTGAATATGATTTTCATAAATGTAAAGCCGACATGTTCTGCGGTCCGCTTGTAATTCCTGAAGGTCAATATTTCATGATGGGCGATAATAGAGGAAACTCTATGGATAGTCGTTTTTGGGGTACGTTGCCTAAAGAACGATTTATCGGTCGTGCAGTATTTCTGTTCTGGCCTTTAAACCATATTAAAAACTTATAAGCCTATAAAACATCCAACTTAAGTTTGAGAAAATTCTAACTATTTTAGAATTTCATTCTTGCTTGAAAACATTTATTATGATAGTGCGAAGAAGTTAATATCTATCGCAATTAAAGGCTATCACAAAGATTGCGCCGTGGCTTTGGCGTTCAAATTTGTGATGTTCAAGGAAGAAAACTTAAGAAAAGGAGATCAAGTTATGGCTTCAATCACTATTAACACAAACCTTGCGTCATTAACAGCGCAAAAAAACTTGTCCAGTGCTACAACAGGCATGAACAAGGCAATGGAAAGATTATCAACAGGTTACAAGATTAACTCAGGCGCAGACGATGCAGCAGGTTCTTCAGTTTCTACATTAATGGAAGCACAAATTTCAGGTTATGATGTAGCCGAATCAAACGCATCAATGGGCTTATCTTTATTGGATACAGCAGAAGGTGTTTTGGATATTGTTGGTGATTATTTACAACGTATCAGAGATTTGACCGAACAAGCTGCCAACGGTACTTACGGTACATCTTCAATGAACGCAATTAAAACCGAAGTTTTACAAAGAATGGAAGAAATTAACAGACTTTGTCAAGTTATCGACTTTAACGGCATACAATTACTTGATGGTACAAGTACTGCTGCAAAAACAAAAGCCGGTGTAAATATTCAAGTTTCAAATAATTCAGGTCAAGAAAACATTATTAATTTGAAATATACAATTTTTGAATCAGCAAAATGTACTGCATTATTTATGAGCTTGAATGGCAGAAAACAAGATGATTGGTATATGAGAGGTCAAGGTAAACCTGATGGTAATATCAATCACCCAACATCAGCTCTTTATGCGAGAATAACTGGTGAGAAGATAGAGTTAACAAACGGCACTACTTATGACTATACTGATGAAAAACAATATGGTAAAGCTATCAAAGACAGATTATATGATGAAGATAATGATGGTAAAGGAGTCGCTAATGCAGGTTGCATTACAGCAATTTGTGATGCTGTTTATACAGATGATGCTACTGCTCGTGAATTCTTACAATTCATAGATGATGCGATTGAAAATGTTTCAAACAGAACAACTTTAATCGGTGCGTACATGAACAGAGTTGAATCAGCTGTTGATGCGATAAGTGTACAAAAGGAGAACATTGTATCAGCTAATTCTTCAATCAAGGATGCAGATGTTGCAACTGAATCTTCAAACTTTATTAAGTATCAAATTTTGCAACAATCTACTGCAACACTATTATCAACTGCAAATCAAGTTCCAAGTATTGCATTGAATTTAATATAAGATTTATCTTAAATAGTGAAAGAAGCCCCCTGCGTAGCAGGGGGCTTCTTATTGATAAAATTTTACAGAATTATTATTTACGCTTCGCTTATTTTTTCAAGCATAACAACAGCTTGTGCTTCAATGGCAAGCTTATCTCCAACAGAATCCAAGCCTTCTTTTGTTTTAGCTTTGATTGAAATATCTGTTTCGTCTAACCCTAAAACTTTAGCCAATATTGTTTTCATTTCAGGGATATATGACATCATTTTAGGAGCTTGGGCAATGATGTTTGTATCGATATTATTTATCCAGTATCCTTGAACTTGCACTTTGTCATAAACTTTTCTCAATAATTCAATGCTATTAGCATCTTTAAATCTATCATCAGTATCAGGGAATAGCGTTCCGATATCATCCATTGCAAGTGCTCCGAGTAAAGCATCTATAATTGCATGAACCAGAACATCAGCATCAGAATGACCTAAAAGTCCTTTTTCATAAGGAATTTTTACACCACCGATTATTAATTCGCGATTTTCTGCTAATTTGTGAATATCATACCCTATTCCAATTCTGAATTTTTGTTCTGTCATGAATAAACCTCTCTAATACATCCTGTATATTAATAATACCACATTTTTTATATCAATAACGCTTTTTTAAGTTATTTTAATATATCTTAACTTTATTTCTATTACATTCTTTTTCTGATAGAATATTTAGTATCATAGGGGATAGAGCAATATGAATAAAAAATTATATATATCGTTGTTGGCAGTATTAGTTTCTTTGTCCTCAATTTCTGTTGAGGCAAAGATGACAAAAGAAGCACACGCACTTTACCAACAGGCGTGTAATTATGAATACCGAAGCGATTATGCAAATGCTATAAGCATTATTCAAAAGGCAATAGCGATAAATGGCGATGATGCAATGCTTTATACCAAAATCGCAGGATTATATTCTGATACAGGCAATTATGAAGAAGCTTTAGGTGCTTACAAAAAAGCTGTAAAACTTCGTCCCAATGATGCATTTATTTATATTAGTATCGGTAATATATTACAAACATTAGGTGACTATGAAAACGCTTATAATTCATTCATGCAGGCTCAACAAATTTACCCTGAATATAAATACAACTATTTGAATTTGGCAAATATTGAATATTACAGAAAGAATTATGCAAGCGCGATAGAAAATTATAATACGTTTTTGAGTGCTTATCCTGAACACCAAGAGGCTACTGAGAACTTGGCAAATGTTTATTACGCATCTAATCAGCCTGAAAAAGCATGCGATATTTATTCTACTGTTTACAAAAAATATCCTTCTGCGTTTAAAGATTATGCTAATTATGGTATGGCGTTATATGATACAAAACAATTCCAAGCTTCTGCTGAAATGTTAGAAAAAGCTTTAGATGATAATCCTGATGATGAAGCAATTTTAGCTAAATTGGCTCTTTCTTATCAGAATATCGGTGAAAATGAAAAAGCTCTTGAAACATTCAAAAAAACGTTTGAGCTTAATCCTAATCTTGTGGCATTAAAATTTGATTATGCTAACTTGCTTGGCAATATGGATAAAAACGATGAAGCTATTGAACAATATAAGGCTTATTTAACGGCTTATCCTGATGATGCGGACGCATACCGCAATTTAGGTTTAGTTTACAAAAAACTTAACAACAACGAGCTTGCACTTTTCAACTTTGAAAAATCATATTCAAAAGATTCTTCAAACAATGAAACAAAAAAAGAACTTGCACTTTGTTATCATAAAAAATGCGATTATGTGAACGCGCTTAAGTTTTACGATTTGGCTTTAAAATCCGAACCAGACAATTACGAATTGCTTGCAAACAAGGCACTAACTTTGCACGCAATGGATAATTATATGTCAGCGATTGAAATTTACAAAAATCTTTTGGAAAAACAGCCAAATGAAAGGTTGAAACAAAACTTAATGGCAGCTTCTATTGCTTACGGGTATAAGCTTTTAGACAAACAAGATTACGGTCAGGCAATTTTGTATTTTGAAGATGCGATTGATTTGAACGACAAAGAAGCTTCTGCATATTTCGGTTTGGCTCAAGCGAACGAAAAAATGGGTTGCACAGATATCGCTTTAACAAACTATGAAAAGGCTGTTTCTTTAGCTCCCGGAAACAGAGAATACAATGTTGCTTTAAGAGATTTTAAAACAACAAATAAAGCTAAGCTGGAAGTTAAGAAACCTCAAGTAAATGAACAAGCTCTTGGTTATGATGAATTAATCAAAAAAGGCGATGACGCTTATAAAGCTCAAAAATACAATGATGCGATTGATTATTATACAAAAGCGGTAGTATTTACTCCGCAAGATAAGGTTACTATGCTTAAGATTGCAAATTTGTATAAACTTGTTGGAAACAATACAAAAGCTTTAAGTTTTTATAATAAGATTTTAACTTTGGACGCTAAAAATACTGATGCTTATTTTAATAAAGGTTTAATTTTAGCAAGTCAGAAAAATTATGATGAATGTATACAATGTTTCGAAAAAGTTATAGAACTTTCACCGGATTATCCTTATGCTTACTATTCTCTAGGCTTGGCTTATGAACAAAAAGACGATGTAGATAAAGCTTTAGAATATTATTATTTGTATTCAGGTATTGAAAAAGATGAAAAAATGTTAAACGTAGTCAATCAAAAAATTAAACAGTTGGAAAGATAATGAGATTTTGGAAACTACTTATAGTTCTAGTTTTTTGTTTAATCGGATTAACAGCTTGTACTTATGAACGCGGATTGATATTATTTAATGTGCAACCGATAACAAGAGAAAACGCACTTCAGGACCAAAAAGTTTTTAATGAGGGGCAAAGGGTTTATTATCTTTTTATCGCGCCTAAAAAAATGAAAAACGAATTTATTCGCGTGCAAATATTCAAGATGACGGATAAAGCACCTTGGGGCGGGAATGAGGTTGTTAGAACAAAAGACTATCGCCTTATGAAAGACGAAAGGTACTATCAGACCAATTACTTTACTCTATATGAGAAAGGACGTTATGTAATGCAGGTATTTTCGCATGAAGATTTTCAACATCCGCTTGCATTGAATGATTTTTACGTACAGTAACAAAAATATGGTATGTTAACAAACATACCATATTTTTGGTTTTGTTAAATTGTTCTATGCAATAAGCATAAAGTTACGTTCTTTTGCATCTACGTGAGCCAAACCTACGCCGTCTTGACCGGTTGCAATTCTATTTCCTGCTTCATCCTGTGTATAAGAGTGATTTTGCGGAATAGAGATTCCATATTGGTTATCAACGGAAGGGGTTGGGGTAACACGCGGTTGTACGGTTAAACCGCCAAACGGAATTTTACTTCCTTGACCGTAAAGACCATATTGATAATTTTGTTCGATTGGAGATACACCCATAGTCATATCCTTTTCAACTTGTATATATATAATAACGTTTCAAAATTTAAAAAATTGCTTTGTATATAAAAATATTTACAAATGTTAACAAAAAATATAATTTTTTTAACTCAAAATGAACGACATTCGTACTGTGAGTATTAACAAATCGTGGTTATTCCCTCTCCTTACAGGAGAGCGGATTTTCGGTAGGGCGTAAGCCCGTAAGGTGGAGGTCGGACGTTACTCCGCCGACACCCCGAATAATCCAAGACAGGGTTAGGGTGAGGTGTTTTCCCGTAAGGGTTAAATCATGTTAAAATATAGTATTTCCCTGTACTTTTCTTTCTCTTTATTTGCGAGGTAAAGAGAAAGAAAAGTACGAAAACAAAGAGAAAACACGCTACCGCTTCCTACGCTCTTACGAGCGTTGAACAAAATGGATGATTAGCAAGCAGAGCTTGCACTCTGACGCTCGCTATAGCAGCTAATCGCTGCACGCTCGCGGTGCGAATGTCGTTCAATTTTAAGCTAATTACAAAAGCAATTAGCTTTACAAATATAGCGTAAAATTATATAATCATTCTATGAAGACTATTGGAATTATTGCACTTTCAGGTGCTTGCGATAGAGAAAAAGTTTTGAATGCTAAAAAGTTTTTTAAAACAGAAGGGTTTAATGTTAAACTTTCTGAGAATATTTTTGATAAAGACAGATATTTGGCAGGAAGTGACGACAAAAAGTTGGAAGAATTACACAAATTCTTTTCTGATTCGGAAATTGATATAATCATGTGCGCAAGAGGCGGTTATGGCGCAATTAGATTAGTTAATAAAATTGATTATAATTTGATTAAAAAAAATCCAAAAATCTTTTGCGGGTTTTCGGATGTAACAGCACTTTTGTTGATGATTTATAAGAAAACCGGCATGGTGGTTTATCATGGACCAATGGCGACGAGTGATTTCGGGGACGAATCCCACCCCCTAACCCCCTCCCTCAAGGGGCGGGGGAATTCCTACACCTCTTTTTTTGATGCAATTAAAGGTGAAAAGTTACAATTTCAAGGCAATAAAATTTATAAAGAGTGTTCAGCGCAAGGTATTGTTTGGGGTGGAAATTTAGCAACTGTAGTATCTTTGTGTGGCTTAGATTTTATTCCAGACGAGGATTTTATATTTTTTGCAGAAGATTTGAATGAACCGGTTTATAAAATTGACAAAATGTTCCAACAACTTATCAATATAGATAAATTTAAACAAAATTGCAAAGGAATTGTGTTGGGAGATTTTTTAGATTGCGGGAATGAAGAATGGCTGCAAGAATATTTTGAAGAATTGGCGCAAAAACTTGAAATTCCAATAGCCGCTGGATTTAAGATTACACATGAGCGAGAAAAGATAACTGTTCCGATTGGTAGACAAGCTAAACTTACCGGCAATAAGCTTGTAATCCTTTAAATTTTATGTTAAGATTTCTTTGCCGTACTCCACGGGGACGTAGCGTTCTCTCGACTCGAAGCGATTGCGAGGTGCAGAGCCTGCTGTGAGGGGTACAGAAAAATTGCCTATGTTTATAGGATTGTTGATAATTTAGATTGTGATGGCGTAAGATATCGAACCGTGTCAGGATGGAAGCATAGCAGCACTAAGGTAACCCTTGCGGGTGTCATATTTCTAAAAAGGAGATTTTGTAAACAAAATCAATTTGGCTGTATTTCGATAGGTAGTGGTACGGTATAAAAAAGGGCAAAAGTGTTACAAACACTTTTGCCCTTTTTTATACTGAATTTAAAGATTTTTAATGTTCAAAAAAATCTAATCAGTTGGAGCATATAAATTAACTTAATATTACATAATAATATCTATTATATGGAAATATTTTTTAGTAAAATATTTTCAGAAGGGTAAAAGCTGATGAAAGAATTAGTTTGTTTAGCAGTCTTTATAATTTTGGCGGCACTTTTTGCAATTGCAATGGTAGTTGCAGGTTTTGTCTGTCAATATAGGAAAAAATCTGCTATAAAGAACGAAACTTATGAATGCGGTATTACACCTTCCTCTGATGCTCGTATTGAGTTTGATGTGAAATATTTTAATTATGCGATTTTATTTTTGATTTTCGACATTGAAACAATCTTTCTCTATCCGTTTGCAGTATCAGTAAACGCTTTAGGGTTATTTGCAATTATTGAGGCGTTTGTATTTATAGCACTATTGCTTGGCGGTTTATTTTTTGCCATAAACAAAAAGATGTTGAGGTGGTTGTGATGAATTTTGTAGTAACTTCAATGGATACAATTCTTAATTGGAGCAGAGCGAATTCTTTGTGGCCACTTACTTTTGCAACTTCTTGCTGTGGTATTGAGATGATGCAAACAGTAGCATCCGATAATGATATAGCAAGATTCGGTTCTGAAGTTTTTAGAGGTTCGCCTCGTCAGGCAGATTTACTGATTTGTGCAGGAACAATTACACATAAAATGGCACCTGTACTTTTGAGGTTGTATGAACAAATGCCGGAGCCGAAGTATGTAATTGCAATGGGTGCTTGTACTTGTGGTGGTGGAATGTTTGCAGAAACTTCTTATTCTGTTGTGAACGGAATAGACAAAATTATACCTGTAGACATATATTTGCCAATGTGTCCGCCAAGACCGGAAGCCTTAATTGATGCTGTTAGAAAATTGCAAGAAAAAATTAAACAAGAAACAGTGATGGATAGAAAAAAGTTTGTAGAGTCGCATGTTTCCATGCTGAAAGAAAAAAATGGAATTTTAGAACTCAAAGGAGGTACGCGGTGAACTATAAAGAGTTTATGAGAGTTTTTGAAAATTGCGAACTCGAAGGAAATAAAATAGTTATCAAATCGAATTTGTATGAAGTTATTAAGTTTGTCGTGGAAACCTATACTTACGATATTCTAAAAGAAATTATTGCAGCAGATGCAGGAGATGGTAAAACGGAACTTATCTATCACTTGTATTCGACTGGTGATGAAGAAGATTTGTTTATATCAATTGTTGTGAAAGATGAAGTTGAAACCGTTACAGATATATTCAAATCAGCTATTGCTGATGAAAACGAGATTTTCGATTTATTCGGAGTAAAATTTAAAGGTAACGAAAATCTGAAACGACTTTACATGCCGGACGATTGGAAAGGTTTTCCGCTCCGCAAAGATTATGTTCAAGACGATACGAGGTTAGCGTGGAATGACGACAACAAAGCTTAGATTAAACCTTGGACCGCAACATCCGTCTACGCACGGTGTTCTTCGCTTGATTTTAGAATTGGAAGGCGAGAAAATTTTGTCGTGCGAACCCGATGTCGGCTATCTTCACCGCGGTATGGAGAAAATGGCAGAGAAACTTAATTATATTCAATATTTGCCATGCGTAGACAGAATTGATTATTTAGCAGGATTTTTCTATTCACAATTACTTTGTGATATCGTAGAAAAGGCTGTGAATGTTGAGATTTCGGACAAAATCCGCGCAATAAGAGTCATGTTGCTTGAACTCAACAGAATATCTTCCCACCTGCTTTGGATAGGTGCGTTTCTTATGGATTTGGGTGCTGTTTCACCGTTCTTTTATGCTTTTAGAGAACGTGAGATGATTCTCAGATATTTTGAACGCCTGACGGGTCAGAGAATGATGTATAATTATTTTCAATTTGGCGGAGTGCGCAAGGATATTGATTATTTGGAAGATGTAGAAGAAATTCTTTCGATATTGCCTGAGAAATTGAACGATTACGAAAAACTTATTACAGAAAATCCGATTGTTTTAAGAAGAACTGTCGGTAAGGGGATTTTGACACAAGAAAAAGCTTTCAATTACGCAATTACGGGAGTCAACTTAAGAGCAAGCGGTTTTGATTTGGATTTCAGAAATCAAGATGCTTTGTACAAAGGTTTTGACTTTAGAACTATTGTTATGGACGAACAAGATTCTTGGGCGAGATACAAAGCAAGAATTCTGGAAATAAAAGAGAGCATGAATATAGTTCATCAGGCATTGGATTATTTGAAAAAAGCTGATAAATTGGAGCAAAAACTGATTAATCCGCTAAATCTAAAATTGCCTGAAGGTGAGTATTTCTCTCAAATTGAAGCTCCAAGAGGACTAGCATGCTGTTATGTAAAATCCGAAGGCTCTGACAAACCTTATCGTTTAAAATGGCGTACGGGTTCTTATTATTCGGTAAATCTTTTGAGAGAATTATTGGTTGGAGAATACCTCAATGATGCTATTGCAATAGCAGGTTCTTTAGATATAATTTTGCCAGAGGTCGATAAGTAGAAGTGAATTACCTTTATTTTTTATATATAGAATTTTTAGCAAAATATAATATTCCTAAGCTTTTTGGGGATATCACTTTCTACTTTATACCTTTTTGCATAGTTGCAGCTGCACTTTTGGTTGTTGTAATTTTCTTGGTGCTTGCAGAGAGAAAACTTCTGGGATTTTTTACTCAAAGAAAAGGTCCGAACAGAGTCGGATATTGGGGACTTTTACAAACAATAGCCGATGCTTTAAAGCTTTTGTGCAAAGAAAATATTACGCCTAACAAGGTTGATAGAATATTGTTCAATATTGCACCGATTCTTGTTTTTATACCGATGTTTGCAGCGGTTGGAATAATTCCGTACAGTTCGGAATTTACGTTTGTAAACACTCAAACTAATGTAATTCTTTATTTGATATTGGTTGCATTTCCTGTTTTAAGTATTTTTCTTGCGGGTTGGGCAAGTAATAATAAGTATTCGTTAATGGGTGCAATGCGAAGTATTGCGCAAATCTTGAGCTACGAACTGCCTATAACCTTTGCGGTTTTATCGGTTGTAGTTTTAGCTTCATCAATGAATATGACATCAATCACTTTGGCGCAAAGTTCAAAATGGGGTATTTTCGGTTGGTTCGGAATCCCTTGTATTTTAGGGTTAATAATAATGTTTATCTGTGTTTTAGCAGAACTCAATCGTTGTCCGTTTGATTTGCCGGAAGCCGAAAGTGAATTGATTTGCGGCTATAATACTGAATATTCAGGCATGAGATTTGCAATATTTTATTTGAGCGAATATGGTTTGATGTTTGCAAATGCAATGTTTATCGCGATTTTATTCTTTGGCGGATATCTTTCACCGTTTGGGAAATACTTGTTTAGTAATTCGTTTTTAATCTACTTTGAACAAGCTTTTTGGCTATTTCTAAAAGCTTCTTTAATAATATTTGTTATGATTTGGATAAGGGCAACGCTTCCAAGACTTGCGTCTTTTGATTTACTTAAATTTTCGTGGACATATTTGCTTCCGATTTCTATACTAAACCTTTTTGCAATGGTTTTAATTAAGTTTGGAGGTCAGTTGTGCTAAACGAAATTAAAGCTTTGTGGGACGGTTTATGGACGGTTTTCAAACACTTGTTTAAAAAACCTGTAACATTGGAATATCCTGAAAAACGTCGTGAATTAAATGACGAATTTCGTGGTAAATTAGAGGTAAAAGGCTGTGTCGGTTGCAGAATTTGTCAAAAAGTTTGTCCGACAGGTGCAATTAGTATTGATAAAACGCCAGAAAAAACGGTTTACAAAATAGATATGAAAAAATGTATATTCTGCGGAAATTGTGTTTATCATTGTCCAAAATCTGCGGTTCGAATGACAAAAGAATATGAACTCGCAACGGACAAAAAAGAAGATTTGGTTTTAACATTTGACGAGGTGAATAATGCTGAATAATCCTGTATTTTTCTATATAGCATCAGTTGGCATAATATTATTCGCCTTGCTTTCATTGTTCGCAAAGAATGTCATTTATTCACTTCTTTGGGCAATTTTAGTTTTCTTTTTTGGTGCAGTAATATTTTTTATATTAGGTTCAGAATATAACGCAATTATTCAAGCAGCAGTTTACGGGCTTGCTGTACCAATAATTATTGGAATTTCAATAATGTTCAGGGGCAAACCTAAAAAAGATGAATCTGACAATAAAAAATTTATATTGCCATACGTAACAATTATGTCCGCAGGAATTTTTGTATTGGCATTTGTTTATTTAATTATGATGTCGCTTGTTATGATGCCTGACACATTTAACTTGATGGATACAGCGCATATAACTGCATTTGATAATATTTCAGCGTTTGCAAAAGGAATTTTTGTGGACTATGTTTGGGCATTTGAACTTGTTTCATTACTGCTTTTGATTGTAATTGCAGGAATTTCGATGTTGGAAAGGAGGGGAGGAAAAAGAGAATAAGGCGTAAGCCCCTCTCCAAGGGGGAGGGAGAAGTTGTTAGCGAGCCTATGGCGAGTGTTACAACTTCGTGAGGGGGCTTATTATAATTGTACTAAAGAACATCCCCCACCCGAATTTCTAAGTTTCGCAAAGCTCAACTTGAAATTCTACCCTCCCCCGTGGAGAGGGAATAGCAGTTACCTTATTCTTTTTCTAAGTTATGACTATCTACCACTACTTGTTTATAGGCTTACTACTCTTCCTAATCGGGCTTTTGGGTTCGGTTCTATTGAAGAGTGTAATAAAAATTTTAATCTCTATTGAATTTATGCTTTTAGGTATAAACATAAATTTTATAACCTTTGCAACTTATTGCGACAATATAAATTTTGAAGGTTATATAATCTCGTTATTTTATATCGGCTTAGGTGCAGTAGAACTCGCAGTTGCATTATATATCTTTTATCTGATGTTTCAGAAAAAAGAAAGTGATAATATAGATAAATATAGTGATTTATAAGAAAGGGGGAATTAGAAGGGAATAAAGGATTAGAGCGTTAGCCCCTCTCCAAGGGGGAGGGAGAAGTTGTTAGCGAGGCTATGACGAGTGTTACAACTTCGTGAGGGGGCTTATTATAATTGTACTAAAGAACATCCCCCACCCGAATTTCTAAGTTTCGCAAAGCTCAACTTGAAATTCTACCCTCCCCCTTGGAGAGGGGCTAACGCCACAGAACCTTATTCCCCACCTAATATGCCAAACATAATACTAGACAACACCTACCTGATTCTGCTTCTCCCATTATGGATATTTTTAATCATAATGTGCGGAAGATTTTTCTCTGTTTATGTAAATAAAAGAATTATTTATACATTGACACTTTTGTCATCTTTTTTGGGTGCACTTTTATGCTCAACCAGTTTACTTAAATTCGAAGAAACAATCGAACAAAGTTTTTCGTTTATAAAAATAAATAATTTTATGATTACTTGCGGAGTACATATAGATAAATTATCACTTATAATAGCTCTTTGTTTGTTTGTCATAAGCTTTTTGGTGCAAGCGTTTTCAATATCTTATATGAAAAACGAAGCAAAAAATTACAGATTTTTTGCATACTTGAATTTATTTAATTTCACAATGGCAGGACTTTTATTCAGTCCAAACCTTTTCCAAATGTATTTCTTTTGGGAACTTGTCGGAGTAATGTCATATTTGCTAATCGGTTTTGACTACAAAAAGAAAGAAAAATCAGACGCCTCAAGACGAGTATTTTTGATGAATAGAGTTGGCGATACAGCTTTATTAGCCGGTATAATTTCGGTTTCTTATTTTATGTATAATTACGCAGGAAATTCTTCTTTTGCGACTTTGTCGTTTGAAGATATGAACGCAATTTCAACACTATTAAGTGCATACACTTCAACTCCTATGTTTTATTTGATTAGCGGTTTGTTTATTGTAGGCGCAGCTGTAAAATCAGCTCAATTTCCGTTTTATACTTGGTTACAGGACGCGATGGAAGCGGAACTTCCTGTTAGTGCCCTTTTGCACTCCGCAACAATGGTTGTCGCGGGCGTTTATTTGCTTATAAGAATGTTGCCGTTTTTTAGTTTAGATAACAATTTACTCATTTTTATAATGATTCTGGGATTCTTAACGGCACTTGTTTGCTCAATTCTAGCTTCTATTGAAACTCATCCGAAGAAAGTTTTGGCATACTCAACTTCTGCAAATCTAGGTTTGATGTTTTTAGCAGTAGGTGCGCAAAACGTGAAAGCTGCAATTGTATTTTTAATCGCTCACGCTCTTATTAAATCAATGCTATTTCTGTCATTAGCTACAAAAAACAGCTATGTCGGATATGTTACATTTTTGCTCGGTGCGCTTAGCCTTTCAGGTTTAATCTTCTCAGGCATGGTCGCTAAAGAAATTTTGTTCGGTTCGCTTAGCGGAATAGGTGCAGTTTTATTTTGTGTAGTTTCATTTATAACAGCTTTTTATATAATTAGAATTTCAATTCTGATGATTTTAGACGAAAAGTTGGAAAATAAAATTGATTGGGCAGAGTATTTACCGATTGCTATATTATTCGTTTTGAATATTGCGTTTTATTTCTTTATAAGACGCCATAGTGAATACAAAATTGCAGAACCTTTTTATACTGCGCTTGCAGGTTGGATTTTCGTGTACATTTGTTATACAAAAAATTGGCTTATAAAATTAACAAAGACGCCAAAGCTTTTAGAAAAATTCTACAATCATGTTTTGAGTTTTGTTTATGAAAAAATTGCTTTGGTTTGTAATTTTGTTGACGTGAAGATTCTAAGTAACTACAAGCCTTTTGCTGCGGTTTTAAAATTTGGCGTCAATGTTTCGGATTTTGTTGAAACATATATAATGAACGGCTTTGTAAATATTGTGGCGAACGGCTCTAAAAAGATTTCTGAAACAGATTCAATTTTGCAGAGCGGAAATGTACAGACGTATAATGCGTATGCGTTTATTTTAGTTACAATAGTAATAACATTTGTACTTGTAACATATAAATGGGTGCTCAGCCAAATGGGGGTTGGGTAAATGAGAAAAGTTATTGGTGCAAAAAATTGCACCCTACAATTGAGCAAACAAGTCTTGGTTATTCCCTCGCCTTACAGGAGAGGGTTAGGGTGAGGTGAATACCCGTAAGGACACAATGGATTGCCACGGGCTAATCGCCCTCGCAATGACAGCCCACTTGTAAATATCACACTCAGTCATTGCGAGGAACAACAACAAAAACAGGTGACGAAGCAATCCACAAAAATAAAACAAATAACGGAGAAAATGATGAACATATTTTTATCAATACCATTTTTAATATTCATGCCACTTGTAGTATCACTTTTTGTGATATCGCCTTTGTTTACAAAAAACGAAATAGTCGTGCGCCGTTTTACAAAAGGCGTTTGCCTGTTCCATTTCTTGTATTCGGTTTTGATGCTGGCATGCTTTGATGCAGCAAATCCTTATGTGAGTGAAATTCACTTTTTTGGACTGGATTGGGTGCAATCAATCGGTGTTAAATTTGCGTTCCAAATCGATTCTGTGTCAATGATTTTAACGGTTTTAACTTCGTTTGTATTTTTACTTGCAGCCTTTGCAAGCAAATTAAATATAAGAAAAAGTCACAAGTTCTATTACTCCATGCTTTTACTTTTAATGTCATCAATTCTCGGTATTTTTACGGCGTCTGATATGTTCGTATTCTTCTTGTTTTGGGAATTAGAACTTATTCCTGCATATTTCTTAATCGGCGGAAAATGGAGAGAGGAAGATGAAGTACAAGCAGAAAATGCTAAAAAATCAGCTGTAAAATACGTTTTGTTTACGTTTTTAGGCAGTATGGTAATGCTTTTAGGCATTCTGCTTCTGCATTATTATAATTTTATTTCAAACGGAATTTTATCAGCAAACTTTGCAGATATTGTAGATTCTGCAATACCTGATTATATCCAAAATCTAATAGCAATTTGCCTTCTCATAGGTTTTGGCGTGAAACTTCCGATTGTTCCTTTGCACACTTGGTTGCCTGACGCGCACACTAATGCGCCAACTCCTGTTAGTATGATTTTAGCTGGTATTTTGCTTAAAACCGGTGCGTATGGCATATATAGATTTAATTATGAAACCATGCCCGTATCTTTCCATTGGCTTGCACCTGCGTTGGCAATTTTTGCTCTGATAAATATAATCTATACAGCCTTTATTGCTTATGCTCAAACCGATATCAAACGCATCGTCGCTTATTCAAGTATTTCTAATATGGGCTTAATTCTATTAGGACTATGTGCTTTTGATAAAATCGGACTTTCAGCATCAGTTTTCCACATGGTGGGTCACGCACTGGTAACTTGTGGTCTGTTTATGGTTGCGGGAATTGTTTATTTGAGATTTAAAAACAGAGATATCAATACTCTTGGCGGAATTGCTACCGTTATGCCACGCTTGTTCGGATTTGCAACGCTAATTGTTTTGGCTTCAATAGGAGTCCCTGCGTTCGCTCCGTTTGTTAGTGAAATTTTAACAATAATCGGTGCTATGAATTCTGACTTGAGCGAAGTTTTGAAATTTACAGCCGTATTTTCTCTACCATTGTTGATTTTAAGCTCTTGTTATATGCTAAAATTCTTGCATAGAGGATTTTTTGCAGAACTTAAACCGGAATACGAAAAAATCAACGATATATCAGTCCATGAGTTTCTGGTACTTGCAGCAATTCTTGCAGGCTTGGTAATTTTTGGATTGTATCCGAACGCAATATTGGGAATGCTCAACTAACCCCTCGCCCTTTGAGGGAGAGGGAGTAGCCGTTGACGAAGCTTTGCTGAGGCTTACGGATACGGGTGAGGGGTAAATCCCCAATTCCCAAAAAGAAAGGTAAATAATGTTAAACGATATATTTAATGTACTTCTTCCACAAACCTGTTTAGGATTTTTTATAATCCTTCAACTGATTTTATCCATGTGCGTCCATCCGAGAAAATTTCGCTTTGCACGCTTAATTTCAATTGTCGGAATATCATTGAGCATTGTATTTCTTTCAACTGTGCAAACTGAACCGCAATATTTTGCGTTCCGCAACTCGTTGATGTCAGACAGTTATACTTTGTTATTTGATTTTGCAATCCTATTGTGCGGATTTTTTGTTGCACTTCTCACTAAAAATCTTGTTAAAACAATGAAACGTCACGCATACACATTTCACGCAATTCTTTTAACTGCAATTTTTGCAGCTATGAATATAGTTTCAGCAAACGATTTTTTGACACTTTTTGTATCAGTTGAATTAATGAGTTTTTCAACTTATTTCTTAATTGCATCTTCAAAAGGCTACTATTCAAAAGAGGCAAGCTTCAAGTATTTATTAACCTCTGCAATTTCAAGCGGTATATTTTTGTTTGGAGTTTCATATTTATACGGAATTACAGGCTCTTTGAATCTTACAAAAATCTATGAAGTTATAACAAATCAAGAACCGTCAATAATGTATTCAATATCTGCTATTATGATAGTTTTTGGTCTGATTTCAAAACTCGCAATCTTTCCGTTTGCAAATTGGATTATTGATGTTTATAAAGGAGCCGAAACTTCAATTTTGGCGTTTTTATCAACAATACCAAAACTTGCAATCTTTGGAATCTTATGCAGACTTTTGGTTTTCCCTTTGAGTAACAGCTTTGAACTCACTTTTGCTGTTGCAATTATAGCTTTAATCACGGCACTTTGGGCGAATACTTATGCAATACGTGAGCACAATGTGAAAGTAATTCTAGCGTGTTCTGCGTCTGCAAACTCATCTTACGCACTTTTAGCAGCAAGCCTTGTATCTGTATACAACCTCTCTACCGTAATATTTTATCTTGCTTGCTATGTAATTATGAATATTTCGGTTTTTGCTTTCTTAAATATTTACGGCGACAAAAACTCTATGAACGTAGATGATTTTAAAGGTGTTTTCTACAAAAATCATGGCTTAACAGGTGCCTATGCAGTTTCAATTTTAGCTCTCGCAGGAATTCCGATTACATCAGGATTTATTGCAAAAATCTACTTATTTACAGCAATTGCAAATTCCGGATTAATCTTTGTTCCATTTTTGCTTGCACTATTATTATTAACTGTAGTTGCGCTTTATTATTATTTAAAAATTTTACTTCCATTATTTGCTGAATGCGATAAAAATACGCTTGTTCCGACTCTAAACGCGAATTTTTCACAAAAATTTGTACTTGTGGTAACGACAATTGTTACCATGCTTATTGGAATTTATCCTGAAAGAATTATAGAATTATGTAGATTTATTGCGTACAATATATAGAACTAGCAAAAAATATTTTCACACGTTTTATTTTAAATATAAATTAAATAAAAAAGGGATATAGGCATGAATAGAATAGATGGTTTCAGTCAAGTACAATTTCAAGCTCGTGGCATGAGTGTAAAAAGAAGAGAGTATATTCAACGTAAAGCCGCTGCAATTTTAAACCAGAATTTAACGGATATCACAGGTATGTCTAAAAATGCGTCAGAAAAAAGGATGTATTTTTTAGATAGATTGGTAGATAAATATAACCAATTTAATTTCTACAGAAAACCGGAAGAGATAGATGATTCAAAAGCTATAAATACCATTTTCCAAAATATTAAAAAACCAAAACAAATTCATTATGATTTAGTAGAACGTTTTTCAAATTCTTTTTCAGACTTGGCAAAAGTTTTAACCGATTCAAACGGCGATTTAAAAACATTGCAATTTGTAAAACAGTTAAACGACGAAGTATTGAAATCTCAAGACAATTCTTCAAAAACATTGGCTTATAAACTTCTTGAATCGTCTTTTAAAAATGAGTATGTTAAGAAGTATTCTGATATAAAACCTTTTTTAATTTTGAATAAAGATAATCCTGATGCTGTTAAGCAGTTGGATGCTCTTTTTGAATCAAGAACTTATGATAAAGCTTCATTCCAAATGAAACTGGATAAGAAAAAAATACAAAACGAATTTAGCTTAAAAGGTACAGATGTATTAAACAAAGATGTTTATTTTGAAATTTATAACCAATATACAAGCAATTTTATGCAATCTTTATCGCACCATTTAGGCTTAACAGAGGAAATGCTTAAAAGTGGTGCAGATAAAGATATTTTAAAATCTTTGCAAACTTTGAATAAAAATAATTTGAATTTACGTAAAAATCTATTAAGAGCATTTGATTATTCATTTCATTCTATAGAGGATTCTAATAGACAAGAAACTTATGCTGCTTTGGTAAGAATTTTCGAAAAAGCAGATAATGATAAACATACCAAACGTTTTTTGGAAAAATCTTTAGTTGAATTTGTAAATTATACACCTCAACAAATAGGTAATGTTTTAAACAATGTTTCAACAAAGCAATTGGATATTTTTAGAAAAAATGCTTGGAAAATTATTCATAGTACTAAAGAAGAGGAAAGAAATACTGTATTAAAACAAAATATAAAAGATCCGTTTTATGATATCAAAAAATTTAAGGCTCGAGAATATAAACGAGTAGCTTATGGTTTTGGACCGTCATACTCTATTTTTAAAAAAGCATATTTAAAAATAGAAAATTGCATCAATATACTAAAAGATAAATTAACTTCAGAGGCTGTTTCCGCAAAGACTGTTTCTACGGACGCAGAAAAGACATTTGATGCTGTGTCAGAAAATACTGCAAAGCAATCAAATGTGAATGTTTTGGCTAAAAATGTTAAAGAAATTCAAAAAGAACATACATCTCCTAAGGCTTTAAAACGAATAGTAGCAAATAATGTTTTAAATTTAGTAACTCCAAAATTAGGTGCAAAAACTCTTTCAAAACAGAGCGATTTATATACAAAAAATGCAACTAAAATGAGATTGGGAATGCTTCCTGAAATTTTTGCCTCTGTAACTGATACAAGAAAAGCTGATAGAGCTGTAGGCAAAAGAAAAATTTGCTCTGCAAATCAAGATGTACTTGGTTTGTACTTGAGAATTAATGGTAATAACAAAAAGTTTGTTAATTACTTGCTTAAGAAACGTAATGTAGATAATACACGTATGTTTGAAATTAAAGATATTATTGCAATGATAGATAAAGCAGAAACAAAAATTGCAAAAGAAAAGAAGCTAAATCCTGAATATAAAGCTAGAGATGCAAGAAAATATTACAATCACTTGTACGAGGCTAAAATTGAACAATATGGAAAAGTAAAACCTCAAAGAAAACTTAAAACAAATGCTTAAGGACGTGTTCTATGCAAATATCAACAAATTATTGTAATACAAATTTTAAATCAACATATCCTGTTGCTCATTGGGTTGCAGAAACAAATGGCAGTTTTGCGCCGGTATCAAATTTAGATTTAGTAAAAAAATTACAGGGTAAATTGATTAGGGTATTGAACAAACCTCTTGCAGAAAGCAAGAAACCATTGAAGCCTGATGAGCAGAATATTCGTGCGTATATAGGAGCTGTGGATGCAGATTATAGAAATAATCCTCATGTGCGCTCTTTTTATAATAGAATAGCGAATAATCCTCAAAAATTTACACCTGTATCATATATTATTTCAGGATTGGATGTCGGGATATTTGAAGAATATTTAGCAAAAAGTATTGGCAAAAATATGTCTCATGCGAGAGAGTTATATAATCATCCGTATTCGGAAGATACTATTCGTGCAATAAAACTTTACAATAGTAAAGGTTTAGACTTCGTAAAATATGACGGAAGCCAAATTAAAGATGAAAATAATATTGCATATATATTGCATACAAAATTTGAAATAATAAGAAATAAACTTGGTAAAATAAAAGACTACAAACTTTTGGATGTCAGATTCTTACCGTCAATAGGAGCGAAAAATCCTTTAGAAAGATTAAAATAGCAATATTCACTTTTGCCCTCTGGTTAAAAATCGGATTTAATGGTAATATAAAATAAAGCGAGGACGAAAAAAGTGAAAGCAGCTGAATATTTTAATCAAGGTTATTCTTGTTCTGAAAGTATAGTTATGGAAGCTATTGAAAAAGGTTTAGTTCCAAAAGAACTCTTACCTGTTGCAACTTCTTTCTCAGGCGGAATGGGTTCAGGCTGTTTGTGTGGCGCAATTGCAGGCTCACAAATAGTTTTAGGTTACTTATTCGGTCGAGAAAATCAAGCAGGCAACGATGTTCAAGCAAGAGCAACCGCTAGAGAATTTATTTCAGAATTTACAAAAACTCACAAAGCTACTTGTTGCAGAGTTTTGACAAGAGGAATGGATATGGCATCTCCTGAAAGAAAAGCTCACTGCACAAATATGGTTAATGACTGTTCAAAAATTCTTGAAGATATGATTAAGGCAAAGGTTAGTGCTTAATGTTCAATAGAACGATGTTTAAAAAACGAATACTTTTTGTTGGAATTCCTGATATGGCTTATATCGGGCTTGATGGTCTGTTGATGGCAGGCGTTAATATTGTTGGCGTTCTAGGCCCTAAAAAAGACCACAACATGTATTACGATTTCAAAAACTTTGTTTATTCAAGAAGATTAAATTATATTGATTATGACGAATTGGACGAGCCTCAATTAATCGAAAAAATCCGTGCACTGAATGTTGATGCCGCAGTTGTTTGTTCGTTTAACTACAAAATTCCTCGTATTCTTTTAGAAGCCACAAAGGATGGATTTATCAACGTTCACCCTTCAATGCTTCCAAAATACAGAGGCGGAAACCCTTATTCGCGTGTTATTATGAATGGTGAAACCGAAACAGGTGTCACTATTCATTTTATGGATGACAAATTTGATACCGGCGATATTATTGCACAAAAACCTTATCATATACATTCAAAAGCAACGATGGGTACAATTTTTAACGAACTTAACGTTATTGGGATTGAACTTCTTTTACAAGTTTTAAGAGCTTATGAAAATCAACCTTTGCCAAGAATAAAACAGCCAAATGGCGATTTTATTTCTGGAAAAGGTTTGAGCGAGCAGGAATTATTTATAAATTACAATAAAACCGCAGAAGAAATCGAACGCTTTGTAAGAGCTTTAAATCCATTTATACTTGCAAACACGACATTCCGTGGAAATATGATGAAAATAATGAAGGTAGAAGTTGCCTCAGATGCCTTTTGCGTCCCGCATCCTGCAGGAACTGTTGCAAAAATTGAAGATGATAAATTCTTTATTGCAACTTCCAAAGGGCTTGTTGTTCCGACAGTAATGCAATTCGGAAGCTTTTTTATGGGCGATAGCAAAGATTTTATCAGAATTGTTAATCCGAAAATCGGGGAAGAATTTAAGTAATAAGGTAAGATTATGGATAAATTGAATTTTTTAACAGCAGGCGTACCGCTTAAGGCAGACGGCAAAGGATATGAAGTCGGTTTTAAAGTTCTTGATGATATGAATTTGGATGGACTTGAATTGGAATTTGTACGAGGCGTCAGAATAAGCGACAAAAGTCGTGAAGCTGTCGGTAATTCTAAAAAAGTAATCACTGCGCATGCACCTTTTTATGTGAACTTGAACGCTAGAGAAGAAGAAAAAGTTGAAGCAAGCACACAGAGAATTATTGAAACTGCAGAAACTGCAAATGAGCTTGGCGGTTACAGTATAACTTATCATGCTGCTTATTATTTGGGAATGGATGCAGAGCTTGTATATAAACAGGTTGCAAAACAAACTCAAATTATTGTAGACGCGCTTGCAAAAACAAGCAACAAAATTTGGATTAGACCTGAAACAACGGGTAAAGCTACTCAATGGGGCGATTTAGATGAAATTGTAAGACTTTCTAAAGAGTTTGAACAAGTTTTGCCTTGCGTAGATTTTTCACATCTTCATGCCAGATATAACGGTATAGTAAATACTTATGATGAATTTTCAGAAATTTTTGAAACAATCGGAAATGAGTTGGGACAAGTTGCACTGGATAATTTTCATGCCCACGTTGCAGGTATAGAATACGGTGCAAAGGGTGAAAAGAAGCATTTAAATTTGGAAGAATCCGATTTTAGCTATAAAGATTTATTAAAAGCATTCAAAGCTTTTGATGTAAAAGGTGCTGTTGTTTGCGAAAGCCCTAATATTGAAGATGACGCTAAATTGTTGAAAGAATACTATTTAAGTTTGTGATAGGAAATTAATTTTCTTCTACGCCTCTATAAAATTCATTTGTAATTAATTGAGAATACTTTTTCTTTTCACTGATTGAAAGAGCAAGTTTTTCTGAACCGTCAGAAGTTGTAACACTTGCTACGATACCAGAAACATCAGAAAACGGAAGTTTTGTAACGTGTGCGTCAAATTTTGCATAAGGAACTTGCTTGCCGTAGACTTTCATTGTTCCGCGATTTGTAACTTTTATATCTTGTACCGTTATTGCCTGATACTTAAATTTTTCAGACAAATCTTTTAACTTCGTTTCAACTTGCGCACTTTTAATATCTTCTTGGGTTAGTAAAGGTTTTTTGCCGGAATCCACAATAACCATCTTTTGACCGGAAGCTTTATGTTCCGCAAGTACGGCTTTATAGCCTACAAGGTTTACTGCGTTATCAATTTGATATTCTTCGTTCAGATTAGAAAAATTGCCGATTTTTTTAGCACTTTCAAACGCATGCTCTTGGATAAAATTTCCAACGCTGACTTTTACCGCTTCAACATATTTTTGTCCGCCAATAGCGTTAAATCCCATAATTGCTAGTACAAGAAGAAATGCGTTAAAAATTATTTTTATTAATCTGAACATATTTATACCTCGTAATCAGATTATACCATGATGGAACGTAAAGTTTTACAAATAAAACTTGCACCGCTATATTATATTATGTACAATTATTGGTATGACTAAGCCTGAAATTAATCTAGTAAATACAACTGATGTTTGTGTAGAAGACGCTACACCTGCGATGCAGAGATATTTGGAAATCAAAAAAGAACACCCTGATTGTTTGCTTTTGTATAGAATGGGTGATTTTTACGAAACTTTTTTTGAAGATGCGGTAATTATGTCACGTGAACTTGAATTGACTCTGACAGGGCGTGATTGTGGTGCAAAATTGGGTCGAATTCCTCTTGCAGGTATTCCGATAAAAGCGGTAGACGGTTATTTGGAAAAACTTGTTGCAAAAGATATCAAAGTTGCGATATGCGAACAATTGGAAGATCCAAAACAAGCTAAAGGTATTGTTAAGCGTGGGGTTGTCAGAATTATTACGGCAGGAACGCTTTTAGAAAGTAACTTTTTGAACCAAAACAGCAACAATTATATGTGTGCTATTTTCAAAAACGGTGAAAAGTGGGGCTTTGCGTATACGGATATTTCAACAGGTGAGTTTAAAGCTTCTGAATTAACTTCAGAAACTCTTATTACGGAGCTTGCACGTATTCAACCTGCGGAAATCGTTGCACCTGCAAAGAAAATGAAGCTTCAACCGTTCCAAATCGTACCTGAAGAAACAGTTGATTTGCCTGACGAAATTACAAAACTTTATAATTGCTCAAAAGTTCCTGCGAAGGTTTTTGAAGAAGATTTTGCAAAAAACAATTTACAGCAGGTGTTTAAAATCAGCTCGCTTGATGCAATCGGCTACAATTCTTGCCCGATAGGCTTTAGAGCAGCAGCAGGGTTGCTTGCGTATATTTGGGAAAACCTAAAAGAAGGATTCCCAAAGTTTGAAAGAATTGAAACTTATGAGCTTTCAGAATATATGGCAATAGACGCTAATACGCGCAAAAACCTTGAATTAACCGAAACGTTGAGAGAGAAAAATAAATACGGTTCTCTACTTTGGGCAATTGATAAAACAAATACAAATATGGGTGCACGACTTCTGAAATCTTGGATATGTCAGCCTCTAAAGGATTTGAACCGAATAATGAAGCGTCAGGAAGTTGTAAAACGTTTGGTTGAAAATTCCAACGAACGCTACGAAATCGAACGTCAATTAAAAAATATTTATGATATTCAAAGACTTTCAACACGCCTGAGCAACGGTACGGCTAATCCGAGAGATTTTTTGAGCATAAAAACTTCACTTCAAGCATTGCCTGATTTGGTGAATGTTGCAAAAAGCATTGGACTTTCTGTTTTCGATAAAATTGAAAACGAGCTTGATAGTTTGAACAATTATGCGGATTTAATTGAACGCACAATCAGTGAAGACGCGCCAATCACGATTAAAGAAGGCGGTTTGATAAAACAAGGCGTAAGCTCTGATTTGGATTATTTGCGCGATTTGATGTGCAACGGCGAAAACTGGCTTAAAGAATTTGAACAAAGAGAAAAAGACAGAACGGGAATCAATATTCTGAAAGTCGGTTACAACAGAGTTTTTGGCTACTTTATTGAGGTTACTAATTCTAATTTGAGCAAAGTCCCTCCTGATTATATTAGAAAACAAACACTTTCAGGTGCAGAACGATTTATTACGGATGAACTAAAAAAACACGAAGATGAAGTTTTGACTGCTCAAGTTAAGGCGTTTGAATTGGAATATAAATTGTTTAGTGATTTTAGAAATTATTCCAAAGAGTTTGTAACGGTTATCAGAGAAACTGCGGAATGCGTTTCCGAACTTGATGTATTTACTTCATTTGCAGAAATCGCAGTTGAACAAAATTATACCTGTCCTGAACTCGATGAAAGCGGTGATTTCTTTATCAAAAACGGCAGACATCCTGTTTTAGAAAAAATTCTTCCGCTCGGAACTTATGTAGCGAATGACATTGAGCTTTCAAGCTCCGATAAATCAAAAACAGAATTTATGATTTTAACAGGACCTAATATGGCAGGTAAATCAACCTATATGCGCCAAAATGCACTTATTGCGATACTCGCGCAAATCGGTTCATTTATTCCGGCTGATTTTGGTAAAATCGGTATTCTTGATAAAATCTTTACACGTGTCGGTGCAAGCGATGATTTAACACTGGGCAAATCAACATTTATGGTTGAAATGACAGAAACAGCTTACATTTTGAATAGTGCAACCGACAAGAGTCTTATTTTGATTGATGAAATAGGTCGCGGAACAAGCACTTATGACGGCGTTGCTATTGCTTGGTCAGTGGCTGAATATATCGCAGGAAAAATCGGTGCGAGATGTATTTTTGCAACTCATTACCACGAATTGAACGTTATGACCAATTCTTATCCGCAAATAAAGAATTACAGAATAACCGTGAGCGAAGAAAACGGCGAAATCGAATTCTTGCGTAAAATTGTTCAAGGAGGCGCAAGTAAAAGCTACGGTATTCAGGTCGCTAAAATGGCAGGTTTGCCAAACTCTGTTGTTAAGCGTTCGGAAGAACTTATGAGCAGAATGCAAAGAGATTTTTCTAAAAATTTAGCAAAAGGAAAATCAAAAGCAAAAGTTGATGCAGAAATCGAAGTTCAAGCACCACAATTGAATTTGTTTGGGGAATAATCCCCAAAATTAATAGTAAATTTCAGGGATTTCTGCATTAGATTGTTTTACGCTATGAATAAATTCATCTTTGGTAAATCCTGTAGGAGTATCAAATCTGAAAAATTTGATTGCTTGCTTTCTTTGTTTGACAATAGAAGCAAAGTTTTTAATCGGTGTAAATTTTGCAAAAATTGGTTTTAACATATTTAACTTCCTTTCTTTTAAGTAAATTAAATAAAAAAGTTCGTCAAATAGATATTAGTCATCTAAGCAATTTTGTTATACCCAATTGGGTGATATTGGGACAATTTATAACAGAAATGTTTTTGTTATAATTGAACTATCAGGAGATTTTTATATGAAAATACTTATATCTAACGATGATGGAATCTTAGCTAATGGTATCAGAGCCTTGATAGAAGCTCTTTCACCTTGTCATGATGTTTATGTGGTTGCACCTGATAGGGAAAGAAGTGCAGCAGGACACTCTTTAACGCTTCAAACTCCTTTGAGAGTGGAAGAAGTTGACGCAAAATACGGTGCAAAGCGTTGTTGGATGACAACAGGGACTCCGGGTGATTGTGTAAAACTTGCAATAAACGCTATTTTAGAAAAAGATGAACTTCCTGATTTAGTGATTTCAGGCATTAATCACGGGCCTAATTTAGGTGCTGATATTTTGTATTCAGGAACTGTTAGCTGTGCGATGGAAGGTGCAATGATGGGCTATCCGAGTATTGCCACCTCTCTAGCCAGTATGAGTACGGAATATGAGTCTTTCAAAGTAGCGGCAGAATTCATTGCTACACTTTTAGATAAGATTGATATTAAAAAATTTCCATCAAAAACAATTTTAAACGTAAATGTTCCGGGGCTTGAAAAAGAAGATATCGGCGGAGTCGAAGCAACAGAACTCGGAAGCAGAATGTTTACGGATGCTTATGAAAAACGAGTTGATCCTCGCGGAAAAGTTTATTATTGGATGGCTGGAGAATTGGTAAACGAACCTGAAAATGCGTCTACTGATATTGCAGCCGTTCGTAATAATAAAATCTCTATAACTCCCGTAACTTATGAAATGACAAGGACAAACATTATTCAAGAACTGGAAGAAGATTTGTGCAGAGAAAAACTTTGCAATTGGTTTATCTGATATTTTGGGGGCTAATATCCGTAATAATTCATTCCGCCTGTACCAAACGTAAAGTAGCCATTTTTTGAACCGTAGCTTCCTGGGTTGGTAATCGGTATACCGTAATCAACCGAAATCGGACCAACGCCGGGAACGTAAACTTTCAAACCAACACCTGCGGTAATAGCACTCATAGGTCTATCATACAATCTGCTTGAAATTGTCGGGTCAAAGACTTTACCTGCATCAACAAAGAATGTCAAGCGAATTTTTTGGAAGAAATCCCATTTAACCCTGTCTGAAAATGGTAAAGGAGTAGCAAGTTCTGCCGAACCCATGATGAACGCGTCACCGGAACCGACTCCGCTCATTCTAAAACCTCTGATTGAATAAGGACCGCCAAGTCTAAATGCCATAACTTCCGGCATGTCGTCACCATGAACTTTAATACCGCCTCTTGCATTTAAAGCAAATGATGATTTTTTGAGGACAGAGAAATATTTTGTAATACCACCGGCAATACGTCCGTTGGTATTTTTAATCGAACTTATGCTGACTGCTTCAATATACTTGGCATTTGCAACGATGCCGTTTCTTGGGTTTTCGTCCGAATCAAGCGTAGAGTATCTTATCCCCGGAGCAAAGTTGATGAATGTACCACCTGTCAATTGCTTGGCTCTTTGAGCGATATCTAAACCTCTAATTGCATACATTTGGGAAATCTTGTTATAATCACCTTCGCTCAAACTAATATGTTCAATTCCTGTTGTAAAATCAGCAGTAACACCTTCTACGTTGCGGAATTTATGCTCTACACCCGCATTTATCCCAAATCTACGTTCAATTGCAAGTGGAACTTGCCAACTGCCCATATCGCGGTAATAAAGCTTGCTCATAAGTGAATTATCGGCATTCAAGAAATGAGGTTCAAAGAAATTCAATTCAAATTGATAATTCATTCTGTTTTTGATAGAAGCATCGCTTAACAAAATTCCTGAACCCAAAATTCCTGTTGCAGAAAGCTTTTGACCTCTGCCGAGGAAGTTGTTTTCGCTGATGGTTAAAGAACCGAATGCGCCTAAACCGTTATCAATGCCGCCACCGATTGCTAAACTGTTTGATGTGTCTTCTTTAACGACAACTTTAACGTTGTATTCGCCATCCACAGTGTCGCTTGGGAGAATTTGCCTGTCTACTTCTTTGAATATTTTTGTCGAATAAATTCTGCCTAAATCTTCTTTGAGGTAGTTTTCGTTGTAGACAGTCCCCGGCTGGGTCATAATATTACGCTCAATGACATAATCCTTCGTTTTTTCGTTGCCTTCGATTAGGATTTTGTCAATCACGCCTTCTGTTAAGGTAAAAGTTAATGCGCCGTCGGGATCATCATCAACAGAGCTTACTCCTGCTAAGATGTAGCCTTTTTTGTGATAATAACCGCTCATGTTATCAATTGCAGTATTTATGTTGGAGATGTTTTGAGGAAGTCCTTTTAAAGGCATTACAAACGGCATTAATTCCATTGTTGAAATTACTGTATTGCCGACAATAGAAACGTCAGAAACCGCAATATTTTCTTGGAGTTCAAACGTTAGAGTAACCGTGTCGTCTGAATTTAGGGTCGGTTCAATTGCCATTTTATCGGTAAAGAAGCCGATAGCATAAATTCTTTGCAAATCTTGTTGCAGTAAATCTTCATTAAACAAAGAGCCTGATTGAGTTTTGATTTTTGCAGATATTATATTCGGAGAAAGCAGGCGCAGACCGCGGAATTCAATATCACTAATTATTTTGCCTTCCAAGTCAACTTGTTCTGCGTTGTTAGTGTCAACTCCTGCAACATAAGTCGACTCATCTCCTGTTTCAATGTTTTGAACAGACTCGTCTGCAACGTTAGGTGGCGCAAAGAAATCCGATTTTTCTTGCGTGTCAGTAGCAGGTCGCGGAGTTGCAATTGCAGTTGGGGTTACGTTTTGAGGATTCATTGGGGTGTTTTCGTCGATTTCGGAGGAGAAATAATCTGAATCTGTATTTTCTGTATTCGGATTATAAGGCACGATTGTCTTGATAACCGGTCTCGCTGTTTTTGTGGTGTCTAAATACAGTGGATTTATTAATTTAATCGGTTTGGCGGGATTGAGCTCCAGTAATGAAAAATCAGGCTTTGAGGATATTAAATAAGAGTCATAATCCTTTTTAATTGGGATAATTGTTTCTTCTGAGAGCGCAAGGAGTTCTGAATTTTGAGGTTCTGCGCTCATAATAGTGTTGATAGCAAAAATCGGAGCGCAACTCAAATACACTGCCAACAGCGAAGCAGCCGCTAATTTAGTATTAAGTTTTCTCCTCTTCTTTTTTACTTCCATTTTTTCTTTGTTATGGTGCGAAAGCGAGTAAGCTTTGTTGAATTGAAAATTGAAAGTGGAAAATGGAAAATTATTTAAAAAAATCCTAATATAAAATTTGTTTAAGATTGAACTTATTTATTAAAAAATGTTTTATACAATTTTCAATTTTCAATTTATATATCCGCTTCTGTCAGCGACAACACCGCTTGATAAAAACCTTTCGGATCGTTGCCTGCAAATGACGACCTTAAAACATTCGAGCCGACATTTACTGTTACAAAAGTTGTTCCCGTTTCTGCATAAACTTCATACTTGCCTTCTCCTGAAAGAAATTTGTGTTTTGCACCAGTAATTGAAGCCACGGGATAAGCAACAATGCCCGGACTATCTTTTGGCATAGCTCCCATTTTGCAGTTTGCTAAAGCCTGCGATTTTGGTCTGTTTGCAAGATTTGCAAACGCTATATACACTCTATCCCCTTGTTCAAACATAGCTTCTTCGAATCCGCCCTCGGTAACCACATTTGCTTTCAGGTACAAATTTGTAGTTTCAGAACTGTTTGAAATAACTCTGAAAGTTGTTGAAAGCGGTGAGTACAAATTTCCTGTTCTATCTGTAATATTTGCAGTAAGTACAGGACTTGAAGTTGCTTCTACTTTAACAAAACGAGGAATAGTTATGCTAAAATCTGCACTTGCAGTGTTACCTTCCGCAAAAGACGCAAGTGTGCCTAATATAAGCACAAAAAACGATAATACCAGTTTTTTCAAAACGATTTCCCCAAATCCAGCTTAGCCTTAAATAAGGCTAATGCTATTCTCCTCTAGTTTATATTAACTTATTAATCCTTTGTTTGACAATTTGTAACACATTGTAACGAAATTCTACAAATTACTAAAGTTTTTCCAAAATTTGCCGTTAAACATAAAAACAAGGTTGTACATTTTTAAGAGGATATTCATTGCAAGTTGTCGTATAAAAGGATGATTTTAGTGAAATTTGCATTGAGGTTTTGTTACAAATTGTTACAATAATAATAAGAACTTTACTATATAGAAAGATTTTTTTTAGTGAAAAAGTTATTGATTACAGCATTATTCGCGTTTTGCCTAAGCGTACCATCTGAGGCATCCTTTGTTATTGTTGACTATCAGGGCGATACGGTTGTGCATCAACAAAATATTGAGCGCAATTTGATAATCAATAGCGATGACGGGAATGTGTATAATATAGCGGTGAGACCGCTTGATGATGCTGTGAGAAGCTCTGACGGCAAGGTTTCTATTCCATTAAATAATTTATATATTAATAATACACGTGAAGATGTGTATTTGCGCTATAACGAATATTCAAATATTTTTAACGCCTTAACGATGGGCGGAGTAGCCAAAAATATGGTTGCAAAAATTCGTGATTTCGGCATGATTCCTGCAGGAACTTATAGTATAAATTTTGAGGTTCAGGCGACAGATGTTGAAACCGACCAAATAGCTTCAACTACTACGTTTAATTTGCAGTTTATAGTTCCGACTATGCAAGAGATTAGTTTGCATGGAGAAGTTCCAAGGATTACGGTTGGGGCATCTGATGCATTCAATAAAAATAAAAAAGTTACAAATGAAACATCACCGTTAGTTTATATTAATTCTAATTGTGATTGGGAATTGTCCGTAAATGCTGATAATTTTGGCGAAAAAGCCGGCAATTATTATGTAAGAACTGTGACAGCTTCTTCTAATGTGGGCGAACGCTTGCAAGAAAGAGTTTTGTTGCAGGAAGGTAAAGAAATTATTTTAGCTAGGGGCAAAGCCCCTGCGAATAATGAATACGTTTCAGTCGAGTATTCGGTCGAAACAAAAGACGGCAAGTTTTTACCTGCCGGAAATTATGACAATAAGGTGCGCTATATCTTGCGTGAAGCCGGTTAACGTAACAGTGTTCCCTCCCTGATTAGGGAGGGGTATGGTGGGTTTTAATCCCAGATATTCCACAACGACAATGTCGATATTCGCCCGCATCCGTAATTAGCTCCGCTCGAATGGCTGCGACCTCCCTAACAAGGGAGGTGTTCAAAAAAGACAAGGAAATAACATGTTCAAGACACTAAACAAAAAAATACTAACAACGACTTTAGCCCTAGTGATGACAGTACCTGCATTTGCGTCAGTTGCTGTTTCTCCGACTCGTGTAGAGATTAATGCAAATAAACTTAAAAGCAATTATGTAACGACGGCGATTGAGGTAAAAGGTGATTCACAAGTTCCTATGCGTTTTAAGGTTTATCCTGGATATTTCACAATTGATGATAAGGGCGAAGTTGTAATGGTTGATAAGGCAACAAATGATACACACGATTTGTCTAAAAAAATCCGTTTTGTACCATCAGAATTTACAGTTGCTCAGGGAAAAAACCAAAAAGTCAGAATAAATATTGCAAACTTAAACCAACTTCCTGATGGCGAAAGCAGAACAATGCTTTATATAGAAGATGTTAACCCGAAAGAAATGAATTTGCCTACCGGTAGAGCCGGAATTGGTGCTCAATTAGTTGTAAAAACAAGAATCGGGGTGCCGGTTTATGTAGACAAAGGTAAAGTTTCAAAAAGCGGTGAAATCGAAAGCTTTAATATTACAAAAGAAAAAGACGGCTATTATGTTACATTTAAAATTCTAGACAAAGGTAACGGTAAAATTAGAACAACAGCAAACCTGCAAGTTTTGCAAGGTAAAAAACTTGTAGAAGAAATTGCTCTTGGTGGCAAAGTTGTTGGTAATAATAATCATTGTGTTATAAAACAAAAATTAAATATGAATAAAGTTAAAGATAGCGGTGAGTATACCGCAAGATTGGTAGTTTCATATTTTGATGAAAACGGCAAAAAAATCTATCTTAAAAAAGAAACAAATATAAATATACAAGGTAACGTGTAAAAACATTTAAGAAAGGAAGGTTTACCCTATGAAAAAAATCGTAAAATTACTCCCAATTGCACTTGCTTTCGCTCTAGTAAGCCCGGCATTTGCAGAAAATTTAGCTCCTGGTACAGCAACAGGTCAAACAAGCAATGCAAGCGCAGAATTGCAATTGACATTGCCACCATTTATTGATATTACAACTCAGGATACTAATCGTACTTCATCTGTAACGTTCTTAGATGACTATTCTAATATTAACATTACAACTCCAATGTTGGCAAAATTCCAAGTTATTACAAATAGTCAAACTGGCGATGCTGTACAACTAACAGCAACTGCAGGTACTACTGGCTATAATGCATTAAGAGCGTCAAGTGATAATGATTTCTATTTAGTTTTTGCCAATACAGAAAAAATTCCTGATGAACAGTCTATTATTAGTGCGACTTCTGCATCTCCAAAATCACAAGAAAACCCAAATGCATTTGCAATAAAGATTACGCCAAAAGTAGATACAGTCGCTAATACAGGTGCAACAGAAGTGACTCCGGTTTATGGATCAAATAAAGTTAAATATCCTTTGACAAATGGTATCTATACTTTTAAATATGATTTAGCAACAACAGCATTGGATTCAACATTCTCAACACTTGATACAAATGGTGTTTATAAATCAACAATGGTATTAACTCAAGTAACTCCATAGTAAGGAAATATGAAAAATAAAACTTTAAAATTATTATTTTTAATAATGGCTGTATCAATTGGTACAGTAAAAAGTTATGGCTATGCAGAAGCTGAACAGTCACTTCAAACGGCTGTTCAGCCTAGCGTGGCAATTTCTAAACAGTCTTCATCTATCGATTTAGGCTCAATAAATCCTACTACAGGTGTAAGTACCGGTTTGAATACCGTTTTTAGCATTCAAACAAATGGTAGTGATGATGATTACGACTTTGTAGTTCAAGCTACAATTCCGGTAGAAGAAGGGCTTGTTTCTGCATATGGAAATGACGGGTGTTTATTATTTGCAAATATTGGAAATTCACCAACCGCAGAGGCAATAGAGAATGCAAAGAGCGGTGGTAATAATAATAAGAATGTAATTGCTTATCCGGTAACAGTAACAACTTCAGAACCGATGACTTCAGAATTCCAAAAAAATTATGGTTTATATGGAGATTGTTATGTAATAAAAATTAATAACAGTTCAAATGGAACTGTAACGCACATTGTGGGGCAAACTCCGGTGCAAGGTACATATAACGTTGGACAAGACCAAGCAGGGACTTATCAAGCAACGGTCACGTTCACAGCTTATAGCAAGTAAATCTTGCAAACTGCCCAATTAAGGGTGGAATCATGTTAAATAGAAATCAGGGCAAGGATGCCCTTAGTGGAAGAATTGAACATTGAAAAAGTAAAGAGGAATGAGGGAAAATAAAACCCTCTCCCTAGCCCAGTCTTGGATTATTCGGGCGAGCATAACATTCCAATAACAACAAATCCTTACGGATTTTTCTTATTATTTCCATGTTATTTGCTCTTACGGGCTTACGCCCTACCGAAAATCCGCTCCCCCAAAGAGAGGGAATGACCGAGAAGGCGAATTCCTTTTCTTGTTAGGGAAGGTTGGGATGGGTAATGGATATTGGTTTTGAGTTGAAAATTAACAGTAGAAAGTTGGAAGTTATTTATATGGTGCTACAATTTCTTAATTAAAATATGTTCAATGTTGAAGATATACAACTTTTGAAAATTTAAAAACAATTTTCCATTTTCAACTTTCCATTTTCCATTGATAGAAACCCACCCGCATCTGTAACGCTCAGCAAAGCTTCGCGAACAGCTGCGACCTCCCTGACTAGGGCGGTAACTCTTCACTTTTTCAACCAATAAACCATCATGTTAGATAGAATAAAGAAAAACTTAATAATAGTAGCAATAGGCTTGGCACTAACCATGCCTGCTTTTGCTGTTGATTCTACTATCTCATATATTTCTATCAATGATATGGCTTATCAAGATGTTGAAATCGTTTTGACCGAAAAGAATGAAATTCTTGTTCCGTTTAAACAATTAGCCGACATTTTCAATATCAGATACAATGCAAACCGCGTGGATAAAATCATTGCTTTTAAAACTCTTGACGGCAAAGACGGTATTGTATCTCAAAAAGGTGTTTTCGTAAACGATTATGCTATTTCAAATCGACCGACAACCTTCGTTCAACAAGGTATTATGGATGGCGTGTTTAACGAAGCCTACATCACAGCTGATACTGCATCAAAAATCTTTGGTGCAAAAATCGAAACTGATTTTAACGACCTGACTATCATTGCAAATGTTGAACGCGATATTCCGATTTTGCACAGCAGTAACGTTATTACGGCAGAAGATAAAGGTCCTAGAGCACACCAAGATGTTGTTTGTCCTAAAAAACAAGGTAAAATTACCTTGAATACAATCGGTTTAAGATCTAATATCCAAAACGATAACTTGAAAATAAGCGGTCAAAACTACAGCACAATTAATGGAACATTATCTGGCGCAACTCAAGCAAGTATCAACGGTAATTTCTTTGGGGGAAAATATCGCGTTGAGGCAACTGAATATCATTACCGTTCTGATGCGTTTATGTTTGGCGGTTTAAGCGCGACTTATAAAAACAGTATTAAAGATAAAGAAACAGGCAAAGACAAATATTTTTACGAATTAGGTAAAGTTAGAGGTGTGAACGATGTTGATTCCAATATAGGTACAAATATTTTTGGTGCGCAAGTTTGGAATTATGATTACGAAAAAACACCTCCACAACAACTTAACGGTTATGTTAAACCGACAAGTTTAGTTAGATTAACCGTAAATGATTTAGAACCGACTTTACTTAATACTTATGCCGGATATTACACATTGCGTGACGTACAGCTTCCAAACCCTGTTAAAAATATTAAGTTGGAAGAAGTTAACGAAGACGGCACAATTGAATTAATTAAAGAAGAAAGATATTCAATTTTTGGTGAAAGACCGTTCGAAAAAGAACAACGTGGAACTGCTTACGCCGGTGTTTGGGGGTACCAAAACAGATTTTTTAGAGAAGGTGCAAATATTTATCGCGGAAATAATAAAAAGGTTACAGCTGGTATCGGTTACCAATACGGCATTAAAGATAATGTAACATTTGAATCAAAATTGACAGGTGACAAGTTGTATGAAAGAAACGGTTCAAGTGTAATTTATAGAATTCCGACAAACGACACATTGTTAGTAAGCGGTACTCAAAAGAGCGTAAATTACTTGGAAGGTGCTACAACTTTAAACAGCGTTGAATGGGTAAGTCCTAATAACAAAAATATTAAAGGAAGATTTACTGCCGGCGCAAGCATTGCACACGATATTAGAGAAGAATACACTCATGCCGGCTACATCGTAAAAGGTACGGGCGAATACGAAAAAGATTTATCAAAATATTCAGGTAAAATTCTTAAACCAAAAAGATTCAATTCTAAAGTTGAATTATTTCAAACTTCACCTGATTTTTATATCGCAAGTAGTGACTCAACTTCTAAAAATGATAGAACAGGCGGTAAGGTTTCAGGTGGTATCAGCTTTAATTCTACAAGCGCAAGCGGTAGTTACAGCAGATATTATTCAAACATGAACCACAGATACCAAGGTGGAACAATCAAGTTTGATGAAGGTTCTGTTAATGCATCTACAAAAATCCCTAAGGTTGCCAATTTAAGATTTAACAGCTTTTATAGACGTGGTACTAACGATTTAGGCAGAAACAAAAACTATTTTTATGATGCAAACGCTTCTCGTGATATAAGTCACTGGGCAAGAGTTCAAGTCGGCAGACGCGAAAGCTTGTATGATACAAAATACGACTATGAAACATCTATGAACAGAAATTATCACTCAAAATATGCTGATAATTATGCACAATTAGATGTTCCAATTCCCGGAAACCACGGTAGATTTACGCTTGGTCACAGTATCGTAAGATACAATACCGCAACTTACAAAAACGGCTATAATATGTTCCGCTTCGGCTATACTTTCCCAACTTGGAAACGTTTAACTCTTGGTGTTGGTTACGGTTTCAGATACAGCGGTCAAGGCGGTAATGATTTTAACGTAAACCTTGGCTACCGTGCAAAATCAGGTCAAACAATGGCTGTCGGTTATCAATACTCTCAAAACGGCGGTTACTTTATTGACAATATGTTCACTCCGACTACAAACAGACACTCAATCAATTTTGTTTTCAATGACGCGTTCCAATTGTTTAATCACGGTTTGAAATCTGTTGGTCAGGAAGATTTGGATAAAGGTATTTTTGAAGCTATTGCGTTTGTTGACGTTAATAAAAACGGTAAATTCGATAAAAAAGTTGATATTCCGATTAAGGATGTTCCGCTGATTACAAGTTGGTCAGGCGAAACTTGCTTGACTAATAAACGCGGAAGAACCTATTCTTCAAGTCTGACTCAAGGTGTTTATACGGTTTCTATTGATATGGATCAATTGCCGATTACGGTTGCTCCGCTTACAAATGATTTAATCACTAAAAAAATCAAGATTGACGGCGGTTCTACTACAAAACTTGAAATTCCTTTATTAAGTACGGTTGGCTCTGTTTCAGGTGTGTTGAAAATTTCTGACGAATTTGAACGTGATTTAAAAATTACTGATTTTGTAGTTGTTTTAATTAATGAAAACGGCGAGGAAGTTAATTATTCAACCGTAGATTCAACAGGTGAATTCTATATTTCAGGTTTAGCTCCGGGAAATTATACACTGAAACTGGATGAAAGATTTGTGGACGCTTACGGCTTGGAAAAATTGCAAAACAGTGAAATAAGTATTTCAATTCCTTATGATTATAATACGCCAATCGATTTCATGGAACAAAACTTGGAGTACAAAACATTGGCTCTATAAGATGATGGCAGTTGCCATTTAACAAAAATTCTATTTAACATGAAAATTCACTGGCCACTATAAATAGTGGCTTTTTTTTATTGGTTCAATGCTTGGTAAAATTCGAAACTTTTAAATCTGTTAACTTTGTGTTTAAATGGAAAAGGGAGAAGTTTAAATAGGATATGAGAATATGAAACTTGATATGACAACGGCGAAAAACTCGTTTAAATACGGTTGGTTATTAAAGAGAATTTTTCCGTATATAAAACCTTACATGTTTAGAATTATTTGCGGTTTTTTAGTAGCTATTCCGCTAGGTCTATTGGATGGTGTAACAGCATTTGCGCTTAAACCTTTCATGGACTATGTTGTTGGGAAGCAAGATTGGATATTCCATATTTGGGGTCACGAATTTACTCTTACTTGGCAAGTTTTTGCCTTGATTATTCCGTTTGGTGTAATTGCTTTTGCGGCATTTCAAGGTATTCTAAGATATCTAAATGATTATATTTCAGCTTGGACGTCACAAAGAATTACAAATGATGTAAAGATAGATTTGTTCCACAGATTAATTTACATGGATCCTCAATTCTATGATGAGAACCCTTCTGGTATCATTATTACAAGATATATGAACGACCCGCAAACCGCCTCATCAGGTATTGTAGACCAAATTAAAACAATTACAACAAGCCTTTTCGGTGCATTAGGTTTAATCGCCGTTATGCTATACAGTTCTTGGAAGCTTGCATTTATTGGTGTTTTAGTTTTATGTATCGCTTTTATTCCTGTTGCACTAATAAGAAAAAGAATTAAATCTGCTTCTAACAAAAATATGGTTATTGGTGGTAATATTACAACCAATATTAATGAAACATATACCGGTAACAAGGTTATGGCAGCTTATGAACTTCAAGAAAGACAAGAAGAATACTTCCGCAACCAAATTTGGGAATCGTTCCGTGTTAATATGTCATTAACAAAGCGTGCAGCTTGGATGTCACCATTGATGTACACTATTGCTTCTTGCGGTATTGCGTTAGTTTTGGCTTACGGTACTCACTTGATTACATCCGGTCAAATGACGGCAGGTAGTTTTGCATCATTCGTAACTTCTTTATTATTATTATACAAACCTGTTAAAACATTGGGTGGTACTCTTACTAATATACAAAACATCTTTGTTGCAATGGGCAGGGTGTTTGAATTGTTTGATTTGAAGCCTGAAATCCAAAATAAAGAAAATGCTATTGAATTAAAAGGTCTTAATGACAAAATCGAAATCCAAAATATTTGGTTTGAATACGTTCCAAACCAACCTGTGTTAAAGAATTTGAGTTTAACGGTTAAGAAGAATGAAACAGTTGCGGTTGTAGGTAATTCAGGTGGCGGTAAATCAACATTAGTAAATCTTTTACCAAGATTTTATGACATCAAATCAGGTTCAATTAAATTTGACGGAGTAGATATTAGAGATTTGAGCATTAACTCTTTAAGACACAATATTGCAATGGTTTTTCAAGACAATTTCCTATTCTCAGGTACGATTAGAGAAAATATTCTTATGGGAAATCCTGATGCTACTCAAGAAGAGTTGGAAGAAGCTATTGAATCTGCTCACTTGCAAGAAATGATTGCTGATTTGCCTGACGGTTTAGACACATTGTTGGGCGAAAGAGGTATGACGCTTTCAGGTGGTCAAAGACAGAGAGTTGCAATCGCAAGAGCAATGATTAAAAATACACCAATTGTTATCTTAGATGAAGCTACTTCAGCTCTTGATAATAAATCAGAAGCAATTGTTCAAAAGGCGTTGGATAACTTAATAAAGAATAAAACGGTATTTGTAATTGCTCACAGATTGTCTACTATTAAAAATGCAGACAGAATTGCAGTTATTAATGAAGGTGAACTTGTAGAACTCGGAAATCATGATGAACTTATGAATATCGAAAACGGTCAATACAAGGCTCTTTACGAAATGCAGTTTAAAAAACAGGAAAGCAACGCTTAATGTCTTAACAAAATTGCCAAGGGTGCTTTTTTGTATTAAAATATTGTAAGTGAGGTGAAAATGGATTTTTTCAGACAACATAAAAAATTAATAGTAGGACTTATAACAGTATCATTCATTCTATGGACAGCAGGTATGGGGCTGTTGATGCTACTTCCGGTATTTAGCAAGTAGGGCATCTGAGGAGGATAGCTGTTTGAAAAAACTATTAAGCTTATTTGTTCTGTTTTCAATTCTGTTCAACACGTTGGCGTGCTGTACGTCTTATGCTGCACAGGATTTGGAAACAAAGAAAAGACAAACGAGAGCAAAAATTAATCACCTTAAGTGGCTAGAGAACGTTGAAACAAACAAGCTTTATAAAAATCAGCAGAAACTAGAAAATGCAAATAACAATCTTAAACAATCTAAAACGCAAATCATAAGTGCTCAAAAAGAATTAAGCGGAATGCAAGCACAGCTTGATAGAGCGTCAAGTGAATATAACAGCTTAAACTATGTATTAGCAGGTCATATTAGAAAAGTTTTCAAATCTCAAAGGAAAGCTTTCTTTGAATTGTTAATTTCTTCAGAAGATATTAATATGCTTGTAGATAGAGTTTATTTCCAAAAAATTCTATTAAAAGAAGATTACAAAAGAATGGCGGTTGCAAAAAGGAAAGCGCAGGAAATAGCTCTTTTGAAATACAATATAGAAGCTAAAAAACGTAATTTAGAGCGTTCTGTTGCAAATATTAACAGTGAAAAAGCTTATATTGACCGTGCAATCGCAAAAAATGAAAGCATGATTAATAAACTTAGAACCGACAGAGTTGCTTATCAAAAAGCGGAAAGAGAGCTTGCAAAACAATCTGCGAGTATTGGTTCTTATATTAATAAAACTGCAAAAGCATCCGATGTACACGTAGCATCCGGCTTTATTAAACCTATTCAAGGCAGAATTACATCGCCGTTCGGTTGGAGAACTCATCCGATATTTAACAGCAAATCTTTCCACTCAGGTGTAGATATTGGAGGCCCAAACTTGGGTGCAATCAGAGCATCTAACTCCGGTAAAGTTATTTATTCCGGATGGTATGGCGGTTACGGAAAAGTTGTTATAATTGAGCATGGTATTGTAAATGGCAAACCAATTACAACACTTTATGCTCACATGAACTCAATTGCCGTATCAAACGGTCAAAGAGTTTCTAAAGGTCAAGTTGTAGGATATGAAGGAACAACAGGTTACAGCACAGGTCCTCATTGTCACTTTGAAGTCAGGGTAAACGGACAACCTAATAATCCGTTGAATTATATATAGGAATTGGAATTTTGAATAAAAAGTTAGCTGCAATATTAATATCATCTCTTATAACAGCAAACATTGCGTTTGCTGATTACTCATTCGTTGATCCTGCTGATTTTACTGGGGATGCTTTTTTTGTGCCGCCGGCAGTAAGAGAACAGCAGGAACAAGCTTCACGTGCGCCACAAAGAAAAGCTACGATGCCGCCTCTAAAAAAAGCACGCTTGTTATTGAAAAAAAAGCTAAATGAGCGTGATGCGAAAAAATATGAACAGGCACCAACAGCTCCTACTGATGATATTTTTTCAGCAGAGGCTTCAACTTCAGAATACGCGATTAAAGATTTAAAAGAAAATTTTGACGAAGATATGATGCCGGATGGATTTGAAGCGGATGAACAGTCTGTAGATGAACAAAAACACCATTTTTGGCATAAAAAGAAAAAAGCAGAAAAAACTGCTGAACAAGAAGATACAGAAAATATAATTCTCGACTGTGACAATATGGATTATGATACGGAAACATACTGCATGGTTGCAACCGGAAACGTTAATGTTGAATTTGTTAAACAAGAAACTGTTATTAAGGCTGATAAAATCACTTATGACAGAATGAATAATACAATTAAAGCAGAAGGTAATGTTCGTATTTTAAAGAATGGACAAACAATCAATGGTGATTATATTTTTGTTGATATGAACGAAGAAAATGCTTTGATTGAAAATCCTGTAACTCAGACTGCAAATATTGAAATTAAAGCAAAAAAAGGTTATGTTTATGGTGATAAAATCGTTCAAGAACACGGTTCAATCACGATAGATGAATCATTCCCTATTAATTTCCGCTCAAGCATGGCAGGACCTAATATTTCTCAAATGATAGTTCCAAAAGATCAAACTATGTCAGCAGATATGGAAAAAGGTATCATCAGACTGGAAGCTAAAGAGTTAAAAATTACTCAAGACGGTAACTTGGAAACAATTGCATTAAGACACGGTACTTTATTTAAAGGCAAAAGAAAACTAATCAAAGTCCCTGCGATAAAAGTTTATACGAATAAAAACAATGACTTTGCAGAATCAAATTCTTGGGAATTAGGTTCTCTAAGAGGTTTGGGTATGTACATAGGTCCGGGCTTTGTATTCACATCTCCTCACGGTGCAGTATTAAAAGCTATACCGATATTGAACTATAACCATCGTATCGGTGTTGGTGGTATCGGTCGTTACCAAAGTGCAACAAACAGAACACAAGTAGCGTACGGTACTGCTAAAAGTAAGTTTTTGATTAGAGGTAAACAAAAACTTGATGACAATTTATACTTGCAATATGGTATGAATGATTATATGAATGAATGGTTCTTGGGTAGAAGACGTCCTAAGTACGGGTTGGATTTAGTTTATGAAAAAGCTTATGGCAGTAAAGATTTTTTGATAAAAGGTCACGATTCACAGTTCGCTCATAGATTAGACTTTGGTTACTATCATGATATTGATGAAGATAAAAACTTTAATAGATTACACGGTGCGCAAATCGGTACATTACGTGTGAGATATATGGCGCAAGCGGATCAAAATATTTTTAATTATATAAATGAAGAACAACAAAAATCTGTTCAATTTGATATTTCTTCACAATTGTCAGCAGCTTTGTATGGTACTGGTGATACTCAGGTAATCGGTAGAATCGGTCCGAGATTGCACACACAATACAAACGTTGGATGCAAGATATCGGTTACTATCAATCTGTTTATGACGACAATTCACCATTGCCTGTATTCGATGCTTACAGATACGGTAAATCTAATGTGTATTTAAGAGAATACTTAAGATTAAATCGTTACGTGACAGTTTCATGGTTTGGTTCAATCAACTTATCAGGAGATTCTCCAAATGGAAAACCATTCCAGGAAAACTCTTTCTATGTTTCTTTCGGACCAGAAGACTTTAAATTTAACCTCGGTTATGACTTCATAAGAGAGAATACGTTCTTTACGGTTGCAGTAATGATGGATGCTAAAGGAACTAAGATTGATTATGATAAATTAGAAATTAAACAAGGTAAGAAGGCTAAAAAAGAAATGGATTTGGAAGACGAAGATGAAAATTCGTTCAAGAATTCTGAAAAAGCTCCGGTTCTTGACCATGCTGTAGTAGAAGATGTAAAAACGGTGGAAGATGTTATCTAAAGAAGTTAAAAAAATTATTGAATACGGCAAATTATGCGGAGAAAAAAATTACACTCCCGGCTATTCAGGGAATATTTCTGCACGTTATAAGGATGGAATGTTAATAACAACATCCGGCTCTTCTAACGGATATTTGTCAGATAACGAGATTGTTTATACAAATTTTGAAGGTAAGTCTTTAGAAGAAGGTAAGAAACCATCCAGTGAAAAATTTTTGCATATTGAGATTTACAAACAAAGACCTGATATAAATTATATTATCCATGTTCATGCACCATATTTGAGCAGTTTTGCATCAGCAGGCAAAGATTTGATGGCACCGATTATGGCAGAAAACGTGTTTTATTTTGGCGGTATTCCGCTTGCTGATTATGCACTACCTTCTACAATGGAGTTGGTTGAAAATACAGTTAAATATTTTGATAAGTTTGATGCAGTTTTGATGGCAAACCACGGTTTTGTAGTAGCTTCTAAGACGATAGAAGATGCGTATATGAAGCTGGAACTTGCAGAATCTTATGCTCAAGTTGTTTTAAATACCAATATTTTAGGTGGTGCAAAACTTTTGAGTAAAAGCCAAGCTGATGAAATTTTAGCGTTAAGATAATTGGGTTGTTGGGCTGAAAGCCCAACCTACTTAATATTCAAAACTTCTTACGTTTTGTGAACCTTCAAAGTAATTTCTGTTAGCAAATTGGATTGAATCATAAGCTTCTTTGAATACTCTTTCAGCATTCACACCAAATCCGGCAGCTTCTTTTTCATAATTTTGATAAACTTCCGGTTCGACATTTTCTTTAACACTACTTTTTAATTCAGAAATGTATTCATTTCTAGAATGGTTGCACATAGTAACACTACCACAAACCAATGTTCCTAGAGCGAGTGCTTTAACTTTTGTTGGCATAGAAATTTTGTTGATGTTCATATAATATTTCCTTTATTTAATTTGCTACTAATGATAAAACACGTAAATAATAAATTTGCTAGTTGAAAAAAAATAATTTAACCTAACAAATGGTGTACTAATGTTGCATACAAAATTCCATATATAGCACCAACAAAAACTTGCATCGGAGTGTGACCGAGAAGCTCTTTTAATTTTCCGCCGGCTTCTTGCAGATCTTGTTTATACAAATCCATAATGATTTTATTCAAACAGGCAGCTTGTTTCCCCGCTGCACGTCTTACACCTGCGGCATCATACATTACAATAAAAGCGTAACCGAGCGCAATTGCAAATTCTATAGAATTAAAACCTTTAATTAATCCAACCGCAGTAGAAAGTCCCATCACGCCTGCGGAGTGAGAACTTGGCATGCCACCGGTTGTTGTAAATAACCTTAAATCTAAATTTCTTTTAACTATAAGATGCAAAAAACATTTGATAATCTGCGCGGTTATAATGCCTGAAAAAGCAACAAATATTACTTCATAGCCGGTACCGTAAATCTGTGATAAATCCATTAATCCCCAACCCTATTCTCTAATTTGTCTAATATTTCTTTGAAAATATCAGAATTGTACTTTTCAATTATACCATAACATTCCCTAATTAGGTAATTGAATTTGTGTTTAGCCTCTTCTAAGCCGTACAATGAAACGTACGTAAGCTTTTCGGAGTTTTTGTCTTTGCCAACTGTCTTGCCTAATTCTTCGAATGATGAAACTTCATCCATAATGTCATCGTAGATTTGGAATGCTAAACCGAATTTTTTAGCAAAATTATCAAATTCGTTTAGGGTAGCATCATCCGCTCCTGCAACAATTGCACCGATTCTTACTGCTAATCTGAATAACACGGCTGTTTTATTCAAATGTATGAAATTCAAAGTTTCTTCCGGTGATTTAACAAGTTTACCGCCTTCGGATTCTATATCAACAACTTGTCCTGCAATTAGCCCGTAAGCTCCAGCAAATCTTGTATATTCGTGCAAAATTCTTACAATTTGAGTCATTGAAAGCAAGTCTTTTGATTTTTCAATAATAAGCTGTGGTGCAAATGTTAGAAGTGCGTCGCCTGCCAAAACAGCATTAGCTTCACCAAACACTTTGTGATTAGAAGGTTTTCCTCGCCTGAAATCATCGTTATCCATACAAGGTAAATCGTCATGTATAAGACTTTGAACATGCAGCATCTCAATCGCGCAAGCAGAAGGAAGCGCTTTTTTTATGTCAGCACCTAATATTCGAGCGGTTTCTAAACACATTACGGGTCTTAAGCGTTTCCCCGGTAACATAAGCGTGTATTTCATCGCTTTAAAAATATCTTCGGGATACACGATTTGTAAATATTCGTCCAAGTGTTCGTTTACTATATTAATTAATTCCTTCATTTTCAATGTCCTTATAAATATTTTGTTTTAATGTGTTTCTTGCGCTTTCACGCTTGCGAGAACTGATTTTTACAGCCGTTTTGTTGTGCTGTTGTTTATGTAAGCTTTCTGTTTTAACCCCCTGATATTTTACGCGCTCTTTGTACTCTTGAGCTTCTTTAACAAATTCCACATAACTCTGATAGCGCGTTTCATCAATTTCATCAAAATGTTCTTTTACGCAGCAACCTGTTTCTGACAAATGCAAACAGTCTTGAAACTTACAATATTCTTTGTATTGTGCAATTTCAGGAAATAATAAATCGACTTCGTTTGGCATAAGGAAATCAAATTTCAAATTGCTGAATCCCGGAGTGTCGACAATTCTGGAGTTGTTATCAATCGGAATAATTTCACAGTGTCTAGTCGTGTGCGTTCCGCGTTGAGTTTTTTCACTAATTTCTTTTGTTCGCAAATTCAAATTCGGACAAACTGCGTTTATCAAACTGGATTTTCCAACCCCTGACGAACCACAAAGTACAGAGGTTTTTCCTGATAAAATCTCTTTAAACTCTTCTATTCCAAAGCCTTCTAAAGCTGAAGTAAATAAAATATCATACCCAAGAGGTTGATAAATTGAAAAAACTTTTTCAATTGTTTTATCGTCATTAGAAAGGTCATTTTTGTTGAAGCAAAGGACCGTTTCAAGATTATGATATTTTGCAAAACTGATATATCTGTTCAGTTGTGAAAAGTTTAACTCAGGCTCTTTTACGGCTGAGATAATAATTACTCTATCAATATTTGCAACGGTTGGCCGAGTAATAAAATTTTTTCTTGGCAAAATCTTTTCAATTGCACCATCTGCGAATTCAACAAAATCACCGACAAAAATTCTTTGCTTTTGTTTCTTCAAAACTTCGCGCACTTTGCATTCGTACTCTTGATTGTTAGAATTAACGTAATAAAAATCTGAATGTATTTTAAAAATTTGACCATTTGCCATAAGTTAATTTTATCATACTCGCTTTTTATTTTAATTCTCTTATAAGCATTTGTAACGAAATGTAACAACAAATCTCTTTGTTGAAATCTGCCAAAATAAAAATACTTTATATAAATGTAAGACGAAATTCAGAGAGTAAAAAATCAAACAATCCAAGTTAAGTCAAAATGATTAATAACTTCGGATAAGATAGCTTTGTCCTTATTAAGTATTAAAAATAAGGGCTTAAGTAAAAACGCTCAAAAAGTCGGAAAACGAGGTATTTATGGCATTATTACAATCATATAATATCAATGCAATGGCAACACAGATATCAAGAGAATTTTATATAAATGAAAATCCGACAGAAGACAAATCTTATGTATTAATGGATGAAATGCGCTTATTCGCAATGGATTTGAAATCCCGTGTAACTTTTATTTCCAGAGTGAAAAAATAGAAGTTATAAGAAAGAATTAAACAAATACCAATCTTAATCTTACTTACTAATTTAATTTCCCCAATCTTACTAATCTTTTAGTGCCTGAATTGAACTTCAATCAGGCTTTTTCTTTTCTTATTTTATTTTATTTTATTATTATAGTATAATGCTCTTATGAAGAACATAATTTTTATATTTGGAACACGTCCGGAAATTATTAAACTTGCGCCTGTAATACTTGAGATGAAAAAATATCCGCAAGATTATAACGTTATTATTTGTAATACGGAACAACAAAAACAGTTATCTAATCAAACTTTGGAATATTTTGGTTTGAAGGCTGATATAAATCTTGATTGTATGAGAGAAAACCAATCTTTATCATCAGTTCAAGCAAGAATTCTAACGTCTTTAGACAAAGTTTTTTGTGAACATGATATTGATGCAACAATTGTTCAAGGTGATACTATGACTGTTTTGTGCGGAGCTTTAACAAGCTTTTATCACAAAATTCCAGTGTTCCATGTGGAAGCAGGACTTCGTTCTTATGATATTTATGAGCCGTTTCCTGAAGAAGTTATGCGTCAAATGACTTCTCGCGTAGCAGCCTTGCATTTTGCTCCAACGGAAGTTAATAAAAAAGCTTTGTTAAAAGAGGATATTGCAGAAAATAAAATCCACGTAGTTGGTAATACAGTTATTGACGCGCTTTTCTGCTTGTCAAAAGAAGTTATTGAGAATTCTGAAAAGTTCTACGAAGAAAAAGGAATTCCAATTGACGATAAATTAGTTTTAATTACTGCACATAGACGTGAAAATCATGGTGAAAGAATAGATAGAATTATAGAAGCTATCAGTTATTTGGCTAAAAAATATACAGACCATACTTTTGTAATTCCAGTTCATCCAAATCCAAATGTTAAAAACAAGATTCATGAAAGACTTGGACATTTTGATAATATCCATTTGTTAACACCTTTGGATTACCCGTATTTAGTATATTTGATGAAGCATGCAAAGCTTATTCTGACAGATTCAGGCGGTATTCAAGAAGAAGCTCCTTCTTTTGCTTGCCCTACTCTTGTTATGCGTTATGAAACAGAACGTAAAGAAGGTGTCGAAGCAGGTGTTTCAAAACTTGTTGGTGCTGATTACGATAAGATTCTGGAAGAAGCGGAAAAAATTCTTTCATCAACAAAAGAATTGACTCGTCTAAAAGCTCAAAATCCTTATGGTGATGGCACTGCTTCTGTACAGATTGAAAAAATCGTAAGAGAATATTTTAAATAATATTTTTACAGATAGCAAAAAATATATTTTTGAGTTTTGTTAAAATTATGATTTTAAAAACTCAAAATCGTTGTGCTAAAAATACGTTGTTACCTTTTAATTTAACAAAAGGTAATGTAAAAGAGCGTAATGCCAATGCTTGGAAGTATTGGGGTAAGTTTTTAGACAATTTCTTGCAAAACGATGAGTGTTCTGTTGATACTTTTAGGAGTTCAATTGATAAAGCATTAGAACCTTATAAAATTAATTATGAAATTTTGCCGGAAAAAAGTTTTTCTTCTTTGGGGTTTACGGGCGTCAATATTTCTGTACTACCTCATTCCAACGGTGGTTTGTATATAGAACGTATCGGTTACAAAATAGGCTTACCGATATCTTTAAAAGATAAAAAAACAATTTATAATGATACAACGGCTGTGCATGAAGCTCGTCACTTTTTTGAATATCTTTTTCAACCTAAATCAGCATGTATAAGGGCGAAAGAACTCGTAAATAATCCGAATTGTGATGATGATGTGGAGCAACTTAGAGAAGTTGTTTTGAAAGATTTTAGCAGCAGGTTTAATAAAAAACATTTTACACAAAAAGTTGAAAGTATTTTAAACAAACTTCCTGATAATGTTGCAATAGAAATATTACAAAAACTCAGATATTCTCTAAAAGCAGAATATGATGCAATGAGCAGTGAGATTAAGTATTTGGCAAGACAAAATCCTATAAAAAATTTCTCACGAATACTAAACACATTTGTGCTTCGTCAAATTTGCAGTTACAAGGCAAAGGATAAAATAATTACTTCAAAGCTAAAAAATCTGTTGGAAAAAGCGCGTTCGGATATCAAGGTGTCTGTAGAAAATTAACCTCTTGGCTTGTAAATTTCTTTTCCGCTGTTAACATATTCTTGAAGAACTTTTTCCCCTGCTTTAGGTTCTATGTTCCCGTAGACTGTTATACCGCGTTTTTTGAATTCTTTTATCCAATTAGGTTTATAACCTTCGTCAAAACCTGTAATTTTTTCAACTTTACTTGATGGAACGCCAAAATAAACAGTTTTAATTCCAGACCACATAATAGCACCTGCACACATTATGCAAGGCTCTGCATTCACGTATATTGTTAAATCTTCCGGTGCCAGACTGTATTCTTTGAATTTTTCGTGAGCCTTTTTTATTGTGTTAACTTCTGCATGATATAGACAACATTTGTCTTCCACAACGCTATTAGAAGATGCTACTACAAAATTCCCGTTTTTGTCATAAATTTCAGCGTAAAAAGGGCCTTTTCCGCATTTTATTCCATCTGCAGTTTTAGCCTGTACATTTAACATAATTTTTTTAGCATTCTCTAATTCTGTTTTAGCTATCGGAGAATTTGCAACAATTCCCATTTCGGCAAGTTCTTTAACTGAATAAACTTCATTTGCAAAAGCATTAGAAGATAACATCACGATAATGCTTGTAAATATCAAAATAAATCTTTTCATAAATCCTAATCCTAATTGTTCAAAACTAAAGCCACCGAATGGTGGCTTTAAAATGGAGGAGGAGGTGGGATTCGAACACGTATTTTTGCTTTTAGCGTTCTAAATTTTTCTCCTGTATCCTCTAATATCGTTTAATTTCAGCCAACCATTTTTTTGGTAATTTCTAATAACTTTCAAGGACTTTTTGTCAAATTAGTCCCTTTTTAGTCCCCTTTCTTATAATATTTTATAACTTGGTATTATAAAGTGCAACACTCTTCATTATCAGCAACCAGTATAATATTAATTGCACAATCTCCTTGTTTGCTTTTTCCTAACTCAAAAGTTAATAATTTATCTCTTTTTAACTCATCATTACTTGTTAAGTTAAGAACAGAGCTTTTATGAAAGAATATGTGTTTATCAATAACATTATTAGATTCTATAAATCCAAAACCTTTTGTTTTATCATAATTTACTATTCTACCAATTAGTTGATTTTCATTGTCACTAATAAATGATGAATAAAAACTAGTATCAATGCCTGTGTATTGATTAATGTGAGTAATGATTGTTTTACATAGTTTTGTTTGTATTAATAAATTTCTATATTTATTTAATATTTTATCTAATAGTTCGATATGTTCTGATAAATGCTTTGACAAGCAGTTTAAAGTAAATGATAATAATTTTGCAAACTCATTAATAAGTTTTTTATCTGAGTTTGTAGGTTCTACATAGTTCGAAAAATATTTTAAAGCTTTAAAAACGATTTCATTTGCCGCATTAGAATCTTTTTCTATGCTATTCTTGTCAGATGCCATTCTAAGTGAAAAATTCAATATTGTATTCATAATAATTGCTAAATTTTTTTTATTTAAAGTATGAGCTTTGGTATCTAATAATAAATAGAATGTATCTAATGCTCCTTTGTAATTTCCATTATATCCATCACAGCGTAAATACAAGATTTTAGGCTCTATTGAATTATCCAATTGATATAATTTCTTTATATAATTAAATGCTGTTTTTGAATCATTTTTTTGTATCATTAAAAAGTTCGAATAGAAAAATAACAATCTATGATTTTCAGGTGCAATTTCTAAAGCTTTTTCATAATCTAATTCTGCATTCAATATATCATATTTACTTAAATTAATTGATGCTGAAATAATATATACTTCAGGATATTGAACAGCGGTATTTTTTGCAAATTCAATTTTCTCTTGTGCTTTATCAAAATCTTTCTTTCGACTATATACAATTGCTTCATACAGAAATCTTGCAACAACTTTTTCCGTCTGATTAGTTATTTCAATTGCTTCAATCCTATACTTATTATAATTTTTTATTCTTTCTATCTCTGACTCATTATTAGTTAAATTTAAACTTTTTTTATCAATTCTTTTTAAAAATTGTCTATTTGGACTATGATGCTTAAGTAAATAGTCTTGTGCAAAAGCTGAAAGTCCATATAAAGTTTCACTATTTCCTGTATTTGTAGAATATTCTTGGACTAAAATTGTAGTTTTAGATAACTCGTTAATTGCTTGCTTTAATGACAGAGGTTCTAATTCTGTAAAATACGAAAGTTCTGGTAAATTAATTTTACTCTTTCTTTTAGCCAGAAGTACGGATATGATTAAACAAGCATCATTGGACAATTTATCATATACATTAGAAAGACAATATGATAATAAATCCTTTTTGTTTTGTAGTATTTCTTCCAATGGTTTGCCTATTTCAATAGAATTAACAAACCATTTTATTGATAAAGGATTGCAATATAATTTATTTACAATATCATTCATTTGAAGGTCACCTAAACTTTTTAGAAGTGAATTGTTTCTCATTCTTGCCATTTCTTTTATCATATAAGAAGCTTCTTTTGGAGCCAATCCTGACAATGTACATTTATATTCAAGTTCTCCTAAACCAATTCTTGATGTTATAACTATTTGACAATAAAGTTGTGCTTCTCTTATAAATTCCAGTATTTTTTGGTCAATAATAGTTTCTAAATTATCTATAACAAGCAAAACTTTAAATTCTTTAAGAAATTCTAAAATAGTTTTAATATTTTCCTCTAAAGAATCTTTCGTATTATTAACAGTATTGCTTAAATCTTTTATAAAACTACTAGAAGATGTTATAGCATCTTTAATTTCTTCAATGCCTTTTGGAGTTAATATCGTAGATTTTGCAGATATCCATAAAATCATTTCATATGGACATTTGTCTTTTAAATCAAGCATATCATAAACAACTTTCAACGCTAATGCTGATTTCCCAACTCCCCCATCTCCTATAATACTAATAACTTTTTGTCCTGTTATTAATAATTTTTTTATATTGTGAATATCTGATTTACGTCCGATAAAACCAGTTTCATCAAAATCAGGTAATGGTAAATTGTGAAATACATTTGAACACTCTTCTTCTATTTGAGGTAAATCCAATGTTAAAACAAAAGACGGATTCTGTTCTAATTTATTTTTAACATCTAATAGGTTTCTCCAAATTAAAGTATTTGGGCTTACGTTTTGAGTAAAAGTATATACTGTAATAAAATCTTCTGCTTCTAATGGGCGTGTGTGCATAACACGATTTCTTATAGATGTAATATTTTGCAGTATATTACAATCTTTTTTTAGTTCTTCTGTTATTGAATCACTAATTAATTCTTTATTACGAAGAATCATCTCATAAGATTCTTGAAAGTCAGTATAATTGACTAGCTCATATACATTATCATCAGGAGATAATCCTGGGTTATCTTTTTTAAATCGCTTGATAGTCTTATCAACTAAACTTGTATCTTGAAAGAATTCCATTCCATCGCTATAAGGAATAATGTAATTTCTTATGATATCACGTAAATCATCTTCTATAGCATAAATATATGCTGCAAGTGTCAAACGAACTTCTGTTACTTTCATATATACACACTCCCTATTACGATGCCAATTAAGAGTATAACATTAATATGATTTTTTTGCATCATTTAATTGATAATTCTTAAATGTTCGTAAAACTCATCCATCTTATTCGCAACCTGTGCTTCTTTTGATTTGATTATATGAGAGTACGTATTCAGGGTTACATTTTTATCTGCGTGTCCGAGTCGACCGCTTACAGTTACAATATCCTCACCTGATGAAATTAGCAAACTTGCGTTTGTATGTCTGAGTTGGTGAAAGGTTATTTTCGGCAAATTATGACGTTGTAAAAAGTTGGTAAACCACTTATAAGGTCGTTGGGTACTTATTGGTTTGCCATCTTCATGCAAGAATACATATTCCCCATTTTGCCAAGCAGTTCCGAATTTCAAACGATTTTCTGTTTGTTGCTTTTTGTATTTTTTCAACAAAGATATTACAGTTTTAGAAGCCGTTACAGTTCTCATGCCTGCATCAGTTTTTGGTTTCCCCTCTACATCTCCAATTCCTGCGATATAATGTCTTTGCTTATTTATGCTTATTTCGCAGGTGTTGAAGTTAATATCTTCCCATTTTAAGCCTGTGAGTTCACCCTCTCGTAACCCAATATCTATCGCAAGATAAATCATTGTCATATACATCAAGGGTTCACTACTTAACGCATTTAGCATTTCTGCAACTTGTTCATCATTGTAATACTTTGCTTTAGGCTTTGTTACTTTTTGAGGTTTTGCACGTTCAGCAGGATTGTTCATCAAGATATTCCAATCAACTGCAGTTGATAATATTGAATGAATTACAATATGGTGATTACGAATAGTTTTTGTAGTTAGCGTATTTGTTGATTCACTTTTGAACATTCGATAAAAATCAAGTTTATAAACTTCGCAAAGTTTTTGAGCTGTTGCACAATTCGTTGCTTGTCCATTTTTAAGTCGTCTACAAGTTTTGGAAGAAATTCCTGTTGTTTTTATCATGTGAGCAATTGTTAGTGGTTCTAAATACTTTGTCAATTTGTTTGTCGGTGTAAATTTCCCATCTAGTCTAACACCTTCTTTCGTAAGATTATTGTAGAATTGTATCAGGTGATGCGGTTGTATTTTCGCTAACTTTATATGACCAATTGCGGGTAATATTCTGTTAAGGATAATTTTGTAGGATTGTAATGTTGTTAGGGCAAGATTTTTTTCGGCATAATCTTCAAACCATTTTTGCGTAAATTCTGCAAAAGTTATTTTTTCGCCATCTAAGTAAACTCCGTTTAACACTTCGTCTTCAAACATCACCATTTGACGATTAAGCTCTTTTTCTGCTTGTTTTGCAGTCAGTGTTTCATCTAGTTTGATAGTTTTTCTTTTGCGTAACTTTTTGCCTTTTGAGTCATAACCTTGACAAACTGTTAATCTATATGTATGTTCTGATATTTTTTCATAAAAAGCCATATTATTTTCCTCTTTATCATTTTCTATTATCTCCTTTTTTTCAAACTTTCAGCTTCTTTTTCTTAAAAATAAATACAGGGTCACTATTTTCAGGAGCAACCCTGTGTCTAACCCTTATCTGTTGATTTTCTTAATACATTTCACATAATGTTCGTTGAAATCCTTACAACCGCAATTTGCAACAATTCGCTTGAACATCGGATATTTTTCAATAATTTTTTCTGCAACTTTGTTACCTTCTTCGTCATTATCAACATACAGGTAGAATTGTTTATACTTTGAGAAGTCAACCTCTGTTATTTGTTTTAACAAAGATTGAATGCCATTTGACGGTGTAACGATATGGTAGTGTTGAATTTGTCGTTGTTCTTTAAGGTGCTGATACAGAGCATAGCCATCAAAATAACCTTCTACTATCGCTAAAACTTGTGTTGTCGGCTTGTATGAGTTAATCATCGCAAGTCCTGTTGGCGTTCCTTTTTGTCGAGTTAAGCCATCTTTGCTAAAATTGTATGGTCTAAATTCAAACCCTAGAATTGTATTGGCTTTTTCTGTCGAATATTGAAATGTTGGAATTACCCAACGTCTTTTATCAACATCTACTCCAAGCTTAACTTCTCTAGTTGTTGATAACCTTAATCCTCTTTTTCTAAGTAACAAACGAGGAAGCATATCAATTGTTTGCAGTCTTTCGTTACATTCTTGCATATAGAATTTAAACTCCAATTGCTTTTGTTGTGTAAAAATATGTTTAAAACGGTCTGTATTGTTACAATCCGAATTAAGTTTTAGATTTAATTTACCTTTGCTTTTTTGAAGAATTTCTCTCAATATCATTGGAGCGTGGCTATTATCAGCAAAACACCAAAGAACACCTTTTGCGGAATTGAATTTTAAGTTATCTCGACCTGAGTCTTTGCACATTGGACACTGCCAAAAGTATTCATCACCTGACTGTTTTTCAGGTTCGCCTAATACTCCGATAATTAAGTCTAGTTTTAATTTGTTCATTTGCATTTTTATACCTTTCTGGTTTTATGGTAAATCTGGTCAATCCCAGTATTAACTTGTGTTTTGACAAATATTAGAACGGGAATTGCGGTAATTGCCTTTAAACACAAGCATTACAGGGATTGCCATCTTTACTACCTATGTTTATATTAAGTTCTCAAGTTCTGAAGCCCCATCGTCTAAATCTTCTAATTTTGCCGTTGTGAGCCAATAAACACGCCCCGAGTTATTATTTATGGGTTTGCTTAACAGCTGATAGCCATTAGACTGGGCAATTTCAGAAACACTTTGCATATCATCATCAAAACTTTTTTTGAATTTGTTTCGAGATACACCAAATTGCTTGAAATGAATAGTTGTCAAATCATTTTTCTTGAACTCTTTGCCAATATTTTCAAGAAAAAATTTGAAAATTTTGTCACATCTATCATCAAACGAAGGGCGAAAATTTAAAAAATTTATAAAATCAACACTTAACTGTTCAACCGTATCAATAGCCATTTCCATATCCTCAGGGTTTATAAAAAGTACACTCGGATGATTAAGGCAAGCATACTGACATGCGATTTTTATGGCTTTTAGTTCCCTAGAACGCATTTCCTTTTGAATAAGCGTATTTTGTTCTTTTTGAATCATTGAATTAATTTTGAGTCTATAAGGGTACAAAACTTTAACAAAAGTTTCTTCTGCAAGCTCATATTGAGCATTGTTTTCAACCTTTTCAAAAATCTCATACAACTGAAGCCCGATGGCTTTTAAATCGCTGTAATACTTTTCTTCGGCTTTATAAGCTTTTCTTCCATCAGGTTCCATTTCATGATGTTCTAATTCAGGCATGAAAGTAATTATACAACGACGACTTAAACCTGTTTCCATAAGTAGGTTGAAATTTTTTAATAAATCAGACTTAAATGCTGTTGGGTCAGAGTAGAGTAAGGCATTAACTGGTAAATCTTCAATATCTTCTTCTCTGTTTTCACCTTTAATACTCTTGGCTCGGAGTATACCGCTATAAGCTTCAAATAACATATTAAAAAATAATTTTTGCTCCGTTGTCATGTTACAAAGATATAATCCAAGCTCTGCAATTTTTATCATTAAACCAGCAAATTTTGCTTTTTTAAAAACTTTAGCATCACGGAAAAGTCCTTCTCTTGTTCCATCAGAAACCTCCATAACCAAATTCCCAAATTCTCTCATTTGTTCTTTTACAAATTTCTCACGTTGTTGTTGTTTTTCTTCATCTGGGAATTTTTGCCTTGCTTCTATTTCAAGCTTCCGTTTTAGCTCTGCTTTTAATGTTTCTACTGTAAATTTAAACCAAAGTTTAAATTGGTAAAACACAAACTTATCTAATTCATCTGACATACGGTCTTTGCCTGCACCTGATGGCATAAAGTTTATTGCATAGTGGTTACAGAAGCCAGTATTACCATTTTCAACATATTTTATTCGTTTAAACGCTAATACTTGTGCGGTCTTTGCTAAGACAGTATTGATTATTGCATGCATTGGTCTTTCAGGATGAAATGCCTTCATTGTTTGTACCGCTTGTGCTAATAGTGTAGGCATGTGTAAATCACCAATCTCACAAGTAACTTTCTCTGACGCTTGAGTTCTTTGATACAAATCTGTTAACATAGGATTCATTTCAATTCTCTGCATTGGAGTAATTGTTTTTTTCGCAATTTCGCCTATTTCATCAAAAGGACTGTTTATAGGTACTTTTTTCATTATTATTCACCTACCTTTCTAATTTTGTATGAGTTTTCAGATTCTGTTTTTACATGCGTTTCACCATTGTTTAGGTATTCTATTAAACTTTCTAGGTTAACTAAATATTTTCGCCCTGCTTTTACGTACTTAATCTTGTCTTGCAAAACTAATTGTCTGACATGGTATTTTGCAAGTCCTGCAATTTGTGAGCACTCACAAATTGATTTCATTGTTGGGACAATCTGGTCTTTTATGGTCATATTATTCTCCTTTACTTTTTACACATTTATAATACCTTGTATTCTTGACAATACAATACTTTCTGACTATATTTGTATACAAAATATTACTATTTATAAAAAGGTAACAAATAGTAGAGGTAATTAATGAAAAAAGCAGACATTAACCAAATTGAAGATGTAAAATTGACAAAAAGTGAGCTAGTGTCAATAGGTAAGAAATTTCTTAGAGTTAGGCAAGGACATAAATTAACACAAAAAGAAGTTGCAAGAGAAACTGGATATAGCGACAAATATATATCACTTGTTGAAAACGGACGCAGAATTCCGTCTATTGAATTAGTGTATTGGTATAGCAAGAAATTTGAAATTCCTGTTGATTTTTTCATTAACACTGGAAATTGTAGTTTTAAAAAAGAAAATCAGAATATATCTAGACAATTAGGATTGTCAGATAAATTTATTGCAGAATTAATAGAGCGTCAGAAGGAACATTATAATCTAATTAGCGTGCTTAATAATATTTTCGATACAGGACTTGGATGGAAATTTCTTTTATGCTTAGAAGATTTTTTCGTTACAGATGGAAGGCGTTGGGCTAACAATAAAGATTCTCTAAGATTAACTAGTGATTTGTTAAACGAACAAAGTCCTGTCCAATTAATGGTAACTGCAGAAGATGTAGATAGTCTTGCAGAAATTAGATTGCTTAAAATTTTGAATACTATAAAAAATATCTTAATAAAAAAAGGATATTCTCCAGTTGATGTTCATGTAAAAAAGAAAAATCGCAAACAAATTTTAGAAACACTTAAGCAAGATAACAATATTGAAGATTTAGACGCTACTATTTTTAGTCCAAAAATGGACGAATTTTTTGATAAATATTTTGAGACATTATGGGACTTTGAATAACGATTTTCTATTTACTTTAAAGATTTGTAAATGCGATACAATATTTCAATATTAACTTCTTCTTTTCTAATAGCAGTAATAAGTTCTTCTTTTAAAACTTCTTTTTCTTGCAGATAACCAAAATTAAATAAATCTTCAATTCCAATGTCAAGAGCAGTTAATAACTTGGCAAGATGGTCAGCTGTAACAAAAGTTTTACCCCTTTCAAGTTTGCTAAGCGTTCTCTGTCCGAAACCAACCATTTCAGAAAGTTTTTCTTGTGTAAGCTTTCTCGCAGTTCGTAATTCTTTGATACGCTTTCCTAAAAGTCCTTTTATGTCTAAGTTGTTTTCCATTACTGCCCTCGTTCCTTTAATAATAAGTGATTCATAGCTTACTTTACAGACTATCTATGTACATAATTTACTTGCTTTTTAAGCTTTTTATGCGTAAAATACTTTCATTAAGTATTACTTTCGTTCACAGAAAGGAAATTATGGAAGAAACTCTGAAAATAATCTTGGTGAAGAATGAATGGTTTACTACTAAGCAGAATGTTGAAGATTTTTTTAAACAAAAAGCTCCAAAAGTAATAAAATGCATTAATGAATGTACAAGCCCAGAAAAAGATAAGCTTTTTGATGCTTTTGAAGGCTTAAAACCGCAAGATGTTAAAGTATTGATAATCGGGCAAGACCCTTATCCAACAGAGGGCAGAGCTGATGGTTTGGCGTTTTCATTTGGGAATAATGAAAAAGCTCAAGATTCTTTAAAAAATATTTTTGAAAGACTAGAAGAATTAGGTATTAAAAACAAAAATACAAAATTGACAAAATGGAAGAAAAATGGCATATTACTACTTAACTCATCATTAACATTCAAATATTACAGTAACAAGTCTGAACAAGAAAAATCTCGCAAAAAACACTTAGATGCCTGGGAGCCATTTGTTGAGCACATAATAGCACAATTAATAGATAATAGAAAAAATGATAATCCAATTGTTGTAATGTTATGGGGTAAAAATGCAAATTTAATGAAACGATTTACTTTTGATAACAAAGATGAAAAATTGTTAAAAAATAATATTTACATTATAAGAAATTCGCATCCTTCAAATCTTGGTGGAGCTAAAAATTATTGTGGCAATTATGCCAACCCAAACATTTGGGTAAATGCATTTATGTGCAAATGTAATAACCCGTTCAGAAAATGTAATAATTTTTTTAAATTAAAAGGTCTACCTGAAATTGATTGGAGTACGGATTAAAATTTATCAGTAAACTTTTCAACTTTTCTAAAGGAATAAATAATAGAGCTCAATCAAGTTGCATATTGATTGAGCTCTATTATTTTGGTTGATTGCACTTATTTGGGCTTTCGTTGGGAAAGAGGAGAAATAGGACATTGTCGGTATAGATAAAATTTTTCTGTTCCTCTTTCTAAAATCAAGAACTTATTCAGCTTGTTAGAAGAATAAATTAATTTGAATTCCTTTTTATCGTCTTTAACCTGTTCAAGTAGTGTTAAAAGATTTTTCAATGATTTTTTGCAGATTGGAATGCTTTGTACAAGTTGAGAGTTTTCGTATTCCCAATAAGGTATTCCTTCAATATCTATAACGCTTACTTTTTCTAAATCTGCTTTATTTACCAGTTCTACCCTATCAGTAACTCCGTATTTTTGACAAAGTGAATCAATTCTTGGGTCGCAAGTTCGTATCGGCTTAGCTAAATTTTTATTAATTTCTGCAAAAGTCTGATTATTTTTCAAACCTTGTAATATAATTAGTTCTTCTTTTGTTAAATACATTTTATCTCCAATTATTTTCTATTGAGAATTTGGTATTTTACCCTCATTAGGCTATAATTGTTTCTCTTCTGCCTTTTAAAAAGATTTTCACTTTGAAGTTCTGATTTTTCCAGTTTTTCTGTTAAATTGTAATTTGATTGAATTATTTTCAGGTTTTGCCAAAATTATCTCTATAATATTTCTTTTATCATCAGAAATCTCGCAGTTGTAGTAATCTTCACGATAGAGTAATAAAACCACATCCGAATATTTCAGAAGATTTTTATTTTGTATATTTTTAACTTCTGGATAATAATTTGTTGTGTTGCATGACTCTCTGCATGTTTTGGTTATTACAAATATTATTAAGTTATTTTCTACTGCAATTTTTTTTAAAGTTTCAGGCATTAGCCTGTTTTTAGAATTTCTTAAATCAATAAATAAACAATCAGGTTTGTAGAGCTGAATGGCTTTTTTCATATCATTAATACTAAAATTGTCTATGTAGTAGTCTATAAAACCAAAACTTTTAAGCCCATATAAACATTGCCCAAAATCATTCATTCCTTTTCTTGTTGCTATGTTCCCTGCAAGTAAAGATGGAACTCTTATGCAGTCCTTATCATATATATACAAGCATTTTTTATTGTCCATACAAAAGCGTTCTGCTAAGTCTAAAGAAAACCTCCTTCTGCCAACATAAGGTCTGCCACCTATGGTAATTAATGTTTGAGGTTGAAAATATTGTTTTATTGAATTTAACTCTTTTGCATTTGAAATACTTCTGCTTTTATTTAAATCCACGATTTCAAACTCATCCGTACTTTGATTTCTGACCAGTAAAGAGCCGTTGCCTAAATTATATACATCTCTATATGCATTTGGGACTTGATAAACAATTTCACCGCAAAGATTGTATACATCAGTTGTATAGTTGCAAGCATGGTTATAATTTTCCATAACAACATATCCACCTGCTGGAAAATTCCATATCGAATACTTAAATGGAATTATTATGTTGTTTTGTTTGTCGATTAAGCCCCACTTTTTATTTTTTCTTACAATTGCATAACCATCTAAAAAACTTCTGTATTCCTCATACTGTGGCTTTATAACTTCATCACCATTTGCATTTATAAATCCGTATAAACCATTTCTTTTAACCGCAAAATAGCCATCTTCAATTCCTTCTTCAATATCTTCATAGGTGTTCAGGTAGGTATAAGAATTATCTTTTTCTATTCGGTATAATTGCAATTGGTCTGTTTCAGTTTCAACATCTTCAAAGGTAAATAAATTGCAACTTTCATCTAAATTGGCAACTCGAATACAGTGATTACTTTCAAAATGTGCAATTTGTTCGTTATTTTTACCAAGAACAAAAATTTCATGTCGAAATTCGTTCTTATATATGTCTTCATGGTTACAGTCGATTATAATAATATTGCTAAATCTAAGAGACTGTACACAACTCACATCAGTTATTTTCACAATTTTGTCCTTTCTCAATTACATCTAATAATGTCATAACCCATATTTATAGCTTTTTGCTTAGCTTCGGCTCTATTGTGAGCTTCTACAACTATTTCTTCCTGCCTTGCATATCTGCTACCTCTAACACGAACCAACATTTTATACTCATAAGTGTCTTTGTGGTGATATTCAGGTGGTTTATCGTGAGAAATGAAACTTGTATCAAATTTTGGACTGCTATAATCCACGTTATTTTGAGCAGGTGCAGAATTTGCCCACATATCATTTTCATTATTGTAGTAATTTTCTTCGTACTCATCATTGTAATCGTCATAATAATTGTTATCAGAGTTATAACTTCCTATTCGACCTCTGATTTCATTCATAAAGCCATTTACAAAAATGTAGATTACTAATGCAATTCCTAGCCATTTCATAAGTTTGTTCCTTTCTTTGTTTATTCACAAACTTATTATAAATTGCTTTTCAAAAACCCGCTTCCAAATTCATCGTTTCGATATCTATCAGAGAGTTTAAGACCTATAACCTACCCAAAACTAACAAATAACTTAGATTTACCACAATTACCATTGACAATATCTCTAAAATCTATGTCTTACTTGGGATTGACCGGATTTACCGCAGAAACCGATATAAAATGTTGCATTCAGGTCAAATGCTAAAACACTCTAAAATCAACAAAATTTTTCACCAGTCCCTTTTTAGTCCCTTTTGGGACTAAATTGAGCTGTTTTTTAAAGTTTTAAAGCTCTGAAAACGCACTAAAAAAGAGCCTTTTCAGGCTCTTTCTAAATGGAGGAGGAGGTGGGATTCGAACCCACGGTACGCTCGCACGTACGACGGTTTTCAAGACCGCTCCAATCAACCGCTCTGGCACTCCTCCAAAGGTATTCAATTGGTTACTTACTAATTTTACATTAAACAAAATTTATTGTAAAGAGGGTAAATAAAAATTTTTATTTAAGATAGCTTTTGATATATAATAACTGATATCTTGTCTGTGTTTTTATTTGGCAAGAGGGAACTTGAGGAGAATAAAGATGTTTGATTATTTTAGAGGTTTGATAACAGATAAAAAGCACACGTCAAAAGGTACTTTTATTACTATAGAGGTTCAAGGGACAGGATATTTATTAGAGATTACTGAACATGACTTCATGCAAGTAGCTGTTGATGAAAGCAATACTCAAAAAATCTACGTACTTCTTACTCATAGGGAAGATGCCATGACTTTGTACGGATTTACAAATAAAGAAACTCGCGATATTTTTCAAATCTTACTCTCTGTATCAGGTGTAGGGGCAAAAATGGCAATCGCACTGCTTAACGAATTTGATGCGTGCGATTTAATTTCACTGGTAATTGATGGCAATTTTAAAGAGTTAACGAGGGCAAAAGGCGTTGGTCCCAAATTAGCACAAAAAATAATTTTAGAACTAAAAGACCGATTAATAAAAACAGAGCTTCCAAGAAGTTCTACGAATATGCCTAAAACACAGGCAATTGACGATACACAAGCAGTTCTTCTGTCTTTGGGCTATGAAGATAAAGAAATTGAAGATGCTCTTAAAAAAGTCATGCCGACAATAGAAGATGCTGCAAATTCGGAAGAAGTTTTAAGAAAAGCTTTAACATGTCTTTCTATGTAGATTTATATTTTAAGTTTTGTGTTATTACAGGCAACAAAAATGCAGCTTTTCTAAAAATTCGCTTCATATTTGAATGAAATATTAAAAAATAATAAACTTTATCCTCTAAACCGATTTGATACCTTATAATTATCGTATATAATAATTGTAGGGGAGAATATCATTATGAAAAATCCATTTAGTTCTGATAAAAATGAAGAAAATCTAAAAGAAGAAGTTAAAATTGACGAAGAAAAAATTGCTGATGAAAATGCAGAAACAGAAAATGAAGAAAAATTAGAAAATTCAGAAAGTGTTGAAGAAGCAAAAAAAGAGGAAGTTAATCCACTTCAAGAAAAATATGATACATTAAACAATCAATACATAAGACTTGCTGCTGATTTTGATAATTACAGAAAACGTCAGGAACAAGAAAAAGAAGCACTTCTAAAATACGGTGCAGAAAGCACTTTAAAGAAAATGATTGAAGTGCTTGATAACTTTGAGCGCGGACTTAAAGCCATTGAAACGGTTGAAGACTGCGAAAAAGTAAAAGAATGCTACAATTTGGCATACAAAAACTTCACGGATGTTTTGACAAAAGCTGGTTTAGAACCAATTAAGGCAGAAGGCGAAACTTTCGACCCTAATTTCCATGAAGCTGTAATGCAAACTCCAAGTACGGAACATCCTGAACATACGATTATCGCAGAATTGCAAAAGGGATATAAATTAGGTGACAAAGTCCTTAGACCAACATTGGTTAATGTTGCGACAGAAGGATAAATTAAATGGATTGCCACGGCACTTACGCGCCTCACAATGACAACAAGCTTGATTTGTGACGCCAAGTCATTGCGAGGAGTGATTAGCGACGAAGCAATCTGTTAGAGAATAAAGGGAATATAAAAATAGCTATGAGTGATTACTATGAGATATTAGGCGTAGAAAAAAACGCTAGCAAAGACGAAATTAAATCAGCATTTAGAAAAATGGCACGCAAATGGCATCCGGACGTAAACAAAGCTCCTGAAGCCGAAGCTAAATTTAAAGAGTTGGGAAAAGCTTATGAAACTCTTATGGACGATGAGAAGCGTGCAACTTACGACAGATTTGGCGAAGACGGTTTGAAAAATGCAGGTTTCAATTCTCAAGGTCCATTTGCAGGTGGTTTTGGAGATTTGGACGAAGTGTTTAATTCATTCTTTGGCGGCGGTTTCGGTTTCGGCGGCGGAAGACGTCAAGACCCGAACGCTCCTCAACGCGGCGATGATTTAAGACTTGATATAGAATTAGAATTTGAAGAAGCTGTTTTTGGTTTAACTAAAGAAATCAAAATTGATCACTTAGAATCTTGCAAGACTTGTAACGGAACAGGCGCAAAAGAAGGTGCTAAACCGACAACTTGTTCTACTTGCGGAGGCTCTGGAAGGGTTCAACAAACTACAAGAACCGTACTTGGTCATTTCACACAAGTTGTAACTTGTCCTCATTGTCATGGCAAAGGAACAGTGATTTCCGATCCTTGTCCTGATTGTCACGGAGAAGGCAGAAAAACTGTAGAAAAGAAAATCGAATTGAAAATTCCTGCCGGCGTTGATAATGGCTCAAAAATGCGACTTTCTCATGAAGGTGACGCAGGTATTAACGGTGGAATTGCAGGTGATTTGTACGTAGTTATTCACGTTAAGCCTTCAACATATTTTAAACGTGATGGCGCAAATGTGTTTACAAAATTGGATATAACACCTGCTCAGGCAGTTTTAGGTGATACTGTTACAATAAAAACATTGGATGGCGAACGTCAAGTTTCTATTCCTGCGGGTATTCAACACGGTGAAGTTGTTAAATTGAGAGGTGCAGGTGTTCCTAACTTATCAAAACCTTCTGTCCGCGGTGAACATGTAGTTGTAATTGGAATTAAAACTCCAACACATATTTCAAATGAAGAAAAAGCTCTTTATCAAAAGCTTTATGAAATACAAATGGGACGTAAGGCTAGAGAAAAAGACTCTATGAAAGAACGTTTGAAGGGTGTATTTAAATAAATCATTGTTACAATATCTTTCTTATGGTAAAATCTAAAAGAGGGACAATTGGAGAGATTTAGATGCGGAAGTTATTGTTAATATTAGGAGTTCTTTTGATAGGCTGTACAAATGTATTTGCTGCAAAAATTCCTACTGAAGTAAAAGATTATATAATGTCAAAAATTCCGCAGACAGATATTCGTTTTGACGGCGTGATTATTTTGCCCGATAATACTGTTTATTTGCCGTTGTATCCGTCTTTGTTCTCTGATATAAAGACTCTTAAAATAAAAGAAACTTATCCTGCCAATCAGGACTTAAAACAAGAACCAGACGTTATTATTTTTAATAATGACTTTGTGCTTTTAAAAGTTTTATCTGACGGCGAAGGTCATAGGACTGTTTTACACATGGTAAATCCGCCACTGCAAGTCAGAACAGGTTTGCTTCCTCAAGACATGTTAGTTCCAAGCGGTTTGATTATTCCTGAAAATATTAAAGGTATTATCGGTAACCTAAAAATTGATACAAAAAACGAAGACGTAATTAAGGTTGAAAACAAAGATTCTTATGAAGACTTTTTGTCCGAAACAGAACCAGAAATAGCGCAAACGCTTATTTCTCAACTCAAAGACAAAGTTCTTTTTGTCACTACAAACTATTCTAAAAATATTCAGGTTGTAGAACCGGCAAAGGCAGTTCCAAGTTATTCTTTGGCACAAAAATCAATCCCGATTGATATTAAGCCTGTAAATAATGGCAAATTTTTGCTTGTAACAACTTATGACAGACCTTTTGTTGATATTATTTCTATCGCGGATTCAAGATTTATCAAACAAGTTAACTTGTCATCTAATCCTGAAGAAATTTTAATAGATGAAGCAAACAAAAAGGCTTACGTTACTTCACCGATTGCATCAACAATCTTTGTAATTGATTTAAACACAATGTCTTTGACACAAAAAATTAAAATCAACGGATATTGCGAAAAACTAAGATTGTATGAAGACAAATTATTTTATGTAGATAAATTGAAGAACGAAATTTGGGCGATTGAGCTTAAGAAAGATTATGAACTGAAAGACATTGGTCAATTCCCGAATGTTTCAGATTTAGTTTTCACAAATAATAAGTTGTTCTTGGCAAGCAGAACAAAAAGCAGAGTTGCGGTTATTGATTATTCAACATTGGGCTTGATTAACGAATTTACAACCGTAAATAAACCGCTCTCAATGCTGTTGGAAGGTAAGACTTTATACGTTCTTGGCGCGCAAAACAATGTTATTCAAAAATTGAATACCGATAATGACACACCAACAGGTAATATTGCAGTTGGAACAGATGGTTTCTCATCAGGTTTCCACAGAATCGACAATACCAATTTGGCGGTTATTACGGATTTAAAGAGTAATAAATACACAATTTTTGATTTGGCAAAAGGTAGAGTTCTCAAGACTTATGCTTTGAATGTTCCGATTAAGGATGTTGTTATTACAAACAAAGTTAATTTATTTGATTAGAGGCAAAATATGGATATAGTAATGGACGAAGTTACAGCCGGCGTTTTGGCTGAATTAGAAAAGACACAAAAAGATTTTTGGAATGTGCCTAGAAAAACAGGCGTTTTGATGAACAGTTTTATCAAAATGATGAATGTACAAAACGCATTGGAAATCGGAACTTCGAACGGATATTCAGGAATTTGGCTTGCAAAAGCTCTAAAACAAACCGGCGGAAAACTTACGACTATTGAATTTTATGAAAAACGCCAAAGTATCGCAAAAGAAAACTTTAAGATTTGTGGAGTTGATGATGTAGTTAGACCAATCCAAGGCTCTGCGTGTGAAGTATTGGCTTCTTTTGATGAAAATGAAAAGTTTGATTTTGTTTTTATTGATGCTTGTAAAAGAGAATATGTTAAGTATTTTGAGATGATTAAACCGCATTTGACTCCAAAGGCATTGATTGTAGCGGATAATATAATTTCGCATGCAGCAAAAGTTCAAGATTTTATTGATGCAGTTGATGCGGATGATGAATTTCAATACGAAATTTTAGAAGTTCCTGGTGGAATTTTGGTTGCTTATAGAGGGTAAAAATTTACATCTTTTGCTTTTTTCAAATCTATGCTAATATGTGTCTATGAAAAAGATTAGTATTGTAACATCATGTTTTAATGAAGAAGATAATATTTCTTTGCTTTATAAAAAGCTTAAAGATATTATCGAAAAATTGAATTCAAGATATAATTTTGAGATTATTTTTATTGATAATGCGTCTACGGACTTTACTCAAGATGAGTTGCGCAAGATTGCAAATGAAGATAAAAATGTTAAATTAATTCTAAATTCAAGAAATTTTGGTAGCATAAAATCGCCATATTATGCAATTTGTCAGGCTACGGGTGATGCAATAATCTATTTGGCATCAGATTTACAAGACCCGCCTGAGCTTATTTATGATTTTATAGAAAACTGGGAAAAAGGGTGCGAAGTTGTAATTGCACGAAAATATGACAGTCAAAAATTCAAATTCTTTGATGTTTTGAGGAAGTTTTATTATTATGCGCTTGATAAATTAAAAGATGAAGGTACTAAACTTGTTTACAATTATAAAGGTTTTGGACTGTACGACAAAAAAGTAATTGAAAAAATTAAAGAAGTTGATGACCCATATCCGTATTTTAGGGGTGCTGTTTTAGATTTGGGCTATAGAATGAAGATTATAGACTTTGACCAACCTGAAAGAAAAAACGGTGTTGATAAGCAAAATTTGTTTACCTTATGGGATAATGGCATGCTGGGGCTTACGCGCACAACAAAAGTTCCTATTCATTTTATAACAATGATTGGATTTTTTGGTACGTTAATAACACTGGCCTTAGTAGTTTTAAGCTTAGTTTGTTATGTCGGATATATAAATTTCATTATTCCTAAAAAAATGCTTTCTTTGTATCTTTTAATGTTTATACAAATTTTGAGCGTTGGAATGATTGGTGAGTATTTGATTATGCTTTGCAGGTTTGCAGAGAAGAAACCTCTTGTTATTGAACAAGAAAGGGTTAATTTTTAATTTGTAAACGCCTATAAGCGTTACAAAATAATTTCTTTTTATTATTTTTATAGTTTTTTATAAAAAGTTCTTTTCTTTCTCTTTTGTTGCGATAAAAAGATTTTTCACTTCACTTCCAAGTTATTAAGTGTTCCTACAAGTTGAAGGTATTTACCCCAGAAAAGAACGAAATGAAAGAGAAAACGCGCTACCGCTCTCTACGCTCTTACGAGCGTTAGATAAAATGGATGTAGCAGGCTGAGCCTGCACTCTTACGCTCACTATCGCAGCTAATCGCTGCACGTTCGTGGCGCGATTGTCGTTCACTAGTCGGTAGGGTGCAATTTTTTGCACCATTAACAATAGTTTATCTAACTCCAAATAGAATTTTGAACATGTTCAGCTAAATTTAATTGATTTTGCCAATTGCCTTTTTCTAAAGCATAATCAAATGCTGTCATGTATGCAGAATATTCACGATTTGAATTTGCAGTTTTTGCCATTCTTAAATCTGACAAATCTGAATAAAATTTCTTTGCTTCAGCTTTTTGAGCTTCATCGTCAATGTCAGAGTATTTGTCAACGCCGAATTTACTTAATAATCCATAATATTGTTTTTGTACACCTTTAAATTGAGCTTTTAAAGCTTCGCCCTTTGCCTTTAAGTAATCTATTTTTTCATTATTTTCAGCAATTAATTTATCATAATAATTTACAAGTCTTTGAGGATGTTCTGTTAAATTACTATTTAGACCAAATAAATCGTTTTTATCAACCTTAACTCTTTTGCCGTCAATTACGACAAACCATTCGCCATTAGAAGCTTTGGTTGCCGGTAAATATTGACCGTTAACCCAAACTTTAGCTTGTTCAGAATTGTTGGTTACTAATGACATAGTTCTATCCTCTTATATATATAAAGTTTAAATACTTCAAAAATTTGACCTTTTTGTTAAGTTTTGTAAAGTATTTAACTATATAAGGAATGAAATTTAGATATTAAAACTTTTTCTTGAACCTTCTTCGTGGTACAAACCGCCACCGCAAATTGTTTCAACAACTTTTAATACAAATTCTCTTGATGAATCCGTGTTGTTCAAGAAAAATTCCCTATTGGATAAATGTCTGATTTTAAAAATAGAATTTTGTGTTTTATCAGCCGGCACAAACAGTGAGGCAACTTCTTTATCTAAAAGTACTTCCATCATCTGATTTCTTGAAGTTATACCTTCCATTAACTCGTTATAGTTCCCGTTAATCGCCATAATACGACCGGAAAACATTGGAGGGGCACTTTCTCTAAATAATGCCTGAGGTTCGTAATTACATCTTGTAGTAAGACTGATTGTATGCCAAAGAATATTGACTACTGCTACAGTCTTGTCTTTGTCATAGTCTACATAAATATTTTCAGTAGTAATTCCTCTTGCTGCAAAAGATTGTTTTAAAGAATCCGCTATGGCTTTAAGGTTATCAATCATTTCCACAAAAATTTCAGCAGTGTTTAGTGTTGCATGCTGATAATCCAAGAATTGTTTGTACATGTGGGTAGAAACAAGCCCGATGCGTTCTTGGATTAGTGTGGATTTTCTGAAAGATGTTTCTGAGTTATTAAAATTTTCGTAGCCTTTACTCAAATTTATAAAGCCTCCTTATATAATTGTACACTCAACATGATTTTAATGTAAACATGATGTGTAACAGTTTGTAACGAAACCTATATGAGTACTATATTAAAAGCTGTGTACCTAACATTATTCTGTGTGAATCTTTTGCAGCATCGTTTTGACAGAATACATAGTTCAGAATAAATTTCAAACCTTGACCTTTTACAAAGTAATTTAGACCAACAGAATATTCACGTTTATTGTTGTTTGCAATTTCTCTGTTTGGATCAAATTCATCATATCTCGCTAAGATTTGAAGTTTTTTCGTCAACATATATGCAACAGTTGCGTAAAAACCACTTGCGTGCTTATCGGTTGAATAACCTGCCGTACCGTTGTAACCGTTAGCTTGCGCCCATTCAAAATTTGCCATAAATCTTTTGTATTCATATTGGACATGCGCACCTACTACGCAGAAATTATTATCTCTGTGACCTGCGTCCATGCTGCCGCCAACAAGCAATTTACCATATCTGCCATCAGTTTTTCCAAGCGGTTTTAAGTCAACTCTACCAATAAATTCTGCCCCGGGGAAAAATTCTTGGAAATAAGTATCCGAACTATAAACACCAAAGTCATAATCCATCAAGCTGTATGTTCCTGCAACTTTAGCCCCAAGTTTACGAACTGTACCAAAGTTTCTGGATATTTGTGAACGAGCCAAGAATGGCAATACAAACGGACCGTAAGCACCTTCTAAACCAACAGGCGGACGAGAGTTACCGATTAAAATTCTGTGGTGAGGAATTTTGTTTGTTGCGATGTACATATCAGCAAATAAATTTTCCACCCAGTTTCTTTCTGATAATGGTGAGAAATTAAACATAATTCTAAAATCACCATTATTATTCTTTAAGAAACCATCATAACCAACGTTAATGGTATTGATATCATAATGGTTTGTTGTATGTTCACGGTGCATTCCGCCTTCATTAAATTGAAGTCCGATGTCACCGTTGTAACCAGCCCATAATTGAGTTCTATCCCATACAGAATCTTCATCAAATTTATGAGTCAAAACATCCTGTAAAAGATATGTTGGTTTGTCATATTTATATACTTCTAAGTGATAAACATCTTGAAGTTTTTCTTTTAAACTTTTTTCTTGCGGAGTTTTTTCTTCTGTAACAGAAATTGCTTGAGGTACTTCTTCCACATTCATTTCTTCTTGCGGTACATCAAGTACAACTTCTTCTAATTTTTGTTCTTTATTTTTTGCCCACGCAGGTGAGGTTAATAAAATTGCTATTAATGCCAGTAAAATCTTTTTCTTCATATTCATATTCTTACATATTATACAAAAAAAGACCAATTCTTACAAACTAAGAATTGGCCTTTTTTAACTAAACTAATGTTGATGTCTGTGTTCTTCTCTTAAGTATGCTGTCCAGAATAATAGAACAACAAATACAAAAGCACCTACAATGTTACCGCAAGTAACAGGAAGTAGGTTGTGTAAGAAGAAGCCTTTCCAAGTCATTGTTGCTAATTGATCAGGAGTCATGCCTGAAGCAGCAACGATTGATGGGAAGTGTTTCATCAATAATCCGTTTGGAATAAAGAACATGTTTGCAACACTGTGTTCATAACCTGAAGCAACGAATGTCATGATTGGGAAGAAGATTGCAAAAATCTTACCAATAACACGTTTAGAAGTTGAAGCCATGAAGATTGCTAAACAAACTAACCAGTTACAAAGAATACCTCTAAAGAATGCTTCACCAAAAGTTAAATTAATTTTTGAGAAAGCTGTTTGCATTGCTGTAACACCTACTGCGTCGCCACCATTATGTCCCATGCCGGCACCAAATATCAAGCCTGCAACAAGGATAGAGCCTAAGAAGTTTGCAATATAAACAATAGTCCAGCTTCTTAATAATTTAAGAAGGCTAACTTTCTTTTCTAAAACTGCGAAAGTCATCATTACGTTACCAGTGAACAATTCAGCACCTGTTAATGCAACAATCATCAAACCTGTAGCGAATGTCATAGCTCCGATAAGTTTTGTGAAGCCCCAACCCATCATTGAGTCGCCAGTCATAACTGTTAATGATACTTGAGCACCAAATGCGATAAATGCACCTGCTGCAATTGCTAATGTAAACATTTTAGTCTTACTAAAATCAGCTTTTCCTGTCATAACGCTGTCACTAAGCTCGTGAACAGTGGCACTAGGAGTTAAGCTGTCTTGTGTGGAAATTACTTTTTCTTCTTCCATTTTTCCTTTTCTCCTATTTTCTCTCTTTTTTTTGAACACCAAATTTTCATAAATTTCCCTTGGAAATTACGTCGGCTAAATGTGTTTGACTATCTATATCCTAAAATTTTAATGTTCTTAAAAACTCTGCTTAAATTTTATTTAAGTCCTTATTGATAATAGCACCTGAAAAAATGATTGCAAGAATTTTTTTCTTGTTGTTGATATTAATAAAACTTTACAAAATAGCAAGTTTCATTAATAGATTGTTTTTATATAAGTATGGATAGTGTGCAATTACAAAATTTAAATAATATTTATCAAACTGCGCCGGTGAAAAAGAAAAGCGCAGCATCAAATGCTTCACAAATTCAGAGTGATAAACCTCAAGCTCCTGCATTTAAAGCACAGGCTTATACCAGTGCTGTCACAATAAGGACTTCTTTAGCTAATAAAGATGAACGTAAAAAATACGAAGATTTATCAAATGAATTGGAGCTTCCATACAGAAAAAAACTTGAATTTGCTCTTAAATCAGGACAATTGTTGAAAAATAATTCTAATGATAGAAGCACGGTGCTTGATAATTTGCATAAGATTATAAAAGAAGAACGTGATCCTGGGTTGGATAAAGTTGCAATTTTAAAAGAATGTTTGGATATTTTGGCTAATCCTTATGTGATTACTCAAACTTGTGAAGATATTCCAAGTCAATATAAACGTCAAATTATAGGTCTGATAACAAATTTATCGGAAGATCCTAATGAAATTGCAAAAACTCGTTGGGAATTAGATAATATGCACACGGGAACTTGTCCTGCAGCAAGTATTGAATTTGATTTAGCGACAAAACATACTGCAGAATTTTTCAGAATGGTAGAAGGCTTAACTTCTCCTAAAAATGAAGTTGTAAAAACTATTCAAATGGACAATTTGTCAAAGAAATCGAATGATGCAATTTGGCTTTTAAAAACATTTAAGACGCCGCATAAGATAAATAATTTTGAAACAGCAGATATTTTATTAAAACCTGATGAGAATGCAATAATCAGAGCAAGAATTCAAAACGGTAACAGAGATAAAGGCGAGCGTTCGATTATTGATGTATTAATGCAATCTACTCTTATGCAATTGGGTTCTCAACAAACTTATAATTCATTGACTGATAAGCGTGCACCAAACGAATGGACGCAAGAAGACGGTGGTTTGATTGACTTTGAAAAAACTTATGTTGAATCAGTTGTAGAAGATAAAAATACAACATCAGTAACTTATCAAAAGGTTGATGAAAACGGACGTTTGTGTGGTTATGAAAAAGATTTTGCAACAATCAAAAAAGAATTGTTAGATACATTGAAAATGGGACACAATATAATTATCGGTTATACTTGGCCTGATCCTGATAATGATAACCGTTTAGCCGGACATGAAATAACAATTGTGGGACATAAAGTTAACGCAAAAGGTGAAGGAGTATTTATTTGCCAAGATTCAGACGATGATATTTCTGCTCCAATTGAAATGACTGAAAAAGAACTTTTACCAAAAATTCATCATGCCGGTTTACCTGACGAAATTGCGTCAAGAGATTTTAAATACCAAGACAGCTGGGAAGTTGGGATTAATGAGTTTCAAGATATGAGAAAGAAAAGTGCTTAAAAAGGATATAACACCCTCTCCTGCCTTGGCGGGTACTACTGTCCGGTAATAGCAAGTTGCTCATTAACCTCCATGAATAGGGAGGTCGCAGCTGTTAGCGAAGCTATGCTGAGCGTTACAGATGCGGGTGGGTTGCAGCAAATATGTTATAGATTATTCTCTACGAGTTAATACCCATCCCATCCTTCCCTAATAAGGGAAGGGGGTTGCGTGCACTTATTATTACTGGACAGTAGTGCTCTTGGGGGAGGGTGCCGAAGGCAGGAGAGGGTGTTATTAACAAAACAAAAGAGGTGTTTTAAACACCTCTTTTGTTTCCAAATTTTCGAAAAATAAAAACTATCCTTCCAAATACGTATAATCAGAATTTGCTTGCAATTTAGCTTCTATTTGATTAAATGTAGCCAAACCTTCTGTTGCACCGAATTCTGAAACAACGCAAGAAGAGTTTACTGACGCGTACATTAAAGATAAACCAACATTTAATTTTGTTCTTTCCAATGCCGCGCAGAATGTTGATGCAAACGCATCTCCTGCTCCAAGAGTTGAAACAACAGGAGAAGGAAATACAGGGCAGAAATAGAATTTTTGTCCGTCATAAGCGTAAGCACCCTTTCCGCCGTCAGTGATTACAATAATTTGATAATCCATGACTTTCATTGTTGTAAGCATTTTTTTTACATCTCTATGAATAAGTTCATGAGAGAATTTTTCTGTTTTAGTATCTGGTCTAACCTGAATGCCTGTAGTCATGGTTGCTTCTTCTTTATTCATAACAACTATGTGCGCTGACTTAAGAATTGTTTTTATGTGTTCAAATCCGCGCTTAATGCTTGTTGTGCCGGCATTAAAACAAATTCTTGTGCCTTGTTGGTGTGCGTATTCAACAATAGGCTCAAGAACTTTATTGGATTCTCCGTTTAGAGGTGCAACATAAATTAAATCAGCATCTTTAATTGCATCATAATTAATTTCGTCTTCTCTGATTTCAGCGTTCGCGCCTCTGTGAGCCAAAACTGTTCTATCACCTTGGAAACTTACCAAAATAATTGAAAAACCGGTTGATGTATCTTCTTTTTGGATAATATTATTCAATTTAACTCCACGAGGCTTGAATGAATCCAAAATACCTTCAGAATAGATGTCTTTACCGATTTTAAAGATAGCAGAAGTGTCAAAACCTAAATTGTCAAAATTGCAAGCTGTGTTAACGCCGCCGCCGCCTACATTTGATGAAAATGTCGTTATATCAATTTTTGAGCCGTAAGGATAACTCATAAAATCTGAATTTTTGTTTTTTGAACATACTGAAACGATATTAGCGTCATCGCATTCAACGAATACGTCCATTGTAGCACTACCTATTGTTAAAACCTTTGTCATAATCTTCCTCCATATATTATTATTTTAGTACAAATAGCAAAAAAAAATATTTATGAGTTTTAATATTGTATATGGAGGTAAAAATGAATATTGATAATAACGTTTCATTTCACGGAAAACGAGAAATTATGTATGGATTAAATAAAGCATCAAAAGCTGCTAAGGATGCACAAGTGGATAGATTGATGTCTTGCGGTCCATATAGAGTTAATAGAACCGAGGAAGCAAAAAAGAATATTGCGGTAATGAATGCCTATTTAGATATGGCAATTAATGACAGTGAGTTTAAAAATGTAATAGAAACTATTTCTAAAGACACTGACACAAAGAAGATTGCGGAAAATTTAAAATACTTGGATACAATGCAAACATTCAAAAGAGCATTTGCCCAAAATGTAGTAAAAATTTATGGTAATGCAAAAGCAATTAATTTAAGTAATTTGTGGCAAGTATTAGCAAAAAAATAAATTAAAAAAGCAGAAAAAATTACATTTTAGCAGTAACTTCTTTCAGGTACTGTCTAATTGCTGGTGTAATGAGTAAGTTTGGTTCTTGAGTGCATAAATCATCCAATGTTATTACGCCTTTTCTTATCGCGCCTGATTGTATTTGCAAAAGTCCTAACATAATTTTGTCATAAGGACTTTTAGAATTAGCTAACTCTTTCATCTTTGTATTTGTAATTCCAAGCGTTCTATAACATTCTGCCAAGTTTTGATAATACTTGAAATTCAATCCGTACAGTTTAATCGCGTCTTCAAAACACACTCTTGCCATTTCAGGATAGCCGATAAAAGTGTAAGTTTCACCTAAATTGTTTTTAAAAATCGCCGTTGCTTGTGTGTTAGGGCTTAGCTGAATTGCAATTTTAAACTCCTGAATAGCCGCATAATAAATTCTGTCTTTGAGGTAATTTATTCCGACATTGTTGTGATAAAACGCGTCTTTGCCTGCATCAATTGTATATTTGTAAGGTTTTCTGTAACCTGAACAAATAAACATAATTAACAACAAAAATATTGAAAAAAACTTTTTCATTATAATTCGATTTCTAATCCTTCATAGGCCATAATTGCATCTTCTGATGCGTATTCTTCAGACAACAAATCTAATTTTTCGTCATTATAACCGGGGTCATAATGGAAGTAAACGAGCTTTTTCGCACCGACTTGTTCTTTACAATCTAATGCCATTTCAAAAGTTGAATGACCGTAACCTTGTTTTGGAACATAAATGCTCAAATAATCTTCTGTTGAATATTGCGCATCGTGGATAAGCAAGTCACAGCCTTTTGCAAACTTAACCAACTTTTTATCACCGCCAGGATAGCTTTCTTTATCCGTTGCATAAACAAGAGTTTTACCTTTGTAAGCTATTTTATAGATAAATACACCGTTTTGAGGGTGAGCATACGATTTATAACAAGTGATAACAACGTCCTCGTCCGTGTAATCGCCTTCTTTTAAATCATTAACTCTTATAACCTTTGGCATCTCATTTTTCTTGAAAATAATATAGTTTGTTTCATTCAAATCAAATATTTTCAAATCAGCTGCAATGTCGCCTAAATCAAGCGGAAAAGACTTTGTGAACAAAAGTTTAGCAAGTTCGCTTTCTAATGTTTCGTTGTAATTTACTCCGCCCATCAAACACATTCTTGTTGATGCCAAATGGCATGGTCTGAAGAATGGAAAACCTTGGATGTGGTCTAAGTGGATGTGGCTCAATAAAATAGTACATTTTACAGGAGTTCTGTCTGTGATTGTAGTACCTGATTCAATGTATTTTTGCATAAGTTCGTTACCCAAACTTATTAAACCGGTTCCTGCGTCCAAAATAATTAAATGTCCGCCGACTCTAACTTCCACGCAAGATGTGTTTCCGCCATATTTCAAAAAATCCTTGTCAGGTACCGGATAACTGCCTCTAACACCTCTGAATTTTATTTTAAATTCGTCCATTCTTAATCTCCATAATTTTTTAATTCAAAACTTGCGTTTCTGTCGCTCTCTTCCCCATACAATCTTTCAGTACCCATAAGTCTGAGTTTTGAACGTGATTGTATGTCTTTTAAATTTGTTTCTTTCAAATAAACATCAACCATTGTGCGTTGTTTATTTGAATTTATATTAATAACCCTGAATGCATTCGGATAAGTAACCAATGACGGGCATGCTATAACCAACATATTATCGTCTTGTATGATTTTTGTAGTGTGATAATGTCCCTGCAAAACAATTAAGGGATTTTTATGGGTTTTTAGAAGTTTTCTGACTTCATATTCGTTTTGCATTTTGTGATTAGGACTGGAAAACGGTTCAATAATAGGAACATGCGAACAAACAATTACTGTGTCCTTAGCATGTTTTTCCAATTCTTGAGTAAGCCAAATAAATTCTTCGTTTGAAATTTCACCGTTTGAAGTTAATTTATAATCAATAATAGAATCCAAACAAATTACTCTGAAACCTTTTTTCGGAGTAAATGCATAATAAATGTTTTCTTGCTGCATGTTATCATTGTTAGCTGCCAATGTTTCTAAAAATTTTCTTTTCGTAAGCGGGCCATCTATACTGATATCGTGATTACCATCAATTGCATACCAAGGATAAATCAAATTATTTGCATGCGAAATGAATTTTTCTAATTCACTTACCTTTGGTTTATTAACCAAATCGCCTGTAAACATTACAAAATCATAAGGACCGGAAGTGTTTATTTGAAAAATTACGTCGTCCAAAAGTTCAGGAGATTTTTTCAAAAATTTGTAAGACGTATTTTCTTCAAAAGAAGAAAAATGCGCGTCACTAACTTGTGCAACTCTTAAGTTATTATTTGCCGCAGTACAGACTTGGGAACCGATAGCGCATGCTATAAGAAGTGTTAAAACACAATTTATTATCTTAGAAAAAAATGATTCTTTTTTACGTTTATATCGCTTCATAATTATTTATTATACCAAATAACCGTGGTTGTGTATAGATTGAATTTTGCAACTTCGGTTTAATTGTTATAGACGAATAATAAATTTAGCGCATTAACAAATACAAGTTGTTCCTATCAGATGGAGGATTTGAACCATAAAATTTATTGGCTTTAGTAATAACTTCATCTCTTGTTCCGGAAGCGTAACAACGTGTACCTGTATTTTGTTTTACGATATTGCCTGTTTCAGGATTGGTAGCCTCCCAAGTTCTATCTCTTAAGCCGGTATAAGCTTTTAATAATTCTCCACTTGGACTTTTTACAGTTGTTGTAGTCGCGATACTACCATCGCCATACGCAGTTACTAATCGTGTTTTTTTATTGCCGTTTGCCAATATTTTTTCATATTCAATTTGTCCAGCATAAATCTTTGAAGGAATATCTGTTTGATTATTTTCAGCCCAAATGTGTTTTACTTGAGCGTTTTGGGGCAATACTTTTTTACCCTTTAAATAAGATAAAATGTTTTTGTTGATATTTTGAACTTGCGATGTATTAGAATAAATTTTTGGCATTCTACAACTCCTTACACATTCTACAATGTTATTAAGTTCTGTGGTATTAAATTATTGCTATTTTATTCAAATAATTTTACAAAAATTAATATATCAATGGGATTTGCTTTTTTGCAAATCCTTTTCTCTCAAGCTATAATAAACATAACTTGAGAGGTAAAAATGAACTTATACGAACTATCCGAAATAGCAGATAAAAGATTTTCACACGGCGAAGATATTCCGCAAAATATTATAGAAGGCGTTAAGCAAATCGTTTCAATTGGCGGATATATTGGCATGGCACAAATTAATCCGATTGCCGGAAACATTGAATACAACGCAAAAAAAATTGCAAAATACATTAAGTACTCCTGCAAAATCGGATTGGATATGGTTGTTTTTCCAGAATTGGCTCTAATGGGTTATCCGATTGAAGATACAATCGACAGACACCCGATTATTGTAGAAGAAAATATTAAATGGCTGAAAGGTTTGGCAAAGATAACAGTTGGAACAACTGCTCTCGTAGGTTTTGTAGAACCTCGTAAACAGGATGCGGAAGGTAAAAAATATTTTAACTCTGTTGCCATTTTAAAAGACGGAAAAATCGCGGGAATTGTCAGAAAATCTCTACTTCCTAACTACTCAGAATTCAATGATTACAGATATATTGAACCATCTCCTGTTGTTGGTGTTCAACCGACAGAAACTTTGGGTGTTTTTGATAAAGACAATATTAAAGAAAACAGTAAAATTTTTGAAAAATACGGAATATCTATTTGCGAAGATTGTTGGAACAATAAAGAATTCTTTGAAAAAAATCTTTATGATAAAGATCCGATTGATGAACTCGCGCAAGAAAATCCTGAAATTTTCATCAATTGCTCGGCATCACCTACAAGGGCTAAAAAAGAACAATTGAAACACAATATGCTTTCATTTATCGCTAAAAAATATAAAACACCGATTGTATATGTAAACCAAGTTGGTGCGATTGATAACAGTTCGTTTGACGGTTCAAGCAGAGTTTTTGATGCGGACGGTAAATTATTAGCAAGAGCAAAATCTTTTGAAGAACAGTTTTTAATTGTTAATCCGAAAGAAAAAATTGGCAAAATTTATCCTCTGACTAAAGGTTTAGATAAATCTCTTAATGAACAAAAAGTCTTTACTTTAGAATACGAATCCGATTTAGAAAGAACTTATAAAACAATTCTTCAAGGAATAAGAGATTATTTTAAGAAATGTGGTTTTAAACGCGCAGTTTTAGGGCTTTCAGGCGGTTTGGATTCAACTGTTTGCGCAGTACTTTTAGCTGATGCTATCGGCAAAGAAAATGTTTTTGGCGTTTCAATGCCATCTCATATTACGAGCAAAGAAAGCAAGTCTGACGCTCAACAATTGGCGAATAATTTGGGAATTAATTTCACCGAAGCCACAATCCGTCCAATGATTGATACTACAAAAGAATGCTTAAGCGAATTGTTTAAAACTGTTGAATCTAAGTGGGACGGACGTTATAAGACTTCATTCACGCCTGATAACATTCAAGCGCGCTCACGTGCAATGTTTCTGTGGGGAATAAGTAATGAATTCGCCTCTTGTATTCCTATTGCTACTTCTGATAAATCAGAACTTTATATGGGTTATGCGACGATCAATGGTGATATGTCGGGCGGTTTTGCACCTATTGCAGATGTACCTAAAACTAAATTGTTTGCGTTTGCCCGTTGGATGAACGCAAACCGTGAAGAAAAAAATGCAATTCCTGAGGCGATTATTCTAAAAAAACCTGGAGCTGAACTTGCAATCGACCCTAAGACAGGTAAACCGCTGATTGCAGAAGACGCTCTAATGCCTTACGAATTTTTGGATGAAATTATTTGGCGTGTCGAAAACAAAAACGAAGGTTACCACGACCTTTTAGAAACCGAATTTGTTTACGAAAAGCACAACGAAGTTTCTAAAGAACAAAAAATAGAATGGTTGGACAAATTCTTCAGACGTATGTCTACTGCGCTTTACAAGTGGTCAATCCTTCCTCCGTCTGTAATTGTAGAATCTCGTTCAATCAATAAATACGATTACAGACAACCGATAACTTCTTCCAGAATAAATTATAAAGGCGTTGAAGACAGTTATATAGAGGATGTTTTAGATTAAATAACGGCGCGTCATTTTACGCGCCGTTATTTAATTTTTAATTTAAAACAAGACTTGAATTCAAATGCTTTAGTTGTTTGCGCATTTCTTCCGCTTTATCATTTAAGTTTTCTCTGCGGTAGATTTCCATCGCTTTTTTGTAGTTTTCTTCTGCATCATTTTTGTATTCAGGATTGTCATATCCTGACATTAATTGCAGAGTCTGCGCAAGTAAAACATAGGCTTCGGGCTTGTTCGGATTGATTTTAATCGCGCGTTCAAAGCACTCTTTAGAATCAATAATGTGTCCTTCAATATGATTTTTATAACCTTCTAATATTGACATCGGGTATGCAAAAAGATTTTGCTTATCAAATATTTTCAATTCTAAAAGAAAACAAATTTCCATCAAGTCTTTTTCTTTGTACATATCAGTAAATCTGAAATGTGAAATAAAATACTTAGGAAAAACTGAATCAATTTTCTTTAAAATCTCGTTTTGTTTGTCAGCTTGATTTGCCATGCCGTAAATTGTTGCTTCTTTTAGTAATTTTATCGGATTGTCTTTATCTATTAAATCAATTAAACCTAACAGTTTTAGCCCTTTTGACAATTCATCGTTAGCCAAAACCATTGCAACTTCTTTGAATAAAAATTGGATAGTTTTATATTTATTAAACTCAAACAAATTAAGGATAAAATCCTTTGCAATATCGTCTTCGTTAGAATAAACAAGTGATAAAAATTTTATGCGCTTAACTTCAAAATTATTTTCATCCCAAGTTAGAATTTTATCGGCATCTTTTAATGCTTCGTAAAAATTCCCGATTTCAAAATTAAGTGAAAGTCTTTCATAGTATGCTTTTTCTTTTTTTGCACAATGTGTGATAATGTACGTAAAATCAGAATACGCATCATCCAACATCAATAATTTATGGCATAATTTGCCACGCTTAAGGAATGTTTCCGATGGCTTGTATTCTTGAGCAATAAGATAATTTAGCTTTTCTAATGCTAAATCATAGTTGTTTTCAGAAATTAGTTTATCTATTGTTTTTAGACACACAAGGTATTTTATATTGTCAAGCATATTTGCTCCAATTTCCCCATTCACTCTAATAATTTTTTATCACAAATCCCAAATAAAAACGAGTGTTAAGTCGGCTATATTACTTTTAATGCTTGCTTAATCTCCCTTATGGCAGTTGCAATTTCTCTATTAGTGTCTTTATCTTTTTTTACTTTTTCATAAGCATACATAATTGTTGTATGTTTTTTGTTATAAAATTCTGCAATATTTTCAAAGCTTTGATTTGTAATTTCACGACACATGTAGATAGACAAATGCCTTGCGGTAGCAACTTTTTGACCTCTAGCTGTACCTTTTAAATCCTCAATATTTACGTCATAATAACTTGCAGTAACTCTTGCAATTTTGTCAAAGCTTATTTCATTTTCAGCAGAATCACATTTTAAAACATCTTTTGCTAAATTTAATGTTAACGGTTGCTCAGTGATTTCAGCATAGGCACAAACTTTAGTAAATGCGCCTTCCAATTCTCTTACATTTTTAGAGAAATTTTGTGCAATATATAATAGTGCTTTTTCTTCAAAATCTAAATCGTTGTCTTTGGCAAGTTTTTTTATGATTTCAAACCTTGTTTTTAAATCAGGCGGAGTTAGTTCCAACATCAAGCCCATTTCAAATCTTGAACACAATGCCTCTGTTAGTTTTGGAATATCCTTTGGAACTCTGTCTGAAGTAATAACAATTTGTTTGCCCTTGTTGTAAAGGCTGTCAAAAGTGTACTGCAAATTTTCCATTGATTTCATTTTTGATTCAATAAATTGAATATCGTCAATCAAAATTATGTCAATATTTGTATATTTGCGGTTAAATTTTGACATGTTTTCAATGTTGTTATTTGTTTTACGACTATTAGAAATATAATCATTCACATAATCATCGGTTTTTGTATATTTTACTCTTAATTTAGGATTATTAAATATTGTATAATGCCCGATTGCTTGCATCAAGTGAGTTTTTCCTAAACCCGAATTGCCGTAGATAAATAATGGATTATATTTGGTTGCGGGATTTTCAGCAACGGCTTTTGCTACTTTGTATGCAAACTCGTTGTTTTCGCCAACAACAAAGTTTTCAAATTTGTATTTCAAATTAAGATTAGACGAAGATTGCATGTTGCTTAGGTTTTCCATTGCCATTTCTTTGAGATTTTTTTCGCTAATCTTTTTTTGAATTTTTTCTGTTTCTTTTTTTAGAGTCTTTGCTGCATTTTCATCGTAAATAATCACAAACCTTGCATTCTTTTCACCTGAAACTTTTTGCAAAGCCTGATTCATTTGTTCATAGTGGTTGCGCCTTAATAAATCGCGTCCCATCATTTGACCGGTTACGACTGTTAGAACGCCTTTATCATAGCCTGAAACTTCAAGCGGATAAATCCAAGGATGAGCATTTTCGGGTAAAGTACTTATTAATTCTTCCTTAATTTGCTCCCAAAAGCGTTTTAACTCTATATTTTCCATACAACTCTATTGATTTGCTAAATAAATAAAAAAGGCGACACCCAGATTCGAACTGGGGGTAAAAGCTTTGCAGGCTTCTGCCTTACCACTTGGCCATGTCGCCGTAAGAATATAATATTATAAACATTGAAGTTTTGCAAGAGTAAGTTTAAAAAAATATGCCGAAAAATTAATTAATTTCTCGACATATTTTTTACTTTTGTAGTTTTACATCTGTCAACCGACCAAATGACTACGTGCGTAGCTTGAATATTACGTTAAACTTGTAGTCCCACAATCGAGGTTGACCAGTAGTTTCAAAACTAACCAGTAGTTCAACTTCTGTCAACCGACCAAATGTCTACGTGCGTAGCTTGAATCCCACGCCAAACTCGTAGTCCCACAATCGAGGTTGACCAGTAGTCTTAAAACCGACTTGTAATGTTACATTTGTCAACCGACAGTGTACCTACGTGCGTAGCACCGTAGCACTAGTCATCAGCGTGACCAGCTGTTCCAAGAACGTCACGCATTTTGTGCATAACCATTTCTTTAACTGCTGTTCTACCTGGTCCCATGTATTCACGTGGGTCGAATTTTTCAGGATGTTCAACGAAGAATTCTCTGATAGTAGATGTCATAGCCAATCTCAAGTCTGTATCGATGTTGATTTTAGCTACACCGTGCTTAGAAGCGTAGTTAAGCATATCTTCAGGAACACCTTGAGCGTCTGGTAAGTTACCGCCGTATTTGTTACATTTAGCAACGAATTCAGCAGGAACTGAAGATGAACCGTGAAGAACGATTGGGTAATCACCGAAACCAGCTTCTTTCAATGCATCTTTGATTTCTTTAAGTCTGTCGAAGTCTAATTTAGCTTCACCTTTGAATTTGTAAGCACCATGAGAAGTACCGATAGCGATAGCAAGAGAATCGCAACCTGTTTGTTTAACGAATTCAACAGCTTCGTGAACGTTAGTGTATTTAGCGTCTTTAGCATCAACGTTAACGTCATCTTCAACACCGGCAAGTTTACCAAGTTCAGCTTCAACAGAAACTCCTCTTTCGTGAGCGTATTCAACAACTTTCTTAGTAAGAGCAACGTTTTCATCGAATGGGAATCTAGAACCGTCGATCATAACAGAAGAGAAACCGCCATCGATACAAGCTTTACAAATTTCGAAATCTGCACCGTGGTCAAGGTGAAGAGCGATAGGTACTGTTGTTGTAGCTAAAGCAGCTTCTACTAATTTGATAAGGTAAGTTTGGTTAGCATATTTTCTAGCACCAGCTGAAACTTGAAGAATGATTGGTGATCTTGTTTCTTCTGCAGCTTCTGCAATACCTTGTAAAATTTCCATGTTGTTAACGTTGTAAGCACCGATAGCGTAACCGCCAGCTAATGCTTTTTTGAACATTTCGCCTGTTCCAACTAATTTTCTTTCACTCATGTGAGTTCTCCTTTTCTAATATTTGGAGTAAATTCTTCGAATAACAAGTGCTTGTTTGGCTCTCTTTTCGCCTCGTTTACTCCCTATTCTATATAATATTTTATATTGATTTATACCCTAAAAATTACTACAAATATGAATAAAAGTAAAGTATCACATTGACTTTTTCTTGCTTATATAAAAATGTTGTAATAGAATAACGACTATCAATCAGGAGATATGTGAAATGCAGGTAAACCCAATCAATGAGAATTCTTTTAAAGGTATAAAATTATCATCAAATAATTATGAAAGAACTAAAAATATTGCAAAGCAACTTGAAGAAAAAGGTTACTATTGTCTGGGGCATAAAACTTTTTATTGTAATAATACATTAAGCGACAAAATCAATTTAGCTAAACAAATTCGTCAAAAAGCATATTTCTATAAAGTTGGATTTGGTGCAATTTTCTTGCCGTGGAGTAAAGAAGTTTATTTAATGTCAAATTTGCAAAATGAGCAAAAGTTGTATTCGCTTGTGAAAGAAATAGATGATGGAGCGAGTATAAATTTGTTAATGTAAGATGAAAAAAGGACTGTCAATTGACAGTCCTTAAAATTTATTTATACCTTGCGTTTACGAGCTGCTTCTGATTTGCGTTTTCTCTTTACGCTTGGCTTTTCATATCTTTCGCGTTTTTTTACTTCTGATAAGATACCAGCTTTTTGAATTTTCTTTTTGAATCTTCTCAAAGCGCTTTCGATACTTTCGTTTTCGCCAACTTTAACTTCTGCCATTTATATTTTCACCACCTTTATAGCATATTTGTAATACATGATTATGTTATAACAACCTTTTTTGAATTTCAAGTGCTTGTAATTACATTTTTACAACTCTTTAGACTAAATTTTTATAACACCCTCTCCCGCCTTCGGCACCCTCCCCCGAGGGTGGGGGTGACATGCGTTAAATTAACGCAACAAACCGATATTGTTTGAACGGCTTTAGTTATTGTGCTTAAACAAACGCAGGTGTCGGATGTTCAATTACCGTGCGAACATAATTGTAATAATCGTTTTTTGTGCCGTATTTTTCAATCTTTTTAAGCAATTCGTCTTTTGTTATAAATCCTTGATTAAAAGCAATTTCTTCCAAACAAGAAATTTTAACGCCCTTATTCAATTCCATAGTTTGTACGAATAAACTAGCTTGAAGCATTGAATCATGCGTTCCTGTATCAAGCCAAGCAAAACCGCGTCCAAGAATTTCTACATTTAATTCGCCAAGCTCTAAGTACATTTTATTTAAATCCGTAATTTCTAATTCGCCTCTAGCGGATGGTTTAAGCTGTTTTGCAAAATCGCAAACTCTGTTGTCGTAGAAATATAAACCTGTTACAGCATAATTTGATTTTGGATGAGCAGGTTTTTCTTCTAAAGAGATTGCTTTTTGGTTTTCATCAAATTCAACAACGCCAAATCGTTCAGGGTCTTTTACCGTGTATCCGAAAATAGTTGCACCTGCGTGTTTTTTTAGAGCATTTTTCATTATTGTAGAGAAGCCGTGACCATGGAAAATATTGTCACCCAATATTAAAGCAACATCATCTCCTGCAATAAAATCTTCTGCAATTAAAAATGCATCCGCAATACCTCTTTGAACATATTGTATTTTGTAATGCAAGTTCAAACCAAATTGAGAACCGTCACCCAAAAGTTTGATAAAGTTATCGTAATCAAGCTCGTTTGTAATGATTAAAATATCTTTAATGCCCGCTAACATCAAAGTTGAAAGCGGATAATAAATCATCGGTTTATCATAAATCGGTAATAAAATTTTTGAAATAGGCTGTGAGGCCGGATATAATCTTGTTCCTGCTCCTCCTGCTAATACAATTCCCTTCATAGAAACTCCTTATCCTCTAAAATTTTTCATATTTTTTTCTATACAATCACTGTCCATTAAACAATCAGGAATAACTTGTATTCCTTTCTTGCGGTTAAGTAATAACACATAAGGCACATACATTCCGCGATATTTAATCATTAAATCGCGTCCGTAAGCTGTGCTTGCGTCAATTTTAAAAAAGTTATATTGTCCGTCATACATTTTTGCAAGTTTGTCATATCTTGGTGAAAACTTTTGACAATAGCTGCAATCAGGTGTATAAAGGTACAAAAATACGTTATTGCCTTTATTTATTGCATTTTCTACTTCTCCTGCAAAAACGGGCAAAAATGCCATTGATATTAAAATTAATAAACACTTTTTTAACATGTCTAAATAGTATCATCTATATATAGTTTTTTCAATAATTTATTATTAAATTGTTGGCAGGCAAGTATGCCTAATCTACAATTTTTTATTAGTGCTAATATACTACCTAAAAATATGTTGACTTTTTTTTTGCAATCATTAAATCTCTAGTATGACTAAAGATTATTATAAAATTTTACATATTTCTGAAAACTCAACTCAAGAAGAAATCAAAGCCGCATACAGAAGACTTGCAAGAAAATGGCACCCTGATGTTGCAGGTAATTCTGATGATGTTATTGCAAATTTTAAAGATATTAACGAAGCTTATGAAACACTTTCAAATGTATTGAAAAAAGCCGATTATGATAAAGCAAGAAGATTTTACAGCTACTCAGGCATGGGTGCGGGGGTAAATGGGGTAAATAGCGGTGCAAATAGGGGAACAAACGGCGGAGTAAACAAAGAAACTTACCAAAAAGAAAAGAGAGAAGAAAAAACAACTTCAAAACAAACCTATCATACAAAAGATAGTTTTAAATTCAGTTGGGAAGATTTTTTCTTTAAGGCACAGAAACAAGAAAAAGATACGGCAAAAAAGGGTAAAGATATTTATTCAGATATTGAAATTTCAATTTTTGAAGCATTAGGCGGCACAACAAAGGTTATCAACATGCTTCAAACAAATCTTTGTCCAAAATGTCATGGCAGAAAATTTGTGAACGGTTCAGAATGTCCTTTCTGCAAAGGAAAAGGTGAAACTTCTACATACAAAAGATTTAACGTAAGAATTCCTGCCGGAATTAGTGATAAATCAAAAATCAGATTGGCGGGAGAAGGTGAAAAAGGGATTAATAGCGGTGCAAACGGTGATTTATATTTGACGGTTCATATAAGAGAACCAAAAGGGTATAAAACAGAAGGTTTGAATATTCTTAAAACAGTTCCTATTACTCCGTTTGAAGCAGTATTGGGCGCAAATATTGTGATTCCTACATTAACAGGTAATGTGTCATTAAAGATTGCCCCTAATACAAGAAACGGACAAAAAATCAGACTTTCAGGTTGTGGAATAGGGCAAAATAACAAAGTTGGTGATATGATAGTTACTGTAGAAATTCAGATTCCTAAAAATTTGTCAGACGAAGAAATCCGCTTGTACCAAAGATTGGCAGAAATTTCTACAAGCACAGTACGTTAGAGTCAATAAAAAAAAGAGTGATAGACACCTCACCCTAACCCTCTCCTGTAAGGAGAGGGAATGACCACGACTTGATAACTAATAGTTGAACGACTTTTGGTTATCCCCTCTCCAAGAGTCTTAACTTTACACTTGTAATTTCTAAGTCAATGAGGAAGTGAAGTAAAAAAAGGAGAGGGCTAGGGTGAGGTGTCTATGTAAAACAAAAGAATAGGTAACAACATGTCAACAATAAAACTAAAAGAGCTGTTTGCATCAATTCAGGGCGAAGGGCCTCTTGTAGGCTATAAACAAATCTTCATGCGTCTATGCGGGTGCAATTTAAAATGCAAATATTGTGATACGGATTTTGATGCAATAAATGCTAAAGAATACACAATATCTGAACTTTTAAAATATGTAAAAACACATTCTGAATGTCATTCAATATCATTAACGGGTGGCGAACCTCTTTTGCATACTGATTTTATAAAAGAATTTGCTCAAATTTCACCGCTTCCTATTTATTTGGAAACAAATGCAACGTTATATGAGCAATTAGAAAATGTTATTGATTATATAGAATATGTTTCAGCGGATATTAAACTTCCGAGTGCAACCGGCATGTCTGCGCAATGGGATATTCATGATAAGTTTTTTGAAATAGCAAACAAAAAAAACTTGTATGCAAAAGTTGTTTTTGATTCTAAGATTACTAATGATGAAATTGAAAATATTTGTAATTTAGCTAAAAAACATAATATAGAACTTGTTTTGCAACCGATGATGGTTGGAAAAACACCTTCCGTAAAGTCTGAATTTATGCAAGAAATTTTGGATAAATGTTTACAAAAACACAAACGTACGCGCCTAATTCCGCAAGTACATAAGTTTATTGACGTGGAATAATCAGTTTTCTAACATAAATGTTACAGGTCCGTCGTTTATTAGTGTAACATCCATCATAGCACCGAATTGACCTGTTCCGTACTTAATTCCATACGAAGCAACTTCTTTTATAAAAGCTTCGTATAGTTCGTTTGCAATCGCAGGCGGTGCTGATTTATCAAAGCTCGGACGCGTACCTTTTTTGCAGTCACCGCAAAGTGTAAATTGTGATACGATAAGAATTTCACCCTGAATATCCAATAAAGAAAGGTTCATTTTGTCGTTTTCATCTGCAAAAATTCTCAAATTTACAAGCTTTTTTGCCATTTTTTGAATATTAGTTAAATCATCTCCTTTTTCAATCCCAACAAGAGCTAAAATACCTTTGTTGATTGAAGAAAACAACTTATTATCAATCGTAACCGATGCTTCTTTTACTCTTTGAATCAATACCTTCATTTTATTTCCTCTAGTGCCGTTTCAAGCATTTTATTAATATATTCGACTCTTTTTTGTGCGTTTGTATAATACTTGCAAAGTTTTTCGTTCATGTTATTAACGCTGTCAAACGTAAATTCGCGCATCATTTTCATTTCATAATCCAAATCAATTTTTTCACTTGTTGTAATAAACTCAAACAGAGGGTTCTGATTTGCAAAATTCGTACTCAAATCTAAATAATTTACGGAAATCTTTTTCAAAAGCTTTAAAATCTCAGGACTTATGTTTCTTGCTCTAACCAAATCGTTGTGCAAAGATTTGGTTAATCTTTGTCCTTCCTGTAATTTGTCGATAGCCGTTTTCAATCCGTCTTTTACGGTTCTTAAGCGTTCGGTTATTGTAGGAATATCGTATTGGAACTTGTTTTCAAGTTCTCTGCTTTCTATTTTTTGACTGTCTTTTAAAGCTTCTTCTAACGGCATATTTTCAAAACCATCAATTTGCGCACCAATCAGCGACGCGTTTATGTATTTCCTATCATTAAAAGTTTGCGTAAATTCGGTCAAAGGCTTGATAAAAGTTGCATAAACCGATTCAGTAGGTATCATATCGCCGTTTATGCCTTTTACGTAATACAAAGACGCATTGAGATTTTCCAGTCGCTTTTGAGCCGTCTTAATTCTTACTTCTTCATTTGGAGAATTACTTAAAGAATTACAGAAGTTTTCAAAATCTTTTGCCGTAATTTCCCACTTTTTAGTTTCATTATTATATTGACAAACCAAATCCTTATAAGCAGAATCTTTGCTGTAACACTGACCTTCAACGTACGCCAAATCTTGACCGACAATTATTATTTTGGAGCAGCCTAAAATTCGTGCGCAATTTAAAGCTGTATAAGAAACCGTACCTTTAGAAGAATATTCACGAATATCAATATTCGCCAATTTGCTCCACCAATCATTGAGTGGTAAATTATTTGCAATATGTGAAAACGTGTTTTTAAATTCAAATTGGCGCAAACTGTTATTAGCGGTCGGTTCCGTTATAAAATAAACGTCTGATAAATCTAAACCCTGAATTTGTTTAGAAGAATCGTAAGCCTCAATTAAGCACAAAATATCAGGTTTAATACCGTGCTTGTAAAGGGTTTTAATTGCAGTCCCGACAACAATCAAAACTATATTTTCACGATATTTTTTTATTGTTTCAATATTTCTGTCCAAGCTAGGACCAGCTGAAACTACAATCGCAGTTTGACCTGCAAATCTATTTCGGAATTCCGCAATCGGGGTTTCATGAACAAGATTAGGTAAATTTTTTATTAGATTTCTTGTTAATCCCCAAAAACGTTCTTTTGTATATTTTAAATCCAAACCAAATCGACCAATCATTTGTTGAAGTTCATTAACAAGTGATGCAAAATTTTCTCGGTTTAATTCACGATAGCTTGTTGTAGAAAGCAAAAGCGGTGAGTTTTTAGTGTTAGATTTTTGGTAAATATACTCGTTTACTTGTTCTAAATTGTTTGTAATATACACATTTTTCTTTAAAATATCGTTTGAAAAATCTACTAAAGTAAATGCTATTTTCATTATGTTTAAATCAGGTTCGTACAAAATTACCGCACCTTGAGAATTTAAAGACGCAACTTGGAACAAATAACCTAATCCAAGTCCATAAACCAAATGAATTGCAACAGGTGAATTCTCAGCCATCGCAAAAATTTCTTGAGCTTCTCTGAGCGGATTTGCTGGATTGTGTAAGTATTGATTTTTATAAAACAGGTTGTACGCTCCGTTTTCTTGTTTGAGTTCGGGAACGTCAGCCGGAATGTATGTCAGAAGTTCACGAGCAAGAGCTTCGTTTTTTTGCGCAAGCGCATTAATGTTTTTTTGAAAAATGTTGTTCATGTTGTCCTTCTACTTATTTTGACAATTCATAAATATATTTGGGCGTTATTGAAAAAGAAGTCCCAAAACCTTTTTTATCCGGTATAAAAGCAATTGGAACAACTAATTTTTGCCCACAAGCATCAACTGTCCATTCTTCAATCCAAGTACTACTTGCAAATCGCTGTCCTTTATATATTTTATTATATTTGGGCATTGTTTTTAATTCGGTATTAATTACTTGGAATTTATTACAATTTGATTTTATCATTGCAGAAGCTGTATAAACAGTACTTAAAGTGTCTGCTTGTAATCTATTGTCGGCAATAGAGGAGCCTGGCAATCTATCATTATTTGCAAAAACTGCAATCCCTGATAAAAATAGTATTAGCAATATTATACATGTTTTTGTATTATGCATAATTTTTTTCCTTTCCTCTCAACTGCCCGCAAGCAGCGTCAATATCCGCGCCGCGTTCCAGTCTTACTGTAACCTTTTTGCCCGAATGTTCAAGCAAATACTTAAACTTCATAATATCACCATTTGATGGCTTTTTGTAATCGTTTTCAATTACAGAATTATATGGAATCAAGTTCACATTACATTTCAAATCTTTTAAGAAATGTGCCAATTCTTTTGCAACAGGTTGAGTATCATTAAATTTGTGTATCAAAATATATTCAATAGTAATTCTGCGTCCTGTTTTTTCAATATAATTTAAAAGTGCTTTCTTGAGTTCAGGAAGCGGATACCTGTTTTCTATCGGCATAATATCTTTTCTTAAATCATGCGTTGGTGCGTGCAGAGAAATTGCCAACGTAGATTGCAGACTCAAATCTGCTAAACTATTTATTCCCGGAATAATACCGCTTGTAGAAATCGTAATTCTTCTTGCACCGATTTGAAAATCGTCATTAAAAATTTCTAACGCTTTTAATACGTTATCAAGGTTCAATAGCGGTTCACCTTGTCCCATAAATACAATGTTTGTAACTTTTAAACCCGTGTCGCGCTGAATAGTTAAAACTTGCTCAATGATTTCTTTATAAGTTAAATTGCGCTTAAATCCGCCTTTTCCAGTTGCACAGAATGAACAGTTAACTGCACAGCCGACTTGTGAACTTACGCAAGCCGTTAAATTGGCTCGATTATCAAACCTCATAAGAACAGTTTCAACGCATTCTCCATCGGGATATTCAACCAAATACTTGATTGTGCCATCTTTGCTGACTTGTTTAACTTTGATTTTTGTATCCGTAACTGTCGCAACTTTTTTCAATTCTTCTCTAAAATCTTTAGACAAATTTGTCATTTCATCAACTGATGAAACAGATTTTGAATAAATCCAATTGTGTATTTGTTTTGCTCGAAATTTTGTCGCATTCATTTCTGCCATCAAACTTTCAAGTTCTTCGAGTTTCATGCCTGCTAATATCATTATTGTAGTTTTTCCTTATAAAATTCTATAATATCGACTTTTGCCTTTAAAAGCATTGCTTCATGCGCAATCTCGTTTTTCCAAGCGTTATAAGAACACTCAGATGGCAAAAGTTTAAGCGGATTGTGCGGAAAATCTTTGCAAATATCAGGTCTGTTTTCATAATCAGAGCAAAGATTTCCTGAAAGCTTCGGACAATAATAGTAATAAACTTTCTCATCCTCAACCACTTTGTTTAAAAGTTCAAAATATTCGGGATTAGCATTTTTTGCATCTTCTTCAGATTCGTAAGGAACAAAAACGGATACAAAATCTTGCGAAAATTTGTCGCCTCGCATTGCCCTTTGTTTAAGTTGTGCGTAAGAATATTCACTGGTGGCGAGTTTACAGCAAGCTGCGCACATGTTGCAGGAGTAGTTATTTTTCTTTTCCATCATGTTTTTATAAACGGCTTTGAGTTTTTGTTTATAATCACCTGCTAAAAACGTCAAAATCTTAAGCTGCCAATCTCTGTACTCACAATTCATCGGATAAGGAGTGAAAACATCTTTCTTTTCGATTTTGCAATCCTTAACCGTACATTTTTCGCAAGGATTTTCAGGCTTAAATTGGTTTACTTCACGCCTTATAATTTCCGCAGCTTCAACAAATATCTGTTCGTAATTGTCTTTAAGATTATCGTACTGCGTGTTTAGCGAATTGTCTTGAGGCTTGTTATTAAAAGCCTGTGTATTTGTTGAAAAAAAGTTATCCATATAAAGGATAGTAGCACAAATTGCCGACTTGGACAATGTTAATAAGCGTTAAACGGATAAAATAATATAACGCGAGGCAATACCGAGCCATACAACTACTTTCCATTTTCAATTCTCCATTTATAAACTAATACTTCCAAAAGCGAAGGCGTATCGAAAGAAAGGATAAATCATGTCTACCGAAAAATTACAACTATACAAATGTGAAATTTGTGGAAATCTTGTGCAAGTTATTCTAAACGGTGCAGGAGAACTTGTTTGTTGCGGTCAACCGATGAAACTGCAAATTCTACAACACGATAAATCAGAGTTAGGTGAAAAACACGCACCTAAAACGGAATTTAGAGATAACAAAAAATTTGTTCAGGTGATAAGCCATCCAATGCAATTAGAACATTATATTCAGTTCATAGAAGTTTTGGATAAAGACAATAAAGAAGTTCACATCAAATATCTTCATCCGGAAGAAACGCCTGAAATAGATGTAAGCTATACGAGTGAAAATATTGAAGCAATTGAATTTTGTAATATACACGGTTTGTGGGGGGAAGATAGAAATGATTAGTGACGCAATTAACAGTATTATTAACGAACAAATTAACAAAGAATTTTATTCAGGATATTTGTATCTTTCGATGTCAGCTTACCTTAGAGAACTCGGGCTTTTCGGGTTCGCATCTTGGACTAAACATCAAGCAAAAGAAGAAGTCGAACACGGTTTAAAGCTGTTTGATTATTTGATAGAAAGAAACAGTTTTGTTACATTGAAACAAATTAAAACACCTGAATTTGAGTTTAACGGAATAATCTCGATTTTCAATCATATTTATGACCACGAAAAATGTATTACTGCATCTGTTATGAAAATCGCCAAAGCAGCCGAAGAAGAATGTGATAGAACAACTTTAGCATTCATAGACTGGTTTATAACAGAACAAATTCAAGAAGAACAGACCGTTAAAGATATCATTAAACGGCTTGAACTTTTTGGGGATGATAAAACATCTTTATTCCTTATGGACAAAGAACTTGGTGAAAGAACCAAATAGTTGCTAAAAATAGGGTGGATGTTCACCCTATTTTAGTTTTCCATATATCTTACCTTTTTTAGTTTCTTTGATGATATCCATAACCATTTCGCTCAAAATTTCAAAATCTTCTTTTTTGCTTTCCGGTTGAGAAGTTTTCCACAACGCTAATGCTGCTCTAAAGTCATCACCATCTATCATACAATCGTCAGTACCAATTAGTTTAGAATATTTATCAGTGAACCATTCGTTGAAACCTTTGTATGTATCAGTGATTAAATCAGATACGGTTTGGGCGTTCTTAAGAATTACTTCCATATCTTTGTATACATTTTCAAAATATTTACCTGATTTTATTTCAGCTGCGTTTGAAATTTTTCCTGTATTATGTCCAAAACCATAGTATTCAACGCCATGTTTTGCAGCTGATGTTGCTTGTGCCAAATCTTGGCTAATTCCGCTTGAACCGTCCATATCAAAGAATATTTTTTCACAAGAATGACCGCCATAAGCGCAAACTATGCTTGTAAATAAAGCTTCAAACGGAAAATCCGTATTATCTTTTCTGCCTTCAAATACTGCACCTAAGAAGCTTCCTCTCGGGTCAAGCGTTATGAAGTTAACATCTCTGAATTGATGCCAAGGTTGACCTTTTTCTTTTAAGATATCACCCATAACTTCTAAATTTACAGCGTGTCCGCATTCGTGAGAAGTTGTTGCACGTTTATTAAAATCAGGCATTTCAGGACGAGAAGTTCTTCCTGTTGAAATTTGTAAATATGATTCAATGAAATCACCCATGGTTGCTTTAGTTTTTCCTCTTTCAGCAGTGATTTGTTTTGCTTTATCTATCATAGTTTTAATTTCAACAAAAGACATATATTCAGTTAACTTGACCAACTTTTGAATTAATCTATCTTTTTCACCTGCATCTCCGGCTTCAAGTTGTATATCACTTTCTTTTAAACGATTTGTGATAATTTCTTTTCTTGATGCTTTATTGAAAGCAGGTGAGTCAATAGAGATGTTCTGATTAAATCCTCTTGCTACGGTAGGAATTAATTGAGCATAATCTTCTTCGGTTGAACCTATAACCAAAATGTTAAGTCTTTCAGCTTCTGCCCTAGACATTTCTTTTTCCATTTGAGCCATTGCTTGTTTATAACCTGCATGATAATAACCTGAGAATGCAAAATCTTCAAAATTGTTTATAAATAAAATTGCAGTTTTGTTTTCATTTTGCTCTGCTGCTTTTTTGATTTCTGAAAAAATTCTATGCATTTCTACCGCAGGAGCATTTTTAATACCATTTTCATCTTCAAAAACCACTGCATAATCAGCTGATGCAATTTCCATATAAGGAACTTTTGCTTCTCCGGCTAAAGCTTGTGCAGTATATCTTCTGCCAGAACCGGCTTCTTCATCTTGAGAATACATTATATAACCGCGAGTGCCGATTTTTCCTGTTTTAATTTGTCTTACGATTGCTTCAAGATCTTTTTTAACGGTTTCTTTACCATAAAGAGAGCTTAAATCTTTACCGGTATCATAGATTATACTGTTGTTATCAGCGTCTTTATTAAATAAATCTTTTGCAATTGAAGCGAATTCATCTACATTTTTAAGGCTGATTCTTTTTTTAGAATTTCCATAGTATAAAGAAATTCTTTTCATCAAATCAACTGCTTTTTCAGGAAATGCGCCTTCAATTTTGTCTGCATAAAATACTGCTTTATCTCTAGCTTCTTTTGTGAATGGAGTTTTTACATCTTCAGTTAATTGTTTTTCTGTTGCTAATACCTTTTGGGCTTCAAAAGTATGCATAGGAGGTATAGAATAATTGATGCAATCAGAATATAATTTTTTTACTGTCGGGTCTTTTTGAGTTTGATAGTACGCATCTTTGTTTTGGAAGAAAATGAAATGGACATTGTCTTTAACAACTTTTGGCAGCGCAAATACTTCAATTGGCAAAGTGATTTCACCATCTTCATTCATTGGCGCATTTTCTATCAAAGAGTCAATATTTACCATGAATATTTTATGTTTATCAGGTTCAGCTTCTTGTATTGATTGAATTTCGTCTATTAAATCCTGTGCTTTAACAACATCTGAAATCAAATAAGGCAGTGTGTTGTCGGAATTAAAATTGCCATGTTTTTTAGCATCTATCGTATGTACTAAACTGGCTTGAAGCCTATCGCCTTCGGTTTTATCATTATAAGTAACAAATAAATTAGAGCCTAACGCTAATTTGTTCCAAACATCTATTGCTTTTGCATCATAGTGTTTTAAATGTTGAGCTATAACATCTTTACTATCTTTATAATAAGTTAGTGCTTTAAAATTCTTTATAAAATCGCTGGTATATTCTATATTGGCAAAACTGTTAACATTAAATGCTGTTCCCAGTAATATATAGGCATCTAAGCTTTTTATTTTTTCTTGTGTGGTTTTTAATTCTTTTTTAAAGTCTGCTGAAAAATCAATATCTCTATCTTTACCTTTAATATCTTCATTTACAGGCAAAGCGTTCAAATATTCATCATTTTCTTGTTTGAATCCATCCATAATATCCAGAAAATAATCAAAATCACTTTCTGTAATTAACATATTTCGACTTGCATAATTATTTGCTAATTTATTTAACGTAGAAATAGAAGAAATTTGACCTGAAGCAAATAATTCCGGTTGATTTTCCTGGATATATTTAATATTATCTTCTGTTTCTTGAATAGATGCTGAAATAATATGAAATGGTGTAATTTCATCATGTCCCATTTCAATCGCAATATTTTTAGCTCGATTAATTAATTGTTTGGCATCGTCACCAAATTTAAGCTCGTCTTCAGTCTTTCCTCTGAAATTTATATAGCTTCTTGGAACTCCGGAAGTAAATACTTCCGTTAGATTACTACTAGTAGTAATCGGATTCGTAGAATTGTTGTTTTGTTTTTCACTTTTCTTAACACTAAAATGGTTCAAACCGTTGATTGGACTAATTTTTAACACTGATATTCTCCTTAATACATATCATGTTAAAACGGGTAAAAAATTCTTTTGCTAGTAACTTAATATAAATTTACATTTCTAATCTTATATAGAAGTGTTTAAGGATTTACTAAACAATCTACAATCTCTCTAAATGCACCGTTTCCACCATGTGCGGTTGTTGTTTGAATACCTTCAATAGCTTTGACTGTTGCAACAGCATCGGGAACAGTAATTGCATATTTTGCAAATTTTAGTGATTCCAAGTCGTTTATATCATCTCCGATATAAACAAACTCATCTTCTTTTAACTTATATCTTTCAACGATTGATTTTATTACATCAATCTTAATTCTTATATCTTGATGTACTTCTTCAACTTTAAATTTCTTTGCAATAATCTCTATTGCAGAATTTTTTTCGCCTGAAACAATACCGATATGATATCCGTTTTTTCTTAAAATTGAAAAAGCCATTACGTCTTTGAAATTAAGTTTTCTGGTCATTTCACCTTTTGAATCAATATAAACACAGTTATCAGTTACAATGCCGTCAAAATCGGTAATCACAAATTTTATTGTATCAGGTAAATTTAAAGCCATTATTTCACCCTTCTTAATTTTTCAATGATAGGTAATTCTCTCGGGTAAACAACCTTAATTCCATCACCTAAAAGTTCGGGTACTTGTCTTATATCACGTACCATGTGATATAATCCCGCCATTTCTAAACTTGCAGCTTGATCTGAACCCCAATTGGTTCTGTCAACCGTAATATGACGTTCTACAGAATTTGCCCCCAATGCAGCCGCCAATACCGAAGGAGTTACACCTCTTTCATGTCCTGAATACCCGATAGGGCAAGAGAATTCTTTTTTAAAGGTTTCTATAACACGTAAGTTTGTTTCATCCGCATTTGACGGATAAGTTGATGTGCAGTGATAAATTATTAAATTATCTTCACCCAAAACAGAAACAGCATGTCTGATTTCTTCCATAGTACTCATGCCTGTTGAAAGCAAAATCGGTTTACCTTTTGATTTTGTATACTTAAGCAAATTATCATCGGTTAAAGAAGCGGATGCAATTTTGTAACAAGGAATATCAAATTTTTCCATAAAATCAACGGACGCTTCATCCCAACAGGATGCAAACCATAAAATACCTTTTTCTTTACAGTATTCGTCAATTTCTTTGTATTCTTTTTCACCAAATTCTAAACCGTGTTTTAAATCGCCATTAGTATTCCCAAAAACACTTTTTCTTTCTTTTGCAAGTTCTTCTTTTGTATAAACGACATCAACGGTTCTTTTTTGAAACTTTACCGCATCACAGCCTGTTGTTACGGCAATATCAATCATTTTTTTTGCTAAAGCAACCGAGCCGTTATGATTAATTCCGATTTCTGCAATAATAAAACAAGGGTAACCGTCACCTACAATCTTATTTGCAATTTTCACACACTTTGCCATTAGCTCTCCTTATTTTTATTTAACCCAATATTTAGCCCAAATACTTCTTATAAAGCGCAAACTCATCAGGGTCAACTTTATGCTCGTTTTCTTTTTCTTCTTCTTGCGGTTGGTTATTGTCTTCCGCTACAGTGTGGAACAATTTATCAATAATTCCATCAGGATTTTCTTCTTCCACATAAATATCAGAAATTTCAAAATTATCGTTTTCTTCCGTTTTAGTTTTCTCTTGTTGCGGTTCTGTTTCTTCTTCAACAACTTTTCTCGCTACAACTTTCGTAAAACCCGGAAATTCAATTTTTGGAATCTCAATTTTAGGAATTCTTATATTAGGAATTTCTATTTTTGAATACTCGCCTTCTTCGAATTCTTCAGGCGGAAACGAACCCAAATCTTTAATCAAATGAATAGAATTAGTTGAAGCTCCGATTAGCATTCTTTTGCCGTCAAGTTCTACTACATGCAATGATTTGTTATTACCTAAAGTAGTCGTAGAAATGACAGAAACATGTGAATTGTTGCCTTCGCCCATTTGTTTTTTTAGAGTATTTAAACCCAATTTGTTAAGTTTTGCATAAATAATACCTGTTGCATAAATTAACAAAACTACAAAAATCAAAGAAAATATAATTGAAACAAGATTTGGTTCTTGTCCGATTGATTGAGTTGTAGTTATTGCATTATCGCTTGTAGTAACAGAAGAAGCTTGTGCCGCGTTAGCCAAAGGTTCAGGCAAGTCAGGCAAAATATCAAACTTATCCGCAGCGTGTACCGCAAGTGCACAAGTCCAACAAAATACTCCCAAAAATATCCTATAAATCTTATTCATGAATAAATCCGACTTTTTAAGGTTTAAGGCTCAAATTAAACAGGCAAGCCCTATTTAAAAAAATCCTTCCCCCTTATACTCCTTTTCTGTTATAATTGTATCATAAAATATTAAAATAGGACAAGTAAAGCATGCTAATGGAAGTGTTGAGTTATTATTTTGCAGATAAGGGAACATTATTTATACATATTTTAAATCTTTTTGTACTTGGCATGTTAATATTCCTCTTCTTTTTTGCAAGGCATGCAGGGAAAAAATGGTCTAAGATTAATGATTACTTGGGTGTAATTACAAAAACCGTAAATTCTGTTCGTTACGGCGACTTGTCAAAAAAAGTTGAAAAAATGGAAATTCCAAGCACAGAACCATTGGCAGACAGTATAAACAGGATGATTGAAACTCTTTATGATAGAGAAAAAATGATTACTGAATACCAAACAGAGCTTCATCGTCAAAACAAGTTCTTGGAAGCGGTTATCAACTCTCTCTCCGATGGTTTGGTAGTTGTGGATGGCGAGCACAAGATTTTGCGTGCAACGGCTAAAATATGTGAATGGTTTAATGTTGCAGGCAAAGATTTACTTGGTGCTGATTTGTTGGAATTTATTCAAATTGCAAAAAATAAAAATTTAGAAAAACTTAACGAAGATGATGTTTTTATAAAAACCGATATGGCTTCAAATTTTGTTGCAAGCACAATGGAGCTTAAACTTGAAGATAAGAAGCGCAGGTTCATTGTAATAATTAAGAATGTTACAAACCAAAGAGAGTTGGAAAGTTTGAAAGAAGATTTTGTCGCAACTTTAACACATGACTTGAAAGTTCCGATTATTGCCGAAACTAATATGCTTGAATTGTTTTTAAATAAAAACTTCGGTCCAATATCCGACAAACAGGAGGTTGCGCTTAAAAATATGCAGTCTTCAAATAAAGAGCTTTTGGATTTGGTTCAGATAGTTTTAGAAACTTATAAGGTTAAAGACGGTTCTATCAGACTTTATAAAGAAAATATTAAACTAAAACCGTTTATAGAAGAAATAATTGATGAAATGCGTCCGATTGCCGACAAGACTCACAATCCGCTAAACTTTACAACGAATCGCGATATTTGTGTTTTTGCTGATAAAATGCAATTAAAGCGTGTTATTAAGAATTTGATACAAAATGCAATTTCTTACGGAGAATTGGCTTCGCCTGTTAATATTACAATCGGTGAAATCCCAAAATTTATCGTAATCAAGGTTAAAGATTTTGGCGCAGGAATTTCAAAAGAAGATATTGATAAAATCTTTAACAAGTATTTTTCAGCCGCAAAAAAATTCAGAAAAATAGGAACAGGTTTGGGTTTGTATCTGGCTTTGCAAATAGTTAAATCTCATGGCGGAGAATTGACGGTAGAAAGTGAAGAAGGCGAATATACCGAATTTACAATTAAATTGCCTGCTGTTGTTAATACTAATTTGCATTACGGAGAATAATTATGATTTTATATGATACAAAATTCTTGCAACTTAAAAGTACACCTTCCAAATCAGGAAAAGATTGGGTTTATGCACACAGACCAAACGCTAAAGATGTGGTTGTGATTCTACCTATTATTAATAATGAAAAGATTTTGTTTCTGAAAGAAGAACGTCCGCCTCTTGTAGCAGAAGAAATTGCCAAATATTCTATCGCTCTGCCAGCCGGACTTGTCGGCGATGAAAGAATCGGAGAAACGGTAGAAGACGCTATTAAAGCCGAGCTTTTGGAAGAAGCAGGACTTGTTGCCGATAGAATTGAAATAAAATCGCATAAAGTTGCAAGTTCTCCGGGGTGTGTTTCAGAAACCGTTACACTTGCAATTGCTTACATAAATGAATATAATGTAGTTTCAAAGCCTGTAAGTGATGGTGGAGTAATTGTAGACAGAATTTTAGTTGATAAAAAAGATGTATACAAATGGTTAAGAGCGCAAGAAGCTGACGGTATTGCGCTAACAGCATCAACGTTGGCATGTTTATTTTATTTGAATGAGGAGAAATAATGTATGATATCAAAAGGTATAAGAGGAGCAATTACTGTTGATGAAAACAGTCCTGAAGCAATCGGTGCTGCTACAATTAAATTGCTGAAAGAAATACTAAATAGAAATAAAATTGAAACAGACATGATATCGCATGTAATATTTACTCTTACAAAAGATTTGAATGCAGACTTTCCTGCAAAATACGCTAGAATAAATCTTAAATGGAAAGATGTTCCGATGATGTGTTTTCATGAACTTGATGTTCCAAATTCTTTAGAGAAATGTTTAAGAGTTTTAATTGTTGTGAATTGCGGTGACACATTTGTTCCTGAATTTGTTTATTTGGACGGAGCGGAAGTTTTAAGAAAATGAAAAATATTTTAATCGTTGATGATGTAAAAGGCTGGCGTGATTTTAATACAAATGTAATGCACGAATTGTTCGGAGAAGATATTAATATAGATACGGCAGAAAGTGCAGCGCAGGCTTACGATTATTTGTTGCAGCAAAGACCTTATGATATTATTTTAACTGATTTACAAATGGAAGATGATTATGCGCCCAAATCTGCGGGTGAGTGGCTTGTAGAACAGGTTAAAACTTTTAATATTTACAACAGTACAAGAATTGTAATGATTTCAGCTTCTTATAATATTCGTCATATAGCAGATAATTTGGAAGTTGAATGTATTCCAAAATCAACGGCGCTGAAATGTCTTTCAGCTTACGACGAAATTTTAAAATAATAGAAAGGAATAAAATGATTCATTATTTTTTAGGTTCGTATATAGTAACAATTTTAGGTATAATTTGCGCTTATTTGTGGGGTGAACACGTCCATAACGGTACAGGCTTAATGTGTGTGTTTATTGCATTAGTGCTTGCAATTCTTGAAATCAGCTTATCTTTTGATAACGCAGTAGTAAACGCGATGAAACTTGAAAATATGTCTGAGAAATGGCGTCATAGATTTATCACTTGGGGAATTTTGATAGCTGTTTTTGGAATGCGTTTTTTATTCCCGCTTTTAGTTGTTGCAATATTCGCAAAGCTAAATATATTATCAGTTTTAAACATGGCGTTGAATGATGTTCATCAATATGCACATTACTTAGAATTAACACATGCGCCAATTGTTACATTTGGTGGTGCTTTTTTGCTTATGCTGTTTATGGACTATTTTACGGAAAAAAACAAAGAAGTGCATTGGATTAAACCGCTGGAAGACAAATTACAAAAGCTTTCAAAAATCAAAGGAATTTGTACTACGGTGACATTAATAGCACTTGGTTTATTAATGTTTGAAATTCCTGCTGATATCAGACAAAGTGTTTTAACCTCCGGTATTTCAGGTATAATTACGTATCTTGTAATTGATGGTGTAGCAGAATGGTTGGAAAAAAGACAGGAAGAACGTGCTAAATTGTGTGCAGATACAATTAAATGCTCAGGACTTGTCGGATTTCTATACTTAGAACTTATTGACGCATCATTCTCGCTTGATGGCGTGTTAGGCGCGTTTGCATTGAGTCAGGATATTTTAATTATTACAATCGGGTTATTTATCGGTGCAATGTTTGTCCGCTCATTAACAATTATGCTGGTAGAAAAGAAAACTTTAGACCAGTACTTATACCTTGAACACGGTGCACATTGGGCAATCGGAACGCTTGCAATTCTGATGTTCGTTTCAACATTCCACGAAGTGCCGGAAGTTGTAACAGGGCTTTTAGGTTTGGTATTTATCGTATCTGCTTTACTTTCGTCAATAATTCATAATAAAAAGGCTGAGAAATAAAAATGCTTAAAGATAAGAATTTATACTGTGTCGGAGGATATATTAGGGATGAAATCTTAGGCATCAAGAACTTTGATATAGATTATTGTTATCAAGGTAACGCTATTGAGTTTGCAAAAAATAATTTTCAAGTGATTAAAGAAAATCCCTCTTTTGGGACAGTAAAAGCTCTCGTTGAAGGTGTGGGTGAAGTTGATATCGCTTCAACCAGAGAAGAACGTTATCCGAGAAAAGGACATTTGCCTGAAGTCTACAATATAGGGTGTCTGTTAGAGGATGATTTAAAAAGACGTGATTTTACCGTAAACACGCTTGCTCGTTGCACAAATGATACTGATAAAATTATTGATTTCTTTGACGGGCAAGGTGATATAGAAAAGGAATTGCTTAGAATTTTACATAAAGACAGTTTTATTGACGATCCTTCAAGAATTATTCGAGGACTAAAATTCAGTGTCAGGTTTGGTTTTAAGTTGGATGATTTAACTCAAAAGCTGCAAGAAGAATATTTGAGTAATATAAACTATGATGTCAGTTATCATAGGTTGAAAAAAGAGCTTGTAGAAACTTTTAGTCTGAATAAACAAAAGGCGTTTGATTTATTTTTGGAACAAGGTATTTATAAACTTTTGGGTGAAAATCAGCAAATTCCTGATATAAGGATTTCAATCGAAGATTTAGTTAACGAAAATCCTTGTAAACATATTTGGATGGTTTATTTAGGGTTGTTTGACTTGTCTAAATTTGAACTTACGCGCCAAGAAAAACGAATAATAGAGTGGGCAGAACGTTTACGCAAAGAAAAACCTACAAATAACACGCCTCTTGAAAGTATATTGCTTAACAAATTGTATTTTTCAGCCATCTAGTGTATCATATATGTCATAGGGAGAGGATAGATGGAATCGTTATTTAATTTTGAATTTGTTATAAGATTATTGATTGCTCTCGCTTTAGGTTTTGCACTAGGCTTAGAGCGTGAACTTACGAATAAATATGCAGGCTTAAGAACTCATATTTTGGTTACTTTGGGTGCTTGTATTTTTACAATAATTTCAATATATGGCTTCCCTACATTTGCAAGCGGTGACAATGTAAATTTAACTCAAGCAACAGGTATTAGAGATACATCTCGTGTAGCGGCGCAAATTGTAACGGGGATTGGTTTTATCGGTGCCGGCACGGTACTTAGAAACGGACCGATGGTATTTGGTTTAACTACTGCGGCTACTTTGTGGATTGCAGCAAGTATCGGTATGGCTTGCGGTGCCGGCATGTATGGTATTGCAATCTTTGCAACTGTTTTAAGTGTTGCAGTTCTGACTCTTATCAGAATTTTCGAAAAACAATTTTTACCATCAAGCTCAAAACAATCAAAACGTTGCAGACTGATTATTTATTGCACGGGAGAAGATGTTAAGAAAATTCATGATTATCTGTCATCAAAAGTTGAAGGTATGTTTGATTTTACTTCTAAAAAGTTGGCAGAAAATCCGACTAAATCAAAAATTTCTTCAACATTTGAAATAAGCCATAAAAAAGTAATGAAAGAGCTTTACGACAAATTAAATATTTTAGCGGATTTAGATTCTATAACATTGCAGGAATTGAATGATTAGAAGAAGCGGAAAGAAAAAAAATAAATTCAAAAAATCAAAACAACAAATACTTGTTGAGTATTTGAGAACGATTGCAGTATCATTTGCGTTCGCTCTTTTTGTAACAATTTTGCTTTCTTTCCATGCCAGAAGTGAAATGATAAAGAATCTATATATAGATGCTGATGAAAGACAATCCATTGATGAAACTATTGCAAGACAAGTTGTTACACAATCGGATTTAACGCGAGATTTAAGAAGCAAAAAATACGCTGTTTGTATGCATGTAGGAAAGTTATATGAAACTGCGCACGATTTTTATAATGCTCAAATCGCTTATGAATTTGCGGTAGAAAAAGCTCCAAGCGGTAATTATCATGCTTATTACAAACTTGCATCCGCTTTAATAGCTCAAAATAAATTAGGCGAAGCAAAAGACATTATTAACTCCGTGAGAGATATTCAAAACAAAAGTTTAATAAAATTCAAATCAAGAGCCTATATAGAAATGGGCGATAAATACTATTCTCAAGGCAAATTTTTAAGTTCAGCAAAGAGTTATGAACAAGCAAAATATTATTATGATAAATTCGCCAAGAAAGATAAAGTTGTTGATGAATCTATTAAAACAAGAATTGTAAACGCTTATGTAGAAACCGCTAATGTTATGGTAAAAAGCGGACAAAATTCTGATGCAGTAAGATTTTTGAAGAAAGCAGAAAAATATGCACCGAAGAATTTTGAAATCAGATACAAATTGGCAATCGTTTATTCTGATTTAGATCCGATTAAATCTGTTGATTATTTTGAAAAACTGCTTGAAGAGCAACCGCAGAATATTGATTACGGTGTTTATACAAAGGCTTTGATGAAAGCTTCTACAATCGCTGAACTCCAAGGAGATAATACTAAAGCAAAATATTACAGATATAAAATTCACTCTGTAGATTTGTTTGTTGAAAGAAAAGTTGTTTATAAAAATGATGTTGACGTTATTTTAGACTCATTTAGAGTAAGAAAACTCTTATTCAGATATCGACTGAAAGCAAAATATAGAATCAGAAATAATTCTTCTTCTAATATTAAAAATTTATCGGCGGATTTTGTTTTGAGAAAAAAAGACAAGGTTCGTGATATTGCAGTTAAAAACTTCGCAAACAAGGAGCGACCTTTAAGAGCTGGTGCAGAAACTAACGCGGAACAAATAAAACTGGGTAAAAAGATTTTTACCAAAAAAGAGCTAAACGAATACGTTATAGATATTTATTTATACAAAGATGAAAAGTATAAAACTCTAGTAGGAACAGTTCCTGTTAGTACGCTTTATTCATCAAGATAAAGTGTGTCGCCCCATTTGTATAGCTTGTCACCGGCTACGAATAGTTCTTCATCTAAAATGCTTGCATTAACACGTTCTTCACTACCCATGATTCTGAAATCAGCATCTTCGTCTTCAATATTGTTTTTTATTTTTTCTTTTTTGCCGAATATATCTTCATAAGTTACTTTTTCGTTTTTCAGTTTATTTAATTCATCACGCAAAACAAACATTTCATTTAACATTGCTTGCATTGCAAGATTATCAGCACTTTTTAATTCTATTTGCTCAATCGTCGGCGTAGGAGTAGAATCATAAAAATCAGATAAACAATCTTGAATTTCTTCTTTTTGTTCTTCACTTATTTCAGGTTCTTTAGTTTCTATTCCGTTTTCAATTATATTTTCATCTTGTGCAACTTCAAGTTCTGTTTCAAGTTGAGCGTCAAGAGAAATATTTTCATTGTTATCTTTTTCTAAGATTTCATTGTTATCTTCAATTGTTGTATTATCAGTGCAGTTTTCAGGTTTAGAATTGAGTTCAAACTCACTTGATATTTCATCATTTGTGTATTCTATTGAATTATCCTCTGTTTTTTTATTTATAAAATTATCTATGTTCTCTGAATTTTGAAGCTCTGCTTCTTCGTTTTTTATTTCAATATTTGCAATCGATTCAGAAACTTCTTCTTCATCTTCTTCTTCTTCTTCTTCTTCTTCTGCTGCTTCTGCTGTTGTTACAGTTGCAGTTGTTAATTTATCTTCTGTTTCTGCTTCTGTTTCTGTTTCATTCATCACTTCTTCTTGTGTAACTAAATCTTGCTTAATTTCCTCAGCTTTAGGAGTGTCTAAAGGAGCTGTTTGAATAACCTGTATCTGTATCGGAGCAAGAGCTGGTGATTTTGCGGCTAAATCTTCAACCATCATTGAAATTGCGTCTTGCGTATTAACAGGTGTATCTTTATCTGAAATTTTTTCATTTTCTTCTGACACAGCTGTTTCTGTTTCAGTAGCGTCAGTAAATTCAGTAGTTTCTGTAGCTTCTTCTGTTTCTTCTAATTCAGTCAAAACTTTATTAGAATATTCGTTTGTTTCTTCTGAAGGTATTTCGTAAACATCATCTTCTTTTTCAATATCTTCAACGTATTCATTAGCCATTTCAACTTCTTGGTTTTCAGGGATTTTATCTAAATTTTCTTCAGAAGCTTCTGCTTCTTTTTCCGGATTATCCGTGTAAATAGTCAAACTTCTGTTTACAAGCTCAGGTAAACCGTGTTGCAGATGAAAACAAAGATTTGCTAAACCGGAAAAACTGTTGTTAGAAAACTCTATATCAATAGTGTTGTTGTCAGGAAAATAAAAACTGTTAATTGCAACGGCACTATCCAACTTGTCAATTGAATTCACAAGTTTGGCAAACTCTTGCATAACAAATGGAGCAAGGTTACAGATTGCTCTAAAGTTAGCGTTAATTAAGACATTATCGCCTAACCACTCACCGTTAATTGTAATACCTTTTAATTTTCTCATAGCTCATCCTTGTATGTCCTACAATTTATATATCGGTAAATTTTACAAAAACTTTAGAGTTATGAGAAAAATCGTAACATATTGTTACAATTACGAGCGGGGAATATTTCTAATTATTATAATACTTCAATAATTTGTTTAATGTCTTCACAAGTAATATTATTTAATGCCAAATTTTTATGTTCGTCTTTTAATGCTTGTTTTTCTTTTAACAAAGTCAGCACTTTTAAAAGCAATGTTTGATTTTTGCTATCTAAAAGTGTTTCAAGTTCTTCCACATCATCAACAAAATCTACTGCAAAGAATACAAAATCGCTTTCATCGTAAAGTTCTTCATACAGTAGGCTGTTTAGTTTTTGTTCGTTAATTATACTAAGAAGCTTTCCTATTGCTTGAACTTCATCTTTTGTATTTTTATCGCAATCAAACAGATATTCCTCATTAGAAAGTAATTCGGCAAACTTATCTTTTGCAAGTCTTAGCAAAATTGCAGATGTGCTTGTCAAATTTTCGTGATACAAGTTTTCAAAAATATTATATAAATTATAATCCAAAACTGCTGATGGCGGAATAATTTCAGGAATGGCATTTACGATATGACTCAAAACCAAAACGCCATCATCAAGATTGTCTTTCAAAAGTTCTTCTAACGAAATCAAATATGGAATTTCAGATGCTATATTTTCTGAAAGCGTAGATTTTTTCATAACGTCTAAAATAGGCTTCAATGCGTCTTTTGCCTGATAAGAAACCAAAAATTTGATTGCATTATATTTTTCGAATTCATCATCTGAATTCAATTGTTCTAAAGCTTCATTTTTAGAAACTTCATCATTCATTTTTGCCAATACTTCAATAGAATTAATACTTAATGGTTCAAATGAAGATTTTGCGGAAGTTCTTAAAAGCGGCAATAATTCTTCTAAATACTCATTTGGAACTAGTGAAAAGAATTTTGCGGCATAAGCTTTTTTATTATCGTCACCATTTATATAAATTTCTTTTAAAACAGGCAAAAGTTCAATGCCGCCAAACTTGTACAAAACTTCTGCAAAAACTGAATCATAAGATGATGAATAATATTCAAAAAAGTTCAACAAATTCAAATAGTTGTCTTTTGTGCAAGCCAACTGAATTCGCTTTGCAACATTATTTTTTACAAAATCGAACAAAAAATCGTCTTGTTTAACTAATTTTGCAAAAAGTGCTACGTCAGAATTGTCAACAAGAGATTTTGCGACAGCTTCATACTCAGCAGGATTTTTACCTGTGAGTTTCTTAATCAAATCCATAATTCACTAATCCAAATAGAATACTGTTACTACTTTGTGGTTTTCTTCAGCGTAATCAATCGCCTTGTGAAGAGTTTTACTTGTATGTGACAAGAAACAAATTAACTGATTGCAATCATCAATAATTTCTCTGTTGCAAACTCTTGAAGCGTCAGCCAAAGTCATCATTGCTCTGTCTGAATGTTCAACAATATTTGGAACTCCGATTAATTGGTCTTGAACGTCAGAAGGTTGTTGACCAATAGTTTGAGGTAAAATAACTTTTAACTTATCAGGATTAGATTTCATTGCGCCTCTGATTGCAGCTGCGTTTGTACCGCATGAACCGCCTGATGTGATAATTGTATTGCCTTGGCGAACTAAAGCTGTTGCCAAAGTTTCAATCATTTGTTGGTGTGTAATAGCAAGGTTTCTTGAACCGATAATCGCAATTCTCTTGGCGGGTTGCTTAATTGTAGCCAATTCCATCGCAAGCTCATCTACCGTGTCAGGAGCCTGCTCAGCTGTGTCTAAATCGCCCATTGGAACCATAATGGATGGCTGTTTTTGTTCGTCGTCAATAGAATTAAAAATTTCGCTCATTGTACCACCTTTTCAAATTGAAAAATAATTATTTTTTATGTATGCTTATAAATAATATCACAAAACAGGCAATTTGGGAATAGGGGAATGGAAAATATTTTAGAAGGGCTTAATAAAGAGCAGTTAGAAGCAGCAAAAACGACACAGGGAGCGTTGCTAATATTAGCAGGTGCTGGTAGTGGTAAAACAAAAGTTTTAACTTCAAGAATTGCTTATATGATTCAAAATGGTGCAATTGCAGGTAAAATCCTTGCAGTAACATTTACAAACAAAGCTGCAAAAGAGATGAAAGAGCGTCTTTCTAAAATGTTGGGCGAAAATATTGTTAAATATATGTGGGTTGGTACATTCCACAGTATTTGCGGACGTATTTTAAGACAAGATATTGAAAACTATTCATTCCAATCAGGTAAGAAGCTTGATAAGAATTTTACTATTTATGATGAAACAGATTCTGTAGCAGTTATTAAGCAAGCAATCAAGAAATTGAACTTGGATGATAAAATCTATCAACCAAAACTAATAAAGGCTGTTATTTCTAACGCGAAGAACAAAATGCAAGATGCTTATACGTTTGCAACTTTTGCGCGCGATTTTAAATCACAAAAAATAGCTCAGGTTTTCGAATTCTATGAAAATGCACTAAATAACAATAATGCAATTGACTTTGACGATATGTTAATGCTTTGCGTAAAACTTCTTGAACAAAATCCTGAAGTCAGAAAAAAATATTATGATAAGTTCCAACATATCATGGTCGATGAATATCAAGATACGAACCAAGCGCAATATCAACTTGTAAAAGCACTTTATACAAACTTACAAGCCGATATTCCTGAGTCTCGTTCACTTTGCGTAGTAGGTGATGTTGATCAATCAATTTATAGCTGGCGTGGTGCTGATTTTAGAATTATTATGAATTTTCAGAACGATTTTCCTAAAGCAAAATTGGTAAAATTGGAACAAAATTACCGTTCTACTGCAAATATTTTGAATGCAGCGAATGCCATTATTGAAAATAATGAAGAACGTGTAGATAAAGTTCTTTATTCGCAAAAAGGCGACGGTGAAAAAATTTCACTTTATGAAGCGCAAGATGAAGCGGATGAAGCAAATTATATTGTTAAGTCTATTCGCGACACTTCAGATAATTATAATCAATTTTCGATTTTATACAGAACGAACGCTCAGTCACGTGCTTTAGAAGAAGCTTTGATAGCTGCAGGCATTCCTTACAGGATTTATGGTGGTCTTAAGTTCTATGACCGTAAGGAAATTAAGGATGCGATTGCTTACTTAAAATTAATCTACAACCCTGATGATTCGCAGTCTTTAAGAAGAATAATCAATGTGCCGAAGCGTGCAATAGGCGAAACAACACTTAAACATTTACAAGATTATGCGGATGAAAACGATATAAGCTTGTATTCAGCGATTATGGATGTTGATAATATTTCTACAATTAAATCAGGAACTGCTACCAAGTTAAAAGATTTTGCAACTCTTGTAGAAAAACTGAAAGAAGCGCAGTCAAGATACAGTTTACCTGAATTTTTGAGTTTGATTTTAGAAAAAAGCGGTTACTTAAGAGAGCTTCAAGCAACAGGTGCAGATGAAGACCAAATAAGAATTGAAAACTTGCAAGAATTGGTAAACGTAGCAAACGAATTTGAGCCGGAAGAAGTCGGTAATGAATTAGGCGAATTCCTTTCACAAGTGTCTTTGGTTTCCGATATTGACGGAATGGAAGAAATCGCAAACAATGTTACACTTATGACACTTCACGCATCAAAAGGTTTGGAATTCCCTATTGTATTCCTTGCTGGCTGTGACGAAGGTATTTTCCCTTCTGCGAGATGCTCTAACAGTTTGTCTGAATTGGAAGAAGAACGCCGCTTGATGTACGTAGGTGTTACACGAGCCGAAAACAAATTGTATTTAACGACTGCAAAACGCCGTCAAATGTGGGGTGAATACAAATACTACACACCAAGCAGATTTTTAGAAGAAATTCCTTCAACTCTATTAGACAGAGAAGAATCCGCATTCTCAGAATTTTCTGACCATAGAAGCACATTTAATAGCGCGGTTAAAAAAGTTCAAGGTGGCTATAATAAAGGTAAATTTAGTGATAAAAATAGTAGCGGTTCTTCTTTTGGCACTGCTAAAAAATCATCAAGCACTTCGTTTAGCTCTGATGGTTTTGTAAAACCGTCAACAGGTTTTGGTGCAAACTTTGTTGCTCCATCTTCTAAAAATAATAACTCATCAGGCTTTGGCAAAAACTTTGTAGCACCAACTGCTAAAAAGACTACAAATGTGGTACAAAGAACTCCAAGCAGAATGATTTTGAAAAAGAATCCTATAAATAAAGAAAAAGAAGAGGCTAAAATCAAAGCTTTCTTTGAAGATAACGTTATGAAGCGTAAATTGGAAGAAGAAAGACGACAAGAAGCAATTCGTTTAGAAGAAAAACAAAAAGAAGAAGCTTTAAAGAACACAGCGACTCAGTATTTCTTTAATGTTGGAGAAAGAGTCTTCCACGAAAAGTTAGGCGTTGGTGAAATTGCAGACGTTATCCAAATCGGAGAAAGCACAATGTACACGATTGATTTCGGCAAAATGGGTAAAAAAGCCATGGATGCGACGTATGCGAGATTAAAGAAATTATAGATAAATTCATTTATATTAAAGCAGGTGTGTCCAATGACGCACCTGCTTTAATAAGAACTAATATATAAAATTATAAACTATACCATACTGTAAAAACAGGCATTTCTTCAGGATACTTGATATCAATTTCTTTTCCTCTGAAAATAACGCCAATGTAATTAAAGAATTGTGCAAAGCGTTTTTGTTTTGTTTTCAGCAATTCAAATCCATCTATTTTAACATTTGACTTAATTGTTACTATTTCATTTTTGGAATTTCTTACTTTAAATTTTTCTAATCGAATTTCAGCATTGTCATTCGCCCATCCATTATCTTCTATTTTATCCACAGTGCCAAAAACAGGCGCATCTTTTGCAAAAATCAGTTTGTCGTAATAATAAACATCGTTTTGTACTTTAAACATTATATTATCACCAAGTTGAATTTCGTCATGCACCGTAGAAATTCTTTCAGCAGGTACAATTCTTATAGGAATTTGTTCCGAGGCAAATGCAGAACCTCCAATTAACAATAACATTAATAATAAAATCTTTTTTAGCATTTTTATTCTCTCACATATAGTATAAATTCTTTTTCATTCGGTTTAAGGTTGATTTCTCCTCCGCGCACCCATAGCGGAAAATCCGAAGAAAAACCGTTGGCGAATTCATTTGCAGTTTTGTGTAAACTTCCTTGCAAATAAATCTCACCTACAATTTTATAGCCATCACATTTAAAGTTTTGTATAACAGCTTGTGCTTCCTTTCCGTAAAAACCATTATCTTCTATTGTTCTAACAATGCCTTGAATAATTGTATTATTAGGAATAACTCCTTTGCCGTCAACAACTTTAAACTTTACATAATCACCTTCTAGTAAAGAATCTTTTTTGCAGGTAGAAATTGTTTGCGCAGGAGTCACAATAATTGTTTGGTCTTGAGCATAACAACACAAAATAGAACATAAAAACAATACTGAATATAATATTCTAAATATAGACTTTTTCATTATAGAGCAATTCTTTCCTGCTTAAGCTTGCGACTATTATATTCTTGATTTATTACTTTAATTTCTTTTTCTAAAGTTCTCTCAAAATTCTTGTAATAAGCATTTTGTGTCATAGAACTTGTTAAATATTGAGGATATTTAACTAAAATGTACTTATACATTGTTAAAAGTCGTTTACTTCCTTTTGGATGTGTATAAGAAATTCCCCAATCAAAAATCGGTTCATCAAATATTTTGTTGCCCATTGTGATTGCAGCTATCGGATTGTATCCGGCAGCAACCATTAAATCAATCGCATCCGTATCAGCTTTTAATTCATATTTTTTAGGGTTAAAATTCATTGCTACATATTTAAAATAACCACCGTATGATTCTAAATCATGAGCAATTTCGTGTGCTAATACATAAGCTAATTCGTCATCACAATCCACGCTGGATAGTATGCCAGTATAAATTGTAATTTGTCTTGTATATGTATTAGCATTTGCATTAATAACATTTCGCTTTCTTACAATTACAATAGGAGTACGCTTATTAATTTTATTTGATGTGTACAATTGTTGTGCAACAAGCATAACTTTTTGGTTTAACTTGTTTGTTTTTTCCCAGTAATTTTTCATAGAAACGTTTGTTTCTACAACCAAAGAATCTGATACTGCAAAAGCCTGAGTGCTAAGTAACATCAAAGCTCCTAAAAGAATAACTAATTTTTTCATATAACTCCTTTATTATTTTACATGGGATAATATATAAAATTTTTCAACATTTGTCAATATATATAGTAAAAAAGAGCTAAATTCGTTACAAAATGTTGCGGCTATAAAAGATTTAATTGTAAAATGCACTAATGGAGAACTTTTAAATAAAAATAGTAAACAAAAACGTTATGTAGGTTGGGCTTTCAGCCCAACAAAACAACTTTTGACATAAAAACCGATTTACAAATCAACATTAGATTCTTTAATTGGCGCACCAATTACACGTTCTAATTCAGCAGCATTGATATTATAGTTAAGTAAATTATTATAATAATCTAATTGAGCATTGAGATATGTGTTTTCTGAATCTTTAAATTCAATTGCATCACCTAATCCAACTTGATATCTTCTAAATGCCAGATACTGTCTTTCTTGTGCTTGTTGAAGAGCAAGTTTAGAAACATCAAGACTGTCGTGAGAATTCAAAAGATTTATATATGCACTTTTCACTTCTAAATACACATTTTGCCTTTCTCTTTCATAATCTGCAGCCATTTTTGTGTAAGTTGCTTTTGCTTCATCAATCTGCTTTTTAATTAACATCATGTTCAAAGATGAATAATTCAATTGAACCCCAAATTGATAACCATAATCACTGTCAATTTGCCTTCCTCCTTGGTCATAACCGGCAAAACCACTCAAATTTGGCGTAAATGCTCTTTTTGCACTTCTCACATTAAGTTCTGCCGCATCCATGGATTTTTTTGCAGCAAGAAGTGCAGGTCTTGAACTCTCTGCCGTTTTTAAAAGTTCAGGGAATTTTACTTGATAAACTTTGTTATTTAGTTTGTCCTTCAAAACTACATTTTCTAATTCCGGAATACCAACAGCATTTGCCAATTCAACAGCAGCTACTTCCAATGTATTTTTTGCTTTAATTAAGTTAACTTTTGCATTACCTAAATTATATTCTGCTGTGGTAACATCAATTTTAGCCTTTTTTCCAATTTGATAATATGCTTTAGCTTGTTTTAGTTGAAGCTCAAAATCTTTAACCGTTTCTTCATAAACTGATTTTTGAATTTCTGCAAAAACCATATTATAATAAGCAACTTTTACATTATAAATAACTGTTTCAATACTAGCTTCTGCATCATAACGAGATGCTTCATAATTTCTTTTTGCCATATCAGCAGTCGCTTTTGTTTTTCCAAAATCAAAAAGAAGTAAATTTGCAGATAAAGTTGGAGCATAAAACATATTATAACGCTGAGGCATCATTCTACCATAAGCTCCACCCATTGTATTAAGCATATCATTCCTTGAATAGCTTAATCCTGCTCCAATTGTCGGAAAATAATTTGACCATGCTTGCCCGATTCTGGTTTTATAAATTTCAGAATTACTTATAGCAGAAACAATGGATGGATGATGAGTAATTGCAAGTTTTATGCAGTCACTTAACGTAACTTCACCATTCATTTCTGAATATTCAATCTGACTGGTTATTGCAGGGAATTTCGTTTCATACATCCCCTTTGCTTCTTTAGATGAATCAACTCTTGCGTGTTCTTTTATCTCAGTTTTTTTCTTTTCTTGACGTTTATTTATTTTTTCTTTTTCAGGTTTTACAATCTCTATTTTATTTTGCTGTTTAACTGTCTCTTTTTTTACTTTTGCAGAAACACTGATAGCAGATGTCGCAAGAATAGAGCATACCAGAAGTAAATTCAAAACTTTTTTCATCTTATATCTCCAAGTCTTTTTCTGTAATTTCTCTTTTAGGGAATTTATCAACAAATTCCTGTACAATAACGTAAAATGCCGGAGTTAAAGCAGAACCGAGAGTTGCAGCTGCAATCATTCCGCCAAAAACTGTTGAACCTACAGAAATTCTGGAATTTGCTCCCGCTCCGCTTGCAAATATCATCGGTAAAACACCAATAATAAATGCAAGTTCTGTCATCATAATCGCTCTAAATCTAAGTTTTGCAGCCTTAACAGCAGCTTCTCTTACACTAAGTTCATGTTTTTCATGCTCTTCTTTTGCAAATTCTACAATCAAAATAGATTGCTTTGCGGCAAGACCAACCAGCGTAATCATACCTACTTGCGAATAAATATCAAATGATTGGTTAATCATGAGTTGAAAGATTAATGCACCAAGAGCAGCGATGGGTGAAATCAAAAGCACTGCAATTGGAATTGTGTAACTTTCGTATAATGCAACCAAAAATAAATAAACAAATACAAGTGCCATTCCGACAATCATTACAGTTTGTCCGGATGCTTCTCTTTCTTGAGCGGATGTACCTGACCAATCATAAGTTATATCTGAAGGCAAAACTTCTTTTGCAACTTTTTCCATAGCACTCATAGCATCACCGGAACTTTTGCCGGAAGCTTGTTGACCTTGAATCTGTACCGACTGATACTGATTAAACCTTGATATAGAAGCAGTACCGATTGATTGCTTAAGCTTTACAATAGATAACACCGGAACCATTACACCGTTTTTATTCTTAACATAAATTCCTGATAAATCGGTAGCTTTATCTCTAAATCTGCTTTCAGCCTGCATTTGAACTTTAAATACTCTATCATATTTATTAAAATCATTTACGTAATATGTACCGAGCATTGAAGCTAAAGTTGAATATAATTCTTGTAAATCAACATTTTGAGCAAGCGCTCTTTCATAATCAATTTCTAAAATATATTGAGGCACGTTAGCTTGGAATGAGGTGTAAACGCTTGACAATGATGAGTTTTGATTAGCAGCTCCGATAAGTTTATTTGCCCAAATTTCCAATTCTTGCGGAGTATATTCTCCTCTTGAAAGCATTTGGAATTCAAAACCACCCATCATACTCATACCGCTAATTGCCGGTGGTGAAAAAGATACAATAGAAGCTTCTTTTATGCTTGCAGCTACCATACGTACTCTTTTTAGAATTGCAACGTGTGATAAATCAGTAGGTCTTCCTTGAATTTTTCTCTTTATCCAACCGATTGGAGTAACTTTTCTATCTTTATATTCATCAAGCTGAATGATTACTGTAGATTGGTTTACGGAACCATTTCCGCCAAAAACGGTAAGCTTTTCTTTGTTAATACCATCTAAGTCTTTTATTCCGTCAAGAAATTTTTTGGAAACTTCTTCTGTTCTTGATAGTGACGCACCATCAGGAAGGGTGATACTCGCAAGCAAGATACCTTGGTCTTCATCTGGAATAAAGCCTGTTGAAATTATTTTAAAAGAAAATAAAGTTAAAACTAAAATTACCACGTATATACTGGCTGTGAGTTTTTTATTATATACGAATTTTTTTACGTATTCCATATAAAAATCTTCAACTTTTGCAAAAACATTGTTGAATTTTACTACGCAAAGATTCGCTTCATCTACAATCTTTTTAATCAAAGGATGTTTTGCTTCTTTTTCTGATATTTCTTTATCTCTGCCTAAGAAGTGTGAACACATTGCAGGGGATAGAGAAAGTGCGCAGATTGCTGAAATTGCAATTGAAACAGCGATACAAACTGCAAACTGTTTATACATTACACCGGTCATACCGCCCATAAATATAATTGGAACAAATACAGCCATCAAAACCATTGCCATTGCTATTAATGAGGCACCGACTTCTTCCATAGTTAATTGTGTTGCAATAATCGCCGATTTACCTTCATCCAAATGCCGTTTTACGTTTTCTATTACAACAATTGCGTCATCTACTACTACACCAACTGCGAGTACCAATGCAAACAATGTCAACAAATTTATTGACATTCCTAATGCTTGCAAAGCAAAAAATGTACCAATCAAGGAAACAGGAATTGTAATACAAGGAACGAGAGTTGCCATTGGATCTCCAAGGAACAAGAAAATTATTACTACAACAATTAAAGCCGTTAAAAGAATTGTAAATTCAACTTCTTTCATAGATTCATGGATATAATCTGCATCATCTTTTACATATATTATTCTTATTCCGTTTGACATTTTTGAATTCAATTCATCTACTTTTGCTTTAACAGCTTTTGACAAATTGATTACATTAGCATCCGGAAGTTGTGATATCATAACAATTGCAGAAGGTTTTCCGTTTACAAGACCCAAGTTTGAATATGAAGAAGCTCCCAATTCTACCCTTGCAATATCTTTGATTCTTACATTTGAACCATCAGAATTTGAACGAATAATAATATTTTCAAATTGTTTAACATCGTCCAAACGACCTTGTGTTTTTAGTGTAATTTGAAGAGCATTCTTCTCATCAGTTGGTAATTGACCCAACGCACCTGCAGTAACTTGTGTATTTTGACTTGTTATAGCAGCTTTAACTTCGCTGGTTGATACATTAAGCCCTGCCATCTTTTGAGGATCAAGCCAAATTCTCATAGAATAGTCACCAGCACCATAAACATTAACATCTGCGACACCATCTACACGTTTAAGTTCATCTTTAATATATATAGAACCATAATTTGTTAAATCCAATTGTGACCAATTACCTGATTTCGGATAAAGCGTTAAAATAACAGCACCAGAACCGGAAGATTTACTTACAGCAGTAACACCTGTTCTCTGAACTTCTTCCGGTAATTGTGATTGAACCTGCTGAATACGGTTTTGTACATTCATTAAGTTAATATTTTTATCAGAACCGACTTTGAAATACAGAGTTAAAGAATAACTCCCGTCGTACGAAGTTGAAGTCATATAGGATAAGTCTTCAACACCGTTAAGCTTATTTTCTAGAACCGTAGCGATTGAAGATTCTACCACTTCCGCACTTGCGCCTTGATATGATGCAGAAACATTTACTTGCGGAGGAGTTACGTCAGGATAACTTTCCTGTTTTAAACTAATCATTGAGATTATACCCATAATCACAATACACACTGAAATTACCAGTGCAAATCTTGGTTTTTTTATAAAAAAGAATAATTTTTCTTTATCAAATATTTTTTTCATTATTTTTCTTCACTCTGTATTTTCGTTATTTTCAATTTTTGTCCTTCTGCGGAAACATTCTGTATACCTGATACGACTATTGTATCCGTAGTATTCAAACCGTTTTCTACAATCCAATTATTATCAATATCATCAGAAATTTTGATATCTTTTTTTACGGCTTTATCATCTTTAACTGACCAAACATAATATCCACTCATCGCATCTCCTTTTGTACAAGATTGCGGAACAGTCAAATATTCAACTTTTTTAGGAGCAATAAGCTTAACTTTCATATAATCCCCCGGAACAAGCCACATCTTTGTATTATCAAAAGTTGCACGCATTTGAACAGAACCGGAATCTTTGTCAATTTTATTATCTACAAAATTGATTTTACCAACATTGTTGTACCAAGTTCCATCACCAAATTGAACTTTTACTTGAACATCTTTAAATCTATCACTAGCCTTCAAAAGTTTTACAAAATCATCAGATTTAAGACTGAATGTAACGTATACAGGTGTGACGCTGGAAACGTTAACCAAAGATCCGGAAGTAGGACTAACATAATTACCTTCTGTTATATTAACTTTACCAATTCTTCCATCTATAGGAGAGCGTATTGAAGTATAACTAAGATTGACTTTTGCAAGTTCCAACTGTTGGTTTGCTGAATCTAAAAGCGCTCTGTTTTGATTTCTTGCAGCAAGGCTTGAATCTACATCAGAACGACTTATTAAATCTTCTTTGACCAGTGCGTTTGCTCTGTTCCATTCTTGTTGAGCATTTGTATATAAAGCGTTATACTGATTAACAGCTGCCCTTGAATTATTTACGGATAATTGATATTCTTTAGGATCGATTTGGAATAAAAGTTGACCTTGTTTTACAAAATCTCCTTCGTGAAAATATTTTTTTAATAAAAATCCTGAAACACGTGCTATAACGTCAATAGAGTATTGAGCCTCCACACGTCCCGTTGCTTCAGCAGAAACGTTAACTTTTTCTATATGTGGATTGTCAACAACAACCTCTTTAGGCATTTTTATTGCTTGTTTTTGTATAAAACCGGTGATTGCACCTGCTGTCTTGTTGTACGCAATTGGTACAATAATCACAAGCAAAAGAACAACCGCCCATTGTTTACGGGTTAAATTTATTTTCATACCTCTCTCCAATTTTAGATAAAATTACCTAAAGATATCTTATAAGCTGAACCTATTTATGTCATCATTTGAATAGAGGAAAATTGTATATTTATTAATAATTAGAACCTAGGCTTACAATTTTCTAACTATAAAATTTGCCAATTAGTTCATCGGTTAGATAATATTGTTTACTAAAAACTCGCATATCATTATATTGCTATGTGTTACAATTATAATGAAGATTATCAATATGACAGTTACGTTTCACGAGGTGTTTGTTCTGTAAATCCAAGAACATCATCCTTACAAGAAGTTTTGATTTTATATTTAAAACTTACTGCTTTTAATGCCTAAAGATTATATCATAACGGCAAAAAAGGCACTTTTTTGAAACAAAATTTCAAAATGGACTGCCCGAAATAATCAAACCATTTGTAATAATCAAACCACTCAATAAATTACAACCAATATAAATAATCTTTAAATTTAATACAAAATTAACTCTAAGCTGAGATTTTCGTTAAAACTTGACTTTTACTAGTTTTACGACTATTATATAGCGGTAATGCATAATAGTCGAGGTTTTATGTATAAAGAACGTACATTAGAAAAACAAGTTATTGAATTAAGTAATCAATTTAAGGTTTTGCTTATTACAGGAGCAAGGCAAGTTGGTAAAAGCACATTACTAAAGCATTGCGATAAAAATCGAGATTATGTAACTTTAGATGATTATAAAGCTAGAGAATTGGCGATAAATGAGCCCGAATTATTTTTGCAAAGATATAAAGCTCCTGTTATTATTGATGAAATTCAATATGCGCCAAATTTACTTTCGTATATTAAAATTGTCGTTGATAATAGTGATAAAAGAGGGCAATATTGGCTTACAGGTTCACAACAATTTCATGTAATGAAAAATGTTCCTGAGTCTTTAGCTGGACGAGTTGCGGTGTTGGATTTGAAAGGCTTTTCACTAAAAGAAATTTTAGGCGAGGAACAAATTCCATTTATTCCAACAAAAGATTTTATTGAACAAATGAGAAAAAGCTCTAAGAAACAAGATTTAACAACAATTTATGAACTTATCTGGAAAGGTTCTTATCCTGACATAAATGTTAATAATTCAAATTGGGAAACTTTTTATAGCTCATATCTTCAAACATATATAGAAAGAGATATAAAAGATTTAAATGCCGTTAAAAACGAGATGGATTTTTTGAGATTTTTAAGAATATTAGCTTCAAGAACTGGACAAATGCTTAATTATACAGATATCGCAAATGAAGTTGGTATTGCGGTAAATACTATAAAATCTTGGGTTTCAATTTTAGTTTCATCAAACATTGTTTATCTTTTACAACCTTATTTTTCTAATTTAAACAAAAGGATTGTTAAAACTCCAAAAATTTACTTTTTAGACACAGGGTTGTGTTCTTATTTAACAAATTGGGAAACTCCAAAAATATTAGAAAGTGGTGCAATGAGCGGTGCTATATTTGAAACATATGTTGTTAGCGAGATTATAAAAAGCTATGTTCATAATGCCAAAATCCCAAACATATACTACTATCGAGATAAAGACAAAAAAGAAATTGATGTAATTATTGAAAAAAATAGTAAATTATACCCTATTGAAATTAAAAAAACTGCAAATCCCGACAAAAGTATGCTTAAACATTTTTCTGTTATTCCAGAAGAAAAAAGAGGAGATGGTGCTGTAATTTGTCTTTGTAACGAGGATTTTCCAATAACAGAAAATGTAAATGCAATTCCCGTTGGTTATGTGTAAAATATTTCAACAGTTTCTAAAATGGAAATAGTTGATAGATTTTAAGTGGTATTTCCGTTTTAGAAAAGACTACTGTTGAATGTTATGTTGCCTTTAAAAAAAAACTACTTTTAAAATATTCTTAAATTTTGAAAAAATTGAAATATTTTTTCAAGCCAGCCAATATTTTTATTTGATATGCACTCTTCTTTATTTGCTATTGCATCTTCTAAAATAATATCTTGTTTTCTATCTTCAAATATTGTTATAACTTTATGGGTATTTTTGTCGTATGGAATAATATACCATTTATCTTGAAACTTATAACGATAACGTGTAACTCTATTAGATTGTCTATCAAGCAAATAAAAGTTTTCGTCGTATTTTTGACTTTTGATTCGTCTTTGTATTGATTTTCTGTCTATTTGCAATCCCAATCGCTCATCACATCGTTTTTTGAAGTGATAAGTTTGATTTTTTGCTTTAGAACTGCGGTGTTTTTTCATTTATACAAAATCCTTTATAGGGGTATTATAAAACAAATTTGCGTCAAATATGGTTGCAATATCTTACCCATTTAAAATCATATTTAAACATCCGTATAATCAAAATCCTCAAATTTATGTTATGATTCAAGAATAATTGGAGATGAAATATGAACAATATAAAACTACAAGGCATTAATGCTGATGGCATAGAAAAAGAATATTCTTTAAATGATTTTAAAGGACAAAAAGTTATTTTGTACTTTTACCCTAAAGACAATACTTCTGGCTGTACTCAAGAAGCGTGCGATTTTAGAGATAACATAAACAGACTAACAAATTTTGCAACTGTAATCGGCGTGAGTCCTGACAGCATTAAAAGCCACTTGAAATTTAAAGAAAAGCAAGGGCTCAATTTTATTTTGCTTTCTGACCCTGAACACAAACTCGCAGAAGCGTTTAATGTTTGGGTTGAAAAATCTATGTATGGCAGAAAATATATGGGCATCGAACGCTCAACTTTTGTGCTAGATGAAAACGCAAATATCATTAAAGAATGGCGCAAAGTAAAAGTCAAAGGCCACGTTGACGAAGTAATTGATTACTTAAACGCATAAATTAAACACATATTTACCCCTACCCGCTTGCTCTACTTGGTTTGCCTGTAAATGGATTTATTACTTGGAACGCTAATTTATGCCCGTCTGCGACCAAAATATCGCCGACATCAAGCAAACTTGCATCACGTTTTATATAAGGCTCAACCTTGTCTGATAAAGCCTTTTCGCCATCTCGAGCAAGCACCCATTTGTCGTAATTGTTGTTCTTGAACCACATTGCGTAACGGCGAAACGTGATATCTGCAGGGATAAAGCTCTGCCCTTGCTCAAGCAGTTTGTATTTTGTAAGCGCAGTCGCCTTGCCGATAGAAATTCGGTTTGGGTGTAAAAGCAAGCCCATAAAGATTTTGATTTCTTCGTCTGTAAGGCAAGTGCGATAATCGTTAACGCTAGCGTATTTGTACTGTGGTAGTAGCTTTTGATAATCGTCAGTTCCGCCAAGCATGGCGTGCCAGCGATGTAAAGAACCACGAGAAATTTTACCTATAACTTGGAATAGGTGCGAATTTGATGTGTTGTGCAAATTCACAAAATCATAATCTGCTTGAAGCTTGTTCTTTGCTTTATGTCTAAACACAAGCCATTTATGGATTAAATCAAGCCTTGCAAGTGCAATTTGCTTTGACTTTTCTGGTGTGAATTTGATTGTATCAATTTGGTTTTGCATCGTCTCAAAAACCTTGTAATGCCTCTGCACACACATTCATCACTCTGTTTGAGACAGAAGTCAAGTGTTTGTGATAGAATTCTCTTATGGTAAATGTATTCATTGAATTTGAAAATTTTTTAAGTGATTATCCAAATATCATTAACTTTTTGGTTGCAATAGGGACAGTTGGTGCGGTTGCCTCTTCTTTATACTTTTCAAAACTATCACTTAAACCTAAAATAAAAGGTTTTGTATATATATCACAAGCTTTGATACCTAAGGATATTAATACATATCAAATTAAAGAAGATGAAGATTATATTTCTTTAACTTTAACTAATAAAGGTATCATCCCTATTTATATCCCTTATTATGCAGGTTTTTCTTGGCTTTTTAGGTTTTATAAACTTCATTGGATGCAAAATTTATTATATCCAAGTTCATTTAAAGATAATGAATTTGAATTAGCACAATATAAATCTGCAAGTTTTGTGCTATGCAAATATTCTGATTTTGTTGACAATATAAAAAAAGACTTAATACAAAAATATAAATATAAAAAATTTTTATTACGTTTCATAAGATTACAAGTGAGAACTTCTAATAACGAAATAATTTATGCAAAATTTGATAAAAAATTTATAAAAAGACTTCTTAATGATATTAAATAAAAATATTATCTCAGAGATAATTCGATACATATCAATTTGTGAGCAAAAATAAAATTGCACTAAGTTGCACTTTTATGCACTGGGGAAAGTTTAGTGACTGTGCTTGATAGACCCTGAATCAAGTTCAGGGTGGCGTTTTTTAGTGCAATTTTGTGCAAGAAAACGGACAAAAGTGCAAAAATTCGGACACAAATCTCTATATTATAAAAGGGACTCAATACACCTTAAAATCTATATTCTTCTTTAAATAATTCCCATCTTCCACCTAGAGAGATATATTAACCAAAATGGAATGTTTTTTTATTGCATTAAAAAAGAGGGTGTTTAAAACCCTCTTAAAATGGCGGGAACGACGAGGCTCGAACTCGCGACCTCATGCGTGACAGGCATGCGCTCTAACCAGACTGAGCTACGCTCCCATATTCTCTTGTCACCGCGGTCGTTTCATTGACCACATTTATAATATACCTTGCTGATTTTTTTTTTGCAAGCACTTTTTTAGAATTAAAGATTTTTTCTTGTAAAATCAAGCATTGAACTGAAATTTGAGATACAGATTTCATCTATTTTAATTTAAACCATGCTATAATATTTATATGAAAAGACTAATTGCTATAATTTTTACATGTTTTTTTTCAATAGCTTTTGCCGCAGAAATTAATCTACGCGATTATGATGAATATGATATTCCAGAAGGCACGCATATTCCTGTGATTTCTTTGCAAGAATTTTCAACTGCTTACTGTGAAGAAGGCGATTCGGTAAGTTTTGTAACAACTTCTGACATATATTTATATAACAAAAATATTATACCTGAAGGTACGCGTTTAAACGGTTATATAGAAAAGAAAAATGAGCCGATAATCGGGACAAATGCTGCTATGAAAGTATTTGTCAATAAAATGTACCTGACTGACGGATATGAAGTTCCTATAAAAGCTTATATTTATACGGCAAACAACAACACGATTGGCGGTGGTTTGACTCCGCCCGCAAAATACATCAGAATGCCACATTATCAACGTTGGACGATGTTTAGAGCAATGGGGACTTTGCAATGTGTTCCTGGAGCTGAACGCAAAATGGGAGAGCATATTACTATTTCATCAGGAGCGGATTTGATAGTTGTGCTTGTTGCGCCGATTCACATGACGCATACGGTGATTAATTAAGATTTTATTTTTTTCATTACAAAATAATTCTTACTTTTTCTTCTTTATTGCGATAAAAGAAGAAAGTACGCACTATTATCTACAACCATACGGTTGAGGTCTGAATGGATGTTGCGGGTGAACCCGCACTTTTGCGCTCGCTAAAAAACGCTCGCGGCGCGAATGTCGTTCATTTTATACAACTTTTACTTTAACTAGCCCCCACTCGAATTTCTAAGCTTCGCATAGCTCAGCTTGTAATTCTACCCTCCCCCCATAAAGGGAGGGGGGGCGCTTGTCGAGCGATTTTAGCGCGTTCCCTCTCCACGGGACTCTGCCGAAAAAAGTTGACTAAATGTCAAGTTTTTGAGAGGTCAGTTAGGGTGGGGGCTTATTAAATATCACTCTACCTTTACAATTGACAAAATTACAATTAATAATAAAATATTATAAGGGAGGGATTGTAACTATGAATAAAAAATTTGTTTCAACGTTGCTGTTAGTATCACTATGTTCTTTTAATACAGCTTTTGCAACGTCAAATTTTTCTTTTGAACAACCCCAATCACAACCAAGCGGACAATATTATCAACAACCTATGCAATATTCTACAATGCAACCGTTAAAAGGTAATGTTGTAATGGTTCCGGCAGGTACTTGTGTTCCTGCAACTTTAACATCTCCTTTGTCATCTGCTTATGCAACAGCAGGACAAAGTGTAAGTATGTTACTTGGTTCAGATTATTATTATAACAATAAACTTATTGCTCCTGCAGGAAGTACAATTTATGGTACTGTAATTGAAGCTTTCAAAGCCAAAAGAGGAAGCATGAACGGTAAACTTTGTGTAAGATTTACACAAATATACACACCATACGGAACTCAAATTCCTATCTCTGCTGTAATTAAAACGGATGATTCTTCAGGAGTTCTTGTTGGTGGTACAAAGCTTGATGTAACAACAGATTACGCAAAAGACATGGGAGTTGGCGCCGCAACAGGTGCTTTATCAGGTCTTGTGTTTGGTGCGTTAGCAAGCGGTAAAAAATTAGGTCGGGGCGTTGCTCTTGGTACTGCAGTCGGAGCAGGTGGTGGAGTTGCCAAATCAGCTTTTGATAAGGGAAATGATGTAGAAATTCCTGCAAACGCAACAGTAGACTTGTTGTTAACTCAACCTATTACAACTTCAGCATCAAGTTATAGTTACGAAAATTAGTAAGTAGGTTAATTTAAATTGCCTTCAAACTAATTATTCTAAAAGGGTAATATTAGAGAGAAAAGTAAAGTGTCAATTATTAGTAAAAGAAGTTTTATACTAGACGAGGACGAGGATAACAATGTAGAGCCATATACTCTACCATCCATTGTAACGAGCAAACCTGAGGTAATTCCGTTTAAGAAATCATTGGCGATTTCTACAGCATTACATCCCGCGGTTGTTCTTTTAATTTGGTTAATTACAATTGCTTTAGCTTTGATGGGTATTAATTTAAGCCTGTTTAAAAAGCCTGAAGCTCAATTAAAAAAGGATATTGAGTTTGTTTTGGTTGATAAAGAAGCAACGCCGAGAAATCCTAATACAAAAATTCGTTCTGATATGAATTCAAGAAGTGGTGGTATTAACGACCCTAAACGCAAAGTTTCTATGCCTTCTCCAGCTCCTAAAAAAGCTTCTAAGCCGTCAGCTGCGGCACAAAGTGCTAATAAGCTTATAAAGAAACAACAACAGCAAGCGCAAAAGCAAGCTGTTCAGCATAAAACACAGCCGGCTAAGCAACAGCATAAGGCGCAAACACCAAGTAAAAATCAAACAACAGTGAATAAGCCTTCGACTGCAAAACCGGCACCACCTACCGCAAGACCTAGTGCACGACCAGTTTCTGCACCGCATCCTGTAGCTAAACCATCTTCACCATTTACTGTTGCTGCACCAAAAGGTGCGCCTGTAGGTAAAACTCTTTCAACAGGTCCTGTCGGCGGAACGGGTGCAAGTTCAGGTGCAAAATCAGGCGGAAGTACAGGTTCAGGCTCGCACGGTAGTGCTTATGCTCCAAGACCATCATTGTCACCATCAGCAGGTGGCGGTAGCGGTCATTTAGCCAGAGGTACAGGCTCTGGTGGCGGAAGCGGCAATTACGGCAACCCAGGAGGCGGCGGTGGTGCTCCGGGTATTGACGCTCTAAGAGAACCTGATTTTGGTCCATACATGAGAGAATTACAACGTAGAATTAAGTTGAATTGGGATCCTCCAAAAGGTAATGAAAGCAAACGTGTAGTTCTTTTATTCAAGATTGCAAAAGACGGCAGATTGTTATCATGCAGAATTCATAAATCTTCCGGCATGCCATCAGCAGACCAAGCGGCATTAAAAGCAGTAGAATTAACGGCACCGTTTAGACCGTTACCTGCGGACTTTAAAGGACAAAGCATTGATATTCAGTTTACATTTGATTACAACGTATTCAATGCGTCAAGGTATTAATGAGGGGATGTAAGATAAGCCCCCTCCCTAACCCTCCCCCGAGGAGAGGGAACGAAGAAAAATAAACGTAGGTTGGGCATACTTGCCCAACATCAAAACAAGAAAATAGAGTAGGTTGGGGTTTCTCCCCAACAAAAAGATAAAAACAGAGTAAAAGAGGATATAAAAATGGAACTATTATTACATTCAATTCAATTAGACTGGCCGGTATTGTTGCCAATTCTTGTGTGCGCTATTTTGACAGTTGCAGTAGCTATTGATAGAGCTGCTTTTTACAACGCTAACAAAAGAAACGTTATTGAGTTTATTCCAAAATTACAAAAGGAATTGACTAAAAACAACTTAATGGGTGCGCAAAATTTAGCTGTTCAATACGGCGGTATTATTGGCGAAGTTACAGAAGAAGGTGTTAGAATTCTATCAGAACAAAAGAAAGGTTTTTCTCGTTCATTCGATATCGCAGCAGCTCTTGCAACAAGAAAACTTGAACACAGATTAACAATTCTTGGTACAATTGGTGGTGTTGCTCCTTTCTTAGGTTTGTTTGGTACAGTTGTTAGAATTTTGTACACATTCCAAGATTTGGCATCACAAGGTAACCAATCAGCAGCGGTTGCTATGGGTATCGGTTCTGCGTTGATTGCTACTGCCTTCGGTTTGGGCGTTGCGATTATTGCAGTTGTTTGTTACAACACTTTCCAATCTACTGTTAGAAGGTTTGAAGACGATTTCCAATTAATCAAGTTATTGTTCTTGAGCTTTGTAGATTCAGAAGAAGAAAATCAGTTGAAGTCACAATCTAGTAGTGTGGCGTTATAAAAAGTCGCTAAGAAGTGCGTCGTTAAGACATTAAGTTCATTATAGATTCTTTTATACGAACTTAACGCCTTAATGACTTAAAGACTTAACGACTTTAAAAAGGGAAAATCTATGGCTATAAAATCAGGGAAAAAAGCATTATTTACAGAAATCAACATTACACCGCTAACGGATATTTTCTTGGTGTTATTGATTATAATGATGGTTGTTGCGCCTACGTTTCAATCAGTTGATAATTCAATAAATGTGCCGGAAGTTAATAGCGGAACATCAATTGAGCAGGGTAAAATAACAGTTGCCGTTACAAAGGACGGTACAATTTATGTTGATTCAAAACGTTCTTCAATTGGAATGTTGACAACAGATTTAGAGAATGCAAAAGGTGATAATGAAAATCCTGAAGTAGTTGTTAAAGCTGACGAAAAGGCTAAGAGCTCAATAATTATGGATATTATGGATGCAGCACAAGATGCACATTATAAAAAACTTATTGTAGCCGGTGAACCTTTGAATAAAAAAGAACAACAAAAGTTGGAAGAAAGCACTTCAAATTACACTTCCAATAATGTAATGAATGAAGCAACAACACCTTTGCCTACTGATAATCAGTATGAGAATTGGAGTGAATAATGCGTGATAGTTTTAATGAAATAAATATTACACCGCTAACAGATATTTTCTTGGTGCTTTTAATCATTATGATGGTTATTGCACCGCTTCTTGACCAACAAGGTTTAAATCTTGCTGTGCCGGAAGTTGTTAATCAAGAACAGATTACAAAAGATGCTAAAATTATGAATTTTAGTGTAACGGATGATAACAAATATTTGTTTGACGGACAAGAAATTGTGGCAGCGGATTTAGAGTCTACTGTTTCAGCTCATGTAAAAGATTTCCCAGATGGACTTTTGATACAGGTTGATGATAATGCCGACCACGGGACTGTGGTTAAGTTGATGGATAGCGCAAGAAATGTGGGCGTGACAAGTATTTCGCTTGCAAGATAATTTATCCGTCTACCCTCGCCCCTTGTGAATTGTCGGTTGGGCATACCTGCCCAACATAAACAAAGAAAGAAAAATTCATGTTCAAACCATTTAGCTGGATGTTCAAAATTGATAATTTCAAAGAACATTTTAAATATTTATTTCTAATTTTATTTAAATTCTTTATACCTGCAATTTGTCTATCTTACGTGGTTTTGTTTTGTAAAGCTTTACCGCCTTTATGGCGATATGTTTGCTTAGCTTTATCAATTCTACTTTTTATTGCACCGTTTTTGTGCATCCAAGGCTACTTTTGGGAATTGACTTCTCAAATCATTTCTAGAGATTTTGATGTTGCAGGTGCAAGTGTTTATAATGGCAAAATGAAGCAGGTTTATAAGATTGAACTTCCTGATATAAATGCTAAAAAGTTTATTTGGCGTGGATTTGCATCGGTTGTTGCTAATATAATTATGTGTTGGCCGTTGTTTGCAGTTTTCACTCTATCAACTGCATTTGGAATTGCAGGTATTATGTATTTAGGAACAAATATGTTTGAAATGCAAAGTTATTCTATTGCTATTATCGGAGCTACTTTGCTTTACGCTTTTCTGGCACCTGCTTTGCTCTGGAATTATGCTAAACAAGATTCTGTTGTGGCTGTGTTGAATTTTAGAAAAGCGATATTTGTAGCGGGTAATTATACAGGGCAATATATTTGGAATTGTATTTTGTATGCAATATTTAACGCTATACCTTCTTATGTTATCACTTTTTTATTTGCACTTTTGCAAATTCAAAACTTTGATTTTTCAAATCCGATTTATTTAATTAATTTTCTAATATTTAGTGTTGCGTTGTACATAATATACCTTTATTGCGTATTTGTGAATGCTTATCTTTTAGGCACAATTGCTCCACCTTGTGAAGGGTAAAATGTTTTTGTCAGGCAGGTATGCCCAACCGACATTTACTTGATAAGCTTTAAACATAAATCATCAAAAACATTAATTGGGCGCATGCCAAGCTTAGCTTGTTTCTTAGCATCCTCAACAAATTCAATATGCTTAATTAATTCTGTTTCTTTCGGATTAGATTTTAAAAGCTGTAACATGTAATTCTGAATACCATCCAAAATCGTTTGAATTGGAGTTTCTTTTGTCATATCCTGTAATCTTTGCGAAATATCAAATACATCTTTTCTTTCAAAACTCAAATAATCGGTAAAAATACCATCTATTACCGAATAATCATAATCAATACCTTTTTTAGAAGGCACAAAGAAACATTGTGAACGAGAAATTATAGTTGATAAAACATCATCAATATAACGAGTTAAAAATATGAAAGTTACACCCGGTTGTGGTTCTTCTATAATTTTCAATAAAGAATTAGCTGTTTCTGCCTGAAAATTCAATGGATTTAAGCCTGAAATATTACCTTCATCATCTCTATCGCAGAAAATGTACACTCTATGAAACTCTGAAGCGGACATCAAACTCTCTTTAATCATTTGCGATTGCTTAATAGAAATAACTGTTTTCGAGTCATCATCATCAGGCTTGTTATCTAATCTTGAAATAGTTAACACAGCAGGATGAGAATTTTCTCTTATCCATTTGCAATTAAGACATTCACAATCATCAGTTTTATTCTCTTTACAATTCAAAAGCCTTGCAATTTCGTTTGCCAAAGTATATTGAGCTTCAAAATCGCTTCCATAAAACAAGATACTCTGCGGTAAAGCTCTATTTGTCGCAGTCAGTGCTTGTGTAAAATAATTTGTTAAAAACGGATATTTATCTGATAATAGCACACTCAACCTCCGAAACTATATCTAAAGCTTCTGCGGACTTAATTTTGTATTCAACATTAAACAAATTTTCTTTTAATTCAACTAAATCAGCAAGCTTTGTATTTTTAAGCTTTTGTAAAGTTTGCTTAACCACAAATTCGTGTTGACCTGTCATTTTTGAAAGCTCAGCCGGTGAACAACTTGAAGATTTAGATTTAAGAATAATCCACTTCCTAATCATTGTTTGAATTGCAGATAAAAGCTCCAGCGGATGTTTTTTATCCAAAAGTTTTTTGAACTCCAGTAACGCCTTGTCTTTTTCATTACGCATAATGAGTTCTGTAAAATTAAACAAATCCTGATTTGAGATACAAATATCTTCTACCATCTTTTTTGTAACAGTTTTTTCAGGATATGCAATAAGTTTAAGCTTGTCTAATTCTGTGTTAAACTCTCTTAAATTGTTTCCGATTTGTTCAATCAGCATCATTACAGCGTCATCTTTTAAACTAATATTTTTTGATTTAGCATGAGTTTTTATCCAACCTGCGATATCTGCTGTTTTATATGTTTTAAATGTTGGAAATTCTTTTGAATTAAATTTTGATAAAATTTTGTATAACTTGCGTCTTGAATCAAGCTTTTTGTTCTCATCACGCGGAAGTCTAACCACAAAAACAATATTCAAAGTTTCAGGGTTATTTTTTAAAGCATCTTCTATATCTGCTAATTCTGAATCATCAAAGAAATTTTTATTGGAGAGAAAATAATCTTCACTGTTAATCACAATCAGCATATCGCCAAACATCATCGGCGGAGTTCGCAAAGCAGTAATAAGAGTTGAGTATACGGGATTATCCAGAACCTGAAAATTCATGGACTTAAAATCAGGATTGAGCTTGGATACCATTTTTTCAAGCTCCAATTCTATATTGTAATCTTCATCCCCGTAAAAAAAATATACTGCCATAAATTAATTATACAATAAAGATACAATATAAAATCTAATAAAAATTTTAAGCAGCCTCTGTTTGAACATATTTGGCTGATTTTGCTACAACTCCGTAACAAACCATAGTCAATCTGTTATTTAATGCTAACATTGTTCTAAAATTATTTGCCGAAACGTCCATTGCACTCATAACATCATCTGCTGAAATTCTTGAAGTTAAAGCGTCTTCATTGTGATTATCCACTTTTTCTTGTGCATATTTTTCTACTAATAATTTGTCAATAAAATCTCTTGCGCCAATTGCCATAATGTTTCTCTCCTATATTTCTTATATATCTCTTATGTATATATAAAGTATTTATCTTTTAAAAAATTGTTTTTTTTCTTTTTTATTATTAAGAAATATTAAGACAAGCCTCTTTTTATAAACAAATAAACTAACAACTTTACACAAACCTTTTTTGTGTTACTATATATAGTATAAAGGGGATGTATCAGGCTAAGTGAAGCTTGTTTAAATAGAGTTCCACTTTAGGGAAAATGGATAGAGGAGAAGGATTTTGGCTCAACAAAATATGTTTTCGGATGGTAAAATCGTACCTGTTAATATTAGAGAAGAAATGAAGAAGTGCTATATTGATTACGCGATGAGTGTAATTGTTGGTCGTGCGCTTCCTGATGTAAGGGACGGTTTAAAACCTGTTCACAGACGTATTTTGTACGCAATGAATGAGTTGGGAATGACTCCTGATAAGCCATTTAAGAAATGCGCTCGTATCGTAGGGGAAGTTCTTGGTAAATATCACCCTCACGGCGATAGTTCTGTATATGAAGCACTTGTTCGTTTGGCTCAAGACTTCAACACAAGATATCTTGTTGTAGACGGTCATGGTAACTTTGGTTCAGTCGATGGTGACAGTGCAGCTGCAATGCGTTATACAGAGGCACGTATGCACAAAATTACTCAATCAATGTTGGCTGATATTGATTGTGAAACAGTAGATTTTGTACCAAACTTTGATGGTTCTCTGGAAGAACCGTCTGTATTACCTGTAAGACTGCCAATGCTTTTATTAAACGGTGTTTCAGGTATTGCGGTTGGTATGGCGACAAACATTCCTCCGCACAATTTGAGAGAAGTTGTAGACGGTACAATTGCGTTGATTGATAATCCGCAAATTACGGTTCAAGGTTTGATGGAGCATATTAAAGGCCCTGACTTCCCGACAGCAGCTACGATAGTTGGCTTGAATGATATTAAACAAGCTTACGAAACCGGTCGTGGTTCAATCAAAATGTCTGCTGTTGCGACTATTGAAGAAATTCCTGGTGGCGGCGGACGTCAAACAAGAACTGCAATTATTGTTACTGAAATCCCATATCAAGTTAACAAAGCGCAATTAATTGAAAAAATTGCTGATTTGGTTAAAGAACAAAGAATCACAGGCATTTCTGATTTGAGAGATGAATCTGATAGAGAAGGCATGCGCATTGTTATTGAACTTAAGCGTGATGCTAAGCCTGAAGTTGTTAAGAATAACTTATTTAAATTTACTCAACTTGCAACAACATTCGGTGTAAACATGGTTACACTTTGCGGTAAGCAACCAAGATTGTTGAATTTGTATGAAGTTTTAAACGAATTCGTTGAACATAGAGTTGAAATTGTTACAAGAAGAACTATTTATTTCTTGAAAAAAGCAAAAATCAGAGCGCACATTTTGGCCGGTTTATTAATTGCTTTGGGGTCTTTGGATGAAGTTATTGAACTTATTAAAAAATCAAAAACAACCGAGGATGCTCGTGTTGGTTTAATGAGCAGATTTGGTTTGGATATTGACCAAGCTAATGCAATCTTAGAAATGCAATTAAGAAGATTGACAGGTTTGGAACAAGATAAAATTAAAAATGAATACGATGAGTTATTAAAGAAAATTCAAGAATACGAAGGAATTTTGGCTGACAGACAAAAGGTTCTTGATATCATTAAGGCTGAACTTCTTGAAGATAAAGAAAAATACGGTGATGATAGAAAGACTCAAATTGTTCCTGAACAAGGCGAAGTTACAATAGAAGATTTGACACCAAACACTCCAATGGCTGTATTTATTACACACCAAGGATATTTGAAGAGAATTTCTTTGGATACATTTGAACGCCAAAACCGTGCAACTCGCGGAAAAGCAGGTATCAAGACTAAGGAAGATGATGATATTCAACACTTCTTTACTGCTATGATGCACGATAAAGTATTGTTCTTCTCTTCTAAGGGTATTGTTTACAGCTTGAATGTTTATGACTTCCCGGAAGGTGGCAGACAATCTAAAGGACTTCCTATCGTAAACGTTCTTCCGATTGAACAAGGTGAAAGAATCACTGCGGTTGTTCCTGTAAGCAACTTCTCACATGATTTGAACTTAATTATGTTAACTCAAAAGGGTTATATTAAGAGAATTGAACTAGATAACTTTGTAAATATCAGAAGAAGTGGTATTATTGCGATTTCTCTAGAAGAAGGCGATAAATTGAATTGGGTTAAACTTGCAAATCCTAATGATGAAATCATTATCGGTACATCTTGCGGTATGGCAATCAGATTCCCAATTGAGGATTTAAGACCTTTAGGTAGAAGCGCAAGAGGTGTAAACTCAATGAAATTGAGAAGTGCTGATACAATTATCGGTTGTGATATTGTTCCAAGAAATTATGATGCAGATTTGCTAGTTGTAACATCAGACGGTTTCGGAAAACGTACAAAACTTTCAGAATTCCGTTCACAAAACAGAGGCGGTATCGGTTTGATTGCAACTAAGTTTAAGTCTAACATGTCAAGATTGGTAGCTTTGACTATTGTTGAAGAAAAAGACGAAATCATGATGGTTACAGCAAACGGTATTGTAACAAGAATTAAAGCCGGTGATATTTCATGTCAAGGACGTCCTGCAACAGGCGTAAGAGCACAAAACTTGACAGATAATGATACTGTTGTTTCAGTGAATAAGATTGTAAATACTGATAATTCATCATCAGATGATTCTTCAGCTGATGGCTGTCCTGCAGAAACAATGGAAGGTGAACAAACTTCTTTGACAGAATAATAAATATACTAAATAAAAATTTTAAAGTCGGCATGTTTTATACCTGCCGACTTATTTTTTTTTACCTCCATGGATAGGGAGGTCGCAGCTGTTAGCGACGCCATGCTGAGCTTTACAGATGCGGGTGGGTATCTGCGTAAGAGTGCCAGAGGGGTAAGGATGAGGTGTTGTTTGCGCAACCCCTCTCCAATGGAGAGGGTAGAAAATCAAGTTGAGCTGTGCGAAAGTTAGATTTTCGGGTGAGGGTTCGAGCCGTAGGCAATTCTAAAAATAAGGATTTTTAATTAATAATAATTAAATTCCTGCAAACGACTTTAGATCCCTCCCTCGGGGGAGGGTGCCGAAGCAGGAGAGGGTATAATAAACATAAAAATTCATGCGAACGACATTAGGTCATTCCCTCTCCTTACAGGAGAGGGCTAGGGTGAGGTGAATACCTATATAAATTTTTTCTTTTTCCCCAAAAAAATGCCAAACCTTCTTCGAAATATTAACTTTTGTAACAATCTATCTCAAAACTCTAAAGTTTTTCAAATTTGTGCCGATATATATATCAAACAAACATCATTGGAGGAACTATGGCAATACAAGATTCTTTTAACCTTTCTAAGGCAACTACATCCCAAGCTTACGCTTACAAATGCTGGTATAATTACAACTATGGTGGAAACACAATGAAGATTTCATCTAAAGACATGGGTGAAATTACACAAACTTGGAATGGTGAACTAAAGAATTGGCGTGCAACAGCAAGTAATGATGAAAATGCTTACGAAATAGAAGACGATGATTATTCAACTGCAAAACTAAACGGTAAAGAATCTGCTAAGGATAAGACCGGATATGATGGTGGCAAAGGTGGCATGATTGCAAGAGGTGTTACTGATACGGCACTAAGTGCTACAGGTGCAACGATTTCTTATATAGGTGTGAATGTAATTGGAACAAAAGCTTCACAGACGGTTGCCAATGGTCTGGGTAATATGATGGGTAAAAAAGCAGCATCTAAAGCTGTTGATAAGTTCGGTGAGGGTGGTTTAGCTGAAAGTCAAGGAAAAACAGGAACTTTTATTGTTGCTGCACTATTGTCTTTAGCGGTAGGTACTGCTTATATGGCTAAAAAGCCAAATAAAGACCAAAAAGAAGCATGCGACGAACTTCAAAATACAATGCAAGATGCTCAAGCATCTTTAGCAGCTGCACAAGAAGATATGTCATCAGCAGGTGATGAAATAGTAGATTTATCTGATGAAGCTCAGGCATATAATGAAGATGCTAATGATGAAATAGAAGATAAAAAGACAGAATATGATATGTATAAAGCAAGCTACGATGCTTTGATGGAAAAAGTTAATAATGGTGAAGCTTTAACAGAAGATGAAAAAGCATTAATGAAGGAATTAGTGCCAATGATGCAACAGCTTGGTGTTGATATTGGTGACTTATCTGATGAAACAACTGATAATGTTGGTGAAATTTATGATGAAATGGGTACTTATCAAGATACTTATGATAACGCAGCTTCAACGATGGGAGAAGTCGAAGGTGTAACTGATTATGCTGAAAGTTTTGATGAAGCAACTAGAACCATGTGCTATGTTGAAGGTGTTGCTCAAACTTTGAATGCAGCAAGTGGTACTAAAGCTGCATTGCAGGCCGGCAAATTTGCAGCTTCGGGTGGTATATTTACTGCTTGGGCATGGGGCTTCGCGGCTATGGGTGCAGCAGGAGCCGCAATGAGTGGTATCGGAACTGCTCAACAATTTCAATGGGCAGGAGATGTTGGAACTGAAATTCATGCAAGAAAAGCAACTCAAGACTTAAATTCTACAACTACTGACATGTATGATGAAAACATAGATATCTATGCCGGTCAAATGGAAGGCGTAGAAGATTTAGAACTTGAAATTCCTGAAGATATGGAGGATCCTGAAGGTATGTCAGAACAGTTAGGCGAAGAATCCAGTGCTGTTTTAGCTCAAAATACAACTCCGGATGGAACAACAGGTGCAGTAGTAACAGACGGAACAAACACATCTGCCACAACAACGACATCAACAAATACTCCAGACGACAAAGACAAAGATAAAAATAAAGCTTAAAGAAATAAAATATAAAAACAAGTTTTGGTCATTCCCTCTCCTTACAGGAGAGGTATAGATTATTATTAAAACTTAATTCTCTCCCGCAGCATCCATTTAGTGGGAGAGATGTCACGGGAGTGACAGAGAGGGAAAGGGTGAGGTGATGTCAAAACATGATAATAACTCAATCGAAAAACATAAAGAATATAATGTATTGTTTTGATGTCCAAAATTATCACAGTTCCTAGCAATAACTTGGCGTAAAAAGTCCAAGCATGCCGTCATTTTGAGGTGCGATTAGCACCGAGAAATCTAGCTTTTAGAAATTTCCACCCTCTCTTAGGGAGAGGGTAGAAAATCAAGTTGAGTTTTACGAAACTTAGATTTTCGGGTGAGGGTTCAAGCCGTAGGCTATTTTAAAATCTCTATATCTCAATAAACATGCGCACTTAACTCAAAACCATTAATTTTTGTAAATAATTGTAAAATAAACACTTGATTTTAAATTTTTTTCAGATTACAATGAAGGAACGCGGTGAACGAAACTAAGCGAAAGCAAAAATTTACAGTAACCCGTAAAGAAAGTGGTTTACACTTCAATCCTGAAAAGGGATAGCCGAAATAAAAGAATAGCACTTTGAAGACTTAAATATTTTTCTTTTGAAAACAAACTTTACAAAAAATAAATCAAATGTAAAGAAATGTAAATAGCAAAAAACAAACCTGTTGACAAAAGAAATTGATGAGTTAAGATAGAGAAGTTCGGAGAGGAAACCTCCGGTGCAGACGAAGCGCAAGGCGCATTTCGAGGAATTGAGTAATCGAAAAGGTCAGCACAGATTAAAACCTTTTACTTATATAAATAGCAAAAAGAAGTAAGAAAAATTAAAAAGTTTAAATGGACTTAAGTCCAAAATATTTGAACCTTGAAAACAGAATAGCGAAAGACGAAATAAACTTGTTAATTCGCAAAGAATGATGGACAACAAAAATGAA
>CAKVIG010000002.1 GCA_934754515.1 uncultured Candidatus Melainabacteria bacterium | reverse complement strand
GGGCAATAGAACAGATAAAGATATTGCTAAGTTAGGAACTGTCAAATCTCAAGAAACTAAAGACTTGAAATAAAAAACTTATAATGAAATATTATAAAACTTTACAATCAAAAGTTTTAAGTGAAGTTAATCTTGCACTTTCAGATGCAAATGAGTGCACCAATTTTGACCTTTGTGTCTTTTCTGAATCAATTAAAATTTTTCATGTCACAGGAATTTTGAAAAAAATTTTTTCCTAAATTTTCGGCACTTTTTTGGAGCAAAATTTCAAAATGGACTGCCCGAAATAATCAAATCCGTTAGTCCGCAAAATGAGTATTTTGGGGTAGTTTGAATTACGAATGGTAGTATTATTTCCTACCCCTCAATCGCCTTATTTAAGTCAAAAACCCTAAATGTCACGTTTTCCGTGTAGTTAGAAACTTAAAAAAACAAACTTTTTGCAAGCAAATGGAGGAAAGAGACTGTAATTTAACATACAGAACAAGATGTAATTAACTCTGAGATAGAGATGGCAAACAAAAAGCATGGTCGAGTGTTGAAATTACACTTATAATATGCTATAATATTTGTAGATATTTTGAAAGGGTATGTGTACTCGGCAGAAAATAAATCACAATCAATAACAGGCTGGAAAACAACTATCCCAATTTAATATCAACCGATAGATTATACTGTACCGAATGAGAGAAAGGGTAGAGTTTAAGATAGTTAAATACAAGACGAGGAGGAAGAATGTCTTACGAATTAGATTTTATGCCTGTTGGCGAAAAGTCAAGCAGTGGTGATGCAATTTTATTCAGATTTTGGGATAAAGAAAATGGTGAAACCTCTGAGGATCAAAAAATATGTTTAATAGATGGTGGATATGCTGAAAATGGAAAAGCAATAGAAGAACATGCCAAGAAATACTATAATACTACTCATATTAATTTAGTAATATCAACTCACCCTGATGCAGACCATATCGGAGGTTTATCTTATGTATTAGAAAATATGGAAGTCGATGAGTTATGGATACACAGACCCTGGCTCATGACAGATGGTTTGTCTGATTGTTTTGAAGATGGGCGTATTACAGATAATAGCTTAGCAAGAAAAATTAAAGAAGGTTTAAGCAAAGCATATGATTTAGTAGAACTGGCTGAAAGTAAAGGAATTACAATCAAAGATCCTTTTACAGGAGAAACTGCCTTTGACAACACAATAAGGGTTCTTTCTCCTTCAGAAGATTATTATAAAGACTTGTTAAAAGATTTCAGATGTACACCTGAGCCTGCAAATGAAGAAAATAAATCTATGTTGCAAAAAGCTCTAGAGGTATTATCTAAAATTATACCAGCAGAATGGGGCATTGACTATTTGGGAAATAATCCAGAGACTACTGCTGAAAACAATTCCAGTGTGGTTTTACTATTAAGAACAGATAATGAGTACTGCCTTTTGACTTCTGATGCAGGAGTATCTGCTTTAAATTATGCAGCAGATGAACTTGAATGCTTGGGACTTAATTCAAATTGTGCTGCTTATATACAGGTACCTCATCATGGAAGTAAACACAATGTTGACTCCAATCTCCTTAATAGATTGATAGGCGACAGTATTAAAGAAACAGACACTGCTTCTAAAAGTGGTATCGTTTCAATTAGCAAAGAGAGTGATGGAAAGCACCCCTCAAAAGCAGTTTTAAATGCCTTTAAACAAAGAGGAGTAAATGTTTGTAAAACTAAAGGCAGTAATTTAGTTCATCGTTCAAGTGATATACCTGTACGTGAAGGTTATTCAACCGCACAATCATATGATTTTTTTGATAAATTGGAAGTAGATGCCTAATCAAGAGGAGTATTTAATATGAGCATAGTTGGATATATATTAGATGTTGGTTGTGGCAATATGATTGCCATAAAATTACCAAATGGTAAAAATATTCTTGTTGATTGCAATATTACAGAAGAAAACAAGTCAAGAGTATGTAATTTCCTTCGGAGTAAAAATTTTTACAATTTTGACGTTTTTATAAATACACACCGTGATGTTGATCATTTGCGTGGAATAGTTGATTTACACAGATTGATTCCCATTAGTGCAATTTATGATAATGGATTTTCAGGCAGAACCGATGCTGATGATTACCAAGAGTACATGCAATTAAGACGTAATCTTAAGCATAATGTCATTTATCCACAGACAAGTGATAATGGAATTTGCAATGGTGTTATTATACAATACATGAATGGTGTATACAAGGATAAAAATTATGACATTAATGATTCAAGCTTAGTTGTAAAATTTGAATATTGTAATTGTTCAATATTACTCGCCGGTGATACATCTTTCAAACCTTGGGAAGATAAAATTTTGAAAAAATATGGGAAGGAGGTACATTGTTCTTTGTTAGTTGCTTCTCATCATGGTTCAAAAAGTTTTTTTATGGACTCATCGAATTCAGAAGTTCCTTATACTGAGCATATTAAGAGAATTAAACCAGGTATGACACTTATCTCCGTTGGGCCAAATCAATGGAATTTGCCAGACAACTGTGCTGTAAAACTTTATGAACAATATTCTAATGGTAGCGATAAAGGCAATAAAGTCTATTTGACAAGAGATAATGGAAATATAAAATTTGAACTTAAAGAAAATGGTGGCTGTACAGTAACGACTAATGTTGCATAAAGGAGAGAAAGTATGCAAAATATTTTTGAAAGGCTTCATACTTACGATATTGTAGCATATTTAATACCAGGAATTTTTACAGTATGTTATGTCTGTTATGGTATGCACTTTATGTGTTTGATACCACAAAAAATGTTTAATAATTTTATAACAGATAGTGTAGCGTATTTCGTTATATCATATTACGTAGGTATTATAATTCATGAAATTTCATATTTGTTACAAAAATATGAATTATATCGATTATGGGAAAAACCTTATTCACAGAAACTTTTACATAAGGATTGTAATATATTGAATAATACAGACATACAAAAATGCTGGAAGATTCTCAAGGAAGATTTTGGTATTAATATCAAACTTAGATTTAAAAATATCAAGGACCTAAGTAAAAAAATTGATGAATATAGCCAAATACTTTATGAACGCTGTCGAGAGTGTTTAAAATATGAATATAAAAATTATCGAAAATTAGATCAGGCTGAGATATTCAATATACATTATGGCTTGGCAAGAAATCTTTTAGCATCTACACTTATTGCTATAGTATACTTTTCTATTGTAACAATTTATATTTATATGAATAAGTTGCCATTTTTCATCTTATCTACAGTCCTAATGTTGCTTTCATATATTTTCGCAAAATTATTGTATCAGCGAGCACAGAAATATGCTATATACCACGTTAAGAATGTAATTATATTATATTTATCGATATTTGGTGAAACACCATTCTCAAAAAATTAAAATACAAATTATGCATATAAAATAAAGGAGCACTAAAATGACAATGAAACGTGTAATTAATCAGGAAGGTAAGTATGGTCTAGTCGATACTATCCCTGAGTATCAACAAAATTATAACAAAGGATATATAGGATTCTGTTATGACCCAACTTCTTTTGTATCAAAAGCAATAGCAAAAGCAACTAAATATTGTAATTATTCAGATATTAAAGTTAGTCATGCATTAATTGTTATTAGCGAAGATATGTGTATTGAAGCAGATGCTAATTCTAAACAAGTTATTGAAGCACCTCTTTCAAAATATTTTGATGATGAAAACAAAATTATTTCATTTAGAAAACCTCGAGAAATAAATGAAATAATTGCAAATGAAATAGTTAATCTTGCAAAATCAAAAATTGGATGTGAATATGAGTATGCACAGATAATAGGACATATTGGCAAAGCCTTACCTGGCATAAACCAATTTAACAAAATAACACATAACTTTATTGTAGATATTATATCCTGTCTAGTTGACAACAAAGATAAATTTATATGCAGTGAGCTCGCGGCATATTCTCTAAAGTATGCAAAGAGTTGGACTTACAGGAACAAAGGTATATTAGCTAGGCTTACAACACGAGTAAACCCGCAAGAATTATTTGAAGACAGAACAATTTTTAAAGAATGGGATATAGAAACTGCTAGCTAGGGCACATAACTTGCCACTTTTGTACATACCTGAAAAAAGTTAGCAAATATATCTGCAGTAATTCCAATTGTAGCTATTTTTTCACATATAGATCTTAAATCATTTAAATCTTTTTTAAGTTCATCTTTATTAGTATTAATTGCATTGATAATTTCTTGTAATCTTTTACTATTTTTAATTAATTCCAATCGTTGAACCCGAGTTAATTCATCAAGTATAGCTTGTTTAATATTATTAAGTCTTTGATAATTTTCGTCAGAAAGGTCATCCCTGCTCAATAGCATATCGATACATATAATTACATCGTTCATGTCATTTCTAAAATCAATATCCCGCTGTTCCATCTCAACTCCTTATGGTAAAAACTTATTTATCGCACTCACTGATTTCTGTATTCCTTGAACAGTTTTTAATAAACTGAATTCACCATTCTTTTTATTGTTTACAAAAGCATATAATTCATTTTGTGCTTTAAGCATTGATTTGATTATATATTGAGGGTTGCTTTTTCTTATATTATCATAGTAAGTATAATTTTCTTGTATTTCTTTAAGTTGTATCTTCCTTAAGGTTTCTATTGAGTTATCATTTTCTTTCTTGGCTAAATAGCGATTATAGTATATAATTTGATCTTTTAACAACTCTTTGGCTCTTAACTCAACATTGTTTTGTAAAACGTTTATAGTTTCATCATCTAATATTGAAAGAAGTTCTACAATTGTATTATTAGTAGCATTAACATATTTTTTTAATATACGATATCTGCGTTTATCTACAAATTTATTAAAAATAGCTGAAGGCATATTAACTATTACTTGAGAACATTTCTCATTAAGATTATTAGAAGAATATTTCACAATATCATTTACCATAGCATCAATTGTTGAGCTTGTAAGATTTTTTAAATCGTCATTATAAATTTGTACTAAATAATTGCTATATAGCATAAGTGTGTCGATTGCTTCTATACGGATATTTAAATCACGTTCATTTATAACTGTTATTTTGACATTTTCAGGTTTTTCAATGTCCTCAAGAGATATTTTTTCTGCTTTGTTTCGGGATTTACTCTGAAAATATAAAGTTCTGTTTACCTCATATAGGGATTTATAGTATTCTTTTAAAGTTTTATTAACTTGAATGACAGTATTATTGTATTCATAAACAGTAGATTTATAATTTTTTCCACATCCAGATAAAAGCATGCAAGTTAATAAAAGAAGTATAAACAGACTGCATTTTTTCACAATAAACCCCTAACTATTTAATACACTTACAACAATCTGCTTCATCACATCCATTTCTTCCGGTTTGCTTTCTGCAATAAGAAGTGTTAGTGCGAAAAGAGTTCCGTTGTCTATTATTGGAATATTATTTTTATAAAGCATATTATTTTTATCCAGGAAATATAAGAAGCAACTTGCCGCAATACGTTTATTCCCGTCAGAGAACGAATGATTTTTTGTAATCAAATACAAAAGCATTGCTGCTTTTTCTTCCAAAGTCGGATAACAATCTTTGCCGTCAAAAGTTTGATAAATCTGATTAATTGAGCTTGCAAAACTGCCGTCTTTTGGGTTTGCAAACACATCTGATGCAAACTCCGATTTCATTTTTTCTATAATATTCAAATATTCTTTTTCAGAAATTTTTACAGCCTCTTTTGTTGTTTGCCCTTTTGTGTCCAATTTCTTATGGTCAAAATTATCAAGTAAATCCAAACCTTTTGCAAAATTTTCAAGAATTTTTGCAACACTTTGCGCTTCATCAACTGTTTCGATTTGATTTTGAATACTGCGTGATAACAAGCTAATTGTTTGCTGTAAATTAATAATTTTTGCTTTTTGTGCAGTAAGCATTTTATTATTCAGAGCATAACCCTGTGTCAGATACTTTTTTAAAACATCAATTGCCCAAATTCTAAATTGTGTTGCTCTTGATGAATTTACTCTGTATCCGACAGAGATTATTGCATCAAGATTATAAAATTGCGTTGTAGATTTTTGTGTCTTTCCCTTTATAGCACCGTGTTTTGTGGTTGTTTCCAAAATGGAAATAACCACTTCTTCTTTTAATTCACCTTCACTAAAAATATTTTTCAGATGTTTGCTTATTGCTGGAGTTTTTACTCCAAAAAGTTCCGCCATCTGCTTTTGCGTTAGCCAAATGGTTTCATTTTCAAACTTTGTATCAAGTGATACAGTCCCGTCTTCACTTGTGTAAATAATTATTTCGCCTTTTTGAAAATCTTTTCCCATGCTTAAAACTCCTGTAACTATTATACCTTAAAATCAATTAACTTGCTTTCTTTTCTCTTTAGAGTAATGTTGTGTTGCTGTAAAGGAAAGGAATATAAGTATGGAAAAAGTTGGATTGAATATCACTCCAAAAGAATTTAAGCAATTAAGCAAATGGGCGGAGGAAGTTTACAACTTGGCTCTGGTTGTAATACATTTGCACCGTGAAGCAGATTTGCTGAATGCATTTTTTATCGACCATGAAAAAGATATTGAAGTTTAAACTGTGTTTAAAACTGGTTTAAAACCCTTTTAAACGGCATTTAAAATTTGTGTCGGAATGATACAAAATTCGGAAATTGCACTTAAGATTTTCTCAAAAACAATCGATTAATGTTCCTAACGAAAGGGACTTAATATGATTGAAAAAAATTACAAACTGTATGGCACAAAAATTTTGAACATTAAAATACAAGAAATCGGTTTGCTGATATGTCTGTGGGAAAACAAATATACCGATAAAACAGTGGATTTCGCAACTCGTGTGGCTAAAACCGGCAAACGCTACAACATCAAGTAGATAATATCAGAGGGGTTGAAGATGATTTTGAAAATAAATTAATATTTTTCAATTTCTTTATTCAACCAATCCCTATTTACATATGAATTTTTAAAATTACTTTTTTCTAATTTTGAATAATACTCATTTATAAGTTTGTAATATTTTGATTTCGGATAATTATCAATAAAATGTTTATAAGAAATTTTCAAATTAGGTCTCAATTCCCCTGTCATATAATCAAATCTTGGAGATAATTCGCTACCCATTAAGTAGTTCCAAAGCAAACTTTTTGAAGTATTCGGAATATACATATATTGTTTGGTTTGTATTGATTTTATAATGCCAGATTTACTTTCAATTTTTTCTAATTCAATAATCGCATTTTCTACATCTTGATCAGTCAACGATTCTCCTTCAAAACCATTTCCCATACGAATTTTTATTCTTTTCTCATTGTTTTTTTGTTGAATTGTCAACCACTCTTTCCAATTGCGTGGTATACCTATTGTTTTCATAAGTACACTGTAGTCAATTACTAAATAATTTGTACCTTCTGCTTTATTAAAAGCAAGACCTATTTTTTTATACTGTGCTTTATTTTGCTCTGCATATTGATCTGAGATATTTATATCATTTTTATATGAGTATTGGCTGATGTTATCATAACTTTTAATATATCCTTCATATAATTTCAAAAAAGCTTTTTCTTTATCAGTATTAGATTTAAAAAAGTTTTTTAAAGTGTAGCTATTTTGTAGTTCTTGAATTTCTAAAAAGTTATTTTCTGCTTTTTCATAAAGTAAATCTTTTTTTACGGGTTTTTGATTTGCTGATGAATAATTATTGTAATAATTTTGAAAATCAGAACTATTTCCAGAGATCAGACGATATCTTAATTTAATTGCCTGTATCCAATCAATATTTTGTTGAGTATAACTTATGGATCCTATCTTAACTGACATTTCCAACTTTACGGGGTTATATGTAAGTTCAATATTCAGAGGTATTCCCATAAAGTTAATTTTATATGTTAGAGGATAAATTAATAATATATAAAACATTACACAAACGATTAATATACTCATGCAAGTTTTGTTTGTTTTTATATTTGTACTGTTTATATTGTCTGAGTCAGACGGCTTTTTACTAACATCAGTGCCACAATATTTACAAAATAGCGAATCCCCATTTATTTCTTTGCCACATTTTTTGCAATACATAGTAACTTCCTTATAATAAATTAACTTTCACTTCTTGAAAAGACCATAAATTTGTACCGAAAGAGTATATTATACCTATAAAATCATAATATGTATCATTTGCTAAATATTCCCCATTAACATATTGTCTATTAGTTTTGATTAATAATTGTTTTGTAGGTTGGAAATATGAATCAATGTAACTTCCACTTACAATAACATATCCTGGATATACGGAAATAACCTCTAAACGGAAAGGTGTGTTATTTGTGTAATAATAAAAATATTCATCAGTAGGTTTTGCCGTTGAAATATTATATGCAAAGGTACTTAATCCTGCTCGACCTAAATTATCATAACTATAGATACTACGAGTTTGTTTTTTTACTGGCTTTTCTGTTATAGTATTATTTGATTGTATTGTATTAGCAGGTATATTACTAGGTTTATTAGAAACATCTGTACTCGTTTCTGATAACGAAATAATAAAACCAATACATAAAAAAGCAAGAAATACAGATACGATTGTTACAATAACATTGCAGGAAATCATCTGTGATTTTTTTTGTGCATTAATATATTTATCTATATAAGTATTTTGATTTTCCTGTTCAACATAATTTTCATCTTTTACAATTTTTGTTCCACAAAAAGAACAAAAGATTGCATCATTATCATTTTCTTTTCCACACATTGAGCAAAACATAAATAACTCCTTATTAAAATAAAATAACACAAACACGAATGTTTCATAAAATTATTCCATTCCTAAAATTTCTCTTTCAATTCGGCGAACGATATCCAGAGATAAGTAGCCGGTTGGTTTTTGTTTGGAAATTTGTTCTTGTTGCAGAGAGTTTGTATATTGTTTTACAAGTGGAATTTCTTTAAGAATATTAATCAGAGAATATATTTCCGGTGGTGGAGTCTTTTAATTTTTATCAATATCCGTTGATATTTTCTGCATCATTTTTCTTGCAAAATCTAAAAGCTCTTCACTAAAGCGGTATTTTGTATACTCGACTACAAACCGCTTTTCATCCCAATTGTATTCCTTCTTTTCAATAAAACAAAATTCTGCGGGAAAGTCCGAGTTCCATACTAATTTCCACCAGAGATTTTTTATCGTAAATGTACATATGTTCAGCTTGTATGAGTTGGTTGTATTTAGTCATTTTTATACCTCAAAAACTATTCTGTTAATACTAAATTTGTTTTTATCCGTTAATCTTTTTACCTGAAAATTACACGTTTTTTCTATAATCCCAAGATTCTGATAATATTTTATAAGCTGGTTTAAAAGAGCTATTGTATTTTTGAGTCGTCTTTCGCCAAGACATCTTCGCCTGCAGCATTTATAAAATCTGATAATTGTATCTGAATTGATATCTATGATTTGCATATTACTAAAATAAGGAATAATATTTACTCTAAATATTGATTCATAAGTTTCGTAAGTTCTTCGTTTACAATGGTTTTTAGCATAATTTTTAATAAAACCGATTACTGCATCTTTAAATTTTAACTGTGGATTATAATTCTCATGCGTTGCAAAAATTCCATATTCAACGGTATCATCCTTTTCAACATATTTATACAATCCTTGTTCAAATACCAATTTACCATCGTTCAACAGGTGTTCAAGCTTTGTTTTACAATCACATTCTGCAATCATTCCGATTTCCTCAAGAGTAAATTCTTTTAAATGTCGTGCTAATTTTTCTATATTCATAAAATCTGCTCCGTAATTTCTTTTGTTATTTCTGTTAAATTATTGTCTTTGGCAAAGGTTTCCATTTGGTTTATTAACTGAACTATTTGCCTGAATCTATTAAATTTTGAATGGATATATTCAATAGCATCTGGGGTAAATTTAACTTTTGATAACTGGCTGATAATTTGTGATAAATCATGTACTCCAAAAGTTTCAAACTTTAAAATTTCCGATAATCTGTCATAAAGGTGTTTGTACCTTTCAAGTTTTCTGTGTGCCAAACCCATCCCGATAAAAATTATCGGGCAGCCGGTTTCGTCGTGAATATCTCTGAGTGTTTCGACAGTTTTATAGTTATTCATCAGGTAATCAATTTCATCGATAAAAATTATCTGCGGATTCTTTTTTAACTTTTTGACAACGATATTAAAATTATCCGAAGTCAGGAATCTTGGAATTTCATCAAGTTCCTTAACCATTTCTTCAAGCAGCCATCTACCGGTCATAAGATTTGATGCCCGAAGATATATTCCGTCATACTTGTACGCAAGCCATAAAGCAGTTTGCGATTTGCCAAGTCCCGGCTCTCCATATACAAGTCCCATTTTGGGAATATTTTTCGGTTTGTTTTGTAAATTTTCAACTAAACCTATAAAGTTTTTGACGTTTTGTGTTTTTATAAATATTTTATTCATATAAAAGCCAGTACTCCTTTGTTTGCTTAAATTCTACTATCCAAGAATTATTTGGATCGTTTGCTATTAAATATTCATATTTTTCTGAATTATTTTTGAACAAGGTTTGAGGGGTATTTGAACGCGGTTTGGATTCAACATCTTTTGGTTCATCCATTTTCTGTTCAATGAATTTAATTTCTTCATTACTTAAATATTGTTTTACAGAGTTAATAGTTTTCTTTCTCAATTGTCGCTGTTTAACAATTTTTTGTTTATAGTCTTCAAAATCAGTAACTGAACCTAGTAATTTTGCCATTGGATGAGTTTCAGTTACACGTTCTGCTGTACATAAATATTCACCTTTTGTTGTATAAACCTCGATGCTTGTTAAATCAAATAAATTGTATCTAATTAAAACTTTACTTTTGAATCCATAAAGTCGTTCGTCAAAATAATCACAATTTAAAAATCTGATTCCGTTTCGTTGAATTGTTTTAACTTCAGTTGCAAGCATCAAATCATCAAGTTGGTTTATATCTACATTTTGTCTTTTTCTGCTTTCTAAAACCTCTGCTATCGTTTTATTAGGTTCATTAGGACAAGGTTGAGAGTTTTTGAAATTCAACCACATATCAATCATTTTTATTGTTTCTTCTAAAGTTGGTACAAAATCGTTATGTAATTGCTTGTGCAATTTTTCATTCCGCATCAAACACGCAGGTTTATTTTGAATAGCACTTCCGACATAACTTGGTAATAATTTTTCAAACCCTTCCTGAAACTCTTTGAAAAATCTTTCAATAACTTTTGCTCTTGCATTATATGGTCTAGCAAATACTGTTTCTATACCTAATTTTGAATATAGTCCATTAAATCCTAACTCGCTAAATCCTCTATCATCATTAAAGTATTTTGCCATAAATGCTCTACCATTATCTTGGTAAACAATTTTAGGTATCATATCTAAATTAATAATTGCATTTCTTAAGGCACTTGCAATACATTGAGTATTTTCTTCTAGCATAATTTCATAACCCACAAGTGCTGTAGATTTCCAATCAAGAAAACCTACTAATGTTGCTCTCGTTGGTTTGCCTGTAAATGGATTGATTACATTGAAATTTAGAACATGCCCATCTGCTACAAGAATATCTCCAACTTCAAGCAAACCTGCATCACGTTTAATATATGGTTCAACCTTATCGGATAAAGCTTTTTCCCCATCTCTTGCTAGAACCCATTTGTCATAATTATTTTTCTTGAACCAATTCGCATATTTTCTAAAAGTAATATCTGCTGGAATATATGATTGACCTTGTTCTTTTAATTTGTATTTTGTAAGTGCAATCGCTTTACCTATGCAAATCCTATTGGGGTGCAAAAGTAGTCCCATAAATATTTTGATTTCTTCATCTGTTAAACAAGTCCTGTATTCATCTACTTTTGCATATTTGTATTGTGGAATAAGTTTGGTATAATCTTCTGTTCCATTAAGAATGTTTTTCCAACGATGAAGTGTTCCTCTACTGATTTTACCTAATACTTCAAATAGATGAGAATTACTTGTATTATGCAAATTTACAAAATCATAATCTGATTGAAGTTTGTTATCAGATTTTCTGCGAAATTCTTTCCATTGATTGAGTAAATCTAATCTTGCTAAGGCTATTTTCTTTGATTTTTCTGGAGTGAATTCGACCATGTTTTATTCCTTTTTTACACAACCATTCATCACTCTTTATCTCAATTAAATCAACTCTTTGTCTCAATCTCGGAGACAATTCGACACAATTTAATATGCACCATTCCAACCTAAAATTTCGTTATTAATTTCTTCAATGACATCTGGTGTTAAAAACTTTGCAGGTTTCTTTTTATATGAAAAATTATCCGAATTCTTTGTTTGTCCTCTTTCTTCTTTATTTATGATTTTGATAATATTTTCTAATGCACAAATTTCATGTTTATTCAAAATTCTATTATTATCTATATCATCATTTAGTTTTGTAAGAAGTTTTGCTCCAATGTTATAAATATCACCAACAAATTGATTTGAAAAATCTTTTATTCTGACAATATGATTATTCCATTTGTATTTCTTTTTCCAGTTAAAAACAGTTCTGCGTGAGATATTTAGTTTTTCGGCAATTATTTCTGGACTTAAATTGTCAACACAATATAATTTTTCTGCATCATGGAGTAAATGTAATTTGTTCATTTAAAACCCTTTTAAACCTTGTTTAAAGACCTTTTACAATGACATTAATCGCTCTTGTTTCAACAAAAGTCAAGTGTTTCATCTCAATCTCAGAGATAATTTTGCATATCTCAAATTAGAAAATACTTTTTTATTTGCACTAAATACACATGGCTAAAGCGTAAATATATTGCTAACTTTCAGAGTTTGATTTTAAAATTGATGTAATTTTAGTGCAAGTAATATACAAATAAGTGCAGATAAAATCCAGTTAGTGCAAGTGCATCTCGTTCTATTAAAATAGCCATAAAAGGCTTTATATCGAAGTCATAGCGATTATGTACCCATCTCGCACCTGCACTTTATTTACACAAATGGAGGAAAGAGACGAAGTCGAGTCTTCCGCGTATAAGTATTAAAAAAGAAAAAGAGCCCCAAAGGACTCTATTTATATTTCTAATCTAGTGTAAAATGGAGCGGAAGACGAGACTCGAACTCGCGACAGTCTGCTTGGAAGGCAGATACTCTACCAACTGAGCTACTTCCGCATATTTGTTTCAATTGTCAATTTGTTCAGTTGGTAGAGTATCCGATATCTTAGAATCGTTCGGCTCTTACCGTCCAAACTTTTGTTTGCTTCATAGCTTTTGCCTCACTGAGCAACAGAGCTACTTCCGCATATTTGTTCCGTAGCTTTTGCCCTGTTTAGGCACTTGAGCCACTTCCGCATATTTAACTTGCGTCATGTGACCTCTGCAATCATAAATCAAACAAAAACATTTTTCAAGACTTATTTTTTATGTATTATTATTTTATGGAACGATTAATTTATCAAATGTTTATATTAGGAACGGGCGATGCTTTAGACTCTGCTTTAGCTAAGGGGTTGGGTGGAGTTATATTTTTTACAAAGGATATTCAGACTAAAGAGCAGTTTCAAACTCTAATTGAAGATATTAAGTCAAAAGCAATAATCCCACCTTTTTTATCAATTGACCAAGAAGGAGGACGGGTTGAAAGAACTGAAAATCTTCATCCGCGTTATCTTTCGCCAAGAATGGCATTTCAAAAAGGTGAAGAATTTTTGCACAAACAAAGCAAAGAAATTGCTTTAGAACTTAAGGATTATGGCATAAATTTGAATTTTGCTCCTTGTGCTGATGTTAATACAAATCCTAATAATCCAATTATTGGAGAACGTTCATTTTCTTCCAACACTGACGATGTGATAAAAGGAATTAATATTGTTTCTGATGAATATAGAACAAACGGAATCATTCCTTGCCTGAAACATTTTCCGGGGCATGGAGATGCTGATAGAGATAGTCATTTAACATTGCCTTGTATTGATTTACCACTGAATGTGATGGAGAAAGTTCATATAAGACCTTTTAGAGAAAAAGCTGATATGATTATGGTTGCACATTTGCATTGCACTTGTTTTGATGATGAAGTTATACCGGCTTCTTTGAGCAAGAATGCTGTCGGGTATTTGAGAAACAATATCGGTTACAACGGTGTTGTAATTTCGGATGATATGGTGATGAAGGGCGTGCAAGATTTTGGTGCTGTAGATGCTTGTGTAATGGCAATCTTGGCGGGTGTAGATATGTTTATTTATAGAAATGCTGATAAAGAAACTATAGATATTATTCAAGGCGTTCTTAATAGAGCTGAAAATAATGATCAGCTGAAACGTAGAATTTTTGAATCAAATGAAAGAATTAAGAAGTTAAAACAGAGATATTTATTATAATAAAAAATAGAGTTTCAAAATTTTGAAACTCTATTTTTTTATTAGCAATATTAAATTTTAAGCATTTGCTTTTTCTGCATCAAAACATTCTTTGCATAAAACATCTCTACCTTGAGTAGGGTTAAAAGGTACCTGAGTTTGTTTTCCGCATTTTGCACAAACTGCATCAAACATTCTCTTTTTACCACGGTGTTGTTGTTTTTTAGCCTTTCTGCAGTTTGGGCATCTTTTTGGCTTATTTGTTAAACCTTTTTCTGCATAAAACTCTTGTTCGCCTGCTGTAAAAATGAATTCACAACCGCAATCTTCACAAATAAGCTTTTCGTCTTGGTACATGATTGTTCTCCTAAATAATTAATAACCTTGGCATTTTGTCTTTTATGCCATGCACTCATTTTATACTTTTTTAGTAGTAACGTCAAGCTTTTGTCGATATAGTATGAAGAAAACCCCTTGCTTAAGAATTAAGCAAGGGGTTCCCCACTAATAATGTAGAAAATATCTAAGCGCAATCATAATGGCAACTGCGACTATCATAAATACTATAGTGCTTACAAAACCTGAACCGTGCGCCTCTTTGTATGTTTCATTGTTATTTTCCATAGAAATCTCCTTTTAAAATATGAACTTTACTTTAGCAATTGTACATGTGATTGCTAAAGTCTAATTATTACTTTTAATTTTTTTGTTTATTAAAAGTCTAATTAAGGGGCTCTTATGGAAATTTCACTATTTAAGTCGGTCGATATGTTATGAATGTTACCTCTTGTAATAAGAGGCTTAGTAGAAACTAATAATAATTTATTGTGGTTTGTGCCACAAGCGGAGTTTTCATTAAATGTATAATTTTGTGAATCTTCACCATGATTTTTAATGATTATATTCTGACTGAGATTTTGTGAAGTCAAAACTACTTTTTGATAGTTGTTTTGGATGTAATTTACAGGTGCATTTGAAATTGCAGGAACTGTTTCAATATTAGTTCCATGTACAATTAAAAAACTAAGAAATATGAATAGTATTTTTAGTAAAAAGTTCACAAAAATATTTTATAATACTTATAAAATATTGTCATTAGTTTATGTTTCTATTTTATTGCTAAAATTCCATCTAATTTTTTAAAGATTTCTTTTATGTCATCCATCAAAACTAATTCGCCTCTTAGTCTTGATGCGCCTTGAAAACCATTTACGTAATAAGGGTAAAATTTTCTGCAAAATTTTATACCGATGTTTTCGCCACGAAACTCAATTTCTTTATTCAAATGTTTTTTTAATGTTGCAATTTTTTCTTCCAAAGTTGGTGGGGCGATATATTCTCCGCAATTAATATATTTTTCTACTCGATATAAAAGTGAAGGGTCACCTAGCGCTCCGCGCCCAATCGCAACTCCATCTGCTTGAGAGTTTTCCATGCATTGAACGGCAGTTTCAATCGAAACCACATCACCGTTTGCAAAAACAGGAATATCAACATTACGTTTAAGCTCTGCAATCTTTTTCCAGTCAGCTTTTCCTCCGTACATTTGAGAACGAGTTCTTCCATGGATTGTAATAAAATCTGCGCCGGCTTCTTGCATTTTTTGACCGTATTCAACAAAATTTAATTCATCAAACGTATAGCCCAAACGGAATTTTACGCTTAAAGGAATTGAAATATTAGCTTTCGTTGTGCGAACAATTTCTTGCGCTAATTCTACATTTCTCATTAATGCACAACCGTCAGTTCCTTTAACCACCTTATTTACTGGACAGCCCATGTTTATATCAATCATATCGGCGTATTTTTGAAGATAATTTGCGCATTCGGCAATCATTTTTGGCTTATGTCCGCTCAACTGATACGAAATAGGTGAATGGTCTTCGCCACGAGCAACTATGTCAGTGTCTTTAACTTGTGTCAAAGCTTCCGAACTTATCATCTCTGTTGTTAAAAGACAATTTTTTGAATACTCACGCACAAGAGAGCGTAAAACATAGTCGGTAATTCCTGCCATTGGTGCAAGCGAAACCCTGCTTGATATTAATGCTTGAACCTTGTTTTTATCCTGCATAAGCCTTTAATTCACCCATCCTTGTTTTTGCGTATTTTAAGTATTCATCATCTGTTGTGTAGCTTGAAACGAACTTTTGATAATATTTATAAGCTTCTTTATAATTGTTTAAGCTGTCATAATCAACCGCTACCATGTAATTTGCAATTGGAAATTCGTTTGAATATTTAAGTACATTCAAATAGTCATTAATCGCAAGTTTTGGTTGTTTTTGCTCATCGTAAATCAAAGCTCTATAATAATATGCGTAAGCATTTTGCGCATCTTTTTTAATTACGTCATTAAACTTTAGCATAGCAGTTTGAAAATTATTCTTTTCAAACAAATCAATACCTTCGTTCAAAATTCCAACCGAACCGTTTTGTACAACATAAGTCAACAATTCTTTTGCGTCAGAATTAGGATTAAGTCCGACAGCTTTTTTTAAGTATGTTTCAGCAAGTGACCAGTTTTGTTGTTCAGAATATAAATACCCGATATAATACGGAATTTCTGCATTTTTAGGATTAATTTGTTCTGCTTTTTTATAATATTCAATTGCACTGTTAAAATCGTTCAAAGCCTGATAAGATGACGCTACTCCTAGCATAGAATCTTCTGTAGCCGGATTGATTGCCAAATACTGTTGAATAGCTTTTTTGTAATCCTTGTTATCAAAACTTGAAGATGCTGTCGCAAGTTTTGTTGAAACAGAGTCATTCTGAACGCTTTGCAGAGTTTTAAGTACCAAATTGTTTGTCGGGAACTTTGCTTTAGCTGCGTTAAGTGTGCTGATAGCGTTATTGTAATCTTCTTTTGACGCATAACAAATCGCCAAATTTACATAAGCATCAACATTTGAGGCATTTTTAGAAATAACAGCCTTATAGCCACTGATTGCATCATCAATTTTATTATCTTGGTGCAATTTGTATGAGTATTCGTAAATCTCTTCATCAGTACCGTTTTGGTTAAGGTATGCGATGTATTCTGATGGAGAAAGTGCATCCTTCATCGCACCTGAAATTTCAGCTTTCGCACCTGCATTATTAGGGTCGATTGCAAGAATGCGTTTATATAAATTTAAAGCAGTTTTATTATCACCCATTTCTTTAAACACTTGCGCTTTATATAAAAGTGCTTGAGTGTTGTTTGGATATAAAGTCAAAACTGAATCATACGACTGAATAGCCTTTTGGTATTCTTTTCTTTGTTGGAATAGTGTTCCGACATTCAAACGCGTTGTTACGTTAGAAGGATTAATTTGTTCAGCTTTTCCGTAATAACTTAAAGCTGTTTCGTAATCACCCTGTGCTTGCTTAATAGCACCCAAGTTTGCGTTAAGTTCCGCATCTGATGGAGTTACGGCAAGCTTTTTCAGATAAATTCTTTCTAAGGCATACAAAACTTCCATGTCGCCTTTTGAATTTGCTAAAGCTTCGTTATATTGTGAAACTGCATCATCATAGCGTCCTAATTTATCCAAAGTTCTTGCGTATTTCATTCTAAGCACGCCATTGTTTGGATTTAAATCAAGTGCGATTTTGTAATAATCAGCAGAACGAGGTTCGTTGCCTAAAAGTTTAAGCAAATCCGCAACTTGCATGTTGGCATCTGATGCCATTTTATCTCCTTGCGCAGCTCTAGAAAATTCATACGCTGCGGCAGATAAATTTCCCATTGCACGCAATTCTTCTCCGCGCTTATATCTTCCGCTCGGTGTTGAATCAAAACTAATTACTTTTAAACATTGGTTTAGATTTTCGGTAGCCGAAGCAATCATACCTGCTGAATTTTGAACAGTTTGTTCTTTGTTCGGATATATTTTCAGATAGAAAAGCGCGCTTCTAAAATCATTAGCGGCTTTATCATAATTTTTGTCTTGATTAGCGTAATAAGTTGCTCTTGCAAGATAAGCATTGATAAGTCCGATTCTTGCGGAGTTATCAAGATAATTAATTCTTAGAGCTTTTCTAAATTCTACAATGGATGAAGAATACTGATTAGACATCAAATAATTTTGACCTGCATTATAATGCTCGGTAAAAGCTCCGTTTGGCGCGGCAAAAACTTGGTTTTGCCCCAAAACTGCACATATAGCTAAACAACAAATTAAAAGTTTTCTTTTCATAACAATATATTACTATAAGTGATTTGGAAAGTGAATAAGAAAATGAGGTAATGTCAATTTGTATTAAGAAAATGGAAATAACAGTGAAAATCCGTTAGGATTTATTGTTATTTCCATTTTATGATTGTCTTAAACTTGTTCTAGCGAAGATTTTTTAGATACAGAATATCTTGATTTATAATCCTCATAACGGCTGACAAATTGAATATCTTCGCCTTTATTTCTGTGATTGTATTCGTGTTTATCAAGAGATGTATCTTGAAGTTGCATTACGCTTGTTGCAATGTTTCCGCAGTGTGCAGCAACTCTTCTGAAGTCGTTTAATAAATCTGAGAACATAAAGCTTAATTCTGCAGTACAAAGACCGTCTTTTAGCCTTTGGATATGGCGATTTTTAACTTTTCTTATAATCTTTTTAATAACAGCTTCAAGAGGTTCTACTTCCTGCGCAAGTGTAATGTTATCAGTTCTGAATGCTTCTAATGTCATGGCAAAAATTTCTGAAACAGCTTTTACAATAACCTTAAGTTCTTCTACTGCATCAACAGAAAGACGTTTGTCATCATTTTTCATTGTTTCTGCAATTTTTAATATGTAAGCAGCGTGGTCGCCTATTCTTTCGTAATCACCAATTACTAATAATAGCTGAGAAATTCTGTTACTGTCTTCTTCTGTTAATTCTTTGTTTGAAAGTTTTAACAAGAAAGCATCTAATTTGTCTTCATAAGTATCAATTTTAATCTCATTTCCTCTAATTTGTTCTGCTTTTTTAGCGTGGAAGCTTTTAAGCATTTTTGTTGAGTTTATAAAATTGTATTCTACAAGTTCAGCCATTTTAATTGTTTGTCTGTAACATTCTGCAATTGCAAATGTTGGTGCAAGTAAAAGTCTTTCGTCCAATAAAACATTTTTGCTTGATTGTTTTTTATCCGGCACTAATCTCATTGCCATCTTTTCAAGCAACTTAGTGAATGGGAACAATAAAATTGTTGTAACTATGTTGAAAATTGAGTGAACAATTGCAATTCCAAATGGCGAAATGTTGTTGGTCGCAAATTTGAAGTGGAAAAGAATATATCCGAATTCAAAAACAGATAAACAAACAATAACACCAATTACGTTAAATAATACGTGAACAGCTGCAACTCTTTTTGCATTTGTGTTAACACCAATGCTGGAAAGCATTGCAGAAACACAAGTACCGATATTCTGCCCCATAATTATTGGAATTGCCATCGCATAAGTCATGCCACCAACCATTGATAAGGCTTGTAAGATACCGATAGATGCAGCTGAACTTTGTATAACTGCTGTAACAACAGTGCCGACTATAACCCCTAAAATAGGATTTGTAAATGCTGTTAATATATGCGTAAATTGAGGCATGTCAGCCAATGGTGCCATTGCATCTGTCATAACTTCCATACCGAACATCAAAATTGCAAACCCAACAAGCACGGCACCAACGCTTTTTCGTCTATTACTTTTTGATGCCATTATAAAAATAATACCAACCAATGCCATTATTGGTGAGAATGATTCAGGTTTTAAAAGTCTAACAAAAAAATTTGAGCTTTCAATTCCTGATAAGCTCAAAATCCATGCAGTTATTGTTGTACCAATATTAGAACCCATAATCACGCCGATAGCTTGTGATAATTTCATTATTCCTGAGTTAACTAAACCAACAAGCATAACGGTTACAGCTGATGAAGATTGTATTGCCGCTGTAACACCGGCACCAAATACTAAACTTTTTAGGGGATTAGAAGTCATTTTCTTTAAAATTCTCTCTAATCGTCCGCCGGCGATTTTTTCTAAGCCCGAAGACATAATAGTAATACCATATAGGAAGAACGCCAGCCCCCCACATAGTGTGAATAATGAGAATATATCCATAAATTAAATCCTTTTCTTGCTTTACAAAATATTGTCGGTATTCATATACTTTGAGTGTATCATAAGAAAAAATTTATTACGAGAAAATTTAATAGTAACAAATAAAAACTGTAACTTTTCGTAAAACTTATCTTTCTAATGGCGCACCAATTCTATGAACTCGGATAAAATTAGTTCTACCTGTGATAAGTTTTGGAATAGAACCGATAATGATTATTCTTTCGCCTTTTTTAAAATCTGTTTTGGTTAAAATATAATCATCAATTTTTTCTAATAAATCTGCGTCAAGAACTGTATCCCAATCCTTAAGGTCTGCAAAAATATCCCAATAAAGGTTTAATCTTCTGCAAGTAGATTCCATGTCAGAAATTGCTAAAATTGGTACAGAAGGTTTTAGTTTTGAAAGCAATTTTGGAGTATAGCCACTGTGAGTAAACGCCATAATTGCTTTTGCGTTTAAATCTTCTGCCATTTTAACCGCTGCATTAGAAATTGCTTGTGGAGATAATTCATAATGTTCGCTCATTTCTAAATCTAAATTAGAGAACATAAAATTGTTGTTTTCCACATTTGTTGCAATCTTACGCATCATTTTTACGGCTTCTATCGGATATTTACCCATTGCAGTTTCACCTGAAAGCATAATGGCATCCGTTCCATCAAGAATTGCATTTGCGACATCACTCGCTTCTGCTCTTGTCGGAATAGGTTCTTCTATCATTGATTCAAGCATTTGAGTTGCAACAATACAAACTTTACGTTCTTTGATTGTTTCTTCAACGATGTATTTTTGAGTCATTGGAACGTCTTCCGGAGACATTTCAATTCCCAAATCTCCTCTAGCTACCATAATACCGTCAGTAACTTTAAGAATTTCCTCTAAATTTTCGACAGCTTGAGGTTTTTCAATTTTTGCGATTACAGGAATGTCACCGCCAAAATTCTTTATGTGTCTTTTTGCAAGCTCAATATCTTTTGCTTCTCTTACAAAAGATAGTGCTATATAGTCTGCATCGTATTCTACTGCAAATCTGATAAATTCTACATCCCTATCTGTTACTGCGCTCAAACTCGCAGTTGCACCTGGAATATTAATACCTTTTCTCGGACGAATTGTTTCGCCGTATAAAACTTTTGCGTGAACTTTTTTGCTGTCAATTTTTAAAACTTCAAGTCCTATTTTGCCATCGTCAAGAAGTATTTTTTCACCTACTTTAACATCGCCTGCAATGCCTTCATAGTCAACGGGAATTATTTCTTGATTGGTAACGTCATTTGATGCTTCTAAAATAATTTCTTCACCGATTTTGATTTCTCTAGGAGCAGGAATATTGCCGACTCTGATTTTAGGTCCTTGAAGGTCAACTAAAACAGGAATAAACTTGCCTGTTTTCTTAGAAACTTCTCTTATATATTTAATATTTTGAGCATGTCCTTCTTCGCTACCGTGAGATGTGTTTAATCTAAACATTGTAGCACCGGCTTTTACAAGCTCTAAAATCATTTCATAGCTGGAAGTTGCAGGCCCTAGAGTTGCAACGATTTTTGTGCGAGCTTGTTTAATCTTCTGTTTATCCATAATTGACCTCTCTTGTTATCTATACATATAGCTCAATTATACATAAAATAAATTTTGGAAAAAATAGTTGGTTGAAATATTTTAAAAAATATAGTTGGGTATTTTACCCAACTATAAATTAACCTTCTTCTTTGCTGAGATTGCTTAACGAGTTCAATCTTCTTGCAGGGTCTGTGATGTGTGTAATTCTTAATCCGAAATTATCTTCAATAACTACAACTTCGCCATAAGCAATTAATTTGCCGTTTGCGTATAATTCAACAGGCTCACCGGCTGCTTTATTAAGAGTTACAATAGAACCTTTTGTTAATTCCAAAACTTTTTTGATTGGTAATTCGGTTTTACCAAGCTCAACAGTTAACTGCAATTTAACATCCAAAAGTATATTAAGGTTTTGGTTAACAGGGCCTTGAACTTGATCCAAGTCTTCAAATGACGCAAATTGTACAGGCTGAACCGTTACGGTTTTATCTTCCGTATTTTCGGTTGTTTCATTATCTTCAGTGTTTCCTTCGGGAATTGATGATGTCAAATCTTGCATTTCTTCGTTATTAACATCTTTATCGTCATCTAGCATTTACAAAACCTCTCTAAAAATAATTTCTTAATAATTCGTGCATTTCATCATAGACATCTGTTATTTTAACACAAATCTTGTCTTTCATTGTACCGGGACGTGCAAAAAATTTCTTTTCACCGTTTACTTTGACAATCAAATCATCCTGAACCTTGTTATCAAGCTTGATTATATCGCCTTCTGAAAGTTGCAAAAAGTCATCTAATGTTATACTGCATTGTCCAAATTGAACTCTTAAATCAACATTTGAAGTATTGATTTTAGAAATCATCTTCAATCTTTCATCGTTAGATGCAACTAAACCTTTCGTTTGGAAAATGTGTTGAGTACTCAAGTGACCCAAAACTGTTTCTAATACAGGATATGGGAAACATAGGCTGAATAAGCCAAAGTGTTTGCCTTGAACTTGAACTTCAAATGTCAAAAGAGCAACAATTTCTCCTGCGGTTGCAACTTGAATTGATTGATAGTTATCGTCAAGGCTGATAAATTTTCCTGAAACAGGAATAATTGCGTTCCAAGAATCTTCAAGTGATTTAATGATGATATTAATAACTTTTTTCGCTAAAGCTTTTTCAATGTCTGTAAGCTCGCGAGTTTGCGTGTCAATTGAACCGACACCGCCAAGCATGCGGTTTACAATACAAGAAATAACTTCAAAACTAATACCGAGTAAAATTTGACCTGATAACGGTTCAAACTCAAATACACCAACGCTTATAGGAGATGGCATAGAACGAACAAATTCTTCATAAGTTAATTGGTCAACAGAAACGATTTCAATTTCAACTCTCATGCGTAAATAACCGCTTAAAACAAGAGAAATTGCCTTAGAGAATTCTCTATGAATATCTCTTAAGGCTCTCAAGTTGTCTTTAGAAAATTTATCAGGTCTGCGGAAGTTATAAAGCTTGTAGCTTTTGTGTTCTGCGTCTGAAAAATCATCTTCAAACTCGTGCTTATCTATTAAGTCGTTTTTGTTACCTTCTGTCATTTTGTCCTACTGAATAATAAATTGTCCGAAGCTTACTCTGATAACTTCTCTTTCACCACCTAAAATAGAGTTGATGTCGTTTGTAATTTGTTCTTTTGCAAGCTCTTTTCCTGCCGCAGTTGCAAGTTCAGAAGATGTTTTGCTTGAAAGATTTGTAATTACGGCATCTCTAATTGCAGGTTTAAATTGGTTCATTTCCTTTTGAATAGCTTCCATTGGGTCGACAGGAGCTGCTGCTTCACCGTGACCGCCGTGTCCTTTTTCCTCTGTTTGTTCAGGAAAATCTGTATCTTTCTTTGTAACTTCTAAAGCTACATTAACTTTCAAATATTTCTTTTGGCTTTCATCACAAAGGTTTAAGATGAAGTCGCCCAAATCAACAATAATACCCTTTTGAACTTCGTCTTCATCTCCGCTGTCATCTGCAAGTTCTTCTTGAGAGGTCGGAAGTGCACTGATTTTTTGGCTAATTAAATTCTCCATAATAACATAATTAACACCCGCAAATACAATAAACATAATTACAATTGAAGCAAGAGTCATTATTAAAAATTTAGTTAATTCTTTTTGTTGTCCGCCTTCAGCTCTTTCGTTATCAGCCATACTATTCTCCACTTATACTATATAGAGTTATTATAACAACATTGAAACAACATTTACCACCATTATTTGGTGGATTATTTTGTTAAATCTAAGTAGTTTTCTTTATAATTATAGCAGGATTATTAATTTTTGCCAAAAACAGTGTCTAATATAAGCGGGCATGGGGTTTGTATAAAAAAAACTAAGCTTAACGCTTAGTATCTTTTTCATTTCCAACTTCTGTTATGAATTAATAAAATTATACATATATTACGTTGAAAAACAAGTAAGATATGTAATACTATTATAATCAGATTACTATGTAATATTCTTATTGTCAACGATATTACTCTAGCAGTGTCGTTACAATTTTTGAAGATAGGTTTTATTCTGATGGTATGAACAGAATTAAAGAACTATTAGGAAAGAGAATCAAGGAACTGCGTGAAAAGCGCGGTTATACACAACAACAATTAGCTGAAAAAGTTGGAATCGACCAACGTAACTTAAGCAAAATAGAATGTGGGATTACTTTTCCATCTAAAAGCTTAGGTGAATTGGCAAGGTGTTTGCAAATTAGTTTACCTGAATTGTTTGACCTTGAACATCTAAAAGTAAATGATGTTGAAAAGAAGGTTATAATGAAAGGTATGATTGACGAACTTAAGCCAGAAGAAGTTGAGCTTGCTTATAAAATTATTACCGCAATTTTTAATTAATACTTCATATCTTGTAATAATTAGCACATGCCAAAATCTTGTGATAACATAGACTAAGTAGGAGATTTTATTAGAAATGAATTATCACAATATCACAAAAGATGACATGCTAAATGGCGATGGCTTAAGAGTTGTATTATGGGTTGCAGGATGTACTCATCACTGTCAAGGATGCCAAAATCCTATTACTTGGGATGTTGGTGGCGGTATTCCGTTTGATGAAGCCGCAGAGAAGGAACTTTTTGAAGCACTAAACCGTCCGCATGTTGCAGGTATCACATTCTCTGGTGGTGATCCTTTGCATCCGTTTAATAGAGATGAAGTTTTCAGATTAATTAAAAAGATAAGAAAAGAATTACCTGAAAAAAGTATTTGGCTATATACAGGTTTCTTGTGGGAAGAAATTAAGGATATTCCTGAGATTGCAGACATTGATGTGGTTTGTGAAGGTAAGTTTGTTAAAGAACTTTTAGATAATCGTAAACACTGGGTCGGCAGTACAAATCAAAGAGTTGTTGATGTAAAAGCGTCTTTGCAAGACGGAAATGTTGTTTTGCATAATTCGTAAAAAATAGATTATAAAAAATGCAGACGCGGAGAATGATAAATCATCCTCCGCGTCTGCATTAAATGTTTTAACTAAATTCTATCAAATCCTGTGTATTTTCTTAAAACTTCAGGAATAATGATTGTTCCGTCTTCTTGTTGGAAGTTTTCTACAATCGCTGCAAAAGTTCTGCCAACTGCTAAGCCTGAACCGTTAATTGTGTGTACAAATCTGATTTGACCGTCTTTGGTTCTATATCTTGTATTGCTTCTTCTTGCTTGGAAATCACCGTAGTTTGAACAGCTTGAAATTTCTTTATAAGCGTTGTAAGAAGGCAACCAAACTTCTAAGTCAAAACATTTGTTTGCGCTGAAACCGATATCAGCGGAGCATAAAGCTACTCTTCTATATGGCAAGCCTAATTTTTCTAAACAAATTTCTGCATCACGAGTTAATTTTTCATGTTCCGCAGGGCTTGATTCAGGAGTTGTTAATTTAACCATTTCTACTTTGTTGAATTGGTGAACTCTGATTAAACCTCTAGTATCTTTACCCGCAGAACCTGCTTCACGTCTGAAGCAAGGAGTGTACGCTGTCATATATTTAGGCAAATCATCTTCACTTAGAATTTCGCCTGAATAAATGTTTGTAACAGGAACTTCTGCTGTCGGAATCAAGTACAAATCTTCATCAACGCATTTGTACATATCTTCTGCAAATTTAGGTAATTGACCTGTGCCTGTCATTGTTGCAGCGTTTGCCATAAATGGAGGCAAGATTTCTTCGTAACCGTGTTCTTCCGTGTGTAAATCCAAGAAGAATTGAATAATTGCACGTTCTAGTCTTGCGCCTTTACCTCTATAAAGAGTAAATCTTGATTGAGAAATTTTTACACCGCGTTCAAAATCAACAAGATTTTTTTCTTCGCAAATATCCCAGTGAGCTTTTGCTTCAAAATTGAATTTTGTAGGTTCGCCCCAATATTTAACAGGGATATTGTCATCCTCTGATTTACCAATCGGAGTTGACTCATCAGGTGTGTTTGGAGTTCTTAAAAGCATATCTCTTTGAGCGTTGTCTAATTCAACTTGCTTTTCTTCTAAAGCTTTAACTTCGTCGCCTAATGCGCGAACTTCTTCTTGAATAGCGTCAGTGTTTTCGCCATTCTTTTTCATCATGCCGATTTTTTGAGATTCAGTTTTTCTTTTTGCTCTAAGCTCATCTGCTTGTGCTTGGATTTTTCTTCTTTCAGCATCAATCTCAATAATTTTATCAATTGATAATTCAGGATTTCTTCTTTTTAAAAGTTCATTAATCTTTTCAGGATTTTCTCTAATCAATTTGATGTCTAACATAATATTCCCTCTTATTTCTTTTTATAAACAAAGTTTAGCATAAAAAGTTTGTACGTTAAATATCTTTTTTATTATTTTTTATAGTTAATAACGCCTTCTCTCAATGTAGGGTGTGACATACGCTAATTGAACGACTTTAGTTCCCTCCCTCGGGGGAGGGTGTCCGGAGGACGGGAGAGGGTCTTATTAACAGCAAGGTTCTACAAACGACAACCCCTCACCCTAACCCTCTCCCAAGGAGAGGGAATGACCCAAAAGTCGTTCAATTAGTGCATGTTACTCCCTCCCTCGGAGGAGCGGATTTTCGGTAGGGCGATGTCGAGCGTAAGCGAGCAAGCCCGTAAGAGCAAATAACATGGAAATAACAATAAAAATCCGTTAGGATTTGTTGTTATTGGAATGTTATGCTCGCCCGAATAATCCAAGACAGGGTGCCGAAGGCGGGAGAGGGTGTTATTAACAAAAGAATCAACACCCACCCACATTTGTAGCTCACTTTCGTTCGCACAACTGCGACCTCCCTGACAATGGAGGTTTAGCGGTATATCACGAGCTGGGATTTTCAAATAATTAATTAAAGATTAAAAAACCTTGATTTTTTCAAAAAAGAATTAAAATATAATTATACGGAGTAATATATTATGATTGATTTTGAAAAATTTACAAACTATTCTCAAGAAATAATTTTTGCAGCTAATGCAAAAAAAGATTTCTATAAGAATTCGGAAGTTCAACCCGAACACATAATTATGGCGATGATTGAAGATAAAGGAATTGCGAAGGATTATCTTCAAGAACTTAAACTTTTAAACCAAAACTTTATTAATGCAATCGTAGCTAAAATTAAAGAATATCCGACAATTTCGGGTGTGAGTGCATCTCAACAAGTATTTTTATCTCGTGATACAAATGCTTTATTGGAAATCGCAACTCAAGAAGCCGAAAGCTTGAAAGATGATTTTATCGGAATTGAATGTATATTAATCGCGATGACAAAATTGGAAAACTCTTTTATAAAAGACTTGTTGAAACGCAATGGTGTTGATACAAATTCAATTTTGAACGCAATGAAAAAAATAAGAGGTAATAAAAAAGTGGATAATAAAAATGCAGAAGAAAATATGAAGGCTCTTGAAAAATATTCAACTGACCTTACGGAACGTGCTAGAAAAGGCAAACTGGACCCTGTAATCGGACGTGATGAAGAGGTTAGAAGAATTATTCAAGTCTTGAACAGAAGAACAAAAAACAACCCTGTTTTAATCGGTGAACCCGGAGTTGGTAAAACAGCAATTGTTGAAGGTTTGGCACAAAGAATAATCAGAGGCGATGTTCCTGAAAGCTTGAAAGATGTTAAACTAATTTCTTTAGACTTAGGTGCATTGGTTGCGGGTGCAAAATTCAGAGGTGAATTTGAAGAACGTTTGAAAGCCGTATTAAAGGAAGTTCAAGAATCAAACGGTGAAATAGTTATGTTTATTGATGAATTGCATACGGTAGTAGGCGCAGGCGCAACAGAAGGTTCTATGGATGCAGGTAATTTGTTAAAACCAATGCTTGCAAGAGGTGAATTAAGAACAATCGGTGCTACAACAATTAATGAATATCGTAAGTATATCGAAAAAGACCCTGCTCTTGAACGTCGTTTCCAACCTGTTATGGTTGATGAACCGTCAGTTGAAGATACAATTTCTATCTTGAGAGGTTTAAAGGAAAAATACGAAGTTCATCATGGAGTTAGAATTCTTGATAGTGCGTTGATTGCAGCGGCTCAACTTTCTGACAGGTATATTACAGACAGATTTTTGCCTGATAAAGCAATTGATTTAATTGATGAAGCGGCATCAGCTCTTCGTATTGAAATTGATTCAATGCCTGAAGAAATTGATGTTATGATGCGTCAAAAAATTCAACTTGAAATCGAAAGAGAAGCTTTGAAGAAAGAAACTTCTCCTGAATGTATTGCCAAGATTGATAAATTGACTTCTGAAATTGATGATTTGGATGGTAAAATTTCTAAATTAAAAGCTCAATGGGAAATCGAAAAAAATTCAATTCAAGGTGAAGCAGGAATTAAAGATGAAATCGACAAAGTTAAAACGAAGATTGCAGAAGCTGAACGTAACACAGATTTACAAACAGCCGCAGAACTTAAGTATGGCAAGTTGATGGAATTGGAAAAGAAACTTCAATCAATTCAAGGTAAAGAAAAAAATGAAAATAAACTTCTTAAAGAAGAAATTGATGGTGATGATATCGCAGAAATCGTAAGTAAATGGACTGGTGTTCCGGTAAACAGACTTATGGAATCTGAAATGCAAAAACTTTTAAGAATGGAAGATGTTTTGCATAAACGTTTAATCGGCCAAGAGGAAGCTGTTAATACTGTTTCTGATGCAATAAGACGTGCTCGTTCAGGTTTGAAAGACCCTAAACGTCCAATCGGTACGTTTATATTCTTAGGTCCGACTGGTGTTGGTAAAACAGAACTTGCTAAAACTCTTGCAGAATTCTTGTTTAATGATGAAGATGCGATTATCAGAATTGATATGTCTGAATATATGGAAAAACATAACGTTGCAAGATTAGTTGGTGCACCTCCTGGATACGTTGGTTACGAAGAAGGCGGACAATTAACCGAAGCTGTTAGACGTAAACCTTATTCAGTAGTATTGTTCGATGAAATCGAAAAGGCACATCCTGATGTATTCAATTTGATGTTACAAATCTTTGATGATGGTCGTTTGACGGATTCTAAAGGAAGAACGGTCGACTTTAAAAACACTGTAATCATTATGACAAGTAATATCGGTAGTGAAATCATTTTGGAAGATTCTATCAACAATGCAGGTAAAGCAAACTTTGACGAAACAAAAGAAAAAGTTATGGCTGTGATGAGAGAACGTTTCAAACCTGAATTCTTGAACAGAGTTGATGAAACAATCTTCTTTAAAGCATTGTCATTACAACAATTGTCTGCAATAGTTGATATTCAAATGAATCATTTAAGAGATTTATTGGCTCAACAAAATATTTCATTTGAAATTACTGATGAAGCGAAAGAATTGCTTGCAAGACGCGGCTTTAACCCTATTTATGGTGCCAGACCATTGAAGAGGGTAATAAGACAAATGGTTGAAAACCCATTATCAAAATTGTTGTTGGCTCAAAAATTCATTGACGGTGATACGATTAAAATCGGCGTTAAAGATGATGAGATTGAGTTTAGTAAGTAATTGAGTAACAAAAAAGCGTTCGAAAGAACGCTTTTTTAATATGTTAATAACACCCTCTCCCGCCTTCGGCACCCTGTCTTGGATTATTCTGGCGAGCATAACATTCCAATAACAGCAAATCCTTGCGGATTTTTCTTGTTATTTCCATGTTATTTGCTCTTACGGGCCTTGCTCGCTTATGCTCGACATCGCCCTACCGAAAATCCGCTCCCCCAAGGGAGGGAGTAACCTGCGCCAATCTAACACAATCAAGTTAGCGTGTGTTAATTGAACGTCTTTAGCCCCCTCCCTTGGGGGAGGGGTAGGGGAGAGGGTGTTATCAAGTTAACCATCTAAGCCAAATTTTATGTTTTTTTCTTCAAATTCGTTTTTTCGTAACATCTACAGTTGTTATAAAATTTTCAACTTTTTGATAAACTGCTTCCGGTAAGACTTTTTGCAACATGCCAAGGAATTTACTTCTTTCGTTAGCATTTAATTGACCGTCGCCAACTTGTTTGCCATTTGTGTCAGTTTTACCTTCCGTATCACATTGCTTAAAGATTGATGCAATTGTTTGTGAATCTTTTGCATTAATTTGCACATTGCCATCTTTAAAAAATCGTTGCATGTCTTGCATGTCTGCTTTTAAATTTGTGTAATCAGGAATATCATTACCCATCTGTATTTTCTCCTATACTTTGTACAACCATCATGGTTATTGGCATATTTTGAAAAAACTTTAGGTTCTTAAAAAAAATATTTACAAATTGTTACAAACAAGATTGGAATTTTTACCTGAATAATTTTAAAATATAAATTTTTACTACCCTTTTTTATCCCTTTTGTAGTAAAATGTTGGTGTATATATTAAGGGAAGGTTAGAAAAAATGGTAAACAAACTAATTAAAGAAGACACTAAAATGTTCCTAACCGGAAACGAAGTGCTAGCTTATGCTGCAAACTCAGCAGAAGCTGATTTTATGTATGGTTATCCGATTACACCTCAAAATGAAATTATGCATACGTGGTGTAAACTCTTACCAAAAACCGGTGCAGGTTTCTTGCAAACAGAAGATGAAATTTCTGCAGGCTTTTCGACAATTGGCGGTATTTTAGCGGGTAGAAGAGCGTTCACTGCAACCGCAGGGCCGGGTAACGTAATTATGCAAGATGCTCAATCAATGGCAGAAATGATGAGGATTCCATTTGTTTGTGCGGTTATGCAAAGAGGCGGACCTTCCACTGCAACCGTAATTTACGCACAACAAGAAACCAGATTAACTTGTTTTGGCGGAAACGGTGAAGGTTTCAGAATTGTTTATTCAACAGCAGGCCATCAAGATTTATATGATTACATGATTAAAGCATTTAATACGGCTTGGAAATACAGATTCCCAACTTATGTATTGGCGGACGGTTACCAAGGCAAGATGAGAGAACCTGTAACATTGTATGATCCTGCTTCTCGTGGTATCACAATGGTTCCGACTGAAAAATCACTTCTTGCAGACGGTCAAATCGGTATAGATAGAAAATCTGCTCACATGAGAAATACATACAATATGGAAGAAGAATTGATGAATGTTCTTGATGGTTATCAAGCTGATTTTGATAAGATGGCAGAAGAAGTTCAAGAATGGGAAGAATATAAGGCTGAGGATGCTGAAATTCTTGTGATTGCTCACGGTATTGTAGCGCGTTCCGCTAGAACAGCGATTGACGAATTGAGAGAAAAAGGCATTAAAGCAGGTTTATTCAGACCAATTACAATCAGACCATTGGCTGTAAAACCTTTAAGAGCGGCTGTAAGCAGAGCTAAGCAAATATTATTTACTGAATCTGCAAACGGTCAACTTGCTCAAATGGTGCTTGAAAAACTTTACGGCTTAACAACTCCATACCAAACCCTATTCAAAATGGGCGTTGGCGTAACAGGTGATGATATTGTTGCGAAAGTAGAAGGAATGCTTGCTAAAGTTTAGGAGTTGAGAAGTTTAATTCAGTTGAAAGGTTGAAAAGTGGAAAGGTTGAATAGTTTGTATAAAAATAGTTTTAAGTTTCCATTTGAAAAATTGGAAGTTTGGAAAAAATCTATAGATTTAGCAACTATGATTTATAAACTAACATCAACTTTTCCCAAAACAGAAATGTATGGTTTATCATCACAAATACAAAGAGCAGCTGTTTCAGTATCATCTAATATTGCAGAGGGTTCTGTTAGATTTTCTGCAAAGGAACAAGTTAGATTTTATGAAGTTGCATTTGGAAGCTTGATGGAAGTAATCAGTCAAACAATTCTTGTTAAAAAACTAAATTACATTTCGGATGAAAATTTCATAGAAATAAGAAGCTTGACTGAAGAAATCTCAAGAATGTTAAACGCATTAAGTAAATCTAAAAATGATGAACAAAGTGAATAATACAAACTATTCAACCTTTCAACCATTCCACCATTCAACTTAAATTATAAAGGAGATAAAAATGTCAGAATTATTAACCCTTCCACCAAATTTACCAAAATCTCAGAATGCTGAGGTTGGTGCAAGTAAATTTTGCCCCGGATGCGGACACGGAATAACTTTAAAAGCGTTAGAAAGCGCAATTGATGAACTTGGTATTCAACAAAAAACTGTTTTTGGTTGTGATATCGGATGTTCACTTTTAGCTTGGAATTATTTGGACGTAGATACTGTTCAAACCCACCACGGTAGAACAACTCCTGTTATCTACGGTTTCACAAGAGCAAACAAAGATGCTATCGGTATTGCTTATATGGGCGATGGTGGTGGTCTTGCAATTGGTGCGCAACACTTAGTAAACGCTACTGTTCGTGGTGAAAGAATGATGATTGTTGTTGTAAACAACACTAACTATGGCATGACAGGCGGTCAAATGTCACCAACTACAATGCCAGGTCAAAAAACAGAAACAACACCTTACGGCAGAGATTGCGAAGTTACGGGTAAACCTGCAAAAGCCGCTGAAATGGTTGCATCAATTGCTGATAAGTCAAAATCTTTCGTAGCACGTTCAACTGTTTCTAATTTTATGAAGCTTAAACAAACTTTTGTAAAAGGTTTGAAGAACGTTGAAAATGGCGGTTTTTCATTTGTAGAAGTTCTTTCAATTTGTCCATTAAACTGGAGAACAAACAACGTTGATACGTTTGGCAGACTAAAACAAATGGAAGAATTCTTTGAGGTGAAAGAATTTTTGAGTCCGGAAGGGAAGTAAGTTTAAGTAGAAGTTGAAGGGGGGAAAAGTGGAAAAGTGGAAAAGTTCAGATAATTCCCTTCGGTCATAAATAAAATTGTGAGCGTTAGCGAACTTAATGAACTCTTCAGCTATTCAACCTTTCAACTTTTCAACTCCACCATGATTTATACAAAAAGGAGACTACAAAATGTCTAGAACAAAAATAGTATTAGCCGGAGAAGGCGGACAAGGTGTTCAATCTATTGCTAAAATTCTTGTTGAAGCCGGTTACGAAGCCGGTAAGCAAGTTTTATATATTCCAAACTTTGGTGTAGAACAAAGAGGCGGTGTTTCAATTGCATTCTGCCAAATTGCTGATGAGAGAATCGGTGAGCCAAGATTTGCTAAAGGCGATATCATTATTATGTTATCTGATAGAGCAATCGACAGATGCGAAGCTTATGTAAGCGAAAACTCAACTGTTGTTTACGATACATCAGTTTGTACTAAAAAACCGCAAGTTAAATGTAAACAAGTAATTGGTGTTGATGCAAATAAGATTGCGAACGAAAAACTTAGCGCAAGAGTATTCAATATAATTATTTTGGGCGTTTTACTTGCAGCAACAAATGTTTTGAGATTGGAAGATATTAAAAACGCAATGGAAATGGCACTTGGTAAAAAATTCGACGCCAAACCCGAATTGAGAGAATTAAATTATAAGGCTCTTGAAATGGGGATGGGGTTAGTGAATGTTGAAGTAAAGGCATAGTACGAGAAGGATGGTGGAGTTGAAAGGTTGAATAGTGGAACAGTTGAAGAGTTCATTAAGTTCGCTAGTGCTCACAATTTTTATTAATGACCGAAGGGAATTATTTGAACTTTTCCCCTTTTCAACTATTCAACCTTTCAACTCCACCTTCTTCCCCAAGAAAGGATTAAAATGACAGAAAAAAAATATCATGGATATAAAATAGAAGGTGTTGGCAAAGGTAAAGCCGACTATTACGTTTATACTGATTTGTGCAAAGGCTGTGGTCTTTGTATCGCAAAATGCCCTATGAACAAAGCTGGTAAAGAATGTTTGACGTGGTCAAAAGAAGTTGGTTTGTACCAAACTCCTGCGGTTGCGCCAAATCCTGAAATTTGTATTGCTTGTGGTGCTTGCGCAATGACTTGCCCTGATAGCGCGATTAGGATTGAAAAAAGAAATTAGTATAAAAAAGTTAAAGGTGCAAAAAATTGCACCTTTTCTTCAATGGAAAAATGAAAGTGAAAAATGGAAAATTATTTAAAACAATTTTCCATTTTTTATTATCCATTTTAGAGAAGTAGGGTGCAATTTTTTGCACCTTTTATTAATAATTAAGTACGTAGTATGTAGTAGTATGTAGGTCGGGTTCAACGTTTTCATTGAACCCGACAATAATGTTGAAAATAGCAAATCTTGAAATATAAGTTGCCTCCGACTCAAGCATTCACCCGAAAATCTAAGTTTCGTGAAGCTCAATTTGATTTTCGATTCTCTCCTTTGGAGAAGGAGTTGTGGTGCTTTCGTAAACTTTTCGCTAATATCCATTGTTTTAACACTCTACCCCCGAAAACTAAACTAACAGGTAATTTATGTTCAACCATAACCCATTACAATTTGTTTATGGAGATATGTTGTTATGGAAAAAATTCAAAATAAATATTTAGAACTTAAAAACATAGACAAAGACATCGTGAACTGGGTTGAAGATGTTGCAGAAGAAAATAATTGCAAAATCGAACGCAAAGAGTGGAAAAGCAAATACAACAGCTATGTTGTCTACGACTATGAGCCTTTTTGTTCGGAAGGTTTTGAGATAAATATTTTACTGAGTTCCTACGATTTATCTTATCTGAATTTTATTAAATATTTATATAATGAAAAATTGAGTACAATAGAATATCTTGATAACTGTGCAAAAATTCCTGCAATAAAAAACTATTCAATTTAGTAAAGTTGTTATATAATAATCCTTATATAGTCTAATAAGGAATTTTATCATGCAAGAATTTTTTAATGATTACGTTCAATCACTCGAAACTTATATTATGTTTCGTATTAAAGAAACTGTGGCAAAAATTACGCCTGAGCTTGTTGCAAAAGGCAGAGCACCTATTTCTTTATCAATGGGCGCGCCAACGGCAACGCCTCCACAAGCTTTGATTGACGCATTAAAAAATGCTCTTGATGAAAAAGGTGTTCATCTTTACTCAACACCAAAAGGTGAGCCTTATTATAGAGAAGCGATTGCAAAAAGAATGAAAAATCGCTTTAATGTAGAACTTGACCCAGCAACGGAAATCTTTTCTCTGATTGGTTCAAAAGAAGGCTTGGCAAACTTTATCAGAGTTATTCTTAATCCGACTACAAACGAAGAAGAAAAAGAAATTGTTCTTGTTCCGGACCCCGGTTATGCTTCTTATAAAGAAATGGTAAAAGTTTCAGGCGGGATGTCATATCCTATTCCTTTAACTCCTGAAAACAATTTTATGCCTGATATGGAAGCTGTTTGGGCAGAGTTTTTGAAAAAAGGTTATAATCCTAAAAAAGTTAAAGCAATGCTTATTAATTATCCAAACAATCCTCTTGGTGCAACTGCGACAAAAGAATATTTACAGAGCATTGTTGAATTTTGTAAAAAACACCATATATTGTTGATTTCTGACGCAGCTTATACTGATATGTACTTTAAGCCGGAATTAAAACCAATGAGTATTTTGGAAATTGAAGGTGCAAAAGATGTTGCGGTAGAATTCTTTAGTTTTTCAAAACCTTATGCGATAACCGGTTGGAGATTAGGTTGGATTTGCGGTAATGCAGAGGCTGTTAAGATTTTTGGAAAACTAAAATCAACGCTTGATTCAGGCTTGTTTAAGGCTCTTCAAAAAGCTTGCGCTGAAATTCTTAATTCGGAAGAAGGTGAAAAATATATAGAAGAAGCTAATAAAAGATTTAAACATAGCCAAGATGTTTTTGTTAAAGGCTTGAAGGAAGAATTGGGCTGGGGCGAGTTTAATATTCCTGACGCAACATTTTATTTATGGTTGCCAATTCCTCCTCGTTATAAATCTTCTGTTGAATTTACAGATGAACTTATGCATAAATCAGGTGTAATTGCAGTGCCGGGAGATGCTTTCGGCGAATACGGAAAAGGCTTCTTTAGAGTTTCTATTGTTTGTTCAGAGGAAGAATTAAAAGAAGCTATTCGTAGAATGAAAGCAGACGGATTTACTTGGAAGTAAGTTGTTGGGCAAGTATGCCCAACCGACATTAGCTAACAGTTATTCTCCCCTCACCCCCAACCCCTCTCCCACAAGGGGCGAGGGGAGAAAATTAACAGTTTTCTTGAAATTATTACTTCAAAATGTTACTATGATTATATATAACGCTAAAAAGGATTTGTTTTGATGAAAAAGATATTAATATTATTAGCATTTTTAGTTCCATTTGCTGTAATTGCAGATGATGTGGTTACAATTAATGGTGTAGATGAGCCGGAATGGAAAGATTTTGCGCCTCATGCTTATATTAATATTGAAGAACCTAAAGGTATCGGCAAATTAAATGAAACTGCGTCATACTGGTACAAAAGAAAAGCTGATTTTGAAAGCTCAATCAAAGAATGCCGAGAAATGACAGACGTTAATGCTCAGGTTAGCTGCTACCAAGAAGTGAAAATCAAACAATATCAAAAGAATAGCGATTATAACGCAAGGTTAGAAGCACAAGAGCGTGCAAGAATGGTTCCGCAAGAAATGTACGACAAAACAAATACAATGCTTCCAATCGGCGGTTATTTGAATAATTTCGCACGTTTTCAACCAAATGAACTTAGAGGTTATTAATAATTAGATTTTTTTTCTAAATGATTATATAATATTGAATATGGGGAAGTTTGATTTATTTAATAAATTCAATAGTGCTGTAATCGTTTTGAATGAAAATCGAGAAACTGTGTTTAGAAATAATGTTTTTAAACGTGTTTTTCCTGATTTTGACAATATCAAGAAGTTTTCGCATAAGTTGAATTACAGTGTTTGTGCGCTTGTAAGTAACGATGTGAGCGTGCATTCTCCTATTACTCAAGCAATAAATTCTAAAGAAGATTTTTCTGCGCATGTTTTGTATCAGAGTTCAAATAACGATTATTCGTATTATGACTTGAACGCTACAAAAAAAGGCAATTATACACTCATTGTTTTTACGGACGTTACGGCAAAAATAAGCTTGGAAAATGTTCTAGTCAGAAATCAAAATTATCAAAAGAAAATTGCGTTTTTGGAAAACGAAAACAAGAACCTTTCTAAAATCAAACTCCAAGCACAATCACAGGCAATGAAACTTCTGTTGCTGAATAATATTTCTAATATCATTAGAGAATCAATTGATACTTCCGTAATCTTAAAATCCGCATTAGAGGAGCTTGCGCAAATGTTTGGTGCTTTTCGCGCCTACTATGCGAATGCTGAGGATGAAGGTAAATTCTTAATCCAAGAATCTTTGGAGAAAAAAGATGTCGGACAAATAATTTCTTTTGATAGGGAAGCGACTTTGCATATCAATAATGGCAAGGTTTCATGCCAAATTTGTATGAAAGAATTTAGAGAAGCAAAACCGTTTAGAGAAAATGTTCAGAGGATTATTTTGCCGATTTATCATTTGAATTCACTTTTGGGAATTATTGTACTTTCTACAAAGCAAAAAACTAAACTCGACGATGCTCTAGAAGTTTTGGATGGTGTATCTTCGCAGCTTGGAAACGCTATAATTCAGTCAGAGCTTTATAAAAAGAATGCGAGTATGGTTAAAGATTTAACTAAAACGCTTGCAGAACTTCAAGATACTCAATTAAAACTTATAAATTCCGAAAAAATGGCTTCTTTAGGTCAACTTGTAGCCGGTGTTGCGCACGAAATCAACACTCCTGTTGCCTCAATCAAATCTAATAATGAGATTATGAAAAAATTAATTGGGCAGGTTGAAGACGAAGATACAAAAGATTTGCTTAAGGAAATTAATGATATTGATACAGAAGCGATTGCGCGTATTAACAGGCTTGTAGTGTCATTAAGAAAGTTTGTAAGGTTGGATGAAGCAGAACTGCAAGAAGCGGATATTAACAAAGAAATTGATTTGACGTTGGATTTAATCAGGCATGAAACGAAAAATCGAATAACGATTGTGAAAGACTATGGTAACATTCCGCCAATCAAGTGTTATCCGAATATGTTAAATCAAGTGTTTATGAATATTCTTGTGAATGCAGCTCACGCTATTGAAAAAGAAGGAATCATAACTATTGACACGGATTTTCAGGATAATAATTTGATTGTAAAAATTAAAGATAACGGATGTGGAATAAAAGAACCTGATAAAATTTTCTTTGCCGGATATACAACAAAAGGTGTTGGCGTTGGAACCGGCTTAGGACTTGCGATTTCACAAAAAATAATTGAAAAACACGAAGGAAAAATTGAAGTAAAAACTAAAATAAATGAAGGAAGCGAATTTATTATTACTATCCCTAGTAAGTAGCAAATGTTAACTTTTGTAAATGTGGATTTTTCAATGTATATCTAAATTACAAACACATCACAATTATAATATTAATTAACTTTTGTAAAATTATCTGGTAGAGTAGTCATGAAAATGTAAAAATATGGTATATTAATACTACCAAGATTAAGTGTAATTTTTACCCTAAATCGGGTATGTAACAAAATCTTTACAATACGAAAAATAAAGGCAATTTTAAAAATAAAGAAAACTTTATATTACTGTGTAGAAAATTTAAATTGATATATTGCATATCGGAGGTAAAGTGTATGGCAATTACTGTAAACAGCAAAAAGAAACAAGTGAAAAAATCTTTCCAAGAACTTATTAATGACTTGATGTCATCAAGTTCTGAAAAAGTTAGATATAATGCCGCTCGTGTTCTGGGAGAAATGGGCGATTCTAAAGCTGTTGAGCCGTTAATCAATGTTCTTAAGAATGATAAAAACGGTTCTGTTCGTTTATATGCAGCTCGTGCATTGGGCGAATTGGGTGATACAAAAGCAACTGAACACTTAATTGAATCTTTGAGAGAAGATCGTAACGTTGACGTTAGAGTTCGTGCAGCTCGTGCGTTAGGTCGTTTGGGTGGTAAGATTGTTGTTGAACCGCTTGTAGAAGCTTTGAACGATGAAAATTCACAAGTTTGTATTACAGCAACAGACGCTTTGATTGAAATCGGTGATGTTGCAACAGACGCTTTGATGAAATCATTAGACCATGAAAAAGTTAACGTAAGATGTGATGCTACAAGAGCATTGGGCGAAATCGGTAACAAAAAATGTGTTGATAAAATTATTAACATGTTATATGACGAATGGGTTAACGTAAGAATTTATGCAGTAACTTCATTAGGTAAATTGAATGACACAAAAGCAGTTCCTGCACTTATTGATGTTATGAAAAACCGTTCAGAAAACGATTTAGTAAGAGCCGGTGCAGCTGCAGCTTTAGGTGTACTTCGTGACCAAAGAGCATTGTTGCCATTAAGAGAATTGATTATGGAAGCAGAAGAATTGGGTGAACTTGAAGATACTGCTCTTAAATCATTCAAGAAAATTATGGCTGCAAACTGGCAAGCTATTCCAGGTGCAACTCAGCAAAAGAAACCTGCAGGTTGCTAATAATTTAAAGAATTAAAAAAAATAACGAGTGAAAATCACTCGTTATTTTTTTATTGTTTGATTAAAAACTATCTTACTTTATTTTCATTACCGTTAATCAGGCGTTTAATATTTTCTCTATGCAAATAGACAATGTAAATCGCACCCAAAGCGCAATATGCAACATAAGCGATCGGTGCGCCTAAAAAGTACATTACAAAAGGTGAGATAACTAAAGCAATTATTGAGCCTACTGAAACATATTTTGTTGTATATGTAATTACACCCCAAACAAGTGCGATAACTATACCTACAACCCAGTTTAAAGCAAGGATTGTACCAACACCTGAAGCTACAGATTTTCCGCCTTTAAATTGCAAGAAAATTGATTTGCTGTGACCGATAATAACTGCAATAGCTGCAATTACAGGAGCTAGGCCAAGAGAAACTCCGACAGTTGCAAACAGTTTTGCTAAAACAACAGGCAAAGCGCCTTTAAGAGCGTCAAGAAGCATTACTAAAAAGAAGTAGTTTTTACCTAGTACTCTTTTTACGTTTGTTGCACCGGTAGAACCTGAGCCAACAGTTCTTATATCTTGACCTGTTTTTGCTTTAACTATTAAATAGCCTGTTGGAATAGAGCCTATTATATAAGCAACAATTGCGACAACTAAAAGTTCAACACATTTTAATATCATTTATCCCCTCCTAAAATTTATAATTCGTATTATACAATAAGCTCGGAATAAATGAAAGTATACTTATAGTAACAATATTGACCTTGAGAAAGCTTGAAAATGAGTTATAATTAAAATAGTATGTCGTTTTAATGAAAGGATTCAATGATGACAGGAATCGGTCTTGGAGTTACAAACATTAATAACAAATCTTTTGGAATTCAAACTAACAATTTTTCAAATTCTAAAAACGCTGTCTATGCGACAAAGGGTGAGCCTATGTATCAAAAAGAAATGGATGCAGACGAAGATGGTGTAATTACGTTTAAGGAATTTATGGATTACTGTGATGAAAATGGTATTGGATACAAAGAGCGCGTATTGATGCTGAATAATCGCATGACATATCAGCTTAACAAAAAGGCTGCGGAAAGCAGCGAAAAAGTTCAACAAGAGGCTGAAAAGGCAGAAGAATCTGAAAACACAGAAGAAAACAGTGATTCTGAAAAGGTTTATGCAAGAAAAGGTGATACCAACTATGAAGAAGTCATTGATGGAAACGATGATGGCACAATTACTTACGCAGAATATATGGAATATTGCAGAAAACAAAGCGAAAACTCTGCAGAACAAGCATTTTCACCAAAAGCAGAGGCTGTAAAAACAGAAAATCCTGATACAAAAGAAGAACAAATTGTTGTAAAAGATTACGCAAAAGCGTTCAAGAGTTATGCTAAGTCTGAATCTAAAGCAGAAAGCAAAATAGAAAACGAAGCTTAAAGTTTTATCTTTTAAATTTCAATCTCACCTTGTCTGTACACAACAACTCCACCATTCTTAAAGCCGGCAACAGTTGAAGCTTTTCCCTTTGCAAAATGTCCGTAATCAGGAACAACTAAATCTACTTTATCGCCAATATATTTAACAGCTTCATCATAAGTCAAAGCAGGAGCTTCTCCTGAAAGATTTGCGCTGGTTGTTGCTAAAACTCGTCCGTCGATATTTTTGCAAATGTTTGCAAAGGTTTCATTGTCGGGAATTCTAACACCGACAGTAGGCATAGAAGATGTTATGTAATCAGGAGTTTTTTCAGATTTTTCCAGAACGAGAGTTAACGCGCCGGGGAAGTATTGTTTGATTAAATGTTGAGCTTCTTTATTAATCGGTTGTTTTACATATTCAAACAAATTGTAAAACTCGTCGCTCATTAAAATTAGCGGTTTTTTACCGTCACGATGTTTGATGTCATAAATTTTTTTTACGGCTTTTTCACTTGTCGGTAAGCATCCAAGCCCCCAAACCGTATCCGTAACATAAGCGATAACGCCATCATTTTTTAGAATTTCATTAACTTTTTCAAACATTATTTTATTCTCCCAATTATTTAATTATACTCCTAAAAAGCTAATTTAACATTTTCGTCTTTTTGTAATATAATTTTTGGTGTGTAGAAATATAAAGGAGAACTCATGGTTCAACAATTTAATACTCCACAGAAAACAAGACAAGCTGTAATCCTTTTCTTAAAAGGTTCTGCGACTCCTGTTGTAATGTATTTTGAAAATCCGCAAGCAGTTTATGCTGAATTGAAACAATTAATGAAAAGCCCAACTCCTGTTTTAGTCGAAAAAGAACCGGTGGGGCCAATTAAAAAATTATGCTTTGTTTCAACTCAAATTGCAGGATTAGTATTGCAGGAAGAACCTTATGCCTAAAGAAAAGCACATGAAGAATCATAACGCGGTTCTTATTGAAGATATCGAAAGAGAACATGATAAGACGCTTCATTTTGAGTTCGAAGGTGAAATCAAAGAACTCGAAAATTGTAACGTAAAAGCTGATTTAGAATTAAAGTCTTTGGGCGGTTATATTGAAGTGAGCGGTCATGTTGACGGTAAAGTTACACTTGAATGTGACAGATGTCTTAACAAATATGAATACGATTTGGATTTTGATATTGACGAAACTTATGCTAAACATTCGCTTCATGATGAGTATTCACAAGAGGTTGAGCTACAAAGCGGTCAATTCATTACGGATTTAAACGGTGCTAAAGAAATTGACATTTATGACTTATTGTATCAATCTGTAATATTACAGTTACCAAATAAAAAAGTTTGTGGTATAAATTGTAATGAGGGATTATTTGTGTCTGATGAAGATATGGAAATCCACGACGACAGAATGGACGTATTTAAAAACATTCAAATTAACCCAAAATAAAGAGGTCTACGCCTCGCCTTTAATTAGGCAAACGTAGGTTGGGCATATTCCCAACGACAGTTCAAAGAGGAATAAAACCCTCACCCGAATTTCTAAGTTTCGCAAATGCTCAACTTGAAATTCTACCCTCTCCCTAGGCGAGGGGAATGATAAAATGTAGGTTGGGCTTTCAGCCCAACACAACAACAAAAGAATATATAAGTAGTACAACAAAATAGAAAGGTATAGGAAAAATGGCAGTACCAAAGAAAAGAACAGGGCATAGTGCTCAAGGTAAAAGAAGATCAAACTGGAAGGCTACAAAGCCTGAATTAACAACTTGCCCAAACTGCGGAGCTAAGGTTTTAACTCACACAGTTTGTACAGCTTGCGGAACTTACAAAGGTAAAGTAGTTTCTAATAAAGCAGAAGGCTTCCAAGAAGAAGTAAAAGAAGAAAAGAAATCTTCAAAGAAAGCTGAAAAAGTTGAAGAAGTTAAGGTTGAAGAAAAAGCTGAAGAAGTTAAAGAAGAATCTTCAGAAGAAAAACCGGAAGCTTAGTTAAAGAAATTGAACGGTGCGACTTTTAAGTCGCACCCTGTTTTCTAAATAATTTAATGGATAAAGGGAAGAGTTAAATGACAAGAATAGCTATTGATGCAATGGGTGGAGATCACGCTCCTTTTGAAATTGTTGCAGGTGCAGTATGGGCAGCCGCAGAATACGGCGTAGCCTTGGAATTAGTAGGTAAGCAAGATAGAATCGAGCATTGCCTTGAAGTAATTCAAAAAGAAGGTTTTCTTTCTGATTGTGGTAAAGCAGGCAGAAAAAGAAGGGTTCGAGTAGATGTTAAATCACTTGATATCAAGATTACTCACGCATCTGAAATTATTGAGATGGGCGAAGCACCGGGACAAGCTATTCGTAAGAAGAAAAATTCTTCAATCGTGTTGACTGTAAGCTCAGTTGCAACAGGCAGTTCTGACGCATTAGTTGCAGCAGGTTCAACTGGTGCTGCTATGGCATCAAGCTTATTCGGCTTAGGAAGAATTCCGGGAATTGACAGACCTGCAATCGCAGTAACACTTCCTACAATGAAAAAACCAATCGTTATTATTGACGGTGGCGCAAACAGCAACTGCACACCTCAGATGCTTAAACAGTTTGCCATTATGGGCATGACTTTTTCTAAGAATGTTTTAGGTATTGAAAATCCAAGAGTTGGAGTTTTGAATATCGGTGAAGAAGCAGGAAAAGGTAATGAACTTGCTCAAAACACTTACAACTTATTAGAAGAAGAAAAAGAAAAATTCAATTTCATGGGCAACATTGAAGGTAGAGAATTGTTCTTGAACTTGTGTGATGTAGTTGTTTGTGATGGTTTTGTAGGTAATGTAGTATTAAAAGTTACAGAAGGTACTTCATCACTGTTATTCAAGATGATTAAGAGTGAATTTAAGTCTGATTTTTTGGGTATGTTGATTGGCTTGTTGGCAAAACCTTTCATGAAAAGAATTTATGAAAAAATTAACTACGAAGAATTCGGCGGCTGCTTGCTTTTAGGTGTTAAAGGTATTACGGTTATTTCTCACGGCAGAAGCAAGGCTTATGCAATAAAGAATGCCGTAAGAGTAGCGAAAGAAGCTGTTGAAACAGGCGTAAACAGAAAGATTTCAGAAAGAATTGAAGGATAAATTAAATAAAGTTTAATAATATGTGAAAAATTTTGGGCAAAAAAAGTTACCCAAAATTTTTCCGTGATTAATAACATAATGGATTGCCACACCTCTTACGAGGTTCGCAATGACAGCACGCTTAAGATAAAACGCCAAGTCATTGCGAGGAGCGTGAGCGACGAAGCAATCCACAAAATTAAGAGAAATGTAGGTTGGGCATTCTTGCCCAACAAAAACTAAAGAGGGTAAAACCCTCTCCCGCATTCGTAAGGCTCGCGAAGCTTGCCAACGACTGCTCCCTCTCCCAAGTAGAGGGGAATAGATTAAACAAAAGAGGAGTAAACATACAATGGGAAATAATACAATTCCTTTAAGGATTGCAGGCGTTGGATATAGCGTGCCTGAAACAATTATTACAAACGATGATTTAACAAAATTATACGAAACATCTGACGAATGGATTTATACAAGAACAGGGATTAAAGAAAGACGCCTTGTTTCAGGTAACGAAGATGCGATTGATTTGGGTGTAGAAGCTTCAAAAAGAGCTATTGAAAAAGCTGGCATTAATGTTGACGGAATTGATATGATTATTGCTGCAACATCAGCTCCACCTCAATTGTACCCTGCATTAGCTTGTCAAGTTCAAGCAAGATTAGAAATTCCTAATCACGTTCCTGCGTTTGATATCACAGCAGCTTGTTCAGGTTTGATTTATGCTTTAAGCATGGCAAAAGCTTATATCGGAAGTGGAATGTACAAAACCATTTTAATCGTTGCAACGGATAATAATTCAAGACTTTTAAATTGGGAAGACCGTTCAACTTCTATCTTGTTCGGTGATGGTGCAGGTGCTATGGTTGTAACTCAAGCAGAAGATGGTGTTGATGATATTATCGCGATTGATATTAAAGCTGATGGTTCATTAGGTTCTTTAATTGAATTACCATTTGCAGGCAAAAATTGTCCGCTTGTTGAACCTTGCGATGAAGTTAAACAAGGTATTGTAATGAATGGTAAAGAAGTTTACAAATTTGTAGCAAGAGTTTTGCCTCAATATGTAGAAGAAATGATTACAAATGCAGGTATGAAGGCTGAGGATATTGATTATTTGATACCTCACCAAGCAAACTTAAGAATTATTCACGCTGTTCAAGAAAGATTAGGATATTCAGAAGAAAAAGTTGTTACTAATATTAAATATTACGGTAACACATCGGCAGCTTCAATTCCTCTTGCAATGGCAGAAAGTGTAGAACAAGGCAAAGTTAAATTAGGCTCAACCGCTATTCTTTGCGGTTTCGGTGCCGGCATGACTTGGGGCGGCGCAATTGTGAGATTGAGAGAAGGAATATGTTAATTTAAGTTGAAGAGTTGAAAAGGGGAAGAGTTGAAAAGAATTTATGACCGAAGGGAATTAAAAGAACTTTTTCACTATTCAACCATTCAACTCTTCAACTTTTTAAAGATGTAATCAAAGTTTATAAAACAAAAAGGAGTATACTATGGTAAAAAAAGTAGCATTTTTATTCCCAGGACAAGGTTCACAAGCAGTGGGCATGGGAAAAGATTTATATGATAATTTTGAAGCTGCAAAAAATGTTTTTGATACAGCTGACAAAACTTTAAACAAAAGTATTACAACAATTTGTTTTGAAGGACCTGAAGAAGATTTGAAACAAACTGTTAATACACAACCTTCAATCGTAACAATGTCAATTGCTGCGATGGAAGCTTTAAAATCTGAATTAAATATAAACGCTGATTTTGTTGCGGGTCATTCTTTGGGTGAATATTGTGCAATGCACGCTGCTGGCGTTATGGATTTGGAAACAACTCTTAAACTTATCCAAAAACGTGCAGATTTGATGGGCGCTACAAAAGGCGGTTCTATGGCTGCAGTTTTAAACGCTTCTGAAGAACAACTAAAACAAGGCTTGGCAGAAGGCTCAAAAGTTGGTTATGTTGATGTTGCAAACTACAATTCACCTGCGCAAGTTGTTATTACAGGTGATGATAACGCAGTTAAGGCCGCTTCTGAATGGTTGCTTGCTAACGGTGTAAGAAGAGTTGTACCTCTTGCTGTTTCAGGCGCATTCCACTCTAAATTCATGGAAAATGCAGGCAAAGAATTCGCAAGTTTTGTTGCTGAATTTAGTTTAAATGACGCTTCTATTCCTGTTATTACAAACGTAGATGCCGAAGCTACAGTTAAGGCAGAAGATTTCAAATCAAAAATGCCGAAACAAATTTCTTCATCAGTTCATTGGACACAAACTATTCAAAAAATGGTTGCAGAAGGCGTTGATACGTTTATTGAAATCGGACCGGGAAAAGTTCTAGCTGGTTTGAATAAAAAGATTGCACCAGAAACAACTGTTTACAATGTGTTTGATAAAGCTTCTTTGGATGCGACTGTTAGCGCATTAAAAGAACAAATGGCAGGGGTGTAAGATAAACACCTCACCCTAACCCTCTCCTGTAAGGAGAGGGAATGACCAAAGATTTGATAATTAAAAAGAAAATGTAGGTTGGGCTTTCAGCCCAACAAAAACTTAAAAATAAGGAGAAGAATTACATGACAGAAAGAAAAATTGCACTTATTACAGGTGGTTCACGTGGTATCGGTTTAGCTTGTGCTTTAGAATTAGCAAAAGCCGGTTGCGACATTATTATCAACGATATTTGTGAAGCTGAAAAAGCTCAACCTGCTCTTGATGAAATTAAGGCTTTGGGTGTAAACGCTTGGTTCTATCAATTTGATGTTTCAAACGCTGAAGCAGTTCAAGAAGCTGTTGATAAAATGATTGCTGAACACGGTAAAATCGACGTATTGTTGAACAACGCAGGTATTACAAAAGACGGTTTATTCATTAGAATGGACATGGAACAATGGGAAAGAGTTATTAAGATTAACTTAACTTCTGCTTATTGTGTAACTCACGCTGTAATCAAGTACATGATGAAGGCTCGTCAAGGTTCTATCATCAATATGTCAAGTATTGTAGGTCGTCACGGTAACGCAGGTCAAGCTAACTACTCAGCTTCTAAAGCAGGCTTAATCGGTTTGACTCAAACTCTTGCAAAAGAATTTGGTGGAAGAAATATCAGAGTAAACGCAGTTTGCCCTGGCTTTATTCAAACAGCTATGACTGCAGAACTTCCTAACATTGACGAATACTTAAAAGCTATTCCAATGAAGAGATTAGGTACTCCGGAAGATATCGCTAAGGTTGTTAAATTCTTGGCTCTTGATACTGAATACGTAACAGGTCAAGCTATTGAAGTTGCAGGCGGTTTGATGATATAGTATGCGCGCGTCTTATTAAAGATGTGAGTTGAAAGTTGAAAATTGAAAGTGGAAAGTTGTTTTAAATAATATCAACTTTCCATTTTTATTTCAAAATGTAGGTTGGGCTTTTAGCCCAACAATAACTTACAACAGAGTCGGAAAAAGCTCAAAGCTTTTTCCGACTCTGTTTAATGATTTTCATTTCTTGGCTTACCACAAACAATCGAAGATTTCACCTTTATCAATAATTCCATTATGGTTTTTATCTTCTGCATATTGTGTTCTTTCAGAATTATAAATTCTTGTAAACGGTTGTGACATTAATTCGTCTTTATTTTTTAAATGTGAATTTTGAACCTTGCCACAATAGGTTCTACCGCCAATTGTCGCACCATAGCTGGTAGTCTTACCATTGTCACTTTCTGAAAAAACAACCTGATTGCCACTTTTTTCTCCATAGAAACCACCAATTGTTTTAGCATTTCTCGTTGTTACTTTACCACCGATTCCTCTTTCTGTGTCTGCAACTTTTCTACAAGCACTTGCTACTGTTTCAAATTTCATTCCAACTCTTAATTGTCCGTCTGATACCATAATTTTTCTCCTTATTTTTTGTATTATCTCGTGTAATGTTTTCTCGGATATCCTTGATGTATATATAAAGTATTTTTGTTTTTAAAAATTGCCTAAAAGTTCAATGCAATACATCATAAATATGTAAAAATAAGAAATGGTGCGACATTTCAGCTTTACAAAGCTTAATATATCATGATTTAGTAGGACATATTTTTAAAATAAATTGATGTCAAATTTCTAAAAGGTAAATTATGGATATAAAAAAAGAACTTGGTGAAAAAATAAAAAGATTGCGTAAACAAAATGCTTTAACGCAGGAACAACTTGCGGAAATGATTGATATTTCATCAAGGAATTTGAGTAATATTGAACAAGGTATAAGCTTTCCAAAGCCTGAAACATTAGAGCATATTTTGACGTCTTTAAATACAACAACACAAGAACTTTTTGCTAATGAACACATTAAAACAAAAGAAGAACTTATAATGGCAATAAATGCATATATAGGTAAAATTCATAATAATCAAGAAAAACTGGAACAAATATATAAAGTCTTGAGAGATTTAATAGATTAGTAGTAGATTAGTAGTAGGTTGGGCTTTCAGCCCAACAATAACTTCAAAACTTCTTCTTTTTTTTCATCTTAATTGCCAAATATATTTGTTCGCCCATAACTTTTTGGGCTTGTTCAGAATTTGTATATTTTTCGGGGCTTCTTTCTTTGCGTTTTTCTTTCTTTTTTGCCTGAATTTTTTCTTGTTCACTTTTTGTAACTGTCAGAAATTTATTACTAACGTAATCTTCTAATTTTGCTTTTTGCAACTCAATTTCATGTAATTTCGGTTTATCTATACTTTTTTGTCCCGTCGGTTTAATGCCATATTGCAATAATCTGCGCATAATTCTTTTTTCTTCTTCATCAACGCTTCCGCCTGATGAACAAAATGAACAAGTATAAATTTCTATTCTATTGATTGCCATAATATACACACCCTAAGTCTAACAATATAGTTATCGGTATTTTTTTTGAAAACTTTAGTAAAAATAACGAAATTGTAATAAATTTTTACAAAAAACGTTTTAATTATGCTATTATGTAGTTATGAAGAGAAAGTTTTTAATCGGTTTATTAATTCTATTTAGTTCATCAACGGTATTTGCGTCAGAGTCAACAAATTTTTTAGTTGATTTGTATGCAAATGAATACAATATGAATGTTAAAATTCATTCCAAAAAAGAATTTTGCAATCCTTGTGAACAAAAAATCGGAGATAATTATATTTCACAAATTACCTACGGGCAAGCTGATTTTAAGGTGAAAAAATGTCGTAAACAAAAAGTTTCTTATATTTGTGTGTTTGATAATAATTGTAAGCCGTTTTGGGGATTTGTTATACCACGATAATATTACGCGTTTGACTTTTAGATGCGAGCGGTTTGTTGTAATGGAAAATTGAAAATGGAAAGTGGAAAATTGTTTTCAATATTTTTTATTTATTAATTGATACCCACCCGCATTTGTAACTCACTATCGTTCGAACAACTGCGACCTCCCTAATAAGGGCGGTTGAGCTCCTTCCCATGTTAGTGAAACGGATTTTCGTTTGGTGGATTATATAAATGGCTATTACCCTTGTCTATCCAACCCCAACGCTTGGTGCATAGCATCACGTTTTGCATTTTCTTTATAAAATGCTTTTAATTCTTTTTCAGCAGGCGTATCTTTTCTAAATTTATCTAAAAATTGGTTTTTCGCCATATTTCGTCCCATTTTAGAAAAAATTGAAATTGGTTGATTAAATTGTATCGGTTGTTTTACGTATTTTAAAAGTTCTTTATTCTTAGCAGCTTCTTCTGTGTATTTTATGCGAGCATTCTTGTAATCCTTGTATGAACCATAAATAAAGCTGTGCTGCATATCAAATTTAAGTTTCCAAAGCTCAGAAACTTTTGGCGCATTCGGGTTGTCATAAGCAAGTTTAGAAACTTTACCGTATGTAAGCTCAAGAGCTTGGCAATCATTTTTAAGCATCTTGCAATTATTTTTCAATTCGTTTTCTTGAAGCTTTAAACTCTTTAATTGCCTTCTTCTTAAATGCAATTTAGGATTTTTACGCCCGTCAAAATTTACACTTGATACTGCTAAATTCATGCAAACACTCCTCTTTTGAAAATATAAGGTGCAATTATTGCACCTTATATAAAATCTGTTTTTCATAACTTATTATACACTTCATCCGTCACAGGTTCAAGCCATTCGTTAGAAGTTTCTGTGCCGTCAACTTCAACCGCGATATGAGAGAACCAACTGTCGGCCGTTGCACCATGCCAATGTTTAACGTTAGCAGGAATGTTTACAACATCACCGATTTTCAATTTTTGCGGTTCTTTATCCCATTCTTGGTACCAACCTTCACCGCCAACTACGATTAACATTTGTCCTCCGCCTGTTTTAGCGTGGTGAATATGCCAGTTATTTCTACATTTAGGTTCAAATGTTACATTGAACATTTTAACTTGGCTTGTAGAAAGTGGTGCAAGATAGCTTTTGCCGATAAAATATTTTGCGTAAGCTGTGTTTTCTTCGCCAATAGGGAACATAATTGTTTGAGCATATTTGTCTTTGTCGCTCAAAGCTTGAGTGTTATCATCAGCCCAAACCTCTTTGGCTAAATTGAATGTTGCCCAAGCTTTTGGCCAACCCATATAAAAAGCGCAGTGAGTAATAATTGATGCCATTTCAGTTTTAGTAACGCCATGATTTTTCGCATTTTGAAGATGGTATTTTAAAGAATTATCCGTAATTCCTTGTGATATAAGAGATACAACTGTAATTATAGAACGTGTTTTTAAATCGATATTTGTGTTATTCCAGTTTTCGCCAAATAAAATATCGTCATTGAAATGCGCAAATTCAGGTGCGAAATTGCCCAATTGGTCACGTCCCGCTGTTTGAACTATTTTTGCCATTGTTTTTACCTCCTTTGTTTTAGCAAACGTAAAACCGTTTGCTAAACATAATAAAATCAATCATAATGTATAAAACTTCTTTTTTAATTTTTATTCTTCTATTTTTTTTAATATTTTTGCAGGGTTTCCTGCTACAATGTGGTTTGGCGGAATATCTTTTGTGACAACGCTTCCTGCGCCGATAATAGCACCGTCACCAATTGTAACACCTTGCAGAATTGTTGCGTTTGAACCTATCCAAACATTGTTGCCAATTTTGATTTTTCTAGCAATCATGTTTAACCTTTTTGCAATTGGCATTTCATGGTTAAGTGTTGCCAAAACTACATTATGCCCAATTAAAACATTGTCACCGATTTCAATTCCGCCTTGGTCTTGAAATTTGCAACAAGCGTTTATAAATACATTCTTCCCAACTTTTATATTGACACCGCAATCCGTATAAAATGGTGGAAACATTCTGAATGTAGAGTCAACTTTTTGATGTGTCAGTTCAGAAAAAATACCTATAATTTCATCTGGAGTATGATATTTGTTATTCAATTCCATCGTGATTTTTAAAGCTCTTTGACTGAGTTCGTGAAACATTGCAAAAGCGTCAGTACCAACCTCAACTTTTTCTTGTGTTTTCATATATTCTAAAAAATTTTCAATCTTCATATCTTAAACCTCTATATTTAATATTTTAGCAAATGAGAGTAACTCTCAAGCAAGGGGAAGTTAATACTTTTTCACATTTTAGATATTGTGGTAGGAAATAGTTATTAATAAGCTGGATTTTATAAACTATTATCTAACTTACTGTTATTATGAGAAGGTTTTTTAAAAGTCATTTTTGCGATAAAATAAATGTAGGAGAAAATGAATGTCTGAAATTAGCACAGAATATTTACAAAAATGTATTGCTACATTGGAAAAATCTTATGAAATGTTAATTCAAACACAAGAAGGAACGATTGATTACGAATTATATCGCAATTCTTTGGTCAAAGGGTTTGAAATGACACTTGAGCAGAGCGGAAAGTTATTAAAAAAGAAAATTGCTCCGTACTTTGCTACCAAAAAGGCATTAGATACGTTGACTTTTAAAGAAATTTTTAGGCAGGCACATAAGTTTTCATTGATAACGGAAGATGAAGTGAAACGATGGATGCAATATAGAGATAATAGAAATAATACGGCACACGATTATGGTCAGGCATTTGCAGAAGAAACTTTAGCTTTAGTAAAAGATTTCTTAGCTGATGTAAAAGAATTACAGAAAGTTATTGATAATGCTTAATGTAAAACAAAAATATCTTGATGAATTAACACAAATTTTTAAAAATTATTGCCCGAACGCAGAAATTTGGGCTTATGGAAGTCGCTTGGATGGCGATTCACATTCAGGCAGTGATTTAGATATGACAGTAAAAAGTTTTAATGAAGAAGGAAAATATCTCTATGAACTAAAAACACTGCTAATTGATAGTGATATTCCGTTTTTGATGGATATAAATGAATTTGACAAACTGCCGGAAACTTTTCAAGAAGAAATTTTGAAAAAATATGTTAGAATTTTTTAGTTTTCTTTTGATTTAGTAAACTTATCTTTTGCACATGTAATTGCACCTGCACCGACTCCGATAAGACCGTTCATAGCAATAGAATTTTTTACCGGTGATTTAAAGAAGTGGCATTTTCTTGAAACAAAATCCAAAACAACACCAAAACCAAACCAAGCGCCTGCTGTACTTAAACCGTCTTGCATTGGTGTTGACATATTTGAAATTGGATTTTTTTTATTTTTTTGCGCACAAAAATTAACTCTGTGTGAAAAGTTGTCTACTTTCTGTACTCTCATAATATAGGGCTTCTAACTTAAATGTTGGGCAGAAAGCCCAATCTACATTGTCATGTTCTAGTGTAAAAAATGCCGATGGCCGGGGTCGAACCGGCACGTAGTTGCCTACACCAGATTTTGAGTCTGGCACGTCTACCAATTCCATCACATCGGCATATAAAATTTTCAAAACTTCAACAGTTAAGATTATTAAAACAAAAACAAATTAAAATAGCAAGCAATATTTTATCTGATATCCTGAATAGACACTAAAAGAGGCTGACATAATATCAACCTCTTACAATCTTTAAAATAGGAGTTGTTAATTCTTTTAAATTAGTTTAAACCTAATTGGCTTCTGTAGAAACTGCTTGATGCGATTTTTTGTTCAACTAAGTTATTGTTGTTAGATGAAGCTAAGTAAAGGCCGCTCAATTTGTCTAATCTTCTTGTTAACTTAGAATCAGGATAAACTTTAGATGCTGATTTAAGTCTTGTCCAACAAGCTGCTTCTTTTTGAGTTGCAGTTGTTTCTTCTGCTAATGTTGCACTGTAGCCTGTGTGGCAGCTTTCGTGTGCGATTAAGCAAGCGATTTGTTCAGCAGGTGCGTTTCTGTAAATTGAATTGATATAAATAACTTTTGTACCGAATTCATTTGTAGTGCTTACTGCAAATGCGTTTGCGCTATTATAAGATACCATTGAAAGATTATTGAATTTGATTCTTACTGCTCTTCTTTCAAGACTTCTTAAAACATCTGTTTCACCTGCTTGTTCTAAAACTCTAACAGCTTCAACGATTTTTGCATCACTAGAGAAATCTGTAACTCTGTAAGCGAATGCTTGGTTAACTCCTAAAAACAAAAATGCGAATAACATTAATACAACTTTTTTCATAACGACACAACTCCTTTTTTTTATTTCCTAATCAACAGCTTTGATAGTTGTGTCTACGGCGTTTTTTGGTAAAACTTGAGTGTTTTGTTTTGTTTTGTTACAAAACTTCACAAAGTAACATGCCAAAATGCTAAAAAGCATTGCTATTACAGCAATGCAGGATTTTAAATAAGCTGTTAAGAAATATTAAGAAAATAAAGGGTATTTTTCAGTATTTTACAAATCTTAACAAAGGGTCGAAAAGCACTAAAAATCTAACGCTAAATTTGGGGTAAGTAATTATATTTAGCTATTTTTGTTATTGCTAACTAGAAGTTTTTCAGATAAAACGCCTTTGTTAACAAAATGTAAGTTTGGAATAACTTGATACGTGTCATCAAATATATTTTCTTTCAAATTGCCTAAAATAAAATAAGTAGAGCCTGAGCCTGACATAATTGAGTTTGGCAATTTTTCTTTTATTGTTTGTAATTTCCTGTAATCATCAAAAATCGCATATTCTAAGTCGTTGTACAAAAATTCTTGGATATCTTGTTGGTTTTTGATTGCATCAATCATTTTTTCTGTCATGTTGTTTTGCGGTTTGATTTTTTTTGCGGCATATTTTGTGTATGCTTCTTTTGCTGAAATACCGAGTTTTTTCGGTTTAATCAGTGTCACAGGATAATTTATGTCGCAATCAAGTTTTTCGATAACTTCGCCTCTTGAAGTAGCAAGCAAAGTCCCACCTTCTAAGCATACGTTCAAATCCGAACCTAAGCTTGAGCAAAGTTCGTGCAATTCTTTTCTACTGAACGGTTGTCCTAAAATCTCATTTAACCCGTAAAGTGTTCCTGTTGCGTCTGTGCTTCCGCCTGCAAGTCCTGCTGCAATCGGGATATTTTTTTCTATAAAAATATTGATTTTGGCTGAAATTCTGCTTTCTTCCAAAAATAATTTTGCGGCTTTAAAGACTAAATTCTTTTCGTTGTAAGGAATTTCTTCGCTAGTGCCTGAAAGAGTAATTTCTGTTGTTTCGGCTTTTTTAGCTTCAATTGTAAGATAATCGTATAAACTAACAGTTTGCATAATGCTTTTTATGTTATGAAAACCGTCATCGCGTTTGTTTACGACCTCAAGCGTTAAATTAATTTTTGCAGGACAAGAAACTTTTATCATAATTAAAAATGCCTTACCTTTGGATTAAGAAGCATGTTTGCAAGTTTGTCCGCGCCTTCAAATTCTCTTTTTCTTAATTTTGCACTTGCTCTTTCTTTATTGTATTCGACAAAATGATGTTCAAACAGGCATTCGCCGTTATTTACGATTATTGTTAAGTAGCAGGATTTAGGTTCAGGCGTAAATGGACGACCGATACTGCCTGCGTTTACAACGGTTTTCTTTTTGGATGTTTGGAAACCGCAAGGTAAATGTGTGTGACCGCATAATACAACGTCGGCATCAACATTTACAAGCATTTTTTCAACTTCTTCTATTGGTGTATCAGGCAAAATATCTTCATTATTTTTTCTAGGAGAGCCGTGAACCAACAAAAACTTCACTCCGCCTTCTACAACTTCCAATTGGATTGGAAGATTTTTCAAGAAATATTTTTCGGGCGGATTTAGAATTTCTGCGTCGTTTTTAAGAGCTTCTGCCATCACAGGAGCTTTTTCTTTAAGCTTTGAATAAAGCTCATCAGAATAATCTGCAATCATTAAATCTGTGTTACCTTGAATAAGCTTGAATTTTGGGTCATCTTTACGAGCCATAAAATATTCAACTGTGCTGTTCGGCTCAGGCCCTGCCATTGCGTAATCTCCGAGTACAAAGATTTTGTCACATTGTTGTTTTTCAATATCTGCCATAACGGCTTCTAAGGCTTCCATGTTGCCGTGAATATCTGAAATAACTGCGATTTTCATTTTAGCTCCTTTTTATAGTTTCATTTTAGCATGAAAAATTTTTGGTTGTTTTGTTGAATTTTCTACCCTTTCCCAAAGAGAGGGTAGAAAACCAAGTTGAGCTTTGCGAAACTTAGATTTTCGGGTGAGGGTGTTATTAACTTTTGGGTAAATACAATTTATTTTCTTGCTTGCACAAGCAAGAAAATAAATATTGAACCTATTTATTATGTGTTATAATTATGTACATAATAAAAAGGGGGAGTGTAATGTTAGTACATACAATCGAGGAGCTTAGACAAAAAAGAGCAGAATGGAAAGGTTTGAAAGTTGGTATCGTTCCAACGATGGGAGCTTTGCATGAAGGACATTTGAGCCTTATAAAAAAAGCAAAAGAAACTTGTGACAAAGTTGTTGTATCAGTTTTTGTAAACCCTATTCAATTCGGACCTTCAGAAGATTTCGACAAGTATCCTAGAACTTTGGATAAAGATATGGAATTATGCAATTCTGTTGGCGTTGATTTGGTTTTTGCTCCAACTCCAAAAGAAATGTACGGTGAAGGTAACAGACTTTCAAACGATACATTAACTTACGTTTGTCCTCCATTTTTCTATGTTAATAAACTTTGCGGTAAAACAAGAGTAGGACATTTTGACGGAGTTTGTACCGTTGTTTTAAAATTATTTAATATTGTTCAACCTGATTACGGATTTTTTGGACAAAAAGACGCGCAACAAGTTATCATTATCAAGAAAATGGTTAAAGACCTTAATGTACCGATTGAAATTATTCAATGCCCGATTGTGAGAGAAGAATCAGGTTTGGCGTTGAGTTCTCGTAACAAATATTTATCTGAAGAAGGCAAAAAAGATGCGCTTGTTTTATCACAAATTTTGAAGAACATTAAAGCTTGTTTCCAAAAAGGTATAACTGATGTTTCTGCCTTAAAAGAAACTGCTTACAGCTATTTAACCGATAAGCACGATATGGAATATTTGGAAATCTTGGATAAAAATACTTTGGAAGAAAAACCAAATGCAGATAAAGACTCTATCGCACTGATTGCGTGCAGAGTAGAGGGCGTAAGACTTATTGACAACATTTATTTGGGAGAATAATAAATGCACAATTTTGTTCTAAATTGTTTTAATTTCTTAAGAAGCTTTTTGCATTTAATGAAAATTGTGTTTGTATTTTGTATTCTTATGCTCCTATGCTATTGGGTGCAAAATCTTACTGGGGCTGATTGGGCGTGGTTAGGTTTTATGAAACCTTTTTTGGATGGATTACTTGAATTTACAAACAGCATTTATTCAGTAACTTTCGACTTTTGGGGTGCAAAATTCGAGTTCAAATATTTTAGTGCAGTTATTATTCTTACTGCCGGTGTTTATTTGATGAATTTGTTTATAATTCTTTCAAATATTGCCGAAGCTGCTTACAAAAGTGCACATTTTGTTGCTAAAAAGACTCAAGAAGCAATTTTTAATAAAGAACTTAAAGTTAATATAACAAGAGAAGAAAAAAAAATTAAAAGATACGCAGTTTTAATTAAGACACAGCTTAAAAAGAAATATGCGCATGCAGAATTGAATGTTAACCTTGATGAACAAAATAAATTGATGAATAAATTCATTTCTGAAAAAACTGCAGTAAAACCTATGATGATGAACGGCGGTTTTTTGTATGAATTTATTGATTTTGATAAAATTGATACAGTGTTGGATGTTTTGTTTAAAGTTTTGCATTCAAACGCACCGATTGACTACGCAATTTGTATTCAATCAGGCGACGATATGGGACAATTAGCGAAATTGTCAACATTGAATCATTTTGGTATGATTTCTATGGCTGCTGACACAGCTTACAGATACAAATACAACGAAACTCACAGATACCAAACAACGCAAGTCGGCGTTTTTCAAAACGGGGATAGAACGTTAGAGGTGCATGAGTTCAAGGAAATATTGTAGTAAGTGAATGAAAATGTAGGTTGGGCATTCTTGCCCAACAATAACAAAAAATAAATCCGAGGGAAAACGCCCCTCACCCGCATTCGTAAGGCTCACTAAGGTTTGCCAACGACTGCTCCCTCTCCCTTAAGGGCGAGGGGAAAGAAAGAAAAATAAGGAGCAAACAATGAGATATGACGCAGGCGAAGTAATAACCGCAATGGTAACACCATTTAACGAAAAATTGGAAGTTGATTATGACAAAGTTGAAACTTTAGCTTATCAACTTGTAAACACAGGTTCTGATGCTGTTTTAGTAACAGGTACAACAGGTGAATCACCTACTTTGACACACGAAGAAGAAATTGAAATCCTTTTGAGCGCAAAAAGAGCTGTTGGCGCGCAAGGCAAAGTAATTATGGGTTGTGGTTCTAATTCAACCGAAACTGCTGTTAAAATGTCAAAATTAGCCGAAAAAGAAGGCGCAGACGCAATTTTAAGCGTTGTTCCTTATTACAATAAACCTTCTCAAGCCGGCATGATTGAACACTTCTCTGCGGTTGCAGAAGCAGTTGAACTTCCGATTATTCTTTACAATATTCCATCAAGAACAGGTGTGAATATGAGTGTTGATACAGTAAAAACTCTTGCAAGAAAATATCAAAACATTGTTGCTTTAAAACAAAGTTTTGGTGATATGGATGTTATTACTGAATTAAAAATGGCTTGTCCAAACGATTTTGCGATTTATTCGGGCGATGATAGTTTAACATTACCGATGCTTTCGGTTGGTGCGCATGGTGTAATTTCTGTTGCATCTCATATTTTCGGCAAAGAAATTAAATCAATGATTAGAAACTTCAAAACAGGCGATTCTATGACTGCAAGAAATATGCACCAAAAACTTTATCCGATATTTAAGAAATTGTTTATGGCGCCAAACCCTGTTCCTGTAAAAGCAGCTTTGGCTTACAAAGGCTTGATTGAAGAATATGTAAGAAAACCGCTTGTTCCGCTTACTAAAGCTGAAAAAACAGAATTACTCTTTACGCTTGATTCAATTTAGACAGTCGGGTATGAATGAGTTTTTCATTTTTGGGATAAAATTATAATATAAAAAGGAGTACATATAGATGAAGAACAAACTGATTATGTTTTGGGCGATTGTCGTAATTGTTATTGCGTCTATAATAACAATTTGTGTTAAGCCTACAAAACTTGGTTTAGACCTTGTGGGCGGTTCAAGACTTGTTCTTGAAGCTCAAACAACAGACACAATCGCACAAATTACACCTGATATGATGGCGAGTTTGCAATTTGCGATTGAAAACAGAGTTAACAAACTCGGTGTATCAGAAACAGTGGTACAAAGAGCAGGTGACAAAAGACTTGTTATCGAAATTCCAGATGTTTCTGACTTGAACCAAGCAAAAGAATATTTGGGTGAAACTGCTGAGCTTGATTTCAGAAAACCTGTTATGAAAGATGGTGAAATGGAATGGGTTGCAACGGGTTTAACTGGTAAAGATTTATCAAAAGCTAATTTGAGTACAAATTCTCAAAACGGTCAATGGGTTGTAGATTTGGAATTCAATGGCGAAGGCACAAAGAAATTTGCAGATTTAACTAAAAAACTTGTTGGTCAACAAATGGCAATTTTCTTTAATGGCGAATTACAATCAGCACCTGTAATCAGAGAACCTATTACAGGCGGTAGAGCGCAAATTTCAGGCGGTGACAGCGGTTTTGCTTATGAAGAAGCTAAAAAAACAGTTGACTTGTTAAACGCAGGTGCTTTGCCTGTTCCGGCTAAGATTATTGAAGAAAACACTGTAGGGCCGACTCTTGGTGCAGATAGTATCGCAAAATCTAAGATTGCAGGTATTATTGGTTTAGGTTTTGTAATGTTATTTATGGCGGCTTATTATAGAGCACCGGGTTTGATTGCCGATTTGGCACTTGTAATTTACGGATTAATGTTATTTGCTTTATTCAAAGCTATTCCAATTACATTGACTCTTGCAGGTATTGCAGGTTTTATCCTAAGTATCGGTATGGCGGTTGATGCTAATATTCTTATCTTTGAAAGAACAAAAGAAGAATTGAGAGCTGGTAGAACATTATTTACGGCAATTAATTCAGGTTTTGATAGAGCATTTACAAGTATTTTTGACTCTAATATGACAACAATTATTACCTGCGCAATTCTTTATTGCTGCGGAACAAGTATTGTTAAAGGTTTTGCTTTGACTCTTGCAGTTGGTGTTATTGTTTCTATGTTTAGTGCTATTACTATTACAAAGAACTTTATGCACTTAATCTTTGGTACAGGAAAATTAACTCATCCTGGACTATTCGGTTTGAAAGCATCTGACATTAATGAAGGCTTCCAAGCGGTAGAAACTAAGAGAGAAAAAGCTAAGTTTGGAATACTAGACTAATTGAGTTAAAAAGATGAAAAGTTGAAAAGCGAAAAAGTAATTTATAAAAACTTTCAACATTTCAACTATTTCAAAAATGCTTTAATAATAAAAAAGGAACACACAATGAAACTAGATATCGTAAAAAACAGATTTATATTTTTGGCACTGTCAGCAGTACTTTTATTGCCGGGGATTGTGTCAATGATTTATTCAACAATTACTTATCCTACACACACGCCATTGAAAGTTGGTATTGATTATACAGGCGGTACAACTCTTCAATATGGTGTTAAAGAGGATATTTCTAACAATAAATTAGCTGATGTTAGAACAAAATTAGAAGAAGGCGGAATTGATAATCCATATTTGCAAATTATCAATGTAAATTCACAAGAAAGTACTGATTTGAAATCAATTCTTTCTATCAGAACAAAGTTTATTGAAGAAGGTTCTGCCGATCAGGACAAAATTACGGGAATTATTTCTCAAGAATTCTCTGCACCTGAATTGGTTCAAGTGTCTTCTGTTGGTCCTACTTTGGGTATGGAATTGTTTAAAAACTCTTTGATAGCTTTATCTTTAGCACTTGTGGGAATTATCGCTTACTTGACATTCAGATTTCAATTTGATTACGCGCTTGCAGCTATTTTAGGGCTTGTTCATGACGCATTGTTTGTTTGCGGTGTATTCTCAATCTTGGGATTATTTTATGATGTGCAAATTGATGCGTTGTTTGTAACTGCGCTTTTGACAGTAATCGGTTTTTCTGTTCACGATACAATTGTTGTATTTGACAGGGTTCGTGAAAACTTGAAATACTATTCTAAGAAAATGACTTTCGGTGAAATTATGAACGCAAGTATTAACCAAACTCTTGCAAGAAGTATTAATACATCTTTAACAACCTTGATTACATTGCTTGCATTGTATTTCTTGGGTGGTGTTACAACAAGAGATTTCGTTCTTGCGATGATTTTGGGTATTGCAATCGGTACTTATTCAAGTATCTTCTTCTGCTCAACACTTGTTGATGTTTGGGAAGATAATAAGAAGTCTGCAAAAGTAGCAGTGTAGAGTTAAAAAAGTTAATGGTGCAAAAAATTGCACCCTACTTTTTTCAATCAGTATAAGTTCAATCTTGAACATATTTTATTTGAAAATTGTAGGGTGCAATTTTTTGCACCATTAAATTTTAAAAATACAAACTTATTTAATTTTGCCTGCGCCTTTGACTGTTGTTGTACCAGGTTTTAAGTGGTGAGTTTCGACTGGATAATGATCTTCTCCTCTCCTTGTTCTATCATAGAGTGTGTCAGCATAATCATCAGTTTTTACTGTTACTTTTGCATTATCTTCAACTGCAATTTCATCAGGAATACCGCTTTTTCCTATAACTGTAACATTGGAGTTTCCACCAAATGCAAAGCCATGATTTCTTGTTGCATTGCCTGTAATTTTTAAAGTACCCTTAAGATTGTTAAAATGTACATTGCAGTTATCTTCTGCTCGATACATTTCGATTTTACTTGGCTCATAATCTTTATCTAATGGTATAGAAAGTTCGCAACAATCTTCCATTGCATAGCATTGTTCATTGCCTGTTGGATTTGTTTTTGGTACGGCTTTTAATACTAAATATGATTTACCATTAGCAGTTTTTACTTGTGCTTCATTAAAGCCAACCCATTCTGCGTGTCCAACATCTAAACCGAATCTAGTAAGAGTTTGAGCGAACTTTTGATATTTAGCACTCCTTTTTGCGTAATTAGCTTTCTCTGTATTAATTTTTACAATTTTATCAGGTTTGGCATTTTTAGGTGCATCCTTATCGTATAATCTAATTTCTCCCATTTTTGTATCGGCAGTAATTCTGGTGTGATTGAAAGCCAAAGCTTCGTATGCGTCATATTTTCCATCTCCATTATAATCAAATATTGTTGCGGCTTGCTTTTGTGCGGGGTTGCCTTTTTCTTGCAATTGTTGTACTGTCATTCCTTCTTTTACTTCTAATTTGTTTTTGTAAGCTACTGGTTGCATAATTCTTTCTCCTTAATTTTTCTATTTAACTATTTTTTACTTTTCTAATATCCTATGGCGTTTAATTCTGATTGCAATCTCGTGTTATGTATATATAAAGTTATTTGAGTTTGAAGAATTGCCTAAAAATAGACATCAAATGCTGAAAAACATGTAAAACGTAGACGTAATGCGCCGTTTAGAGTTTACAAAACTTAATATATTATGATATTACACGTCAGGTTTTGGATAAAAAATAGACATTATAGTAAGAAGTTGTTATGAATATTAAGAAATTACTTGGTGAAAGAATTAAAAGATTGCGCAAAAATAGAGGATTAACACAGGAGCAACTCTCGGAGATGATTGATATTACTCCTCGTAATTTGAGTCGAATTGAGGTCGGAGAATGTTTTGTAAGCGCAGATACGCTGGATAAAATCATTGAAGCGCTTTCTGTAACTGCAGAAGAATTATTTGCGTATGAAAATATTAAAGAACCAAAAGAGCTATTGGCGGATATTTATACTGCCTTGGACGAAATTAAAACCAACAAACAACAGCTTGAAAAAATTTATCGTTTGATTAAATTTGTTAGAGAAAATGAACTTTAAAATTTAATGGTGCAAAAAATTGCACCTTACCTTTTTTCAATGAAAAATAGAAAATGGAAAATTGTTTTAAATGATTTTTTGTTTTCGCTTTCGTTTTTTATTGAAATTAACATTGACAAACTAAAACTTGTGTTTTACAATTTCCTTGTACCGATATATCGATACAAGGAAATTGTTTATGAAAAATACTTTTTATTTAAATAGAAATTGGTGGCGCGGGTTAGTTTAGACTACCCTATTTTTACTGTTCTATTTAATTAATAAAAGGGTAGTTAAAACCTTTAGGTTTTGTCTGCTTTTTTGTTTAACTTGTGTTAATCTTTGTAAACAAAACCGCGAAGGTAAAGCAAATTTCAAGTTTCACAAGTTTTAGGATTATGGATTATGACAAAAATCAATGACAAAAATTTAATCAATACGTTGCCAAAACCGCTTAAACCTGCGGCTAAGTTTGTTCGACACCAAGAGCAGGCATCGGGGCTTTCAACATCTCGTTTTATACAAGATGTTACAACGTGTTTGATTCCAAAGGCTGTCTTTTCAAGAAGTTTGGCGGATTTAACCGAAAATACTTTTTTGGAAACCTCAGAAGAAACATTGATTTATTTTGTACCGACGATTTTAGGTGAAAGAGTTGCAAGAAAAGTCTTTTCAAAAGGCTTAGACAAAAACTTAAAAAAAGAAGTTGCTACGACAGGGGTAGAGTTGTTAGAAAAAGGAAACAAAGCTAAAAATAAACAAATTTTACCTGTAAAAGCGGCAATCTCGCTTGCTGCAATGGCAATACCGTTAACGGAATTTTCTTTAAACTATATTAAAAACTTAATGACACTTAAGATTTTTAATAAGAGTGATTTTAAAAATATTGCGTCATTAGAAAATAGCCAAGAAGATATAAAACATCAAGAAAAGGTTCGAAACAGCGCTAAAAAACATATCGGCTTAGCTGTGGGACTTTATGCAGGATGTTTAGGTTTAGCAGGACTTTTGGCAACAAGAGGCAAAAATTCAAAGATTTTGCAAAAGATTTCTGAATTTATTGTCGCTCCCGGAAATAAATTATTTAAAAATTCTCCAAAAGCAAAGAATTTTATGAACAAATACCTTTGCATGGATTTTAATAGTCAGAACGGAAAACTATGTTTGAGTAAGGGACAATTAACAACTTGTGTTTTAGTAGGTGGTGCGGGCTATTTTGGAGCTTCTTCCGATAGAGGTAAAGAAAATTTGAAAGAAACTGCAACACGTTTTCCGCTTGTTGCACTGTACGTCATCACTGGTAGTGAGCTTGTTGAAAAAGGATTTAGAAAACTGCTTCATAAAGCAGGTAAGTGTAAAGATTTAATAGGTAAAGATTTGAGTGTGCCTAAGTTCGATGAATTAGGAAAATTGGCTGAAAAACAGGCGAAGAAAAAGAAAACAACCGTTAACGATGAATATAAATCTTTGGTAAAACAAAAAGTTCTGATTTCAGGTTTGCCTTATGTATTTTCAATTGGTGTAATGGGATTTTTTGTTGCAGGGATGACAAATTATTTCACAAAATTGAGATATAAAAATGCACAAAAAGAACACAAGTAAAAAAAAGGGACGCTTTAGCGTCCCTTTTTTTTAACTATTCTGTTACTGCGTCATAACAATCTGAACAAATTGTTTCGTGTCCTGCGTGCTCGCCGAGTTTTCTAAACTTCCAGCAACGTTCGCATTTTTCACCTTCTGCTTTTGTTACCCAAACAGTTATGCCATTTTCTGTGTATTCGTTTAACACTTCGCTTGGAGCTTCATCAGCCACATAAGCTTGAGAAGTAATAAAGATGTCTGCCAAATCTTTAGCGTTCGCTTTCAAGATTTCACTATCATCAGACTTAACATAAACTGCAACTTCTAAAGAGCTTCCAACTTTCTTTTCTGCTCTTAGCGGTTCAATTGCACGAGTTACAACTTCTCTAGTCTTCAAGATTTTTGTAAAGTCTTCTTCTAATTGAGCGTTATCCCATTCTTTATTAAATTTTACCCAATCAGCAAGCAAAATACTTTCCAATCCGCCACGTTGCATTTCTGGAGTATTTTGCCAAATGTCTTCTGCTTGGTGAGGCATTACAGGAGTTAAAATTCTAACCAAAACTTGTAATGTTTCATAAAGAACAGTTTGGCAAGCACGTCTTGAAACTGATTTTTTACCCGCAGTATAAAGTCTGTCTTTTACGATATCAAGATAGAATGAACTCAAGTCTACCGCTGCAAAGTTTTGCAAGCATTGGAAATACTTGTAGAATTCATAGTTATCAAACGCTACTGTTACTTCTTCAACCACCTTGTTTAATTTGTGAAGCGCGAATTTATCAATTGGTTTCAAATCTTCGTATTTCACATAATCAGTTTCAGGATTGAAGTCGAAAATATTACCAAGCAAGAATCTTGCAGTGTTTCTTGTTTTTTTAAAAATTTCAGCAAGCTGTTTAATAATATTATCACCGATTTTAGTATCGTTTCTATAATCTACTGACGCTGCCCAAAGTCTTAAAATATCTGCACCATAGTTTTTGATGATATCGTCAGGTCTTATGTAATTACCTAAAGATTTAGACATTTTTCTACCGTCCTCACCAAATACAAAACCGTGTGTAAGAACTGATTTGTAAGGTGCTTTACCTTGTACAGCCATAGAAGTTAATAGAGAAGATTGGAACCAACCTCTGTGTTGGTCAGAACCTTCCAAATACATTTCAACAGGAGTGTGACCCAATTGTTCTGAACGTTTTTCTACAACAGCTCTCCAAGTTACACCTGAATCAAACCAAACGTCCATAATGTCTTTTTCTTTTCTGAAATGTTTTTTTCCACACTTTGGACAAACAAAGTCTTTTGGCAACAATTCTTCTGCAGAATATTTAACCCAAGCATCAGAGCTTTCTTTTTCAAACATTTTTGCTACGTTTTCAATAGTTTCATCCGTAACAATAGGTTCTCCACATTCTTCACAATAGAATACAGGAATTGGAACACCCCACGCTCTTTGACGAGAAATACACCAATCTGTACGACCTTGAACCATGTTAGAAATTCTTGCTTCACCGCTTGCAGGAATCCATTTTACGCCCTTAATTGCTTCTAATGTAGCGTCACGGAATTTATCAACCTTAACAAACCATTGAGGAGTTGCTCTGTAAATTACAGGATTTTTACATCTCCAGCAGTGTGGATAAGAGTGGTTAATATCAGCTGCTGCAAGCAATGCACCACAGTTTTGAAGTTTTTCTATAACGATTTTACCGCCTTTATAGTAAGGAATTCCTTCTAAATCTTTATCTCCAACGATTTCTGTCCAAACACCTTTACTATCAAGCGGTGAAAATACTTCAATATTGTATCTGCAACCTACTTCATAGTCTTCAAGACCGTGTCCCGGTGCTGTATGAACTGCACCTGTACCGGCTTCAAGCGTAACGTGTTCACCTAAAATAATTGGCGATTTTCTGTTATAAAGCGGGTGATTTGTGTTTAGTAATTCTAAATCAGCACCCTTAACAGAGCCGATTACGTTAATATCTTTTTCTTCCCAATTTACACCTTCAAGGAAGCTTGCCAACAAGCCTTGAGCGATTACATAAACATCATTTTTGTATGTAAAGAATGTATAATCAAATCTTGGGTGCATGCTGATTGCCATGTTTGACGGAATTGTCCAAGGAGTTGTTGTCCAAATTACTGTATAAACATTATCATTTGGCAAATCAACTAATTGCTTAATTTTATTTACCCCTTCTTCATCAAATTTGAATCTTACATAGATTGAAGTAGAAGTATGGTCTGCATATTCAACTTCTGCTTCAGCTAAAGCAGTTTCGCAAGAAGCGCACCAATAAACAGGTTTTAAGCCTTTTTCGATATAACCTTTTTTATACATATCGCCGAAAACTCTAACTTGTTCAGCTTCAAATTCAGGATTAATAGTTAAATAAGGATGTTCCCAATCACCCCAAACACCAAGACGTTTGAATTCAGCTTCTTGACCTTTTAAACTGTTCCAAGCAAATTCTCTGCATTTTGCTCTTAATTCCGCAGGAGTAACCGCTTCACGTCCGCCTTTGATGTTTTTAACAACTTTATTTTCAATTGGCAAACCGTGTCCGTCGTACCCAGGAACGTAAGGTGCGTAGAAGCCTGACATAGATTTATATTTAATCAAAATATCTTTCAAAATTTTGTTTAAGGCTGTACCTACGTGAATCTTTTCGGAACTCAAATATGGAGGGCCATCGTGTAAAATAAACTTGTTAGCTTTATCTCTTTGTGCAATATTTTTTTCGTAAATTTCATGTTCTTCCCAAAATTTTTGAGTTTCAGGTTCTTTCTTAGTAGCGTTTGCTCTCATTTCCAAAGTAGTCTTTGGCAAGTTTAACGTTTCTTTGTATTCCATATTTTATTCCTCATTCACTAATTTTAAACTTCGACTTCTACCTTTTCGCCAACAAAATCTTTTTGAAAACTTACATCATGTTTGATTTTTGTAAGTGTATTTGTTTTCAAGTTTTTCATTTTAATAAAATCTGCCATTTTGTTATAGTCAAAAGCGTTTTCCCATCTTGCAATTACAACAGTTGCAACGCAGTTTCCAATAAGGTTAACAGTTGTTCTGCCCATATCCAAAATCTGGTCGATACCTAAAAGAACAGCAACACCGACAATCGGAATGTTGAAGCTTGTTAATGTTCCTGCCAAAACAATAATTGAAGCTCTCGGAACGCCTGCAACACCCTTACTTGTGAGCATTAAAGCAAACATAACAACAAGTTGTTGCTCAATTGTCATATTGATTCCAACGAGTTGAGTTGAAAATAAAACAGCCATTGCTAAATACAGAGTTGAACCGTCAAGATTGAAAGTATAACCTGTTGGCATAACAAAACCTACAATTGATTTTGGAACGCCGAATTTCTCCATAATAGTCATTGCTTTTGGTAATGCTGCTTCTGAACTTGCAGTGGTAAAAGATAACAAAGCAGGTTCTTGTATGGCTTTAACTAAACCTCTAACTGAAATTTTAACAAGTTTGCAGGCAATAACTAAAACTACTGCTACAAACACGACTAAAGCTACATATAATGATAAAATTATTTTTCCGTAATTAAGTAAAATTGTTATTCCGTTTGAGCCTACAGTATAAGCAATTGCACCAAAGATTCCCATTGGTGCAAAAAACATTACATATTCAGTGAATTTAAACATTACTGATGCAACCGAATTTAAAATGTCTATTACGGGTTGTGCTTTTTTGCCAACGGCACAGATTGCAAGTGCAAAAAAGATACAAAATACAACTATTTGCAATAGATTTCCGTCAGACATCGCTTGGAAAATACTTGTCGGGCAAAGGCTCAAAAGTAACTCACCAAATGAATTGTGATGGGTCGTAGAAGCCATTTGTACAATTCGATTTAAGCCGGTTTGAGCAGATGCAATATGTTCCATACCAACACCCGGTTTAAACAAATTTGCAAATCCTAAACCAATAAACAATGCTAAAACTGTAACAACTTCAAAATAAGCAATTGTTTTTATTCCTAAACGCCCAAGGCTCTTAACATCGCCGTGTCCTGCAATTCCAACAACAAGCGTTGCAAACAATAACGGCGCGATAATCATTTTAATCATTCGAAGGAAAATTTCTGCTAAAACATGAAGTTTGATTGCAAAAGCCGGAAACGCCCAGCCAACAAGGACGCCTAAAAATAGTGCTACAAAAATCGCTATTGTTAATCGTGATTGTTTCAAAATCTTTTCCTTCTTTTTTCTGCGGGCTTTAAAATTCCAACTCGCCCTTCATTACTAAATTATACACAAAAAATAAAATTTTACATAATTCCTTTAGGTTTCTGATATTATGTTCTTATGAAAATCGAAAGTTTTAAAATTGAAGAATGGATGAATAAGTATGAAGCGTCTGCAAAATATGACCTTACAACTACTTGTATTGCACCGCTTTCAATAAATCAACTACCATTTAATTCTGATGAAATTTTTAATGTTAAATTAGGTTATGGTGATATTGTAGGTTCGAAACGTCTAAAAACTGCAATTCAATCGCTTTATACAAATCAAAGTTTGGAAAATATAACTGTTACACACGGAGCAATAGGTGCAAATCAGCTTGTGTTTTTATCTTTATTGGAAAAAGGCGATGAAGTGGTTTCAATTGTTCCAACGTATCAGCAGCACTATTCAATCCCAAAATCTTTAGGTTGTGATGTTAAACTTTTATTTTTGAGGGAAGAAAATAATTGGCTTCCTGATTTAGAAGAATTAGAAAAAATAGTAACTTCAAAAACAAAACTTTTGTGTTTAAATAACCCAAACAATCCGACAGGCTCAGTAATTCCAAATTGGATGTTGGAAAAAATCGTAGAAATAGCTAAGAAAAATAATATTTGGATTTTGTCTGACGAAGTTTATAGAGGTTTGAATTTATATGGAAATCCTTATTCGGTTTCTATTGCTGATATTTATGAAAAAGGAATTTCTGTCGGAAGCATGTCTAAAACTTACTCTTTGCCGGGGCTTAGAGTCGGTTGGGTCGTTGGAAGAATTGATTTAATAAACGAAATCAATCACCAAAGACAATACAATACAATCAGTGTAAGCATTTTGGATGATTATTTCGCTTCTGTTGCGATAGAAAATCGAGATGCTATTGAAGAGCGTAATTTCAAAATTATGAATAACGGACTTAAAATTTTGAAAAACTGGCTTGCTAAAAATTCTGATATTGATTGCATTTTGCCAACAGGCGGAACGACAGTTTTAATAAAATATAATTTGGATATTCCTTCTCGTACTTTCTGTAAAGAATTACAAAAAACAACAGGAGTTGCATTGCTTCCGGGTGAAACATTAGAAATGGAAGGTTATGCAAGGCTTGGATTTTGTGCGGAGGATTTAGAGCCTGCTTTAGAGAAGATTTCTGAATACATAAAGAGTTTAAAACAATGACAGACATTGATAAAATCGTAAAATTATTAAAAGATGCCAAACAACCGCAAAGCGAGTTTGTAAAACTTATGGATTCCTTTAGAAATCCGTATTTAGTTCTTATTGCTTGTATTTTAAGCCTTAGAACAAACGATAAAACAACTTATCCTGCGACTTTAAGGATGTTAGAGCTTGCAAAAACACCTAAAGAAATGAAAAACGTTAGTCAAGAAGAGTTAGCAAAAGCGATTTATCCTGTAGGTTTTTATGAAAATAAAGCTAAACAAATTATAGAACTTTCAAAAACAATTGATGAAGAATTAAATGGTCAAGTGCCTGATGAAATCGAGGATTTGATTAAATTTAAAGGTGTTGGTAGAAAAACTGCAAATTTGGTTTTGTCATTGGGTTTTAATAAACCTGCAATTTGTGTGGATGTACATGTCCATAGAATTTTTAACAGATTGGGTTATATTAAAACTAAAACTCCTGAAGAAACAGAGTTTGCTTTAAGAGAAAAACTTCCGCAAAAATATTGGATTGATATAAACACTCTTCTTGTAACACATGGACAAAATGTCTGCAAACCTGTTAAACCAAAGTGTTTAGAATGTCCGATTGCGGGGTACTGTGCAAAAATTATATAATATGTTATAATTTTAGTGCAGAGAGAGGTTTTATGACTGAACAAATTAATTGTCCGTTTTGCGGAAATCTTATTGCGAGCGATGCTCTAAAATGTGAAAAATGCGACGCTTTGTTTAAAGAACCTGAGCTTCCAAATCTTAAGTTTAAAGAACTTGCGCCGTTTTTAGCAATTGATGTTTTGACGTTAGGATTTTTTTCTACAATTTGGTTTTTTATTAATGCAAAAGCCATCAATGATTTAGCTTCAAAACCAAAAGACGGCATTAAACTCAATTGGCTTGTTATGTTGCTGGCATTAAACGGCGGATTTTATTTGTTTATGTTTTATAAACACCCTACTTATTTGTTGATATTCTCTGTATTGCAATGTCTGCTTTATATAGCTTTATCTTATAGAGTGTTGAGAATTGTTCAAAAATATACACAAGAAACTTACGATGTAGCATTAAGATTTAATCCGTACTACATGGTTTTATTCAATGTTTTGTATTTGGTTCACGTTGCTGAAACATATTCAGACAGAGTTTTTCATACTCATGAATACTTCGACTGGAAATCGCCACAAGCTATAATGCTAATCATCTTGCTTTTGATAATTCTATTTATTATGCGTTTCTATAATGAAGTTTATTTCTTGATTCATTAATTCTTTTGAGGTTTAACAATTTCGAAATTGCCTGTTTGGTCATATTTTCTAATCTCATAAATTTTAGTCATTTCCGGTAAAGGTGCTTCATTTAAGGTGTTTAGTTTCCAATACACTTCTTTTGTATTAGAAGTATCTCTTGCTTGTGGAACCATTACAGGAAATACATTACTTTCTGAACCTAAATTCCATTTACCTGCAGTCATTGATTCATCGTTTGTAAACTTTAAACCGTCTTTTTCTGTGTATATAGCTATTGTCCAAATTTTTTCGCCGTTTCCTCTGATTTGTTCTAAAATTTTTCCTGTTTCCGAATCATACTTATCAATTCTTCTAATGTATAAATACTCTTGAAGATATGATTTATCTGTTACACAATCATAAGTCGCTCTAAAATTTTGATATTTAGCTTGTTCTACCAACTTACCTGCTTCATTGAATTTTTGTATTCTATCAAGATAACCGTTTCGATTATAAATCTTTCTTTGCGTAATCTTACCTGTTTTTGGATTAAATTCATCAACATGGGATAATGCTCCTACATTATAAATTCCACCTACATTTCTGGGAGCATTTTCTGGAGTTATATAGTGTATTTTCTTTAAAACATTGCCTGTTTCTTTATCGTAATTCACAATTACGCCATTTTTAGGAATGTTAGGATTTATCCAAGATTCTTTTACTTCTACGCCAGTATTAATAAAATGTTCTCTTATTTTATACATTCTTTCACGCTTAGTTTTTTCATCTGTTTTTTTAGTAAACATTTTCATTAACCTTGACTGTTCAGGCTTGTCTGTGCTTTTAGATTCTTCAACCTTATTTTGTATTACTGTAGGTTTATCCAATGAAGGAGCAACTTCTTTGGGAGCGGCTTTTTCTAATGCAGCAACTTCTTGTTTTTTACCATCAAAAAGAAGCCTACTTGTGCCATCAAGAAGAACAACTTCCAATTTAATTAAAAAACCGTCTTTAGAAATTGTTTTAAGCATTCTGGCGCCATTTCGGTTTGGTTTTGCGAATAATCTGTTGCCGTCTTTGTCAACATTAATTAGTCTAAACGGCATTTTTGTTTTCAGTTTTGTTATCAGATTTCTAACTTTATTTTTTAGAAAAGAATTTTCATCTGTCAGAGATGCTTTTTCTTCCTTTAAAGCTTTATTTTTATTAGATAAATCTAAAATTTCAGCATCTTTTTGATTTATTTTTTCAATTTGCCTTGCTTTAATTTCTTCAAAATTTCTTTGTTGCAAAGCTATTGCAGAATTTTTCTCCTTTAAAAGAGTTGTTTCAACATCTTTTGCAGTAGCCATAAGCGCATTTTCCGCACTTTTTCTGGTTATTCCTCCAAGCAGATTCTTCTCAAATATTCCAATATTCTTACTTACAATATTATCTAAAGAAATCAATATACACCCCCGTTTGTTCAGTAATTTAAAACAAGTATAACACTGAACCCCTTTAAAAATAAAGGGTGGAGGAAAAATGTTAAGAAAATTAAACTAAATTTTTACAACTTAAACGGCAACTTCGAATGTAGATTGAGCAACTTTGTAATTTGCTTCATAAGCAGCTTTTGCTTGTTGAATATTTACTGCATCTTGTACGGTATAGCCGTTTTCTAAAGCTGCAACCATAGCGTTATCTAAGTCGTTAGCCGCTTTTGAAACATTTTCGGAAACGGTTTGTATAATGTCGCCTGATGGAGCAGGTACATTTTCGTAATAACCGTTTAAATCAATGCTTTGAGTTGGTTCGTTTGGCGCAATTAATGCTCCACGTTCAGCACCTCTATCAGTAGGAGCGTTAAAACTTTTAGCAATTTGCACGCTGTCGAGTAAATGTGAATAATCCGATGTATTGATATGTGATATTGCGCTCATTTTTTAACCTCTAATATCAGTTTAACTCTTTTTTGATGTTATACAACCCTTATATAAAAAATATGTTACATTTTGTTAACATTAATCCATCGGACTAAATTTTTACATCTTTTGGTTGTTATAAAGACTCACCTGATTGTGTAATATAAAATTGGGAGAGAGTTATGCAAATAGATGCAACCGTAGATAAGAATTTGGCAAAAGTAACTGAAAAAGTTACTAATCCTATGCGTTCGCGCTCATACAATCTATGTGTAAAAGCAGATGCTTTGAGGTTTGCAAAAATGTATAAGGAGTCGGTTCAAACTTATCTTCAAGCAATTATGATGGATAGGGCTGAAACGAAAGCTTATTACGGTTTAGCGGTTTCTTATAAATATTTGAAAGAATACAAAAAGGCTATTTCTACGCTTTTAAAGCTTGTTAAAATTGATGATAGCAATGATAGTTTCTTTTTTGAAATCGGCGTTTGTTATTTATCAGACGGTCATCCTGAAAAAGCGATTGAATATTTAATTAAGGCAATTTTAATTAATAGAGAAAATTTAGAAGCGCAAATTCAGCTTGCAATTGCACATGAACTTGTTGACGAAGCTGATTTGTCACTTATGATTTATAACAAATTAATTGAAACAAACCCAGAATTTTTGAAAGCTTACTACAACAAAGCGGCAATGCTTATGGGGATGGGTAATTTCTTAGAAGCATCAAAAACGTTTTTCCAACTTATCAAAAGAAACCCTGATTATTATAAAGCATACTTGGGAATTGCGATGAGTTTTGATAAATTGGCAAAATATAAAGATGCTATCAGATATTATAAAAAGTTTTTAGAATTAAAACAGTTTTCAGAAGATGCTGTTTTTGCGCGTGAAAGAGTTGAAGAATTAAGAAATCAGTATTTTTCAAGAGAAAATACATTAACGCTTGTTGATTAGTTTTGGGTGATATAGTATAATCTTTGCGTACAGTCCTAAGAATAAGGAAGATTATATGAGTGAGATTTGCAAAAATTGGACACAGTGGCTTAAGCAAAACCGTTTCGCGGGTTTGACTCCTGAAATGCAAGAACAAACAATGCGTTGGCTTGAAGCTGTTCGCGATGTCATTATGGTTTATGCAGAAATCAAACCTTATGATGTTGTGCTTGATATAGGAACAGGCACGGGGCTTTTAGCATTTAAAGCCTTAGAACTTCAAAACTGTGCAGGTAAAGTAATTTTTTCTGATATGTTTCAGGATTGTTTAGATGATTGCAAACAAATTTTAGACAATGCAGGAATTACTACAGGATATGAGTTGTTAAAAAGTCCCGTAGAACATTTAGCTTTGCCGGAAAGCAGTGTACATAAAGCACTTATGCGTTCTGTTTTAGTTCATGTAGTGAACAAACAACCTGCAATAAGTGAAATATACAGAGTGTTAAAACCAAGTGGAAAATTATGCGCATTTGAACCTATTATTCGTTCAAACACTCGTTATTGGGAAATTCTTGACCCAATGTATATAGAAAAATATGAAGATTTCAAGCGCGTTGAAAACGAAATTATGGACAATCCGCTTGATTCGCTTTGCAACTTTGACGAAGATACCTTAAAAATGAATTTGGAAATCGCAGGATTTTCAGTTCCTGAAGTCAAGTTGCAAGAAGTTCGTTCAAAATACGTAGTACAGCCGAACATGGTGAACGAATGGTTTGTAAATCCGCCGTCACCAAATCAGCCTTCTACAAAAGAAAGGTACTTGAAGTATTTTGACGAAAAAACAGTAGATAAATTTATGCAAGATGTTCAGAACTATTTGACAGGACGTGAAATCAGTTTGAAGACGAATGCTGTGTTTATTAATGCAACGAAATAGAAGTGAAGAAAGGAAAAGGGTTTTGGCTTTTTGAGTTGACAGTTGAAAGTGGAAAGTTGATAGTTATTTATATGGTGCAAAAAATTGCACCCTACAATTTTCAAATTAAAATATGCTCAATATTGAACTTATGTAATACCTGAAAAGTTTAATACAACTTTCCACTTTCAATTTTCAACTTGAACAAGCTTTAATCCAATAAAAAATATGATAAAAAACGAAACCGCCATAATCATCCCTGCGCGCTACGGCTCATCCAGACTTGAAGGCAAACCGTTATTAAAGGCTAATAACAAACCTATCATTCAATGGGTTTGGGAAAAGGCAAAATCTTGCCCGATGGTAGATAGAGTGATTGTAGCAACAGACGATGAAAGAATTTTTAATGCGTGCAAAGAGTTTGGCGCAGAAGTTGAAATGACTTCAACGGAACATAAAAGCGGTAGTGACAGAATTGCAGAAGTAGCAAACCGTCATCCTGAAATTGGCTACATTATTAATTTACAAGGCGATGAACCGTTAATTGAGCAAGCAAACATAGAACTTGTTATTAAAGGTGTAAAAGAAGATGCTAATGCTGATATTTCAACGCTTGTAAGAGAAATTAAAGACGCGGACGAAGTCAACAATCCAAACCTTGTTAAATGCGTTTTTGATTTTAATCACTACGCAATGTATTTTTCTCGCTCAAAAATCCCGTTTGAAAGAGCGGAAAACGATGGTAGCTGGAAATTCTACGGGCATCTAGGAATTTACGGTTACAAGCGCGAAGCGTTATTCAAAATGACAAAGCTTCCTCAAGCACCTTATGAAATGGCAGAAAAGCTTGAGCAATTGAGAGCTTTGCAAAACGGAATGAAAATCAAAATTGCGGTTGTAGACAATGTTCCTGTCGGAATTGATACCGCTGAGGATTTTGAAAAGTTTAGGAAAATGGTTGAAGGGAAGTGAATAGAGTAATAGTTGGATAAAATTATTAGTTGACAGTTGTATTAAACTTTTCAAATATTACATAAGTTCAATATTGAACATATTTTAATTTGAAAATTGTAGGGTGCAATTTTTTGCACCATATAAATAACTTTCAATTTTCCACTTTCAACTGTCAACTCAAAACAATTCTATATCCAATTTACTCGTTCAGTCGAATAAAATGAACATCAAAACACAAATAACAAAACTACACTACACAAAAGAACCGCAAGGGGCGTTATTCAACTTGCTTAAATTTTGCTCAATATTCTATGGAATAGGAAGCGGATTTAAGAATTATTTGTATGATAAAGATATTCTTAAGCCAAAGAAAGTTGATGCGTTTGTAATTTCTATCGGGAATTTTACAACCGGCGGTGTCGGAAAAACTCCTGTCGTAGCAGAAATTGCAAAATATTTTGTCGATAAAGGCGAAAGAGTGGCGATAGTTTCTCGCGGTTATGGCGGTAAGCTTGACAACAAAAAAGTCAACGTAATTTCTGACGGAATAAATTTATACTATAAAGCTGATATGGCGGGTGATGAACCTTATTGGCTTGCTGTAAATCTCAATATGTGCGCGGTTTTGACTTGTTCAAACAGAGTTAAAGCTGCTGAATATGCAATAAAAAAGCTTGGCGTTACAAAGATAATTCTTGATGATGGGTTTCAACATAGAAAAATGGCAAGGGATTTGAACGTTGTTCTTGTGGATTCGGAAAAAATGTTTGGGAACGAAAACTTGCTGCCTGCGGGGCCTTTAAGAGAAGGGATGGAAGGATTTAATCGTGTTGATAAACTTGTAGTTGTGAGCAAAAATGTTGACCATACAAGAGCGGAGAAAATCGCAAGAATTTTGGATAAGAAGTTTATGAAAAAAGCCCCCACCCCAGCCCTCCCCCAAGGAGAGGGAGTTTGCACGACTCTTTTATGCAAAGTTGAACCGGATTATTGCTATAATATAATTTCGGGCGAACATTTGCCAAAGGGAGTAGAGATTACGGCTCTTTCAGCGATTGGTCAGCCAGAACAGTTTTATAAATTTTTGGAAAAAGATTATAATATAAAAGAAAAAGTAACTTTTGATGACCATCACCAATATACAAAAGAGGATGTTGAAAATATTGAAGGTATAATTGTGACTACCGAAAAAGATGCGGTAAAACTGGCACTTTTAGGTAAAACTAATATTTATGCATTAAAATTAAAAACGGTGTTGGATGTTGAAGATTTACTATCATAATTTCTTCTAACTTTAGATGTAGGTTTTTCATAATTTTAGGTAATTCTTATAATTACAAACAAAATCTATAATAGAATTATGGAAATTAAAACATCTGATAAGTTTTGCATAATTACTCCTTTATCCCAAAATCTAAGCGGTATTGGGGTGAAAAAACTTTTGGAAGAAATTTTGGCAAATCGCAAGTTTAAAATCGGTTTGGATATGAGCTATGTCAATGAATGCGATATTGATTTTATTGATATGCTTACTCAAATTGGTAATATCGGACTTTTTAATGTTGCATCGGATGTGTTCGCGCTATTCAGTATTATGAATATTGATAAAAAAGTAGAACTTTTTGTAAGTGAAATGGATTTTAAAGCAGACAAACATCAGCTTTTAAACAGAAAATTCTGTATAGTATAAATAGCAAAAACGTGTGTACTTATTATTAAGTGTCCAAATTACAACAAAAGGGTTGAATTTTTAGTTTGTTTGAGTTAACATACTCATGACATAAATTCTGTATAGTTATTTATCCAAGCCGGAGTGCGGGAAATAGCATAAGATAGTCGCCTAACAAGTTTTTTACGGCAAGAAACTTAGTGACTGCACCAACGTTTATCACAAACAGAGGGTAAAAAATTTAGGAAAGACGCTGTGTTAGGAACCAAACGAGAACAAAGTGAAACCGTAGGGAGGATTTTTATAGTAGCAATACAGAATCCAATTTACTAATATAATAAGAGGATTTCAATGATTAGAAAGACAGTCTTAACAACTATGGCATTGCTTAGTTTGCTATGCGTTAGGGTGCAAGCTGCTCCAACTCAGGACGTAATTAAAGAAACCATTGTAAAACATTCAATCGAAATGAATGTTGACCCAGCGTTAGCTTTAAGTATCGCCAAAAAAGAATCCGGCTTTAGACACGAACTAAAAAGCCCCTATGGTGCGGTAGGTGTATTCCAACTGCTCCCATCAACAGCACAAAGAATGGGTTTTAACCCTTATTACTTAAGCGAAAACATCAAAGCAGGCTTGACTTATTACAAGATGATGTACAAGATGTTTGGCTCAACAGAATTAGCTTTGGCAGCATATAATGCAGGTCCCGGCAATGTTAAAAAATTCGGTGGTTCAATTCCTCCTTATGGAGAAACAAGAAGATTTGTAAACCAAATTATGGCTGAATACAATCAACAAAAATTGAACCCTGATCCGGCAATTGTGAAAGTTAAACAGGCACATGCTCCGATTACTCCAAAGGTAGCAAAGGCGTCAGGCGAAGTAAAACATGCTCCTAAAGCAATTGAACTTCCAAACTTGAGAGAAATTCCTGAAGTAAGACATTCAGAGCCGGCAATGGAAATTTTGTAAAAACTTAAAAATGATTTAAAAACACTGACTATAGTTACTTGCTGTAGTCAGTGTTTTTGTTTTGAATGTATTTTGTAACAAATTGTAAATGTTTTCTTTAAAACCCTAAAGTTTTTCAAAAAAATGCCGATATACAAAATGTAGGTAATACAAAATAAAAAATAAGGAGTAATCGATATGTACGCAATGTGGCCAGGATGTTACAGTTTTAGAGATGAAATTAAAATGTTCGCATTATGGTTAAAAGAACAATTAGATTCTCTTATGTTAAAGATTTACGAAATTGACCGTGCAATGAATGGTTAATTCCAGAATAAATTCTCTCTCTCTTTTCTCGAATATTTAAGAGGTTGATTACATCAACCTCTTTTTTCTATTTATAATAATTTCCATTAAAAGAACGACATTCGCGCCGCGAGCGTTTTTTAGCGAGCGTAAGAGTGCAAGCAGAGCTTGCACTTTTCTGCTCGCTATCGCAGCTAATCGCTGCACGCTCGTGGCGCGAATGTCGTTTGTTAAAAGATAATGTTGTGTAGGAATGCCCAACATTATCTTTTTATGCTTTTTTATTCAAATAATTTGTGCTATAATTTTGAAAGAGTTTGGGGGCGAGAGCCTAATTATTATGAAGAAAATATTTTTTCTAATAACTACATTTATAATGTTTTTATTGACTTTGGCTTGTCAGGCAGAGCCTTCCAAAGTCATGTCGCTCAATTTTGACGACACGGCAAATGTTGTTTACATCAACCTAATGGAATCTGCGCAAAACACAGAGCGCGAACTTAAATTTTCTAAACTCGAAAATCCAAACAGAATTTATTTTGATATAGACAATTCTGTTCTAATCGGTGACAAACAGCACCTTGTGTTTGAAAAAAGCAATATTAAAGAAATTCGCCTTTCACAATTTACTACAAATCCGGATGTGGTAAGAGGTGTAATTACTTTTGAAGAGGGTTTTGACACTTCAAGAGTTAAATTAATTTATACAAACGGAAACATAATCGTTAAATGCGCCAATTTACCTTTAAAGAACGATTATTTCAATTCTCTTTATGATGAAAATGCTCCGAACTTAGCATACTCAAGCATTGTAGCGAATTCTCAAGTAATTCAAAAAGTTGCAATTCCCCAAAACTCAACTCAAAAAGTTTCTAATTCTACGATGGCAGAAATTCAACAAGCGTTTGAAAATTCAACATTGAGTAATTCTGACGGCAAAACTTATGATTCTGTAATTTCAGTTGATATGTCATCAAACTTGAAGCTCAGAACCAAGTATTTTATAAACGGATATTACCTAAAAAATAACGGACTTTTGGTGAGCGGTCTGGGACAAATCACAGCGTCTAAAATGTTTTATTTGGACTCTCCGAAAAGAGTCGTAATTGATTTACCGAACGCCTTTGTTCAAAAAAATATACGCAACAAAGAACTTAAACTTTGTCCGGACGGAAGCTGCAAAGACACTGCAAAAATCGGACAATTTGAATACAACAAGGCTCGCGTGGTTGTAACTTCCGATAAAGCGGACAAATATATTCCTGTTTTTGCCGCAGACAATCAGTCAATGTTTTTAATCAATGCTGATAAATTGAAACACACGGATTTAGTCAGCAATGTCTCAAATTTAAACAAAGCTTTTGTAAGAAAAATCGACAATAAAACAAACGAATTGATTTTATCATTCACAACACCTGTAGTAAGCTCAATTTTACGCGATAATAACTCGCTTACGGTATATTTGTTTAACGTAAAAAGTTATAACGAACAAGACTTGATAAAAACATTGAATAATACTTATTATAAGCCATTTACACTATCATTGCTTCCGCAAATCGGTGTAAAGGCTACTATGAACATAAATAAAAATGATGTTGTTAAAATTGAGCAAAGCGTTGATGGTAAAGCTTTGAGATTCACGATCGCACAAGGCAATGTGACAAAAGAAACTCCTGCAATAACTTCTAAACCTACTGTTATAACTGAAAAGCCTGCTGAAAAGAAAGGCGCAATCAAAGGTAAAGTTGTTCTTGATGCGGGACACGGCGGAAGCGATTATGGTGCAATAAGAGAAGGCATTAACGAAAAAGATATTACACTGGATGTAACGCAAAGAGTTGCGTCAATTCTTAAATCAAAAGGTTATAAAGTAGCTTTAACCAGAAAAGATGATACGTTTGTATCATTGCAAGATAGAGTTACATTCTCTGAAAAAGAAACTCCTGAAATCTTTGTAAGTATTCACGTTAATTCTGCTGTTGCGACTGAACCGAAAGGTATAGAAACGCATTACTACCACGATTACAGTATTGCTTTAGCTAAAGTTGTGCATTCACATTTGGCTAAAGAAATTGATACAAAAGACAGAGGATTGTTTAAGTCTAAGTTTTATGTTATAAATCATACTACGGTACCTGCAATACTTGTAGAAATGGGCTTTATTTCTAACGAAGAAGAACGAAATGAGTTGGTTAGTGATAGCAGAAAACAAAAGACTGCTAAAGCAATTGCAGAAGGTATTATAGAATATTTGAAAGCGAATGGGATTAAATAGATAAGGTATGACAAGGTTTGGTAAAAATTCGCCAATAGGTTTTTTTGATTCGGGCGTAGGCGGTTTGTCCGTTTATTCAAGATTCAAAAAAGTTTTACCGAACGAAAACACACTTTATTTCGGCGATTTGGCGCATTTGCCTTACGGAAACAAGACTCAAGTTGAACTCGTAAGCTATGCAAGAGGAATTCTAAATTTTTATAAGCAAAAAGGTGTTAAAGCGGTTGTAATTGCGTGCAACACTTCTTCTGCTCAAGCCTATGATATTGTTAAAGATGAATTTGATTTCAAAATTTATCCGATAATTCAATCTTGCGCAAAAGTTATTGCAAACTCTAATGTCAAGCGTTTAGGAGTATTTGCAACTTCTGCAACGGTAAATTCGGGGGTTTATTCAAAAGAATTAAAAAAATATAATCTAATGTTGGAAGTCAAAGAAATTGCGTGTCCGAATTGGGTCGATATTGTAGAAAACGGCAAATACAAGCAAACTTTGGCGCAAGCAGATATAAAATCTCATCTTGATGATATGCTGCAATTTAATCCCGAAAAAATAATTTTAGGTTGCACGCATTATCCGTATTTGCTCCCGATTTTAAGAGAATTTGCACCAAATGTTGAATTTATTGACCCTGCTGAAATTTTTGTTAATTACATAAAAAATGATATGGCGGACTTGCTTAATGATAATGTTTCATCAGGCTCAGAAGAAATTTTTGTAAGTGCAAATCCTGAAAATTTTGTAGAACATTCAAAACTTTTCTATGATGTTAAAATAATGCCAAAAGAGATTAGATTTTAAATATTTTAGAGTTTGTCGGTTTTTTAAAGCCGACAAACTCTATTTTTTAAAGCATTACTTAACGTCTGACTGAACATAAATATTGTTGAAATATTTGTTCGCAACGCTAATAATATCAGAAGCTGTCACTTCGTCAATCATTTTTGTGTAATCATCCAAAAAGTCGTAACCGAATCCATACGCTTCAAATAATCCGATATTAGAAGCTTTTTCCGAATTTGTTTCCATTGCAATTACAAAACTGCCTTTCAAACGGTCTTTTGCGTCTTGTAATTCACTATCAGAAACAAATTCCATTTTTAATTTGTTTATTTCTTTAAGGATTTGCTTTCTTGAATATTCTAAAGTGTCAGGATTTGTGCCAATATATGCCATAAATACACCGCCAAGCATTTTAGGAGAATAACTTGTACCTAATTGATAAGCAAGTCCGTCTTTTTCACGTAAGTTTTTAAACAAACGAGAACTCATACCTGAACCCATAATTGTATTTATTACTTTTAGAGTTACAAAGTCTTTTTTGTTGCTAACTCCTGCTGTTTGCCAACCGATAAACAACCAAGAAGTTTGCAAGTCTTTAATCGTTTGAGAAAGTGTTTTAGGCGCAGTCAATTTTGTAACATGGAATTTTGAAAAATCAACTTTGCTCAAATTCTTGTTAGGAAGTATTGAGCCAAACGCGCTAATCATTTTATCGGAATCTACATTACCGTTGATTGATACGATAACGTTTTTGGCATCCAAAATGTTGTTATAATATCTCACAACATCTTCTCTTTGAACGCTTGGTAAAGTCTTTTCTAAAATTTTATTTGAATGTGAATAAACGCTGTTTTCGAAAATCACGGTTTTGAAATTTTCTAACGCAATATTCATTGGAATATCGCGTCTTTGTTTAATCTTAGCCAAGATTTCAGAACGTTTTTTCTCTAATTCATAATCGTCAAATACTGCGTTATTTATAACTTCATCCAAAATATCAAGAGTTTTATCAATTTGCGCAGTTGTTGTTTGAACATTGATTACGAAATAATCTTCACTGCAATTTGCATCAATTTCGATGCCGTTTTCATCCAAAATTTGCGCAAGTTCTTGTGCTGAATATTTCTTTGTACCTTTTAGAAGTGTAGTCGCAGTTAGAGTGCCTTCTCCCGCTACTTTTTCTAAAAATTCACCACCGCGTGCAATAATACTGATTGCGATAATATCATTATTTTTGTTTTCATTAATCATAAGTGTTGAACCGTTATCAACAGTGTATTTAACGGTTCCGTTGTGTTCGGAAATTTTTGTTGCACTGTGTTTTACTTCGGCTTTTACGTTGCTGACTTTTTTCAAGTTTTCAGGCAAAACAATTGAAACTGCGCTTCTGTTTACGCCCAAATACTTGTTAGTTGCGGCTTTAACTTCTTCTGCGGTAACTTTTTTAACGCAGTCCACATAATTGTCATACAAAGCAGAACTGTTTGTTAGAGCCATAATATAGCCGAGTTCTGAAGTTATATTGGAAGTTGACTCTCTTGAGTAGTAAGTATCTTGAATAATCATATTCTTTGCACGGTTGAGTTCTTCATCAGTGATTCCGTATTTCTGAATATTTTTCACTTCTTCGAAAATAGCTTTTTCCAATTTGTCTAAACAAGTCGGTGTAAAGTTTGCCGTAATATAAAATATGCCATCATCTCTAAAACTTCCGTTAGAAGCAGAGATTGAATAAGCAAGTCCTTTTTGTTCCTTAATATCACGATAAAGTCTTGAAGATTTTCCACCGCCCAAGACTTCTGACAAAACATCGAGCGCAAAAGTTTCTTTATCAGAAATATTTACACCTCTGAAACCAACCATCATGTAGCCTGATTGAGTATCGGTGTAATCGGTTTTGCGTTTTTGAGTTTGAAGTTGACCTTCTTTTCTAAAAGATTTTTTTATTGGTTTTCTGTATTCTTGGTTAAAACATTGTTGAATTTTTGAAACGGCTTTTTGCGTATCAACATCACCAACAACAAGAGTAACCATATTTGAAGGTGCATAATATTTGTTAAAATAGTCTAAAATTTCTTCCCTGCGAATAGTTCCGATAATGTCAGATGTACCGATAACTTTCCTTTTGTAAGGGTGAGTTGTGTACATCATATCGTTTAAGTTGTCATAAACCTTTTTAGAAGGCGTGTTGCCGTCTTTTGCGATTTCTTCCAAAACAACTTTGCGTTCTTTTTCAAGTTCTTTACGCGGAATTTGCGGATTTAATAGCATATCAGAATGCAATTCCATCGCTTTATCAAAGTATTCGGAAGGTATTGTTATATAATAATGCGTGAAATCCTTACTTGTAGCAGCGTTCACGATTGCACCTTTAGATTCCAAGATTTTGTCGAATTCTCCTGTCGGATGTGCTTTTGTGCCTTTAAAGAACAAGTGTTCCAAAAAGTGCGCTACACCATTATTTGTGTCCGTTTCGTTTATTGAACCTGTTTTAATCCAAGTGTCAATAGTAACTATCGGATTGTTTTTGATTTCATATACAACAACAGTTTGTCCGTTCGGAAGTTTCTGAACAGTGTAATTTGCAGCCCAAACACTCGCCGTAAAAATCAACATTATAACAACAGTAAGAATTTTCTTCATTTACCTTCTCCTCAATATCTTTATGAAATATATAATAATATATTTGTTTTATAATTTCTACTGTCTTAGAGAGTAAAAATTCTATTTAGCGAATTTCGTGGATAGATTTATGTTGAATATTTGTAAATATTTTGGTCAAAATGAGCAATTTTTTCTATTTTTATGACTTATTATTACTAAGGAAATAAATTCAGGGAAAATTATGCCGGAAGTAAGAACAAATTATGGCAATTATAATGCCGATTATACAAGAACTAATGTCAAACAAAATCAGACACAACCAAGACCTCAAATAACAATAAAAGAACATTACAGACGTGAAGCCAGAAAAAATAACGGACTTATTGAAAAATTCCATAATTGGCTTAAAAATACGACAGGGATTGGAGTTGGTTCTAAAAAAGTCTTAGAAGAAATTCAAAAAGCCGAAAATGGCAAGGCTGCTGCTAGAGATGTGCAAGTAAAAATCAAGGAGTATTCTTCTTCTCAAGAAAATTCTGCGCAATTATTTGGTGATGCAGTTTCTGTTGTAGCTTCAGGTGCAACTTTCTTTGGTTTGAATAAATTATTTAGTCAAGCAAAAGGTTGCATTGATGTTAATAAACCTTTGACAGACAATATTTCTTCCATGATAAAGAAAACAAGAGAAGAATTCTCGAGTGATACGAAAACATCTGCAAAAAGTAAAAAACTGACAAATCGTTTATTTAATATTTATGAAAAAACTTTCAATACTTTAAAATCCAACAAGAAAACACTTTTGATTACAGGTCTTGCAAGTGCCTATGTCGGCGGTCTGACTAAATATTGGGCTTTAAAATTTAATAGAGTCAGCTCTGATGAATTCAAAGTTGATGATAAGATTTATGGTAAGAAAAAACTAAGAAATCCTATGCAGAAAAAAGCTGCAAAATTAAGTAAAAAAGAATTACATAAAGAACGCAGAAAAACTAATTTTAAGAATTTTGTATCAGGCACGATAAATGGCTTAATGATGCCGGTTATTGCGTTAGGTGGAATTGTTGGTGCGCCAATTTATTTAGCAGGAAATATGTTGAACAGATATTTTATTGCGAATAAAACAGATAAAAACAAATCTGTAAACGGATTTATGGAAAATCTTTCACAAAACGCCTTAGCTACGGGACTCGTAAGTGCAGCATTAGCAATTCCTTTAGTTAAAAAAGGAAATTTTGCAAAAGTATTCAATGAAAATATGGCAAAAGCTTCTAAAAAATTAGCGGAAGCTAATCTTCAACCTGCTGAATTTAAAGGAATTTCAGCTTATAAACAACTTGAAGGTACAATGTTAGACTCTCCAAACATTAAATCAATTATTGAAGGAACAGGAAGTGTTAATGATAAAATCAAACAACTTACAAAAGAGAATTTGTTTGCGGTTAAGTTTAAACAGATTTCTGCGGATGGTTCGGAATTAACAACTGCGCTTCGAGAAAAATGCCCGCCAACAAGAACATTGGATGAAGCTCAAAATTATATCACTTCTAACCTTGGAAACGGTTATAAAGTAAGTAAATTACTAGGCGTTGGAACAGTTGCAGAAACTTATCTTGCGAAAAACGCATCTGGCAAAGATGTTTGTATAAAAATACTAAAAGACGGAATTACAAAGGATAAAATTTTAAACGACAAACAAAAATTTATTGATATGGTAAAAAATATGTCAGGTAAATCTGCAGATGAAAAAGATTATTTGCTTAGAAATGTTGAAGATTTAGCCGATGGTATTCTTAAAGAAGTCGATTTAAAGAATGAAATGGATGCTGCTTTAAAACTTTCTAAAACTACGAGAGTTGCAAATGTTGTTAAACCGATTGAAGTTAAAAATAATGTTTATGTAATGGAAAAAGCAAAAGGCGTAAGTCTGTCTTCGTTTATGGATTTGAATAAACTATATTTACAAAAGGAAGCTGTTAATAAATTAGAAAAGAATACAACAATTAAAGAGCTGGAACTTAAACGTATTGATGAAGAAATAAAATATGTAACAGAAAGAATGCCAGATTTTTCTGATATCAAATTAAGAAAAAGTGATACAGATTATTTGTTACAAGAATATCAAAAAGTATTTATTGAACAATTTCATAAAATTGATAAAAACGGTAAAGTAATTCACGCAGATATTCACCCCGGTAATATCTTTATTGACCCGAATGTTTTAAGAACAAGACGCGGAAAATTATTTACGTTGATTGATACAGGCAATACTATTGATATGGGTGTTGACCAATCGCTTAGAGCTTTGAATTTAACAAGCTATATTAAACAAGGTAATGTAAAAGATATTGCCGAATATGTTTTGGATGGCGCGAAACTTCCTGCCGGCATGGATAAAAACGGTGCGGTTGAAAAAGTTGAACAAGAACTCAAAGCTTGTTTCTTTGATAATTCTACAAAACTTGAACAAATGAATGACGAAAAAATATTAGCTCTAACAGATAATATTATGCAAAAATATGATATTATTCCAAGCTCATCACAGTTAAATTTACACAAATCACGAACTTCGGCTAAAAATTCTTTAGATGATTTGAATCATGCAATTATGGGATTCGATTTCGTAGATGTAATGGGTCATGATTCAAAGACCGGCAAGGCTTTATCCGGTGGTAAGAAAGGATTGGAACATCTTGCTAAAAACAAAATTTATGACACAATGGTTGCAAGGCAAGAAAAAGAAAATCTGAAACAGCTTACGCCAATGCAAAAAATGAAACAAAAAAACAATCCGAATGCTCCAAAAGCAAACAGCGAAGAATTCCTGACATACTGGCTTAAACAGAAAATGCTTGGTGATGTGAAATTAGATTAAAAATTAAGCTACAAAACTAAATTAGCTTTTCATGTTATAATCTAAAAGGTATGAAACGTTTTATCCGAAAATTATTTTCAAAAGTTACACTCGTAATTCTGATTTGCATTTTGGCAATTCTGACTTTCTTCTTTTGGGGTTGGATAGAAAAACAAGCACTTAAAGTAAAAGGTATGTACCTGATTTATAAAGGCGATCAGGCTTACAGCCAAGATAATATGGCTAAGACTTTGGAATATTATCAAGAAGGCTTGAAACTTTATCCCGAACACTATGAAGCTTGGTTTAACTTAGGAAATATTTATGCTGTGTATGAGGATTATTTTTCTGCTGTAGATTCTTATGAACACGCAATTAAATATAATCCCAAATTTGTAATGGCAAGAATGAATTTGGGTATTGTATATTCTGAAGACTTAGGATTTTTTGACGAAGCTATCGACCAATTTGATACGATTACCCAACTTAAAATTTGGAAACTTTGGATTCCGTTTGTGTATTCTAACGTAAAAAGCGTTAGGGCAAACCGTGGGATTGCTTATTATAACAAAGGTGTAGCTTACAAGCAAAAAGCTATGTATCTGCCTCTTGAAAAGAAATATTTGGCGTATCAGTTTTTAGGCGATGCAATTACTGCTTATACAAAATCTTTAAAATTCTTGAAAAAGAATTATGATATCTATTACAATAGAGCCGTTGCTCATCATTTACGCGGTGAATACAAAGAAGCAGGATTAGATTATTGCAGAGCAATTGATGTTGAGCCGATGAGATTCGACTCTCACTATAATTTGGCGGTGCTTTTAAGACAATTAAATCGTTATAATGATTCTTTGAGTGAACTTCAAAAAGCTGCTATGCTTATTGTAGAAGAACCTGATTCATCAACATTGCAGTCTGCGTATATTTTTAATCTGTTGAACGAAGTTTCAAGAAAACTAATTTCCAGTGACGATTATTACGCACAAAAAGTTACGGATGAGCCGACAGCAGGCATAAGCTATACTTATGTTAACGGTAAAATTGTACCTGACGAAGAATTTGATAAAGCGATTCTAAAGAATTTCAGAACTTGTTCAGGTTTTGAATACTTTAAAGATGAAGAAATTGATGAGGATAATGATTTCTAATGGAAAATAAAGAACTTCATTTTTTAACAAAAATTTCAGAGGTTTTGGTAAAAGAAGTTGATACTGCAGAATTAGCATTAGAGTTAAAAACTGTTTTAGAAACTTATGTAAAAATCAATAATCTTAAGGTTTTTGTTTTTGATAACGTAACTTCTACAATGCGCGATTGTGCTGACAGTTGGAAAGTTATTGAAGATGATTCAGAGATTTATTCAGCGTTTGAAAATATAAAAGAACATGATTTTGTTATAAATTCTAAAGCATACAGACTCCCACCTTCAATCGGAGAAGTTACGCTTAAAGTAAGTTCGTTAGTTATGCCAATGCTTAAAGAAGGTAACGTGTTCGGGCTTATTGAATTGGAATTTGATAATGATACTTCTATTGATATGGAATTTTTGTTCTTGATGAGGATTTTTGCAGCGCAAGCTTCATTAAAACTTCAAAATATAGTTTTGAATGAACAATCAAAAATCAATGTAGAATTTCACGATTCTATGAAAAACATTGCAAAAATTATTGAAACGCAATATGAATTAAACTACATTGTACCTTTGATAGGTGAAATGTTGGACAGATTTATTTCCGATCATTTGATTTATGTGTTCTTAAAACAAGATAACGAGTTTAAACTTGTTTGGCCAAAAGCTTGTAAAGACGAAAGAATTTATGAAACGCTTAAACAACTGACGCCTGAAACAAATTATATTTTAACTTCTGATGATAAAATCGGTGCATTTCCACTAACATCAGATGGCGAAATTACAGGCTGTATCGTTGCAAGAAGCACTTTAGACAAGCTTTCTAAACGTGATATAAGTTATTTAGAGCAACTGACAAGGCAGTCAGCAATTACTATAAATCGCGCAAACACTTATTCAAAAGTCTTGCAGTATGCGACTCTGGACGCTTTGACAAACTTGAACAACAGACGCCAATTTGAAGTGCGTTTGAAACAAGAAATAGCAACAACAAAACGTCAAAAAAATCCGCTTTGTGCAATGATGATTGATATTGATTTTTTCAAAAAAGTAAACGATACTTACGGTCACGCAAGCGGCGATGCGGTTTTACGCACGGTTGCATCAATTATCAAGGAACACTTAAGAGAATCCGATATTCCTTCAAGATATGGCGGAGAAGAGTTTGCAGTGCTTCTTCCTTATACTCATATTGAAGAAGCGAAAATTGTCGGAGAGCGTTTAAGGAAGGCAGTTGAAACAACTCCAATTCCTATTGACAAAAAAAATATAAATGTGACAATAAGTATGGGTTTAGCCGAATTTGATGTGAAAGAAAGCGGTGAAGAATTATTCAAACGCGCGGATAGTGCGTTATATGAGGCTAAAGAAGGCGGAAGGAACAGAGTATGTGTAGATTTAAGTGTAAATCACTAGACGATACAAAAAAACTTGCGTATAAATTCGCAAAACTTGTAGAAAATGACGGCTGTTTTGTAAACCTTTTCGGTGAAATCGGCGCAGGAAAAACTGCGTTTGTTAAGCTTGTTGCAGAAGCTTTGGGTATTAAAGAAAAAGTTACAAGCCCAAGTTTTGTAATTCTGAATGAATATTATAGCGCGTCAATTCCTGTTTATCATTTTGATTTGTACAGACTTGAACACGCAGGAATTAAAACAATTACGGACGAACTCAGAGAATATTCTACGGGCAAAAAAATTACTTTCGTTGAGTGGGCAGAATTTTCTCAAGGTGAATTGCCGTTTGAGAGAATTGAAATTAATGTAACTTATGATGATTCTGACGACAGCAGAATTTATGAATTTAAATCTATCGGAAAAGATAAAATTTTGGAAGGACTAAAAGATTGAAAATATTAGCATTTGACACTTGCTTAGATAAGACATACATAACTTTAGCGGAAGATGACAAAATTTTAAAAAGCGAAACTATTGTTTCTGACGGACAAAATTATCATTCTGCATATTTGATTTCAACTATTGTTAAAGTGTTGAAAGAATTAAATTTGACGCCAAAAGATATTGATATGATAGCAACTGATATCGGACCCGGAAGTTTTACGGGAATTCGAGCCTGCACAACCGTTGCAAGAGTGCTTGCGCAACAACTTGATATTAAAGCTGTTGGAGTTTCTTCTCTTGAAATTCTTTCTAAGATTTTGGGTGGAAATGATTTGGTTGCGCTTGATGCAAGAAAAAATAAAGCCTATATTTATGATGACGAAATTAAAGGTGCAATTGAATTGGAACAAGTAGATGAACTTGTTAAGGGACGCACTTTAATTACTGATAACAGCCTACTTGAAAGATTCAGTCAATATACGGATAAAGCTGTTTCTTATCAGGTTTCAGATTATCCGTTGGGAGAAATTTTGGCAAAATTGGCTTATGAAAAAGCCGTTAATAATCAAGAAACAGATTGGCGAAAACTTAAGCCTTTATACATTCAACCGCCACCTGTATTTGGAAAATAAGATTAGTATTTTAGATTGAATTTATAAAATTTCTTTCTTAATGTAGCGGATGTAATGTTTAGTTCTCGGCACATGTCAGCTTTAGACATTTCTTGTGCTATCATTTCTTCCAGTTTTTCTTTGGTAGCTTTATCTGCATTTTGATATAGTTTCTTTTGATTATTTTCTAACCCGTAAGTTCTTAATAGTACGTTATACTGGCTTGGTGTCAGGTCAAAAAGTTCACAAATTTCTTGAAGTGTAGCACCTTGATTTAAATATTCTTGCACCTCTGCTTTATTTATTTCTCGGGTTTTCTTCATTGAATCGCTTAATAGGGTTTTAACCGCAGAAATTTTCGCTTTGACATAAAAAGTTCCTTCTGCGATTCCAAGTTCTTCAAGCAGTTCGTTTTTATTTTTCCAATCATCAACAACATTCTGTAACTTTTGTTTTGGTACAACTTTTTCTCCGATATGATGTTTGTAATCATATCGGATATCGAGGCGTTTAAGTAATTGATAAAACGTAGTTTTGGTGATTTTTAAACGTTTCGATATTTCAGCAACCGGCAAACCGCTATCAACCATAGCTTGTAACTGTTCTTTAGTGATAGAAGCTATATTTTCTTTGCATCGCTTCAATTTCGTAGATACGCCGAGTTTATTTAACAAAGCATGATAACTTCGTTTTCTAATGTGCAGTTCTTCGCATATCTCGTCAGAGCTTTTTCCTGCTTCAAGCAAAGCTTCTATATGCTCCTTTGTAACTCCAAATATTTTTGCTCTTGTTTCTTTTATCAATGTTTTTATGTGAAATTTATCAATTAACATGTTGATAGAAGACCTTGAAATTCCTAATTCTTTAACGATTTCATCATAGCTTTTGCCTTGGTTTATAAGTGTTTCCAATTGTATTTTGGTAATGCTTTCTACTCGTTCACGTTCAATTATGGCACGAGTTTTTATATTAAATTGTTTCAATAAATCGTAATAAGCGTCTGTTCCGATATTCAATTCTTTGCAAATATCGTCATTTGACATTCCCATTTCAACCAATTCTTGTAATTTTTCTTTCGTAACGGCTTTTCTGCTGGCTCCTACAATATATTTTTCTCTCAGACCAAATTTGTCAATTAAGTTGTAATAAGCAGTTGTTGTAATTTTAAAGAATTTGCAGATTGCATCAATCGGAGTCTTATTTTTCAACAATTCTTCAAATTTTTCTTGCGAAATTTTGGAAAGTTCGCTGTTATAATTTTCTAATTTGGATGAAATTCCCAACTTTTTTAACCACTTGTAATATGTTGCCATGCTTACGCCAAGTGCTTGATAAACTTCTTTTTCGCTTTTTGCGGTTTTGCGAAGTTCTAAAACTTTTTCTTTTGTAATTACAACTTTTTTGCCTGTAAAATATGGATTTTTTTGTGAATTTATAGCATTGATTGTGATACGCATATTTTAATCCCTTTGTTTTTAAATATTAGCATAAAAAGGGAATTATACACTACAAGAATTCTGCAATTGAAAATATATTGATATATTTACCCTAATATGCTAAAATTAAGGTCTGAACATTAAAAATGGAATACAGGCGAAAGATTTTGATGAACATTTTGACTAACGAGCGTACGCAGAAAGGAGGTTAAAGTGCTTGTTAAAGTCAGCGAAAAAGAACTATTACTAATACTAGTAATAGTTCTAACACTCAAATCTCTGTTTTAGAGATGCGGGTAAGGGTATTGATGCTACCCTTGCCTGTATTCTTATTTTAACCTATTTAAATAATTTTTCAAGAGTATAATATGAATATAAACCCAATAAATAAAATCCGTAACAATGTAAATTACCGCGCGAGTGTGAATAAAAGCACGCCGCAAACCAATAATTATCCCGATGATAAGTTAGTAAAGGAGCTTGATAAAATGAGTATGATTAACAACGTAGGATTCTTGAAAAAAGATTATGAGCTTAATCTTTCACGCGAAGAATTGGAAAAAAGAACACATAAAGATTATTTAACGACAAAAAAAATGCTTGCTGTTGATGCACCAGAATTCTTAAATTTAGCAGATGGTGACAAAGAAGCACTTAAGCATTTGGTTAAAGCTGCGGTTGTTTTGGATAAAATCAACATGCAGTTAGACAATCCGAATAACTTGCCGTTTAAAGAATATTTGGACAAAGAAATCGAAAAAGGAAACGAAGACGCTAAACTAACAAAAATTCTTTTTGATGCTCAAAAAGGTGTTTGCTCATTGGATAGAGAAAGCAATATGATTGAACTTGCTAAAGGTGTTTCAATGCGTGCGGGAAAAGGCGTTTATCCTCAAGATTTAGAGAAAGAAGAATTCCACAAGATTTTGATTGAAATGCTTAAAAATGGCAAAGTTGACGAGGTTGCTAAAATTTTGAACCAACGCTCTGTTGTAGAAAGAGCAGGTAACGAACTTGTTGCAACAGATTATATCGACAAGTTTAAAGACGATTTTGCTTATATGGCTTCAGAACTTGAAAAAGCTTCTGAGACTTCTACAAACGCTGATTTTAATGAGTTTTTACAACTTCAAGCAAAAGCGTTAAGAACGGCTGACCCTATGCTTGACGCTTATGCAGACAAAAAATGGGCAACTTTGCAAGACACTCCGCTTGAATTCACAATAACAAGAGAAAATTATTCAGATGAATTAACAGAAACTGTTGTTGAAAATCCTGAATTAAAAGCACTTTTGGATGAAAACGGAATTGTGCCTGTTGCAAAAGATTTCCTTGGCGGTAGAGTTGGTATCATTAACAAAAAAGGTACTGATGCTATTCTTAATGTGAAAAAATTCTTACCTTTGATGGCTCAGAATATGCCATTCAAGGATGAATACGTTCAAAATATTTCACCTGATAAAGAGTCTAAACAAACAATGGTTGACGCGGACTTGGTTGCTGTAACCGGCGATGTTGGCGAATTCAGAGCAGGAATTACTCTTGCTGAAAACTTACCGAATGACGATAAGCTTTCAATTCGCGAATTGGATGGCGGAAGAAGAAATGTGTATCACAGACAAATTCGTCTTATCACATCAGAAGACGCGAAAGAAAAGATGAAAAAACGCTTAAATGCGACTTTAAATCCTGAATTACACAAATTCTACAATGACGAAGCTGACCATTGGTTCACTGTCGGACACGAAAACGGACACTCTCTCGGACCAAAATCAGGAACGGAAGGTTTGGGTAAATATAAATCAATTATCGAAGAAAACAAAGCTGATATGGTTTCTTTGGCTATGCTCGATGTTTTGACGGATGCCGGCATGTACACACCTGAGCAAAGAAAACAAATTATCGTAACTTATGCTACCGATAATATGATGATGTCAAAACCAACTTTGAGTCAAGCGCATAGAGTTCGCTCGGTTATGCAAAACTATTATTTCATAAAAGAAGGTGCTATGAAAATTTCACCTGACGGTGTGCTTGATGTTGATATCGAAAAAATGGTTCCTACGGCAAGAAAAATGTTGGAAGAAATCATCCAAGTACAAATGAAAGGTGATTTTTCTAAAGGTGAAAAATACGTGATGGATAATTTTGTTTGGACGCCTGAGATGGAAAAAATGGCTGAAAATATTAAGACTGTTTCAAAAACGCTTAATGGTAAAGTCGAATCTCCACTTGCTGATAAATTGTTGGCAGAATAGATTGTTTGATTTTTAAAAAGCGAGGGCAGGCATAAAAATGTCTGTCTTTGCTTTTTGCAATATTGTAGTATTATTTAAAATGTGTTATTATGGTTGAAGTAAGATGATCAGAGAGTACTGAAATGCAGCAAAACATATTAAGAGAATCCAATGTAACGAAAATTTATTTAATATATGTTGATAATGGTGCGCGAAAAAGAATGCCCGTTAAACTTAGATTTATGGATCATAAAGAGTGTTATTTTGCGACTCCGACTCCAAATGGTTTTAAAAAGCCAAAAAGAAAGAGTCCTGCAGAATTAAAAGTTTATACGACAGATGGTGTTTACCAAGCACAGGTAACGTTAATAGATTCAAATATGTCTTTGAGTGAGATTATGTATGAAGTTTCCATTCCATCAAAATGGGACTTTACTCAACTGCGTTCAAGTACAAGAAAAGAAGTCGAATTGCCGCTGAAGATAAGCTTTAATGACGGATTTTCTATTGAAACTAAAACGCATGATTTGTCACTGGGTGGCATTTCATTTGTTTCAAATAAACCGTTTTCAAGCATCTATAAAAAGATATCAGGGATTTTGACGTTGGAGCTGCCTAAAAATACTCTTATAAATTTCCCTGACGGTCAAATGTCCGTGGAAACAAAATTTGTACGCGAGACTCCGTATGGAAATTTTGGAGAAATGCTGTATAGTTTTAAATTCATAGGCGTGAAACTTGAAGATGAAGATATCTTAAAGAATTTCTTACTACGTTTTGATTAATTTGACTTTATTAAAATTTGAACTAATAATATTATATACACAGGCGAAGGTATTTAGATGAAATTAGTAAACAGACTTAAGGTCTTTGAACAAAAGTATGTATTTTTGAGATGGGCAACAGGAGCAGAATACGGAAAAGTTACTTATGTTGGCGAGGATTACATTGAATTCAATATTATAGATATTGATACGATGGAGTATCGTGAAACTACAATAATCAATTCAAGCCTGATTTTGGAAGCTATTTTTGGCGGGCCTGATATTTCAAGAATTGTTGCAGAAATATCTTCAATGCTTCCTGATTCGTAGTTAATGTTGGACAGAAAATCTAAATTATATTTGTATACACAGCACGCTAGTTTTCATTTAAAAAAAATAGCTATTAAGAGTTTGTAACGAACATATCTTTATACTATAATAATTTCGATGGTTACAAAAACAATAACAGCCGCATCAGCGGGTATAAATTCTTTTCGTGTGGAAGTTGAAGTAGATGTTGCAAATTCTGTTCCTAATATTAGTATTGTAGGATTACCTGATAACGCGGTATCAGAAGCGCGTGAGCGTGTGCATTCGGCAATAAAAAATTCGGGTTATTCATTTCCTTTGGGGCGGGTTATTGTAAATTTAGCCCCCGCAGATATCAGAAAGGAAGGCACAAATTTTGATCTTCCGATTGCAATTGGTATCTTAAAGGAACAAGGAATTGATATTAAAGATGACTTGAATACAGGGTTTATAGGCGAACTTTCTTTGGATGGTTCTTTGAGAAAAATAAATGGCGTTTTACCGCTTGTGAGCGGATTGAAGGATTCGGGTGTTACAACGGTTTTTGTCCCTTTTGAAAATGCAAAAGAAGCTGCGCTTGTGCAGGGTGTAAAAGTGTACGGTGCAAAGCACCTTGGCGATATTGTTAATCATTATTTGGATACACCGATAACCGAAACAAAAGTTGATATAAATGAATACTTGGAGTCTAACGCACAAACTGATTTCACGTTCGATTTTAAAGACGTAAAAGGTCAGCAGAAGGCTAAAAAAGCTTTGGAAATTGCAGCTGCAGGCGGACATAATATCCTTATGACGGGTTCTCCGGGGTCAGGTAAAACGCTTATGGCAAAATGTTTTGCATCTATTTTGCCGCCACTGGAATTGGAAGAAGCGTTGGAGCTTACCAAAATTTATAGTATTTGCGGACTTGTAGAACAGGATAAACCTTTGGTTACAAATCGACCATTCAGAGCTGTTCACCACACAGCTTCGCCTAACGGAATTATTGGCGGAGGTTCTAACCCAAAACCCGGAGAAATTACACTTGCACACAGAGGGGTGTTGTTTCTGGATGAGATGGTTGAATTCCCAAGGCAAGTGTTGGAAGTCTTAAGACAACCATTGGAAGATGGTGAAATTGTTATCTCGAGAGCAAAAAATTCGATTAAGTATCCTGCAAAATTTATGCTTGTCGGTGCGATGAATCCTTGTCCTTGCGGTTTCTTGGGGGATAGAGAAAAACCTTGTACTTGTTCTGATTTTCAGATAAAAAGATATCAATCAAAACTTTCGGGCCCGCTTTTGGATAGAATAGATTTGGTTGTAAGTGTGCCAAGATTAACAACAGAGGAGCTTGTTAATACTCAAACCACTTCCGAACCATCATCTGAAATCAGAAAACGAGTTGTTAGAGCAAGAAAAATTCAAGCAGAAAGATATAAAAATGAAAACATTCTAACGAATTCCGAATTGAGCGCAAAACAGATTAAACAATTCTGTCAATTGGATAAAATTTCATCTGAATTTTTGAAAGAAGCTGCTCAAAAATATATGCTTTCAGGTCGAAAATTTAATAGAATTTTAAAAATGGCAAGGACAATTGCGGATTTAGAAGCAAAAGAGAATATTGAGCTAAAACATTTGACTTTAGCTTTGCAATATAGAGTTGATGTAAATTAAAAATCCGTATAATACTTTTAATTGTAAATTTTAATTAATATTAGCCTATAAGATATTCACAAATATCACTTGAATGTGTATGATAGATATATGATAAATTTAGAGGATTTATATTCAGAAGTTCCGCCAACGAAATTGAGGAATATTGATGAAAAATTCCGTCCGGCGCAAACTTCACCCTTTTGGTTGTGGGTAGCAGATAGATTTTTTTATGGCATGTTGGAAAACAGATTTTATGCTTTCCGTTTTAAAGGTGCTGAAAATTTTTATAAAAAAGCCCCTGATACTCCAATTATAATGTTTGCTCCGCACAGTAACTGGTGGGACGGTATTGTAGGATATAATATTTGTAACAGAATTTTCAAAAAAGAAATCCGTCTGATGGTAGAAGAACTTAATCGTTTCCCTCTACTAAGACGCGGTGGTGCTTTTAATGTTAACAAAAAATCTCCTCAAGCATCAATGGAAGCTTTAAAATATTCTGTAGAAGCGTTAGGTGATTTAAATAACATTCTCTATATTTTTCCTCAAGGGATTATTAAACCGCCAAACTTCAGACCAATAGAATTTCAATCAGGTTTAACATATATTGCAGAAAAAGCTGCTAAGAAATATGGTAAAGTAGCTCTTATGCCAGTCGCAGTAAACTATATGTTCTTGCGTGACAATCGTCCGGAAGTTCTTGTAGAGATGGGTGAAATTATAGAATTAAACAGCGATAAACCAAACAGAAAAGAATATACAGAATTTTTGGCAAACAAATTGCAAGATTTGTGCGATAAACAGTTCTATGATATAAGCCAAGGACATTTAAAAGGCTATGATACTTTGTTCCAACGCAAATTAAAGTGGTATAGAAGAATAGAGCAAAGACTTAAGACAATCAAGCCAAAAGGTTCCGGAGTATAGTTTTATAGAATGGGTGAAATCAGTTCGTTTTCACCCATCAATATTAATAGAGATGAGGAGTAGAGTTTTATGAAGATATTATTTGCAGCTGCAGAAGTTTCACCATTTTCTAAAGCAGGCGGTTTATCCGATGTTGTCGGAAGCTTGCCGAAAGCATTAGAAAAAGATGCTGAAATCGCAATTTTTACTCCGCTACACGGCTGCATTGATAGAGCAAAATGGGGAATTAAAGAACTGGAAAATTCTGAAATGTGGATAACTTTCGGTTCTTCTCCACAAAAATTTAAACTCCACATGACAAAGCTTCCGAACACAAATATCAACGTATTTTTTGTTCAAAACGATTGGTATTTTTCCTGCTTCCAAGAAGTTTATCCACGCTGGCTTGATCCGCGTTATGAACATGAAAGATATATTGCGTTTTCTCTTGCAACTCTAGAATACGCTAAGCAACTCAACTTTAGAGCCGATATAATTCATTCAAACGATTGGCACACAGCAATGATACCTTTGTATATCAAGGCTAATTACAAATTTGATGAATTTTGGTCTAAAACTAAAAATGTTTTTGAAATTCATAACTTGGCTTATCAAGGAGTTTGGTTTGAAGATATTTTAGATTTTGCAAATATGAGAAAAGATATTGTGTTCAATGAATGGGGTTGCGAACACTACGGACGCGTAAACTGGATGAAGGGCGCGATTAATTATGCAGACAAAGTTGTCGCTGTTTCTCCAAATTATGCAAAAGAAATTTTGACAGGCGAATACGGCGAAGGCATGGATTATACACTTCGCGGTCATACTGACAAACTCGTAGGTATTGTAAACGGCATTGATTATGATGTTTTCAATCCAAAAATTGATAAAACATTGGTTAAAAATTATGACGTAAATTCTTTAGCAAATAAAGAAGAAAATAAAAAGAAAATTTTAGAAACTTTCGGATTAAAATATAATCCGGAAAGACCGCTTATTGCATTGATTTCAAGACTAGTAGACCAAAAAGGCTTAGATTTAATCCGAGCAGAAGAAAACAATTTGCGAAACCTTGATGCGGATTTTATTTTCTTAGGCTCAGGTGATAAGTCTTACGAAAACTTGTTTATTTGGCTGTCAAACAATACGCCGAATATCCGAGCTTATGTGGGATATAGAGCTGATTTAGCGAACTTGATTTATGCAGGAAGCGATTTCTTCTTGATGCCATCAAAGTTTGAACCTTGCGGACTTTCTCAACTTATTGCAATGCGTTTCGGTTCACTGCCTATCGTTCGTGCAACCGGCGGTTTGGAAGACACGGTAACAGGCTATCCGCTTGATAATTCGAACGGCTTCAAATTCTGGGGCTATGATGGCGGAGCAATGAAAGATGCAATTTTATGTGCAATGAATGTTTATAAGGATAAATACACATTTAATGCAATGCGTCAAAGTGCGATGAAAGCTGACTTTAGCTGGAAAGAAAGTGCTAAAAAATATTTGGACATGTACCACTCTATGATTAAATAAGACTTTTTAATCCTGTAACAAATTGTGACTAAATAATTGACAAAATGCAATATTTGGTGTATATTGCATGCGTGTGTTTTAGAGTGCGAGGATAAGAATATGAAAGTAAGTGCTATTCAGTCTTATAGTGTTAATGGTCTTTCAAAAGTTAAGAGTAATCATCGAGTAAGAGAACAGTTACCTCCTGTAACTCAGCCAATGCAGTCTGATTCGGTTTCTTTCCAAGGTAAAGCAGCGGCGGGTGCTACGATTGGCGGACTTTTAGGAGCTGCAGCAATTACTTTAATTTCAGGCGGAGCTGCGATACCGTTGATAGTTGGAGCGTATACAATCGGTGGGGCTGCTGTTGGCGCAGGTGTTGGTGAAGCCTTTAGTGATGACAAAGACAAAGGTGATAAAAAAGATGAATAATTAAAGAAGATGGATTGAGTATTCAATTCATCTTTTTAGTATAGCAGGTTTATGCTATAATCAAACAAAAATTAGGAGAAATTTAATGTTTAGCACTGATATTATTTATGAAGTTGTAACTTTCTCAATAGGTGATACAAAATCAGGAACGAAAATGGGTAAACTACAATTGAAAGACCCAAAAACAAATGAGTTCTTGAATTGTATTCTGTGGGAAGAAGCTCTAAATCGTATGGATTCAAAGCTTTTCCGCTGCGGAAACCAACTTCGGATTGTATCAGGCTCTTTTAACGAAAAATACAACAATTGTTTAGTGAATGCTTTAGAACTTATTAAAGAAGCAAAAACAGGTATTGATAAAGATGAACAGGAAAAAGTTTATCAAGAGTTGATGGGTTATGCAAACAGAATTCAAGACGAAAAGTTGAGAAATTTTGTAATTAATATTTATCAAGAAAATAGGGGAAAAATCTTGGTTTGCCCTGCTGCAAAGATGATGCATCACAACTACATTGGCGGATTGATGATTCATACTTTAGAGTGTTTAAAATATGCTGAAGTCAATTTGCAGGCATTTTTTCAAAAACTTAATACGGATGAAGTTTTTGCGGCTTGTCTTTTGCACGATATCGGTAAAATTTTTGAATATACAATCAATACAGAATCAGGATTAATTGATTATGATGAAAATTTTCGCAAAGAATGGTTGACTCATTCTCAATACGGATTTTCAATTTGTATGAATGCAGGCTTTAAACGAGTTGCAAAAATGATTGCTGCGCATCACGCAAGAACTGATTGGGGCGCAATTGTGGATTTAAATGAAAAAGATTTAGAACCGATTGTTTATTTGGTTCATCATATTGACGATTTGTCTGCAAAGTTTGGACAAATTAGTGTTTCAATGTTGGGATAAGGTTTTTAAAAGTCTTTTTTTAAAGACTTTTAAAAAAATGTTTTATTTTGAATAATTCTCTTACTTTTTCTTCTTGCTTTTTCAAAGAAGAAAAAGTAAGAATTATTTTAAAATAAAAAGTTTTTTGAAATGTCCTTTTCTTTCTCTTTTGTTGCGAGGTAAAGAGAAAGAAAAGGACCAAAAGAAATAGAAAACACGCCATAGTTTTCTACGCTCTCACGAGCGTGGATTAAATGGATGATTAGCAAGCAGAGCTTGCACTCTCTCGCTCGCTACCGCAGCTAATCGCTGCACGCTCGCGGTGCAAATGTCGTTCATTTGACGAAAATTATCATGGACAATAGTGCCCCAAGGGAGGGAGTAACCTGTGTTAATTGAATGCATAATATTTAACAAGGAAATTGAACGACTTTAGGTTATTCCCTCGCGGTATTATCAACTTATTATCTTTTAACTCATCCTTGCTAAGCTTGTAAATTTTTAGTATACTCTAGTTATGAATAAGCAGAAACTTTCTCTTGCCATTTATTGGCACATGCATCAACCGGTTTATGAGTTGGAAGGCACATATTTAATGCCTTGGGTAAGACTCCACGCCGTAAAAGACTATTTGGACATGGTGCTTTTTTTAGACAAGTTTCCTAAACTAAAATTAAATTTAAATATCGTTCCTGCTCTTTTAGATTCGATTATTGATTACACTGAGCAAGGTTATCACGATATTCATTCTGAATTAACCGCATCTGACGCCGAACATTTGACGGACGAAGAAAAAGCGTTTATTTTAAACAACTTTTTTAGTTCCAAATTTGAAACGATGATATACAGAAGTGAAAATTACAAAAATCTGTATCAAAAACGTTTCTCAAAAGATGTTGCGACTTTAGAAGATTTTAGCGCGCAAGAACTTTCAGATTTGATGGCGTTATTCAATCTTGTATGGATTGACCCTGCTCACTTTGCTCGTTATCCGCGCTTAGAAGAGTTGTGGGCAAAACAATATAATTATACTCAAGAAGACAGAATTGAAATTTTATCAATCCAAAAATCAATCATTCGTGAAATTATTCCGACTTATAAAAAATATATAACCGAAGGTAGAATAGAACTTTCCACAAGCCCTTATTATCATGCAATTTTGCCGATTTTGATTGATGTTAAGACTTCCGTAAAATCAGTTTTGACAACGGAAGGCTTGCCTGCTAATTTAGGAATGCTTGATGACGCTAAGTATCAAATCAAAAGTGCTTTGGATAGGATTGAAGAAATTTTTGGTGTGCGTCCGAAAGGTATGTGGCCGCCTGAACTATGTTTAGGACCAAAAACTCTAGGCTTATTATCTAAGGCGGGTGTAAAATGGACGATTTCTGACGAGGGAGTTTTGGCAAATTCCATAAACTTTGATTTTATCAGGGATTTTAAAGGGAATTTAAACGACCCTTATCATTTGTTGAAGGTTTATGAATATCAAACAAAAGAAAATAATATAGATATTATTTTCAGGGACAGGTCAATTCCAAATCTGATAAATTTTGAATATGCAGGCATAAATCCGAAGATGGCTGCAGGTGATTTGTATGAAAAAATTAAAATGATACAGAATAAACTTCTAGTATCGCCTGATGATACGCATCTTTTGACAATTGCTTCCGACTGTGAAAACTGTTGGGAAAATTATCAGAACGATGGTATTGATTTTTTGGAAAATATTTATTCTCTTATAGAAAACGATGAGAGTCTTGAAACGGTGCTTATCAGTGATTATATCGAAAACGATAAACACAAAAAGACTTTGAAGAAAATTTATTCAGGCTCTTGGATTGATAAGACTTTTCAATACTGGATTGGTGAGCCTGAAAAAAACAAGGCTTGGGCTTATTTGAAACAAACCAAAGATGATTTTGATAATTTTGTAAAAGCAAATAAAAACCACCCTCAAATTCAACTTGCAAAACGAGAATTGCTTATTGCAGAAGGTAGTGACTGGTTTTGGTGGTATGGAGAACCGAACAATTCGGGTCAGGACTTTATTTTTGACTATATGTTCAGAGAACGCCTAAAAAATGTTTATTTAATTTTAGGCATGAATTATCCTGATTATTTGGACAAAACTCTGATTACAACGCTTGATGTGCCGTTTAAACATCCGAAACGCCATATCACACCGCAAATGGATGGTTTGAATAAAAGCTCCGATGATTGGTATAATTCAGGCACTATAAGCATGATTGACGGGCCTGTATTTAGAGAAAACAAGAATGTAGATAAGATTAATTTCGGCTGCGATAGAGATAATATTTACTTTAGATTACATGTTAATAAAGGTTCGGGTGAAATCAGCTTTATTGATAGAATTAATCAGTTTTATATTTATACAAGAAATGCAAGCAAAACGAACGATAGAGCGTATATCAGATTAATCAGTAAGACTGATAATCCGTATCCGATTTTGCTTGAGAAATTTGAACATGAACTTACGCTTACGTTAGTCAAAGACACGCTTTATCCGCCAAGATTAACGGCAGTTTTGCATCCTAATATGTGGACATTGGATAATCCGGAAGGTATAAAAATTGTTTTCAATGATGTTATTGATGTTTGTATACCGTTTGATAAACTTGGTGTCGAATTTGGCGAAACAGTAGAATTCTTTATGGCAAATACTGATTCAGGGGTTAAAAATACGTATATTCCGCAAGAAATTTTGCTTGCTATGACGAGAGAAGAGTAGATAAAATAGTTTTTACTTTTTTCTTCTTTGGAAAAGCAAGAAGAAAAAAGTAACAAAAAAGAAGAAACTTTAATCGTTTCCTACAACCTTACGGTTGTGGACTGAATGGATGTAGCGGGTGAACCCGCACTTTTACGCTCGCTAAAAAACGCTCGCGGCGTGAATGTCGTTCAAATTTACTCTTGACTCAATGTTTGTTATTTTAGAAACTTTTCTAAAATAATATTTTCTTGTAGTTTTACTTAGAGGATGACTTAGGTTGTTAAATTAAATCTGGTAGTTTTATCAATGTCATCCGACAATGTATTCTTTTCTTTTTGGTTACTTTTTCTTTTTAGTAAAGAAAAAGTAACTTGTGGTATAATGGGTTTAAAAGAATTAATGGAGAAAAATAAATGAGCAAATATTTATTGGAAGTAGGTGTTGAAGAATTACCATACAAGTTTATTCCGATGGCGATTTCTCAACTTAAAGTTGGTTTTGAAACATTTTTGAAAAATAATAACGTAGAGTTTGGCGATGTTAAAGTTATGGCAACACCACGCCGTTTGGCTGTGATTGTTAGTGGCTTGGCAGCTTCTCAACCGGATGTTGAGAAGGTTGTTAAAGGTCCTATTGCTAAGGTTGCTTTTGATGAGAATAATAACTTGACTAAGGCAGGCGAAGGTTTTGCTAAGAAAAACGGCGTTAGCGCGGATGAACTTTATGTAGAGAATGATTACCTTTATGCGAAGATTTCTATTAAGGGTAAAAACACAAAAGATTTGTTGCAAGAAAATGTTCCTGTTATCTTTTCTAAGTTACAAGGCCCACATTTCATGAGATGGGGAAATAACGATGTTAAGTTTTCTCGTCCTATCCGTTGGGTACTTTCAATTTTGGACGGTGAAGAAGTTAAGATTAGAATAATTGATAAAGATTCTTCTAATATGACTAACGGTCATAGATTTTCTACTCAGAATATTGTAATCAATAATCCTGATGAGTATGTTCAAAAACTAAGAGATGCAAAGGTTATTGTTGACCAAGATGAAAGAAAAGCTAAGATTGTTGAACTTACAAAGGCTGAGGCTGATAAGTTGAACGCGGTAACTAAGATTTCTGACGATTTGTTGGAAGAAGTTACTTTTATTTGCGAATACCCTGTGGCTGTTACTTGTAACTTTGATGAAGCATTTCTTACTATCCCTCAAGAAGTTGCAGTTACTGTTATGGAAACTCATCAGAGATATTTTGCGCTTTATACTAAAGATGGCAAATTGATTAATAAGTTTGTTACGATTACTAATTATATTGGTAACGAATTTGAAAATATTAAGGCCGGTAACTTGCGCGTTATTAAGGCTAGATTGGATGACGCAGTATTCTTCTTTAACGAAGATACTAAAAAACCGCTTGAAGCTTATGTTGAAAACTTGAAAGGCATGACTTTCCAAAAGGGCATGGGTTCTGTTTATGATAAGACTCGGAGAATTGTAAAACTTTCTGAAAAAATCTCAGCTGAACTTGGTGTTAATAAACCTTCTATTAAACGCGCGGCTGAGCTTTGTAAAGCAGACTTGGCTACAAACCTTGTGTTTGAATTTACTGAACTTCAAGGCTTTATTGGTGCGGATTATGCAAGAGTAAGTGGCGAAGAAGCTGGTGTTCAAGAAGGTATTAAAGAACATTATTTCCCATTGAATGCTGATTCTGAAACTGCTAAGAGCATTGAAGGTCAAGTTGTTGGTATTGCTGATAAGATGGATACAATTTGCGCTGTGTTTGCTGCAGGTAAAAAACCTACGGGTTCATCTGACCCTCTTGGTGTAAGACGTGCTGCGTTGGGTGTTATTAAGACCGTTTTGGAACACGGCTTGAAGTTGGATTTATCTGAACTTATTGATGAAACTTTGGCATTGTTGCCTGTTCAAGCTGATGTTAAAGCTGACGTTGAAGAATTTTTCGTTCAAAGATTGATTATTTTCTTGAACAGCGATTATTCTAAGAATGTTTTAGAAGCATGCTCTTCTGTTAACCCTTGCAAAGACCTTTGTGATTATGTTGAAAGAGTAAAGGCTGTGGCTGGTGGAGTTGATGAAAAACTTCTTGAAAACGCAAACAGAGTTTTAAGAATTTTGAAAGAAGAAGTTGGAAATGTTGACGAAAACTTGTTTACGCTTGATGCTGAAAAAGACTTGTATAAGGCTGTTCATGGTATTAAATTTAGCGGAGATTATAAAAAATATTTAGCTGATTTAACTCAAATTAATCCTGTTGTAACAAAATTCTTTGATGATGTTTTGGTAATGGATAAGGATGAAAAGGTTAAGAACAACAGACTTGCACTCTTGAACACTTTGAAAAATAAGTATATAATATTAACAGACTTTTCTAAATTGTAAAAAATTGTAACGAGTTAGAAAAAAAGAGTCAATTTTTTCTTTTAGGATACTTTATACATATACAAAGTGAAGGTAGTAAAAATAATAAAAGAGGTCGTTATGTTCAACCTAAAGTTTTTAAAGTCACTAAAACAAGTATTAGATTCAAGAACAAATTTATTAACATTTTCAAGCGCTCAAAAACAAGCGAATGAAGATTATATAGCATCGCTCTCTTCAACAGAGCTTAAAATAAAATCTGACGAACAAAGGCTGGAAGCAATGGTCAGACAACAATTAAAAGAAGAATTTCCGAATATTGAAAAGAGTTCTTCTTATGACTTATTGGTTGACGCAGTCATCCATAATTACAAGTCAAAACAGCTTCAGGCCACAGACAACGCCGAAATTAGTGAATAGTTGTCAATTTTACTACACATATTAAACCGCCATCAATTGTTTGATGGCGGTTTTGTTTTGTGGTTTATTCAAAAAAATTAACAAGTCTTGGTTATTCCCTCTCCTTACAGGAGAGGGCTAGGGTGAGGTGAAGTCTTGTAAAGGAATATATAAAGATAATAATACCCTCTCCCGTCCTCCGGACACCCTCCCCATGGAAAATGCAAAAAAGGGGAGGGGGCTATACGTGTTAATTAAACGACTTTAGTTCCCTCCCTCGGGGGAGGGTGTCCGGAGGACGGGAGAGGGTATTATTATCTTTCTCAAAAATAATTTTCAATTTTCCACTTTTCATTTGAAATACCCATCTGCATCTGTACGGCTCGGCACCGCCTCGCCAACATCTGCGACCTCCCTAACAAGGGCGGTTTTTTGTAAAATACGTTCAATCTTGACCGCATGAAAATTTTTAAAATTGTAGGGTGCAAATTTTTGCACCAAAAACTTAAAAAAGGTGGGAATCGCTCACGTTTTTCCCACCCTACTAGCTAGCTTTATGTTTCTTAACAATTGTTTGTTTTTTAATATACAAACAAATTATTAACGGATTGCTTTGTCGCATGTTCCTCCCCTCTCACTAACCCTCTCCCTCGGAGAGGGAATGACCTAAAATCGTTCTTGAGCTGTGCGAAAGTTACGAATGCGGGTGGGTATTGATTAAATAAAGGAGTTACTAAAAAGCTGGATCCTTCACCCTAATCGGGTTCAGGATGACGTAAAGTTTGCAAGCTTAGCACCAAATAAACGCATTTCGCGTCATTTTGAGGTTCGATTAGAACCGAAAAATCCAGCTTTTTGATAACTTTATTTTCTAAAAGACTCAAAACTTAGAAATTCGGGTGAGGGTTTGAGCCGTAAGGCAAATAAAAAAGTGCAGAGATTTAATTATATAATGTGTTAGTTGATAAAGACAAAAGAAAATGTAATTAAGCAAATTCAGTTCTTAGCGGAAAAAAGTGGATGATTTTTAACAAAGAAAAATGATATCAAAAATGTTGTAATTACAATTGAATGCCTTAATCATACATGCTATAATCAATTTTGTTGACAAGGTTAAATAAGAAAGGAAATAAATTATGGCAAAATACGTATGTTCAGTTTGTGGTTACACTGTAGAAGGTGAAGCTCCTGAAAAATGTCCTGTTTGCGGAGCTGTTAGAGAAGTTTTCGTAAAAATGGAAGACGGTAATAAAAATTATGCTGATGAACACAGAGTTGGTGTTGCAAAAGATGTAGATCCTCAAATTCTTGAAGGTTTGAGAGCTAACTTTGTTGGTGAATGTACAGAAGTCGGTATGTATCTTGCAATGGCAAGACAAGCTGATAGAGAAGGTTATCCTGAAATCGCAGAGGCATACAAAAGATATGCTTTTGAAGAAGCTGATCACGCTTCAAGATTTGCGGAATTGTTAGGCGAAGTAGTAACTTCTTCTACAAGAAAAAATCTGGAACTTAGAGCGGAAGCAGAATTTGGTGCTTGTGACGGTAAATTGCAATTAGCAAAACGCGCTAAAGAACTAGGTTTGGATGCTGTTCATGATACAGTTCACGAAATGGCTAAAGATGAAGCTCGTCACGGCCGTGGTTTTGATGGCTTGTTAGCTAGATATTTTGCTGATTAATAAATTTGTTTATAACAAAAAAGCGGCTTTTTAAGCCGCTTTTTTGTTGCTTGTATTTTTCAACTAAACAAATGACTTACTTTTTATAGCACAATATGATATAATTTTAGGCATATAAGTAGGAGTGAATATGCCAAACGTTGAACTTGATGATGAATTTTTGAATTTATTTTATAATATTACAAATTCAAAACCACCTAAAAATATTGAACTGCTTGATTTAAAAAAACAACTGATTAATATTGTGGATACACTTAAAGAACTTAATGAAAATGCTAAAAAACCGATTATGAGCAGAGCATTGAGTAATAGTATGGAAGAACAGGATGCAGAATCAGCAGGCCCTGCAATATTGGTTGTAGATGATTTGGGTGTTATCACTTATCAATTAAAGGTATTATTATCAAGATTTGATTATGATGTAGACTGTTCACAAGAAATATATGATGCAGTTAATAAGTTTAAAAAACGTAAGTACGAATACGTAGTAATGGATTTGTTTATTCCGACAGAGCGTGAAGGTTTTATTCTTTTGACGGAATTGAAAAAATTGGCAGCTTCTTATGGGAAGAAAACGGTTATTGGTGTAATTACAGCTTCTCCAAGAAAAGAAATAGAACAACAATGTCGCGCAAGAGGTGCAGATTTCTTTTTGGAAAAAAACAGTGACTGGCAAAATTCACTCTGCAATATAATGGATGGTTATATTAATGTCGGCAAAGAAGATGAGGATGATTTTTAGAAATGGAACAAAAATCTCTTTTTTCGGTAATATCTCCAATTATGGTTGGCCCATCCAGTTCACATACTGCAGGTGCTGTTAGGCTCGGTTTAATGGCGCGAAATATTTATAAGAATGAATTCAAAAAAGTTAAATTTGTTCTTTACAATTCTTTTGCCAAAACAGGTTTTGGTCACGGAACTGATAAAGGTTTGCTAGCCGGAGTTTTAGGCTATTCGGTTGACGAAATTTGTATTAAAAATATTTTTGATATTGTTGAAAATATTGAATATTCTTATGAATATAGAGAAGACATATCGCGTCACCCAAATTCCGTAGATATAACTTTTGATGACAAAATGACAGTTTCGGGAGATTCTGTTGGTGCCGGAGAAATTAGAATTAATAATATAAACGGATTTTCTGCAAATATTGACGGTTCCTATGATACACTTTTGCTTATGTATAAAGATGTTCCCGGAATGATTTCTCAGGTTAGTGATATTATCCAGAAACAAAAAGTTAATATTGCATCCCTTCATTGTGACAGAAGTTCTAAAGGCGGAACTGCTTCAATGTATTTGGCACTTGATATTCCTGTCGGAGATGATGTAGTAGATAAGGTTAAACAAATAAAAGACGTATTTTTTGTGACAAATATTAGGAAATTAAAATAATGACAATTTTATCGTTTTCAGAATTAAAAGAAACTTGCGAAAAACAAAATAAGACAATTTTTGAAATTGCTCAAGAAAATGAATCAGTTTTGTTGGGTGAAATTGTTGATGTCGTAAGATTAAAAGTTTTAGAAGATTTGGTTGCGATGAAAGGTGCAATTCGTAACGGTCTAAAATCAACCGAAAAATCTATTAGTGATTGGTGCGGTGATGATTGCGAAAAGCTTGTTGAAAACTTTAAAAAACGTGGAGCGTTATTCGGTAAAACTTTTGAAAAAATTATAACTTACGCGATTGCTACAGCAGAAGAAAATTTGCGAATGGGAAGAATTGTTGCATGTCCGACAGCGGGTTCGTGTGGAATTGTACCTGCTGTGATTGTTGCAGTTGCAGAAGAACATAATATTTCAGAGGCTGAGCAGATTAACGGTTTGTTAACTGCCGGCATGGTTGGGCTTTTGGTTTCCAATAAAGTTCAATTAGCAGGAGCTGTAGCAGGTTGTCAGGCAGAATGCGGTGTAGCCTCTGCTATGGCGGCAGGAGCTTTGGCGCAAATGCTTGGCGGTAATGTTGATGAAATAATTAATGCAAGCGCATTGGCTCTGAAAAATATTTTGGGTTTAACTTGCGACCCTGTTTGCGGTTTGGTGGAAGTTCCATGTATAAAAAGAAATGCGTTTCTAGCAGTTCATGCCGTAACAGGAGCAGAGTTGGCTTTGTGTGGAGTTGAAAGTAAAATTCCGATGGATGAAATTGTGGATACACTTAAAATCACAGGTCAATTGATGTCACCTGTTTTAAAAGAAACTTCTCAAGGCGGTTTAGCGAAAACTAAAACTGCATTAGAACTTGAGGAAAAATTATTTAATAAATAATAATTAAGAAAGACATAAACGAAAATAGAGCGGTTCAAAAACCACTCTATTTTCGTATTTTTATAATGTTTTATTAATTAGAATTGTTCTAAGAATCTCTTATCGTTATTGAAGAACAATCTGATATCATCAATTGCATATTTAAGCATTGCTAGTCTTTCTACGCCCATACCAAATGCAAAACCTGAATAAACATCAGGGTCAATTCCAACGCCTCTTAAAACGTTAGCATCAACCATGCCGCAGCCTAGAACTTCCAACCAGCCTGTTCCACTGCAAGTACGACAGCCTTTGCCTTGGCACATAATACATTGAACGTCAACTTCTGCAGAAGGTTCTGTAAATGGGAAGAAACTGCTTCTGAAACGAGTTGGACGAGCAGAACCAAAATATAATCTGATAAATTCGTTCAATACACCTTTTAAATCGCCGAATGTGATATCTTTATCAACATACAATCCTTCGATTTGGTGGAAGAAATTATTCTTACGAGCGTTGATGTTTTCGTTTCTGTAAACTCTACCCGGAGAAATCACTTTGATTGGCGGTTTTTGTTTTTCCATAACGTGAATTTGAGCACCAGAAGTTTGGCTTCTCAAAACAACGCCATCCATTCCTTTAACGTAGAATGTATCTTGTACATCTCTTGCAGGGTGGTCTTTTGGAACGTTCAACATATCAAAGTTGTAGTATTCTGTTTCAACCTCAGGAGATAAGTTTGGTGCTACTACTGAGAAACCAAGATTTTGGAAAATCGTTACGATTTCATTTGTTGTAGAAGTTAGCGGGTGAACTTTTCCTTGTGGAATATATTTACCACTCAAAGTAATATCAATTCTATCCTTTTGCAATTTTTCATTAAGTTCTTTTTGATAGAAAGTATCGTGTTTATCTTTCAAAAGCCCTTCTAAATCTTGAGTAATTTGGTTTGCCAAAGCACCAACTACGCGTTTGTCTTCGTCAGACAAATCTTTCAAACCTTTTTTGATTGAATTGAATTCACCCTTGCGGCTTAAGTATTTCAATCTGATTTCATCAATATCACTGATAGATTGAGCTTTGTCGATATCAGCTTTTGCTGAATTGTAAATATTTTCCAACTGTTCTTTCATACTATTTCTCCTTACTAAAAATGATATCGCAGAGGGGGTGAATTGTAAAGTTGTTATGGATTGTCAAGTAAATCTTATGATTTACTTGACAATCCATAACACGAACGACATTCGCGCCGCGAACGTGCAGCGATTAGCTGCGATAGTGAGCGAAAGAGTGCAAGCTCTGCTTGCTAATCATCCCTTTGAGCCACGCTCGTAAGAGCGTAGGAAACGGTAGCGTGTTTTCTCTTTCTTTTGGTCCTTTTCTTTCTCTTTACCTTCGCAACAAAAGAGAAAGAAAAGGACATTGAAAAACTATCTTTTAATATGATTTAACCCTTACGGGAAAACACCTCACCCTTTCCCTCTCTGTCACTCTCGTGACATCTCTCCCACTGAATGGATGCTGCGGGAGAGAGCAAAGTTAAAAGAATAATCTATACCTCTCCTGTAAGGAGAGGGAATGACTAGAACTTGTTAATTTAAATTTTTATTACAAAATAGTTCTTACTTTTTTCTTTTTTGTTGCGATATAAAAAGAAAAAAGTTTTTAATTCTATTTTAGAGATTTTTCTAAAATTTATCTTGGACAGTAATGCCTAACAAGGGAAGAAGTTTGTATCAAAAGAGATTTTTATTAGTAATAAAAGCTATTATATTGCAATGTTTGACTTTACTCTGCATTTGGCGTTAAATAATCCTATGAAGATTATAATTTTCGGTGCAAATGAACTCGGTTCAATGATTGCAACAGAGTTTTATACAGATAACGATATCACGGTAATTGATGATGAAAGATTTAAAGTCGACGCGTTTAACAAGCTTGATGTTGGTTTTATTTCTGGTAACGCATCAAATATCGAAATTCTTAAACAAGCCAACATCAAAGATGCAGACGTATTTATTGCCTGCACAGCGTCTGATGAGTTGAATATAGTTGCTTGTTTAACTGCAAAAAGAATAAGCACCGTCCGTACAATGTGTTTTGTACGTAAAGAAGAATACAAGTCTTCTTTGGGCTTGGCAAAAGATGCAGAATATAACTGTGATTTCTACATCGACAACATTATTTGGCCGGAAGAACTCATGACGCAAGAAATCTTTAGAATCATTACTGTTGCTAAGGCTTTAGATGTTGAAAACTTTGCAGACGGACGCGCAAGGCTATTGGAATATAAAATTGCCGAAAACTCAATATTAGTCAATAGTATGATTAGAAATTGTGAGTTTCCAAAAGATACTGTTATTGTTGGAATTACAAGAGATAGTGAATTATTTATACCGAATGGTGAAACGGTGCTTCATGAGGACGATAAAGTCATATTCATGGGGCTTTCTCATTCTTTGGATATTTTAGCGGGTAAATTTTTCCATGAAAAAGAATTTGTAAAAACCGTTGCAATTATCGGTGGCGGAAATGTTGGCTTAAAATTGGCAAAAAGTTTGGAAGCATTGAAACTTAATATCAAAATAGTTGAAAAAGATGAAGAACGTTGCAGATTTTTAGCGCAGGAACTTGAAAATACGCTTGTAATAAATGGTGACGGAACGGACATTGAGCTTTTGAATGAAGAAGAAATTTCTGATGCGGATGTTGTTGTAAGTGTTACAAACAATGATGAAAAGAATTTATTGTGTTCACTTCTTGTTAAGCACATGGGCGCAGGTCGTGTAATTTCAAGAGTTTCAAAGAGTACAAACGTAGCGTTGTTTGAAAAAGTTGGAATTGATATTGCAATTTCATCAAAAACCGCTGCGCTAAATGAAATTAAGAATAATGTAAAAGAAACAAATATCGGCATTTTGGCGACTGTAGAACAAGGCAAAGGCGAAGTTTTGGTTATCGAAATTCCTGAACATTATGAAACCAAAAAAATTATGGAATTAAGATTGCCTGTTAAGGCGATTGTCGGTGTTATTCAGCGTCGCAAAAGAATTATCATTCCAAACGGTACAACACAGGTTATGAGTGGTGATAATTTGATTATATTTACAACAAGTGAAAATGCGCCTGTTATAAGGGAATTTTTCGAGGAAATTAAATGAGATTAACTTATTTAGCATACTCTTTCAGCCTCAGCATAATGTATTTCAGCATTGTTTTGCTTGTACCGATTGCGGTAGCACTTTTTTATCGTGAATACACTGCAGTTTTACCATTTTTAATTGCTTGTGCAACGGCGTTTTTTATATCAGTAACTCTAAGAAAAATTGTTAAAGGAACTGAAAACATAAAATCCATTAACGATATTAAAAAATCGGAAGGGCTTTGCGTTGTAACATTTTCTTGGTTGTTTGCGGGTTTATTGGCTGCAATTCCTTATTTATTTTTTGGAATAAGCCCTTTGAATGCTTTGTTTGAAGCAACTTCCGGCATTACAACAACCGGTGCAACGATTTTAACAACGTTCGATTATCCTAAAACGCTTTTCTTTTGGCGTTCGTTAACTCAGTGGCTTGGCGGTATGGGAATTATCGTCTTGTTTATTGCGATTTTGCCACAATTTGCGATAGCGGGCAGACAATTGTTTTTTGCAGAAGCGCCTGGGCCTACTGAGGATAAATTCACTCCTCGAATAAAAAATACAGCGGCTGCTTTGTGGAAGGTTTATGCCGGATTAACAATTTTAGAAATTCTGCTTTTAAAGTTTACCGGCATGAGTGGGTTTGAAGCGGTTTGTGATGCGTTAGCCTCTGTTTCCGGTGGAGGACTTTCTCCAAATGCGAATAGCTTGGTTGGTTTCAATAGAGCTATTTTATCAGTTATTACTTTCTTTATGTTTTTTGCAGGTGTAAGTTATAATTTACAATACCGAGCTTGGGTGAAACTCAATCCGCTTGTGCTTTTTAGAAACGAAGAATTTAAAGTTTATTTTAGTTTTGTAATGCTGATTGCGCTTGCATTGAGTTGTTCGTTGTTTGGCAATATGCATTATAATTTGTGGGATTCTTTAAGCCACGCATTTTTTAACGTTGCGTCAATAATTTCTTCTACCGGTTTTTGTAGTGTAGATTTTGCAAACTGGGATTATGCAAGTAAAGTTCTTTTATTTGCAACAATGATGTTCGGAAGTTGCGCAAGTTCAGCCGGTGGCGGCTTGAAAGTTATGAGATGGATGCTCGTGTATAAGATTATGAAATCCGAAATGATGAAGATTTTACATCCAAAAGCGATTGTTGATATCAAAGTCGGCAGATATTCTGTTCCGAAGGAAATTTTGTATCAAACTTTGATGTTTGTATTCTTTTATATTGCGTTTTTGGTGGTTTCAGCATTCTTGCTCGGTCTGATTGAAAAAAATACCGTTGTTGCAATTACCGGTGCAGTAAGTGCTGTCGGTAACATAGGCCCCGGATTTGGTTTGCTTGGACCTTTACAAAGCTTTGACCCATTGCATGCTGTTTCTAAAATAATTTTAATTGTAGATATGTATGTAGGTCGTTTAGAATTAATTCCGTTTTTGGTTTTGTTCCAAAAAGATTTGTGGAGTTTTAAAAAGTAATAGTTTAAAATTTTTACGTTCTATTTGGATTTATTTTTTTTCGTTCCTTTTATGCTAAAATATAGAAAAAAGGGAATTAATATGTCAGTAAAAAAAGTTGTTAAATATGGTACACCTTCTTTAAGACAGCCATCTAAGGAAGTTCATAAAGTTTCACAAAAAATCAAAGTCTTAGTAGAAGATTTATTAGATACAATGTATGCTCAAAACGGTGTTGGGCTTGCTGCACCGCAAATCGGTGAAAATTACAGAGTGTTTGTAATTGATGCTTCTACGGGCAACGAACCGTTAAATCCGATGGTTTTTATTAATCCGAAAATTATTAAAAAATCAGGTGCCGTAATCAGTCACGAAGGATGTTTGAGTTTTCCTGAAGCGTTTACCGATGTTAAAAGATACGCAAACGTTATGGTTAAGGCTATGGATAGAAACGGTCGCTCTTTTGTCTTAGAAGCAAAAGACGGAACTCTTTTAGCTAGAGCTATTCAGCATGAATTCGACCATTTAGACGGTGTTTTATTTATTGACCACGTTATAAATCGTTTTGAAGCAGAGGAAGTTTTAAAGAAAAATAATCTTCCAAGTCTTGATGTTGAAAAAATTCTTGATGAACCTGAACTTTCTAAAGAAATTGAAGTTTTATTGCAAGAAAAGATTGCAAAGGAAGCTGAGAAGGAGGCTTAATGAAAGTACAAGCTGTAAGCTTTTGCGGTGATATTTCTAAAGGCAAAAAAGAATTTGAAAAATTGCCTCTGGCAAAACAAATTGCACTAAAATCTATGGAAAAATATAGACAAGATTTTAATGCAAAAAACTTCCCTTCAATTCCTGCAAAGGATACCGATTTGGCAGAATATGTCAGACATGCGGTTTTTGTCGAAGAATTAATTAAAAAAAGAGCAAAAGATATATTCGCAAATTTAAGAAAAAATATGGGAATATAAGTCTTAGGGTTGGTACTTTTAGGATGACACCTCACCCTAGCCCTCTCCTGTAAGGAGAGGGAATGACCTAAAGTCGTTCAACCAAGCAAACTAGTCTTGGTTATTCCCTCTCCTTACAGGAGAGGGTTAGGGTGAGGTGTTAATTAAGAAATATAAGGAATAACATGATAAACATTGTATTTTTTGGAACACCGGATATCGGTCTACCATCATTAGAACATTTTTATAACTCAGATAAATTTAACGTTCAGGCGGTTGTTACACAACCCGACAAACCATCAGGACGTGGTCATAAACTTACACCGAGTCCTATTAAAAAATTTGCGCTTGAGCATGATATTAAAATTTTTCAGCCAAAATCAATCAGAAAAGAGCCTGAAATTATTGAAGCTTTAAAGGAACTTAAGCCTGATTTCTTTGTAACTTTTGCTTTTGGTCAAATTCTATCGCAAGAAGTTTTGGATATTCCTAAATACGAAACTATCAATTTACATGTTTCGTTGCTTCCTAAATATCGTGGTGCAAATCCAATTCAGCGTGCAATTATGAATGGTGACAAGGAAACAGGTATTTGTACAATGATTACTGAACTTGGGCTTGATTGTGGTGATATTTGTATGAAATACCCGATTGAGATTACAAAAAATATGAACTGTGTAGAACTTTTTGAACTTTGCGCATCAAATTCTCCCGAATTATTGGAAAAAACGCTAATCGGCATAAAAGACGGTACGTTAAAACCGACTCCGCAATGCGAAGATGGTGTTTGTTTTGCAGACAAACTTAAAAAAGAGGAATGCAAAATTGATTGGACAAAATCCGCTGATGAAATTCACAATTTGGTTCGCGGAGTTTACAAATGCCCGGGAGCGTTTTTTGAATACAATGGAAAAATTATTAAAGTGCTTGAAACGGAACCAATTGAAACAACTAATGATAATGGCGTTCAAATTGGTGAATTTGCGAATTTTTCTAAACAGGGTATTGATGTTAAAACAGGTAACGGGTATTTAAGATTAATTAAAATTAAACCTGAAGGCAAAGGTGAAATGTTAGCAAGAGATTGGGCTAACGGTATTAAGCAAAAATAATATACAAAAGGCGGAACGGTGAAACCGTTCCGCCTTTTAACTATTTAAAACTAATTTATTTTTCTGTTGATTCAGAAAGTGTTTTTAAAATTGTATATGAAGCATCCCAACCGCTTACTCCACCTGTTGTTTTATATTGAGCAATTTCTTTTGCTCTCAAAGCTTTATTTTTAGCTTGTTCTTTGTTGAATTTTGCTAATTTTTTCTTGCTTGCGTTTCTTTCTTTTACGATTGGATCAGCATAAGTCAAGAATGCTCTGTATTCTTGGCAACCATAACCTGTTTTAACTCTTGATGGGTAGTTGTAAGTCATGTAGTCATAAACATTCATAGCTCTTTCTGTGTTAGAAGGTTTGCCTTGTAATGCTTCTAATGTAGAACCCGGTTGTTTTGTAATAACTACAATCATTGCAAGTGGGTTGTAGCCTGTTTTTGCCAACAAGTCAACACCTGTGATGTCAGCAGCTTTTTCATCACTCAAGCTTGTTTTGTTTGCCAAAAATTCGCTGTTTGCAGCTGTTGAAATAATATTTTCAGAACTTAATTTGCTTGTAATAGCATTCTTTGCAGCGTTTCTCATTTGATTTTTTGAATATGTTCCATTGATAATATGTCCCATTTGATTAGCAATAACAGCAGCTACTTCGCTGTCATTTCCCGCATAAGTCAAATCAGTGCTAGAAATTTGAATAACGTTAGTTAAATTTGTGTTAGCATTGTTTGCTGTACCATTAACAACCTTGAAAGTAGTTTTTGCTGGCAAGCTGTTTTTTGTAACGATTGTTTTACCAACAGTTGCAACTCTGTCTGCTGCGTTCCAAGTTGCAGCAAATGCCGGCGATACCATTAATGCTAATGTGAACATAGATACTATAATCTTTTTCATAAAGCCTCCTTTTTTTGAAATTATTGTATCATGAATTTTTATAAAAATATTCTTCGACTCTTTCGCAAATAATATGTCCTGCAATTATGTGTAATTCTTGTATATTGTTTGTAATATCGGATGGAACATCGAGTACGATATCCGAAATTTTTCTTAATTCTCCACCGTTTTTACCCACAAATGCGACTGTTTTAATCCCTTTTTTCTTTGCAACTTTAAATGCTTCAATTACATTTTTAGAATTACCCGATGTAGAAATTCCAACTAAAACATCGCCTTTTTGCCCAATTGCTTCTAAAGGTCTTGAAAAAATGAATTCAGCTCCGTAGTCATTGCCAATAGCGGTAAGAGATGATGTGTTACAAGTTAAACTGTATGCCGGAAGCGGTTTTCTATCTAATTTATATTTACCCATAAGTTCTGCAGCAAGGTGTTGAGAATCCGCAGCAGAACCGCCATTTCCGCAAAATATAACTTTGTTTCCGTAAGAAATTGCATCAATCCAAAGCTTTGCAATAACTTCTATTGTTTGAGATTTTTCTTTTAGTTTAAGAACATTATTGCTTATTTTTTCTAACTCTGAAATAATTCCCACGATATTCTCCTGATAGTTGCAGTACAAATTTGATTTTAACACGAATGGAGTTTGGATAAAAGCCCCCACCCTAACCCTCCCCCACGGAGAGGGAATAACCTAAAGTCGTTCAATTAACACAAGCAAGGTAGGGTTTATCTTAGGGTAGTTCTTCAGCCTACCGATTTACCGAACAAAAAAAAGTAAGAGTGGCATTTAAAATTTTTACATTTCATGCTACATTGTATCCATGTTTTATTTTGAAGATTTTCATGGGACAAAAATTCTTAAAAGCGATTTGTTGAAAGAAATAACCGCATTCTTTTCTACAAGGGAGTTGCCTGATTTAACTAAACTGGGAGCAGACAGGATACTTTCTCCTGTTCAAACTCATAGCGACAATGTTGAGTTCGTGGATAAGAGAAATGAATACCCAAATACTGACGGGTTAATTTTGACCAACTTAAATGACGCAGTTTATTTACGTTTTGCGGATTGCACGCCATTAATATTTTATGATACCGTGCAAAATATTGCGGCAGTTTCACATGCTGGCTGGCGTGGAACAGCGCAAAAAATCGGCGTTAAAACGATTGAAAAAATGCAGTCATACCCGAAAGACATTATTGCACTTATCGGACCCGCAATATCTATGTGTTGTTATGAAGTTTCGGAAGAAGTTCGTGACACACTTCTTGCAACGGTTAATGAGACCGAAGGGCTTTTTATAAACAGGAATGTTGATTTAAAACGAATAAACGCACAACAACTTAAAGAAATCGGTGTTCAACAAATCGATATTTGTCCATATTGCACAAGTTGTGATAATGATTTGTTTTATTCTTACCGCAAAGAAAACGGAACCGATAAAAGACACATCGCCGTTGCGAAATTATCATAATTTATGCAGACATTTTTTGTTCTGCAAGTTTAGCTTGTTCGGCTTTTCTCTTTTTATCAAGAGTATTTGTAATATAAATATTCAAATTTGGAATACCAAGACCAAGAACTAAGCTGGCTGTCAAATAGCCCGCAACTTGAGCAATGTTTAATGTTCTTAAACGTTTTTTGGTTGTTTTCTTAAGAGCTTCAGGTAATTTATCTAAATCTTTAACCATTTCGTTGAAACTCTTATTAAGAACCTTGCCGTTTTCGGTTTTAGTTGTAGAAATGCCGTTATTTGCAAGTGTTTCTACAAGAACTTCATCTCTGGTTTTTAAGCTGCCGTTGAAACTACGCTTGAATTTACCTGCATTTTTAGAATTTGCTCTATAATTTATTGTAGATTTATCCAAGCCGTCAGCTACAAGTTTGTTTACAATGTCGCCAAGGATTAACCAGCTTACGTAACCTAAAGTATCTTTTGTTAAACTTTCTCTAAGTTCGTCTTTGTCACGTGTAGAGAAAATTCTTGAGATAATAGTCAAACCGTACAAACCTTTTAATTGGTTAATAGTTGGCATTTTACCGTTGAATGACATCTTTTCCATAAATTTCGCAGGTGATTTTAAAAACTTAATCGGTGACATATTCAATGTACTTAATATCATTGAGAAAAAGGCTGCAGAACTTACAGCTTTCATAGCTTTAAATCCCGCACTCTTATCTTTTGAGCGTCCTTCAACACCGACAAAACCATCAGAACCTGTTTTCAATTTTGTTAAATACATGTTAATCGGTTGAACAGAAAGACCAATAGCAGTTGCTATTCCAAAACCCATTGCAGAACGTGTCTTCATGAATTTTGAAAGTCCTTTAATAAATGTATTATCTTTTACTGCTTTACCAGATTTAATTTGTTCGGCAAAAGCATTCTTTACGTTATCTTTATTGAACGAATCAGAAACGATAAACATATCGTTTAACAAAGATTTCAAATTTGTTTTACTTACAGTCTTTTTGTCTAAAGATTCTAAAATATATTCTGACTGAGCACCTGTACTTTCGGTAATCTTGTTCATCAAAACTTCTCTTGATTTAGAAGTTTTTTCTTTAGTCCATTCGTTAAAATTAACATTTTTATTTAAAGATTCGTCAAGATATTTCGCAACTTCATCAATTTTTTCTTTGGAAATTCTTGTGTAACCTTCCTTATCTGCAGTTTTTGAATCAGGATTATATGCTTTTACATTTTCTAAGGTAGTTTTGATATAATCAAGCTGTGATTTTTTATCTTTTATTTGTTGAGCTTTATTTTCAGCCAAAATATTCAAAGTCTCTGGTGCAGTAAAAATATTATTTACATTCAGACCAAACTTTTTATTCAAATTTTTTGCAATCAACCAACCAGCACCCGCGCCAAATAAGCCGATACAAGAATCGTTTACGGTACCCATAATTTCACGTCTGCCTGTTTCCAAGCCGGCAGCAGGACCTCTTTGAACAAAGTCAATTGTAGTTCTTGGTGCAACCATAGAACAGAAGTCTACACCATTTGCGCCAACAGCCTGGTTTGTAGCTAAATATCTCAAACCTGTGTCAATTGCGCTTTTGAATTGTGGGTTGTAATTTTGTTGTTGATAAAATTGTACTTTCATATTTACCTTGCTAGTTTAGTATCAGCTCTAAAACCTGCTGTAAGTTTGTTATACTTAACGTTTAGAGGTGTTACGGGTTCTTTTTGGGTTTCATTGTTTTGCGTAGTTTGTGCTTTTTCTTGAGCAAGCTTTAATGCTTCAGCATGCTTTTTCTTCGTTTTATGTCTGGTATAAAGTGGAACGATAATCCCTAATAATGCTAATGATACACCAAGATTAGTTACTTGGCAAGCAGAACGCAAATTGCGTGCGTGTTTCAATTCTTTTTCTATTGTCTTTGCTTGCGCATCTGTTGGTTTTGCACCTTTTAATGCTTGTTGGGTTTTGCTTATAACTTCTTCTGAAGATTTTACATTTACATCTTTAACCCAGTGCCAAGCTTTCTTAAATACATTTTCATCGCCTTTTAATGGTTTTGTGTCATTTAATAGAGAAACGCCACTGTGTTTTTGAATAATTGTTGCAGCTCCTTTTGCAGCATAATCACCTAAAAAATACAAACCGGAGAATGTTGCAATATCTCTAACGGTTGATTCTGCAAGTTCGTTTTTGTCATCTGCAGCAGCCATACGAGATGCAAATGTTGTCGTTGAAATAATTCTTGCTTGATCCATTGTCGGGAACATTCCCTTAAATTCAAGCATATTCATTGTTGGTCGTTTCATCATAGAAAGAAGTGAAACACCAATCATTGAAGAAATTGAAATGAGTTTTTGTTTTAATAAGCCTTCTTTTGCATTTGCAGTTTCTTCAATATTATCTTTTTCTTTGCCGAAATCATCGTAAATTGGTGCACCTTTAACGCCGGAAATCTTACCTGTAATCCAACGGTTAATGTATTGCATTGAAGCAGCTAACGGAAGAATTACTGCTAAGCCTGCTAAACTCTTAGTTTTAACAAGTTTTCTGCTCTTTTTAGCGAATTCATCAATACCGATTCCTGATTTTTGGAATTCTTTAAAGTACTTTACAGAATCTTCTAACATAGAATTTACAGAAGATGCGTTTACGATTTTTTCGTTGTCGGCAATTTTAATATTGTCGGCTACATGAATTTTTTCAATTATTTTATTTGAAAGTTTTTTTACTTCTTTGCGAACAGCTCTATCGTTTTTTGTAGAACGTGATAAATCTGCTAATTCTTTAGAATATTTTTCAATTTCTTCTGCGCTTAAAGCATCTTTAAATATAATTTTATCTTTACCTTCAAAGCCTTCAATATTACTCAAAATATTCTTTAATGATTCTTGGACTTTATCAGAAGAACTGGCATTTTTATAATAATCAGAAGCTTTATCAATTAAAGAGCTATCAGCCCAGCATCTTGACATATTAGCACCCTTAGGCATAATTGCAGGGTTAATACATTTGGCAATGCCTAAAGTTACAAGGCTTGGAATTAGGCAGTTTACAACAAGCCCTGAAGACTCTCTCCTGAATGCTTCAAAACCGGCAAACCAGTTTGTCATAGATTCTACTATTGTTCTCGGAAGAATCGCTGACAACATATCAATAACAGTAACGTTTACCATTGGCATTCTTTCGCAAGCCTGAATTCCTGCCAAAGCAATAGCACCAACACCTTTAAAGTTTGGATTTTGTTTGCTCTGTTCCTTTTGACGAACGTTATTGCTATTTATTCTGCTAGTATTGTCTACACCGATTTTGTTTATCATACACATTTACTTCTTCACAATGGGATATTAAATCCGTGATATAAATTGATTATATCAACTTACATATATATTTAAAAGCGCGAGAAAATAAAAATTGCCATGATTTTTGCATTTGTAAAGGAAATGTTAAGATGAGTTTTTGTATATTTTTTTTAGGTAAAGAAAGTTTTTAAAGAAGTCCAAAAAATTTGAATATTATTAAAACAAGAGTTTGTAGTTTGAGAATAAAACAAGCAAAATTCCTATGTAAAAATTATGTAAAGATTTGTAACAATTTTACAGAGCAGTAACATTTAATATGTTTTTTACTATTCGTATATAAAAATAAAAAGAAGAACAAAGTTGCTCATAAGCCGTGTTCTGTTTTTAGGTAATTATCTATCTGGTATTGGAATTACTTCCAATCTCGAGCGATTTCTCTAGGCTTGGCGGACACCTTTAAAACGCCTAATTCAATCTTGCATCCGACCGGGGTTTAGCTAGCCGATACCTTCCGATATCGCTGGTGAAGCTCTTAACTCACCGTTGCACCATCGCCTGTGATTAAAAATCCATCGGCAGTATATTTCCTGTGCCACTTTCCACCGGCTCACGCCGTCCGGAGTTTCTCCGGCAGTCTGTCCTCAGATGCACGGACTTTCCTCACTTTTAAAAAAGCGCAATTACCCGACAGCTTTGTTCTTCAAAAAAATTATAACATAAATATGCACCTCTTTTAGTTTTTTTGTTATAATTTAACTATCGTATTATGATTGAATTATGCGAAAAAGGAGAGTTTTAATATGGATAGACAAAGACCGCACGAACAGGATAAAATTGAACGCAGAAGTAATTTTCTTCCTGTTGAAGAAAATTTAACGGAAGAACAAGTAAAAGCAGAAGCTTCAAGATGTTTGAACTGCAAGAATCCAAGATGTGTAAAAGGATGTCCCGTTAATATCCATATTCCTGATTTTATCAAGGCTGTTAAAGAAGACAGACTTGAAGACGCAGGTGAAATAATAAGACAAACAAGCATGCTTCCTTCTGTTTGCGGCAGAGTTTGTCCTCAAGAAAGACAATGTGAAGGCAGCTGCGTTTTAGGTATAAAAGGCGATGCGGTAGCTATCGGCGCATTAGAAAGATATGTTGGTGACAACACTTCAGCAAAAACTCCAGAAATTGTTCCATCTGGCAAAAAAGTTGCAATTATAGGTTCCGGTTGTGCAGGAATGACAGCAGCTTGTGACTTAAGAAAAGCAGGACATGATGTAACTATTTTTGAAGCTTTGCACAAATTTGGCGGTGTTTTAAGATATGGTATTCCACCTTTCAGACTTCCCAGAACAGTTCTTGATAGAGAAATCGAATCTCTTAAAAATATGGGCGTTAAATTTGTAAAAGATGTGGTTGTAGGTAAGTCAATTACTCTAAAACAACTTCAAGAAGACGGATTTGATGCAATATTTATCTGTTCGGGTGCAGGCTTACCTAAGATGATGCATATTAAAGGTGAAAACTTGAACGGAGTATTTTCTGCAAACGAATTTTTAACTCGTGTAAATTTGATGCACGCAAACGAAGAAAATTCAGCAACTCCGCTTAGAGTCGGCAAATCTGTTGCCGTAATCGGTGGTGGTAATGTTGCGATGGACGCAGCAAGAACTGCTGTCAGAGTTGGTTTTGAAAAAGTTTATATTGTATATAGAAGAACTGAAACAGAACTTCCTGCACGTTTGGAAGAAATCAGACACGCAAAAGAAGAAGGCGTTATATTTCAATTCTTGCATGCGCCATCCGAAATCCTTGAAAAAGACGGTTATGTTGCCGGCATGAGATTTGAAATTATGGAACTTGGTGAACCTGACGAGTCAGGCAGACGCAAACCTGTTGGTACAGGAAGATTTACGGATTTGGATGTTGATACGGTTATTGTAGCTCTTGGAACAGGTCCAAACCCTATTATTCAAAAATCTGCTCACATGGATGGTTTAGACTTTGCACTTGATAAAAAAGGCTATTTCACAGTTGATGCTGAAACAAGAGAAACCTCAATCCCTGCAATCTTCGCAGGAGGCGACGTTGCACCTGTCGGTGAATCTAATGCAATCAATGCAATGGGTGCTGGAAAGAAAGCTGCAAAAGCTATAAACGAGTATCTTGCTAATAAATAATTTACAAGATTATTGTTTTATGGTATAGTTTTGATGTTATATAGTGCTAATATTGTGATTAAATATAAATAATCACGAAATTAAGAGGGCTTTTTAATGCTTATAGAAAAATATTTGGAAGTTGTAGTTAAGCAAAGAGGATCAGATTTACACATCTCTGCAGGACTTCCACCGGTTGTACGTATTGACGGTAACCTTCAAAGAATGGATGTTCCGGCTTTGAAACCTGAAGAAGTTGAGTTACTTTTGTTCCCTATGTTAAACAAGGAACAAAGACGTAAACTTGAACAAGACTGGGAACTGGACTTCTCTTACGGTATCCAAGGTTTAAGCCGTTTCAGGGTAAATATTTATAAAGACAGAGGAAACTATGCAGCTGCATTTCGTGTAATTGCATCAAAAGTTCCTTCATTTAAAGAATTAGGTTTATCTGATACAGTTAGAAAAATTGCAGAAAAACCGCGTGGTTTGGTTCTTGTAACAGGTCCTACAGGTTCAGGTAAATCAACAACCTTGGCTGCAATGATTAATTATATTAACGAAACTCGTTCTGAACACATTTTGACAATTGAAGACCCTATCGAGTTTATTCATCCGTCAAAACGTTCTGTAATTCACCAAAGAGAATTGGGTCAAGATACCAGAAGCTTCGCGAACGCACTTAAATCAGCACTTCGTGAAGACCCTGATATTATCCTTGTAGGTGAAATGCGTGACTTGGATACAATCCGATTAGCGTTGACAGCTGCTGAAACAGGTCACTTGGTATTCGGTACTTTGCACACCTCATCAGCTTCTCAAACAATCGACCGTATCATCGATGTATTCCCTGAAGGTCAACAACAACAGGTTCGTGTACAGCTTTCTAACTCACTTGTTGCAGTATTTTCACAAACTTTGTTACCTCTTCTTCAACCTGATGGCACAAAGAGCGGTCGTGTAATGGCACAAGAAGTTATGTTGGTAATTCCTGCTATTGCTAACTTGATTAGAGAAGCAAAAGCTGCTCAAATTTATTCAACAATGCAAACAAATTCAGGTTTTGGTATGCAAACTCTTGAAATGTCACTTCGTGACTTGTATATGAGAAAGAAAATCACTTTGGAAGATGCTCTTGCTCGTTCAAGCCGTCCGGAAGAATTCAAGAGAGGATTGCAAAACTCATAAAATGTTTAATAAAGAGCAATATAAAAAAGAAGGTTATTTAATAACCTTCTTTTTTGGTTTAATTAATTGATTTTATTACACTGCAAATCTAAAGTGAACAATATCACCGTCTTGCATTACATAATCTTTGCCTTCAAGTCTTGTAACACCTTTGTCTTTGCAAGCAGTGTATGAACCGTTGTCAACAAAATCTTGATATCCTGTAACTTCAGCTCTGATGAAACCTTTTTCAAAGTCTGTGTGGATAACGCCTGCTGCTTGAGGAGCTTTTGTACCGCGAGTGATTGTCCAAGCGTGAACTTCTTTTTCACCTGCCGTAATAAATGTAATCAAGTTCAAAAGTGCGTAAACTGATTTAATCATTTTATTGATACCGCTATCAGAAATTCCAAGTTCTTCTAAGTATTCTTTTGCACCTTCTTCGCCTAGCTCAACAAGTTCTTCTTCTATTCTGGCGCAGATAATAACTGTTTCAGCGCCGTGAGTTTTTGCGTATTCTTCAACACGTTTTGTGTATTCGTTACCGTCTTTCAGGTCAAATTCAGAAACATTTGCGCAATAGATAACAGGTTTAACAGACATTAAATTAAGCGGTTTTATTACGTTAATTTCATCTTCTGTGAAGTGGTCTTTCAGATTGATAAACTTGCCGTCTTGCAATAGTTCGTTAAGTTTTTTCAATGCACCGTCTTCCAAGACAGCTTCTTTGGCGCCGCCTTTTGCTTGCTTAGAAATTCTTTGTAAACGTCTTTCTACAGAAGCCAAATCGGCAAGCGCAAGTTCTGTGTTAATGGTTTCTATGTCAGAAATCGGGTCAACTTTTCCCTCCACGTGAATTGTATTTTCATCGTCAAAACATCTTACAACTTGGATGATTGCATCAACTTCTCTAATATTGTGCAAGAATTGGTTTCCTAAACCTTCACCTTTGCTTGCACCTTTAACAAGTCCGGCAATATCAACGAATTCAATAACTGTTGGAATGATTTCTTTGGCTTTGCATAAATCTGATAAAATTTGTAATCTTTCATCCGGCACAACAACAACACCAACGTTTGGCTCAATTGTGCAGAATGGATAATTTGCGCTCTGTGCGTTTTTTGTAGCAGTAAGCGCGTTAAATAATGTTGATTTACCAACATTTGGAAGTCCTACAATTCCGGCTCTTAACATTTCATAATCCTTTCAATTTAGTGTTTGTAAATATTTTATCATAAATAAGTCAAGGTTGTAGTTATTTTATTAACAGTCAATATAGTTATGTTGCAAATATTAAGTTAAAACTTAAAATGAACGACAATCGCGCCGTGAGCGTTTTTTAGCGAGCGTGAAAGTGCGGGTTCACCCGCAAACATCCATTTGATTTAACAACCGTAAGGTTGTAGGAAACTGTGAAAGTTTCTTCTTTTTGGGGGTAAACATTTCCAACTGGTCGTTATACTTACTAGCTTGTAAGTGAAGTAAAAAACTTTTTCTTCTTGCTTTTTCAAAGAAGAAAAAGTAAGAATTATTTTGAAATAAAAAGTTTTTTTAATGTCCTTTTCTTTCTCTTTTGTTGCGAATGAAAAGAGAAATAAAAGAACGAAAAGAAAGAGAAAACACGCTACCGCTTCCTACGCTCTTACGAGTGATAATCAAATGGATGTAGCAAGCAGAGCTTGCACTCTTACGCTCACTATCGGTGCTACGCACGTAAATATTTTGTCGGCAAGCATAAGTAAAATCCAAAATTTCATTTTCTCTATACAAGCTTGCCTCAAAGTCACATTCCATGTTCGCACGCACGTTCGCGGCGCGAATGTCGTTCATTTGATAAAATTATTTATGGACAGTAGTGCGTAATGAGCGGGCGTCAGACTTTCAAGTGTGCCGTCATTGCGAAGGCGATTAGCCTGAAGCAATCCAGCTTTTTATTAGCATAAGTTTATAAGAATCGCCTTACGGCTCGAACCCTCACCCGAATTTCTAAGTTTCGAGTCAAAAAAAAAGACTCTCAACTTGAAATTCTACCCTCTCCCTCGGAGAGGGATTCTTTAATCTGTTTTGCAAAAAGAAATATAATTGTTACGAATGATTATTTTATAAATATAAGTTTATGGTGTTATTTTTGAAACTATAAATTTCAGTGCGGGAATTTTTTATATAATTGTTTGTTTTTATTATGAAAAGGTTGTATTAAATTTTTTACAAATCATGAAAAAGCTTTAATATTGGCGTGTTTTTCATGATTTTGAATTTTAGCTATAATAACCCAATTATATAAAAACATTCGGTAATATTTTGTTACAAAGTCGCTAAAATATAATAAAATTGCTTGCATTGAGATTTTTAGCAAATATTATTAAATAAGATGCCATATTGTGGCATTATATTGACAGCCGAAAATAGAGGAAAATAATGGCAAAAGACGTTATAGAAATAGAAGGTACGATTCTTGAATCCATGCCAAATGCAATGTTCCGAGTAAAACTCGAAAACGATCATGAAATTTTGGCACACATCTCAGGTAAAATTAGAAAAAACTTCATCAGAATTTTACCGGGTGATAGAGTAAAGGTTGAGATGACACCTTATGACTTAAGCAAAGGCAGAATTACATTCCGCTTAAAATAGAATTAAAACAGTAATACATAAATATAAAGGAAAAAACAATGAAAACAAGATCATCAGTAAAACCTATGTGCGACAAATGCAAGGTTATTAAAAGAAAAGGCAGAGTTGCTGTAATTTGCGAAAACCCTAAGCACAAACAAAGACAAGGTTAGGTTTTGCGTAGAGTGACAGCGAGCGAGAGCGAGCCTAACTCGAAGAATTGCGGAGCTAAGTAAAATGTAATGAACGATAGCGTAGCATAAAGCAAGAACCTAATTAAGAACTAAAACAAAAAGTTAAGTACAAAAACATAAAGGAAACAAAACATGGCAAGATTAGTTGGGGTAGACTTACCTCGTAACAAAAGACTAGAAATCGCTTTAACCTATATCTATGGTATAGGACCTGCAAGAAGCAAAAAAATTCTTGAAAAAACCGGTATTTCACCTGATTTAAGAACAGATGATTTAACAGAAGATGATATCAGAGAATTGCGTAACGCTTTATCTGAATTCAATATTGAAGGTGACTTAAGACGTGAAGTTACAATGAACATCAAACGTCTTCAAGAAATCAACTCTTTCAGAGGTATGAGACACAAAAGAGGTCTTCCTTGCAGAGGTCAAAGAACAAAAACTAACGCTAGAACTAGACGTGGTAAAAAGACTGGACCTATCGCAGGTAAGAAGAAATAAAATTTTGCGTAGGCTGAAACTAGCGTAAGCGACTGAAAAGCCGAAATTGTGCAAAATTTTAAGAATAAAATTAAAAAAAATAATAGAAACATAAAGGAATACAAAAATGGCAAGACCAAAAACTACAAAGAAAAAAGAAAAGAAAAATGTATTGCAAGGGGTTGTACATATTCAATCTACTTTCAACAATACAATTGTAACTTCTACTGATACTCAAGGTAATGCTATTGCTTGGGCAACAGCTGGTGCTACTGGTTTCAAGGGTGCTAGAAAAGGTACTCCGTTTGCAGCTCAATCAGCAGCAGAATTGGTTGCTAAAAAGTCAATCGACCAAGGTATGAAGAAAGTTGAAGTTCATATCAAAGGACCTGGTTCAGGTCGTGAAACAGCAATCAGAGCAATCCAAGCAGCTGGTTTGGAAATCACTTTGATTAAGGACGTAACACCAATCCCTCACAACGGATGCCGTCCACCTAAAAAGAGACGTGTATAATTCGTTCTCGCCGAAGATGAAATGGTGAGAAAAAGTTTTATAATTTACTTTTTTGCTTCTCAACCATTCAACTCTTCAACTTAGTTATAACCGTCGGGGCTTGAGCTTCGCCAAAAGCACAAACCATAGATGCCCGACACAAGAAAAGGAGAAAAATAATGGCAAGATACACAGGACCTACGAATAAATTATTCAGAAACAAGAAAGTTAAAGATTTATCAAACAGAAAATTAACTTCTTCAATGAGACAAACAGCTTCTGGTCAACACGGTGCTGTAAGAAAGAAACTTTCTGAATATGCAATTCACTTAGCTGAAAAACAAAAAATCAGATATACATATTTAGTAAGCGAAAAACAATTCGCTAAATACTACAACGAAGCTGCTAGAAGAAAAGGCGTAACTGGTACAATCCTTTTACAAATTCTTGAATCTAGATTGGACAACATTTTGTTCAGAGCTGGTTTCGGTGTTACTCGTAAACAATCAAGACAAATCGTTAACCACGGTCACGTTCTTGTAAACGGTAAAAAAGTAGATATTCCATCATATTTAGTAAAAGCAGGTGATGTAATTACTATCAAGTCTAGAAGCAATGAATACTTAAAGACAGTTATGAGTGCTATTGATTTATCTTGCGCTCCGGCTTGGATTACAGTAGACGCTGAAGCTTTGAAGGTTACATTTGAAAGAATTCCTCAAAGAGAAGAATTAGATCCTGATTTCAAAGAACAACTTGTAATTGAGTACTATTCAAAATAGGCTGATAGGAGAAAAAAATATGGAATTAAAAATTAAAACTGTTAATACAATGACCAGCTCTGATGGTTCACAATATGGTAAATTTACTATTGAACCGTTAGAAAGAGGCTTTGGAACAACAATCGGTAACGCTTTAAGACGTGTATTGATTTCTAGCTTAGAAGGTACAGCAGTAACTTCTTGCAGAATAGAAGGTATCACTCACGAATACACTGCAATTCCTGGTGTATTAGAAGATGTTATTGATGTTATGTTAAACCTAAAAGGTTTGGCTATTAAAACAGATTCAAAAGAACCTCAACAGTTGAGAATTGATATTGACAAACCAGGACCGGTTCTAGCAAGTGATATCCAATTACCTGCCGGAGTTAAGGTTGTAAACCCTGACTGGTTAATTTGTACAATCGCTGAAGGTGGTTCTTTCCACGCTGATGTAGTTGTAGAATCTGGTAAAGGTTATGTAGCAAACGATGTTCCTAGAAGCCCAAAAGCAGGTGCATCAATTGATATGTTACCTATTGATGCAACTTTCATGCCAATCAAGAGAGTTAGCTACGAAGTAGAAAACACTCGTGTAGGCGACAGCATCGACTTTGACAAGTTGACTTTAGAAATTTGGTCAAACGGTACTTTGGATGTAACAACTGCGTTGACTCAAGCTGCTGATTTGTTGATTGATCATTTCGTACAAATCGCTGCTATTACAGGTAAATCAACTCATAAAGATATTGAAGAAAAAGTTGTTGCAGAAGAAGAAGCTCAAGAAGAAGCAGCTGAAGAACCATCAATTACAATTGATGAATTGGAATTGTCAGTTCGTGCTTACAACTGCTTAAAAAGAGCAAGCATAAATTCAATGTCTGAATTGTTAAAGAAATCAGAACATGATTTGTTAAATATTAAAAACTTCGGTAAAAAATCTTCTGATGAAGTAATTGAAAGATTACACCACTTCGGTTTAGACCTAGCTCCAAACCCTGAAATGGATGAAGAAGGTATGGTTATCGAGTCTGCTGAGTAATTGAATTTTGCGTAGGCTGAAGTGAACGCAAGTGAACGGAACGCCGAAGTAGTACGGAGCTGAGTGAATGAAAATTTTGCGTAAGCAAAATGTAATGAGCGACAGCGGAGCGTGAAGCAATAATTCAAGTAAAAAATAAAAAAAAGAAACAGTAAATTATTATAAAGGAAAAGCAAAATGAGACACCAAACAAAAAAACATACGCTTGGTAAAGCACAAGACCAAAGAAAGGCTTTGTTGCGTTCATTAGCTACCGAACTTTTTGTTCACGGTGAAATTAAAACAACTATGGCTAGAGCTAAAGCTTTACAACCATACGCTGAAAACGTTATCACTATGGCAAAAAAAGGTGACTTGAACTCAAGAAGATTGGCTGGAAGATATATCTTCGATAAAGAAATCGGTCAATTAATTGATACAACAACAGGCGAAATCTTTGATGCACCTCAAGAAGGTAAGAAATTAGCAAAACAAACTGTACTTAGAAAATTATTTAGCGTTATTGGCGTTAAATACTCTTCAAGACAAGGCGGATATACAAGAATTTTCAGATTGCCACCTCGTAGAGGCGACGCTTCTGAAATGGCATTAATCCAATTGGTATAGTTAATGCGATACGCTCTTGAGGTTCAGTATGTAGGTAAAAACTATGCCGGAAGCCAAATTCAATTTGAAAATGGCGAAGAAATAGAGACTCCTACAATACAAGGTGAATTGGAAAGAGCATTAAGAACATTGATAAAAACTGGCGAAAGTCAGAAAAATAGACCGATTAAAACAATCTTCTCCGGAAGAACTGATAAAGGTGTTAATTCATTAGGACAGGTCGTTCATTTTGATACCGATAGGACGATTGTTGCTTCAAAGTTCATCTATCAGATGAACGAAATCCTCCCTGATGATATATCAGTTGATTACTTGAGAATTGTTCCCGATTCGTTTCATGCTCAAAAGTCTGCAAAGGCGAGATATTACAGATACGAACTTATCAACAGACGCTATAAACAAGCGTTTGACGGTGATATCTTAAGAGTAAAATACGAATTGGATGTAGAGCGAATGCAAACCGCTTTGAACTTCCTTTTGGGCGAACACGATTTTTCAAGTTTTAAAAGTTCCGGAACGCTTAACCCAAGCAAAGTTTGTTGTATAACTAGAGCCGAAGTTGAAAAACTTGGTGATAGAGTTTTTATTCATTTAGAAGGAAATCGTTTTCTTTATAACATGGTAAGAACAATAGTCGGTACTCTTCTTGAAATAGAAGGGCATAAGTTGCCGATAGAACACATGAAAGATGTTCTTGAAGCATGTGACCGTCGTAAGGCGGGGCAAACGGTTAGTCCATTCGGATTAACATTAATGAAAGTAAGTTACTAAAAATTAATGATAGAAGGAATAAAGCATGAAAACATATTCAGCAAAACCTCTTGAAGTTGAAAGAAAATGGTATGTAATCGACGCTGAAGGCGAAGTTCTTGGTCGTTTAGCTGTTCGTGTTGCAAACATTTTAAGAGGCAAAAATAAACCTGAATATACACCAAACGTTGATACAGGCGATTTCGTTGTAGTTATCAATGCTGAAAAGGTTGTAGTTACAGGTAATAAAGAAACAGATAAGATTTACTACCACCACACAGGATTCCCTGGTGGATTAAAAGCTGCATCAGTTAAAGAAGTTCGTGAAAAAGACGCAACTAAATTAATTGAAAAAGCTGTTAAAGGTATGTTACAACACAACACATTGGGCGATCAACAATTCACTAAGTTGAAAGTTTATTGTGGTCCTGAACACCCACATGCTGCTCAAAAACCAATCGTGTTAGAAAAGGAGGCTAAATAATGGCTGAATCTAAAGAAATTATGGCTACAGGCCGCAGAAAATGTGCGATTGCTGTTGTTAAGCTTGTAAAAGGTAAAGGCAGAATTTTCGTTAATGGTAAAACATTAGGTGCTTATATCGGTAATATGCCAGCTGTTGAAATGATGATTTACAGACCATTGGTTTTAACAGAAAACCAAGATAAATACGATGTAAGAGTTAAAGCTGTTGGTGGCGGTATCGTTGCTCAATCAGCTGCAATCAGACATGGTATTTCAAGAGCATTACTTAAAGTTAATGAAGAATATAAAAACGTGTTACGTTCAGAAGGTTTGTTAACAAGAGATGCTCGTGTTAAAGAACGTAAGAAATATGGTAGAAAAAGAGCTCGTAAGAGATTCCAATTCTCTAAGAGATAATTTTTCAACATTAATAAATACGAAGGATATTATGAACAGGGTCGAAATTCTATTGAATTTCTACCCTGTTTTTTTGTATACGCGGGAATTTATGAAGGTGGGAACCGCTCACGCTTTTCCCGCCCAACGCCTTCTCTAAATTGAAAATGGATAATGGACAATTGAAAATTATTTAAAACAATTTTCCATTTTCCACTTTCAATTTTCCATTGTAAAAAGTAGGTAGTTGTAGGTCGTGTTCAACATTTTCATTGAACACGACAAAAGTAAAACATTCAAGATTTAATGAATAAAATAAAGTAGGTCAGTCAGTGCCTGACAACAACAAAAAAATGCGCCAATTTGGCGCATTCTTTTTTGTTATTAATTAAATAACTATTATACGTTAGCCAATTTAGCTTCGCTTTCCAGTTGCAATGTTACAGTTGTAATATCGCAAACTGAAGATGGGCCGAAGTATTGGATAGCACCAGGGAACAAATATCTGTCATTTAGTGCCCAATCTTCTCTGTTAGCTTCAAGTTTCTTGAATACAGGGCCATCAAGCTCAACTAATGCCTTCTTGATAACAGGTTTCATTTCGCCGTGTCTTCTTTCCATGTTCATCATCATGGTAAGTGGAACACCGCCTGCAACCCAATCGTTAGCAGGTTCTGTTAAGTTTCTAACTGAAGATAAGTAACCTGTCAAACCGAAGTTAATCAAAGCAAATGCGTTGAAACCTAGTGAGTAGCAATAGTCTGCATCGAAGTTAGAAGGGAATGCACAACGTCCTTCGTAACCGAAGAAGTGTGATTGAGTTGAGAATTTACCAGAGAATTTACCTTCTTTTTTCAAGCCTGCTAATTTTTCTTCAATCATAGAGATTAAAAGTTTTTCAGTTTCAATCTTAGAAACTTGAACGTTACCGTGCGGATCTCTATCCATCAATAATTGAGATTTAATTAGAGCAGGAAGTGATTTGAATACACCTGCGTTTTCGCTTGAAAGTGTGTTTTCAATGATAGCAATTTTTTCAGCATCAGAACCTGAAGTGTATTTAGAATCTTTTTCTAAAGTTGGCATAATGTCGTTCAAGTTAGCAATCATAGTTTTTAATTCAGGAACGAATTCAATTAAACCTTCCGGAATAACAGCGATACCAAAGTTTTTACCCATTTCAGAACGTTTTACAACGATGTCTGTCATGTAATCAATGATTGATGATAAAGACATTTTCTTTTGTTCAACTTCTTCTGAGATTAAAGTAATGTTTGGTTGAGTTTGAAGAGCAGCTTCCAAAGCTACGTGTGAAGCACTTCTACCCATGATTTTTACAAAGTGCCAGTATTTTTTAGCAGAGTTAGCATCTCTTTCGATGTTACCGATAAGTTCGCCGTAAGTTTTTGTAGCTGTATCAAAACCGAATGAAATTTCGATTTGTTCGTTCTTCAAGTCGCCGTCGATTGTTTTAGGACAACCGATAACTTGAATGCCTGCATTGTTAGCAACAAACCATTCAGCTAATAATGCTGCGTTTGTGTTAGAGTCATCACCACCGATGATTACAACAGCAGAAATGTTTAATTTTTTGCAAACTTCTAAAGCTGATTTAAATTGTTCTTCAGTTTCCAATTTAGTTCTGCCTGAACCGATGATATCGAAACCACCTGTGTTTCTGTAATCGTTGATGAATTCGTCGTTAAATTCTACATATTTACCTTCAATAATACCGCTTGGGCCACCCAAGAAACCGTAAAGGTTGTTGTTAGAGTTAGCTTGTTTAAGTGCGTCATAAAGACCTGCGATAACGTTGTGTCCGCCCGGAGCTTGACCGCCTGATAGGATAACACCAACATTTCTAACTTCGCTTGGAGTTGATTCAGTTGAAGTTTGGAAAGTTACGGTTGGTTTTCCGTAAGTATTTTTGAATAAAGCTTTAATTTCTTCTTGGTTGGCAACAGATTCAGTTGCAGAACCTTCTTGAGAAACTAAGTGATTGATACCATTTGCCAATGAAGCAGGAAGCTTAGGCTGGTATTTTAATCTTTCGATTTGTAATGGTGATAAATTTGTCATAAAAGTTTCCTTTCTTCTTTTGCCAAAATTATACTACAAAGATGAATTGGGGTAAATCTGAAAATAGCAAAACATTATTTTGTTAAAATTATTAATACTCATTCCTAACTTTTGCAAACTTAGTATTTGCATAAAAATATTTCAAAATTTGGTATCCGTTATAGCCGCGTTTTGCAAGATTATTTGCGCCATATTGACTCATGCCGACACCGTGACCATTCTTTTTAATTCCATCATCAAAAGAAGGAACTGATTTTAGAAACGGTAAATCTTTTGCCCAAACCTGCCCGCCGGTATTGGTTCTGCCACCGGCTGATGCCGAATAATAAGCCGAAATGATTTTGCCTTGGCAAACAAGGACAATACCTGCAGTTTCGCTTACTGCATCATTTGTGTTTGTTTTTTCTGCACTAGCTCCGCCGTAAGCTTGGTCTTCTGGAGTGTCTTTCAAATCATAGCCGTATTTAGCACGCTTGCCTTTGTTTGCAATTGCATAACTTCTTGCAGCAATCGCTTGTGCCTTGTGTGCTTCGTGTTCCCAACTTGACGGCATTTCAGAAGGTACAACGCCCTGAAGATACTTTTCAAGCGGAATATCATTAATTACGGTCAAACCAAGCCCATCATTTATAACTTTAAAATGTCCTCTGTACCATTTGCGCTTAACGCTAACAAATCCGTTTGGTTCAGGTTTTATAACAATTTTGCTTGCGTTCATTTTTTTCCATTCACCATCAACTTTTATTGCAATAACACCTTTATAAGGCTTGAGTTCATAGCCTTTCATTTTTTCCATAACAAAGATGAGCTTGTTTGTATCACAATTAATAACTTCAGCTTTTGTTGATGCGCCTATGAATGTTTTGTTGACGTGGGTTTGAAGTCCTATTTTTATCGCAAAGCAAGGACAACACAGAAATATAAATGTAATAATTAGTGCAAAAGCTCGTCTAATCCCCATAACATTTATATTATACATCACGCAAAATTTTATTTGCAACCACAGCAAGAACTGTTGTCAAAATTTGCTTTATTTTCAGCACAAAGCAAACATTTTTTCTGCATTTTACCTTGCTCTAAAAATTTGTGAAAGCTTTTAACCCACTTAGGTTCTTTACAGCTGCATTTTTGCATAAAAGATAAGTATTTAATAAACCTTTCAAACACATCGTCAGGCATAGAAAATTCCATTTTTTCAGCACAAGCGTCTATGTCCTCATTGTTAATCAAAAGAACTTCTGATAGAAATTTTGCAATCGTCTTGTGACGCAAAATCTTTTCTTCGGCTGTAAGAATTCCTTTTTCTGTAATCTTGATGTTGCAATATGGCTTGTACTCAATGTAACCTCTGTTTGCAAGAGTTTTGACAGCTTCGGAAGTTGATGCTCCGCCAATTTTCATTCTGTCTGCGACATCTTTGACTTTGATTGCATCTTTTTCGTTGATTAAGTCATATATTGTAAGTAAGTATTTTTCTAAACTTCCTGTTAATTCTTTCATGCAATTTCCTTTTTTGTTCGTTAACACCTCATCCCCTGTCTTGGATTATTTGGGTGTCGACGGAGTAACGTCCGACCTCCACCTTACAGGCTTACGCCCTCTCGAAAATCCGTTCTCCTGCAAGGAGAGGGATAATCAAGACCCGTTTATTTATTTGATATGAGAAATTTATTTAATTGAACGACTTTAGGTCATTCCCTCTCCTTACAGGAGAGGGCTAGGGTGAGGTGTTTTTTCAAGTATGTCTTTTTTTTAATTTAATAATACCCTCTCCCGCCTTCGGCACCCTCCCCCGAGGGAGGGTGTGACTTACGTATATAGAGTGTAACGCATTGCAATGAATGAACGACTTGAGTTCCCTCCCTCGGGGGAGAGGGTGTTATTAAATTTGAGAAACTTATTGTAGCTTGACGTGTCAATTTCTCACCTGAAAAACAGCTTATCATGAATAATAGCAAATTAAAATAAAAAAAGAGTCGGACTAGTCCGACTCTTTTTTTTGTATTATTTAATCTTTCTATTAGTTTTCGAATGCCCATCTTGCAGCTGCGCCGTTTGGAACTGCATAACCACCTCTTAATCTTACACCAAATTGGTCTTTGATGACACGCTGTGATTTTGAACAAGTTGTTGTTAAATCAGCACCGTTTGAATCTTTTTTTACACCTAGAGCGGCACCGCTACAGTTTGATACTACGTTTGGACCTTTTACACCGTTTGTATCATAAATAGCAGTAATACCATATACCAAATTGTCACTCATCATTTTAGTACCATCTGCGCTACCTGTTCCTTCGGCAGTTGGTTTATCTGTACTTACTAATGAACTTGGATACATCAAAGCAGAACCATCTCTGAAAAATACAACATAGTTTGTTTCAGCAGCTGCGTTAGCAGATTCTCCTTGGTGAGATTCTAATCTATCTTTTGCAGTACCATTCTTTTGATAATCCAAAGAAGCTCTTGTTGCTAATAAACCAAATAATGATTGAGCTTCAGTGTCATCTGTTGAACTTGATGTTAACGAAGCATAGTCAAATCCTGCAATAGACTGATTCATTTGAGCTGCTTCTGTTAAAGTATTAATACCTTTTTTAAGAGCAGTCTTAGCTTGCTGCTCTGCAGTGTTTGTCATCAATGCAGGAAGTGTCAATGTCGCAACTACACCAATGATAGCCAATGTAATCAGAACTTCTGCAAGAGTAAAACCATTCTTCTTCATTATAGTATTCCTTTCTCTTCTTATATTTGAATTAAGATTATATTCTTCACATCTACAATCATTTTAACAAACTTACCTATTTATGTCAATAATATCTTGCAAACTAAAATCTGGAGATGGTGGGAGTCGAACCCACGTCCATCGTGGATAAAAACTGATGTCTACGAGTGTAGTAACTTATTAGCTCAACTTAATAAGGAAAATTACAAAACCTGAATTAAGCCAAAGACTTTTTGCGGAAGCCTAACCTCCAATGGTTAAACTTGATGTGCATACCATCATTTGCACACTGCATCTTGCATGTTTTCATCTAATCTAACGGCAAGCTGGTCAAATTAGAGGGATGCGCTACCAATTAAGCAGCAAGCTTTTGAGCTCTGAAAGCATCTAATGAAACAACTTTGTTGTCATTTAATTTGTTTTGCTCGTTGATAAACGGGAACAGCGCCCGTACTCGCAACCAGGATCTACCGATCACGGCGTCAAAACCAGTACATCCCCAAGTATTGTAAATTAAGGATGAACGGCTCCGCTCGAAAAACCTGCTCGTATTGCTAAACGCAACACGACACTGTTTTTCTCGACTCCACCTCAAATGCTTACGCATTTTCGGCTTGCCCTTTGTCCTCGCCGGACGGGCGTCAAAACCAGTACATCCCCAAGTATTGTAAATTAAGGATGAACGGCTCCGCTCGAAAAACCTGCTCATCCCAAAGATTATCAATGTTCGTAAATATAGTATAAAGCATGCTATATTTATTTTCAAGCTTGCGGTTATGCAATCAAGCTTTTAATTTTTTTCAAATCTTCAAGCATAAAATATCTTGGACTTCCTTCTTCCAAAGAATGGTATCTTAATAAATAAGAAGGGTGGAAGATTGGAATGCATTTGCGAACTTTTTCGCCGATTTCAATTTCCAAAACTTCTCCGCGAATTTTTGAAATCGCAACTTTTTTATCATAAAAAGATTTTAAAGCCGTAGCTCCGCAAAAAATCATGATTTCAGGATTGATGATTTCTATTTGTTTTAATAAATAATCTTCGCAAAGTTTCTTTTCCTCATCTGATGGAACTCTGTTTTTCGGCGGTCTGCATTTTACGGTGTTTATTATATATAAATCTTTTTCTCTGGAAATTCCTGCTTTTTCCAAAAATTCATTAAGTAATTTGCCCGCTCTACCGACAAATGGTGTGCCAGTTTTATCTTCATTTTCCCCGGGAGCTTCGCCGATTAAAATAGCTTTAGCTGTTTCAGGGTTGCCGTCTGAAAAAACGACATTTATTCTGGTATCGCCTAAAACACATTTTTTGCAATTTAGACATTCTTGTTTAAGTTTGTTTAATTCTTCTGTTTTCATGCTTCCCTCATCTTGAAAAATTTTAAAAATAAGTTAAAATAAGAATACAGGCAAGGGTGGCGTAAACACCCAAACCCGTAGCCCTAATTAAAGGACTTTAAGTATGAGAATTAGTATTATTAGTAATGCTAATTCTCTTTCGCTAATTTCAACTATCATTTTAACCTCCTTTCGTGATAGTCAAAATGTGTCAAAATCTTTAGCCTGTATTTTATTTTCAATGTATGCGTTTTATTGTATCAAACAAAGTTTAATTTATCAATACATTTTCGTTTATAATTTTTCAAAATCTACCGCGCCATGCTTGCAAACAGGGCAAATATAGTCAGCCGGCAAATCTTCTTCTTCATAAATATAACCGCAAATTTTACAACGCCAACCTTGTTTCGCTGTGTTTTCAGGTTTTGGTTTAACATTATTTTGATAATAGTCGTAAGTTGCGGATTTATCGTCACTTAAACTTTCACTTGCAACAAGTTGACCGATAAATAAAGAATGAGTACCTAAATCCATTTCGTGTTGAACATAAGCTGACATATAAGCGTTTGTGCCTTTAGTTATATATAACAAACCATTTGGGCTTCTTTTTGTATCATAAAATGTTGCGAATTTGTCTGTGTCACGTCCTGATTTGTAGCCAAAATGTTCATAAATACTAAAATCAGCTTTTTCAGAAAGGATTGAAAGATTGAATTTTCGTGTTTTCTGAATCATTTCGTTTGTATAGTTCCTTTTGTTTACAGCAATTGCAATCTGCAACGGATTGGAAGTTACTTGCATAACGGTATTAATTATACATCCATTGTCTTTTTCATCTTTTGCAGTCAGCGCATAAAGACCATAACCGATTTTAAATAATGCTTTTGTATCCATAATAAAACTCCATTCGAATAAGTAATTGTTAAGTTTTATTATAAAAGTAGGATTTTTTCAATAAGTATATTGGGTTTGGTAGTTGACTTATAAACTGTTTTATCATAAACTAAACATGCCGAAGTATAGTGCTGTGGTATGCCTTGCTCGGTTTATGCACAATAAGTTAAGGAGAAACAAAATGCCAAAAATGAAAACCCACCGTGCAGCAGCTAAGAGATACAAAGTTACTGGCACAGGTAAAATCACAAGAAGACATGCAGGTATTGGCCACTTGCTTCAACACAAGGCTGAATCAAGAAAACGTAAGATTTTCGGAGATGTAGTGATTTCTGAATCTCACGAAAAATTGATTTCAAAAGAGTTACCTTACAAGAAGTATGCTAGATAGGAGTGTTGAACAATGAGAATTAAACGTGGTAATGTATGTCGTAACAGACACAAAAAAATATTAAAGCTTGCTAAAGGCTTCAAAGGCGCAAGAAGCAGAATTTTTAAAGTTGCAAATTGTGCAGTTATGAAAGCTCTAAAATATGCTTACAGAGATAGACGTGCTACAAAACGTAATATGCGTCGTTTATGGATTGTAAGAATTAATGCAGCTGTTAGAGAACAAGGAATGAGCTATTCAAGATTCGTTAACGCTTGCAAAAAAGCAAACATTCAAGTTAACAGAAAAATGCTTGCTGACCTTGCAGTTAATGACAAAGAAGCATTCGCAGTTGTTGTTGAAGCAGCAAAAGCAGCTTTATAATTTATAGGTCTAAATTTTAAAAGGCGGATGACTTGTCATCCGCCTTTTAATTTTCAATAAAATTATTTTAAAACTTTTTTAGGATATTTTTTCGGTGTGTAAGTGTATTTATATGTGTTTTTTGAAACATAATTAACAGGAACAATTACGCCATCTTCTTGTGGAGTGATATTTTCTTCAACTTTTTCTTCCAACACTTTTTCGGTTGCTTTTGGTTCTTGTAGCTGTTTTTCAGCAACTTTTTTGACAGTCTGTTTTGAAGGTTTGGGAACTGTAACTGTTTTTTTTGTTGTTGAAGGCAATATTTCAGCATCTTTTTTAACGGTCTTATTATCATTTGTATTTGCAGGAATTTCAGCTTGAACTTCAACTTTAGGTTGGATTGGAGCTTCTATTGGTTTTGGTTTTTTGCTAAATTCTAATACGCAAAAAGCAACCAATAAAGCTAACAAAGCAGATAATAAAATCGTTAGAGCAATTTTCTTTTTATTCATATATCATTCCTAAATTTATTCAAACAAAGCTTTAATGAATTCTTTAGACTCAAAATCTTTTAAGTCTTCCATTTTTTCACCGACGCCGACTAATTTAACAGGCAATCCAAGTTCTTTTGCAATCGCTAGTACAATTGCACCTTTCGCTGAGCCATCAAGTTTAGTAAGAGCAACTGCTGTAAGGTTCACGCATTCTTTAAATACTTTTGCCTGCTGCAAACCATTTTGACCCGTATTGGCGTCAATTACAAGAAAACTTTCTCTTAATTCGTTAGGTGCATTTTTGTCAATAACACCTTTGATTTTAGATAATTCTTCCATCAAATTGAATTTATTTTGTAAACGACCTGCGGTATCAACTAAAATTACATCGTATTTTTCATTGCGCGCTTTTTGAATTGCTTCATAAACGACAGATGCAGGGTCTGCTTTATCGCGTCTTACTATATCTGCGCCTGAACGTTTTGACCAAATGTCAACTTGTTCTTCTGCGGCAGCTCTAAACGTATCGCCTGCTGCAATCAAAACACGCTTACCTTGTTCTTTGAAGCGATAAGCCATTTTGCCGATTAGAGTTGTTTTGCCTGCTCCATTTACGCCGGTAATAAAATAAATATTCAATTCACCGTCTTTGTACGAAATTTCGCTAGAACCTGTTTTGTTAAGAATTTCCAAAAATTCGTTTTCCAAGAACTCTTTAACTTGCGATGGCTTAATTTTATTTTGCCCGCGTAATTTGTCTACAAGCTCGCCTGCATAACCAACGCCCAAGTCTGCGCTGATTAGCAAATCTTCCATATCATCAAGGACAAAATCAGAAAATTCTTCCTCATCTGATACGGCATCAACAACATTACCGACCAATGCCTGAGCGGTTTTCGATACAGTGTTTTTTAGTTTGTCAAAAAAGTTGAACATACTTTAAAGAGTTGAAAAGTTGAGAAGTTGAGAAGTTGAAAAGTAATTTTTGTTACGCAATTTTGATATTACAAATGACTGTAGTAAATTAATTAAACTTTTCAGCCGTTCAACTGTTCAACAGTTCAACTTTATTACCCTTTCAATCCGTTTTCTACGATAACTTTAGCCAAAATTCCGTTTACAAAAGATGAAGAATCTTCTGTTGAGTATTTTTTTGCCAATTCAACCGCTTCATCAACAACAACTTTTAAAGGTGCGCCTTTTGTATAAAGTAATTCGGTAATTGCAATTCTAAGAATATCCTTGTCGATTTTAACAAGTCTTGAGATATCCCAACCATTGGAATATTTTTGAATTTCTTCATCAATTTCTTTATGGTTGATTTTGAATTGTTCAGCGATTTCAATTGTGTAATTTTTTACTTCTGATTGGTTTTCCAAAGTTGTAAATTCCGCGATTTCTAACGCTAAAAGTGCTTTTTCTGCAACATCAAGCATTGTATCAACTTTTGCTATCATCTCATCAGTCATAGGAATTTGAACAGGCTTATTCTTTGCGCCCATTGGTCTTGATAAGTTTGATTCATGTTCAGCTTCGTAAGTGTCCAAAGCTTCCTTGATATCAATCAAAGAACCAACTGTTAAATTCAATTCTTCTGATGCTGAGTTAGAAAGAATTCTAACTGATTTAAGCATGATATCTTCAAAGTCTTTTCTTGAATATCTTGTAATTTCTTTATCAAATTGTGAAAACAATATAAGTGCTAATTCTCTAGCTGCACGTCTTGCTTGCATAAAATTTCTCCTATTTTCTTTGTGTATTTATAATAGCATAAAATTACACAAATTTTGCAGTTTTTGAGTTTTTACATTTTTTCAACTCTGTTGGAGTCCCTGTAAAAATAATTTCTCCGCCTGCTTCACCGCCTTCAGGCCCCATATCAACAATATAATCAGCATTTTTGATAACATCCAAATCGTGCTCAATTACAACGACGGTTGCACCGTTATCAATCAGAGTTTGAAAAACTGTTAAAAGCGTTTGAACATCTAAAGGATGTAGTCCAATTGTCGGCTCATCAAAAATAAACACAGAATCTGATTGAGTTTTACGCATTTCACTTGCGAGTTTCAGTCTTTGCGCTTCACCGCCAGAAAGACTTGGAGTTGCTTCGCCGAGAGTCAGATAACCCAGTCCCAAATCTTGTAAGATTTGCAATCTTTGATTTACGAGTTTTAAATCTTTGCAAGCTTCAAGCGCAGTATTAACATCCATTGCCATTAATTGAGGAAGCGAATGACCTTTGTATTTGATGCTTTCAGCAACTTTTGCATATCTTGAACCGCCACATTCAGGACACGGGATTTCAACATCAGGTAAAAACTGAACATCAAGATTAATTACGCCTGTTCCATCGCAGACAGGACAGCGCAAATTGCCTGTATTATAAGAAAAATCTCCTGCTTTATAGTTTAAATCCTTTAATTTAGCGACTTTTACAAATGTTTTTCTAAGCTCATCATGAACGTTGGCATAAGTTGCAACAGTAGAGCGGATATTTATTCCAATCGGAGTTGCGTCAATCAGCTTCACTTGTTTTATGCCGTCAGCTTTAATTTCTTTTATGTGTTCAGGAAGTTTTGATTTATTTGCGATTGTTTCTAATGCAGGTGTTAAACTTTCTAAAACCATCGTAGTTTTACCTGAACCGGAAACGCCTGTTACAACTGTCAAACGTCCTTTAGGAATATCTACTTTTAACGGTTTAACCGTGTGAATTACATCTGTTTCCATGTGAATTTTGCCAAACTCAAACATGTTTTCCGAGTTTGCTTGTTTTCTTGTAACAACTTGTTTTTTGCCTGATAAAAATTCGCCGATAATTGATTTCTCGTTGTTTTCTATATCTTCAACTGTACCTTCTGCTATTACGTAGCCGCCATTTGCGCCTGCTTTCGGCCCCATTTCGATTATCCAATCTGATTCGGTCAGAATTTGAGTATCGTGGTCAACTAAAATGATAGAATTCCCGTCATCCAAAAGGTCGTGCAAAACCCCTTTCAAACCAACAATGTTAGAAGGATGTAACCCGATAGAAGGTTCATCTAAAACGTATAAAACGCCTGTTGTTCGGTTTCTAACAGCGCGTGCAAGTTGCATTCGCTGACGTTCACCTGTTGAAAGAGTTGACGCGGCTCTATCAAGAGTTAAATATCCCAAACCTAAATCCATAAGGCGTTTTGCAACTGTTAAAAATGAGTCACAGATACTGTCTGCCATCATTTGCATTTCTTTCGGCAAAGAATTTGGAACTTTTTTTACCCATTCAACAAGCTCTGAAAGAGTCATTTGACAAGCTTCATTTAAAGAAATTCCCATAATTTTAGGATATCTTGCTTTTTCAGATAAACGCGTTCCGTGACAATTCGGACAGATATCCTGCTTAAGAAATTTTTCGACACGTTTCATACTTTTTTCGTCTTTAACTTTTGATAAAGCGTTCTCAACAGTATAAACCGCGTTATAATAAGTAAAATCTAATTCGCCTGCTTGGTTTGTATTTTTTGCTTTGTAGAAAATATGTTTCTTTTCGGCAGGCCCGTTGTATACAATGTCTTTTTCTTTGTCGGTTAAGTCTTTAAAAGGAACATTTGTTCTAACGCCCATCTCTCGGCAAACGTCGGTCATAAGTGACCACATAAGTGTTCCCCAAGGTGCAACCGCGCCTTCATCAATAGTCAAAGATTCATCAGGAACAAGTGTGGATTTGTCCACCGTTCTTACAATACCTGTACCACCGCAAGTTTCGCAAGCACCTTGGCTGTTAAAAGCCAGTTCTTCCGCAGAAGGTGCGTAAAAATGCACGTGACAAGTCGGACAAACTAGTTCTTGTTCGCTTGCAACCGCTAAAGTCGGTTCGTGATAATGCCCGTTAGGACAACGGTGGCTTGCAAGGCGCGAAAACATTAATCTGAGGCTGTTTAAAAGTTCAGTTCCCGTGCCAAACGTACTTCTTACTCCGGGGACTGCGGGTCTTTGATGCAAGGCAAGAGAAGCCGGAACGTATAGAATTTCGTCAACAAGAGCTTTTTCTGCTTGCGTCATTCGACGTCTTGTATAAGTTGAAAGGGCTTCTAAATATCTTCTCGAACCTTCCGAGTACAAAACTCCTAAGGCAAGAGAAGATTTGCCCGAACCTGAAACGCCTGCAATTCCGACAATTTTATTTAAGGGAACATCAACATCAATGTTTTTAAGATTATGTACCTTTGCCCCTCTAACTTTTATTGCATTAATTTTATTTGACATAATGATTCATTATATCCGAAGTGTATTTATTTTTCTATTTATTATGGTCTATTTTCATACAAATAATTGAAATGGAAATAGTCTAAAAGTTGATTGTTCAAACATTTGATTTGATGTATATTAAAATGAGTACTTAATAAGAAGAGGTTAGAAATGCAAAATTCGGTAATTGTTTTTGACAAAAATAGCAATTCCAGAGAAATTATAAAATCTTATTTAGAAAGCTTTGATTTTGTAGGTGACATCAAACTTTTTGATGATTACATAGATGGCTATGAAGAAGTTAAAAAATGCGGTTCTAACTGCATTGTGATTATGGATATATCTTCTAACGGCGAAGATGTTAAAGAGATGGCAGACCGAATTAAACTCTGTACGCCAAAACTTGTCATAACTTCCACAAATTGTTCAACAAACGATATAATACGTGCCTTAAGACTCGGAGCTAAAGAATTTTTGCCAAAACCTGTTCTAAAAGAAGATTTAAGCAGAATTATACAAGCATTATCAAGCGTTTCGGCGGACGAAATTCCTGCTCAATCAAAAATTATTACAGTTTATTCGAATAAAGGCGGTATTGGAAAAACGACTATAGCAATCAATTTGGCTTTAGAATTGGCAAAAGTTGCAAAAGACAAAGTTGCGCTTTTGGATTTAAACTTGCAATTGGGTGATGTTTCAACATTTTTAAATTTAAATCCTGTGTTTGATGTCAATTATGTTTTAAATAAATTGGTGAATAATGAAAACACAAATTTAATTAAAGCGTTTGAAAAATACAAAGACACGTCGCTTTATATTTTGTCTGACCCAAATTATATTGAACAGGCAGAAAGTATTAAACCGCAGCAAATTCCTGCACTTTTTGAAGCTTTGAGAAAAGAATTTTCGTATATTATTGTTGATATGTCATCAAATATTGATGAAAATTCGCTTAAAATTCTTGATTGTTCAGATTGGATTATGTTTACAACAATTGTAAATATCCCTGCAATCAGAAATGCGCAAAGATGTTTGAATTTGTTCCACTCAAGAAGATATCCGAAAGACAAGGTTAAGATTGTGGTTAACCGATATATGGACAACGATGAAATTAAGATTGATGATATAGAAAATACGCTTGCTCAAAAGGTTTATTGGAAAATTCCTAATAACTATTTCACGATTATGGAAGCTATAAATAAAGGTATGACGATATCAGAAGTTAATCCTTCGTCTAATATCAGCAATAGTTTTAGAGATTTTGCCTCAAAAGTTTCAGATGACATTATTGAACAATCCGTTATTCAATACAGAGTTTAGGAGTAAAAATGCTTAGTTATATAAAAGATAGTTTTCAACTTACAAATAAGTACATAATTTTGGCTACGCCATTAATTTTATTCTCACTTTTATCAAGCTTGTATATTTTATTTTCTGTCGGAGGAAATTTATTAAGCTTGTTAATTGCGCTTGTTCTATTCGGACTAATGGTTGGTGCGTTTTTATCAGGTTGGTTTTTTATGATAAAAACTTGTGTTACAAATCCCGAGCAAGAAGATCCGAACGGATTGTTAAAAGAATTTCCCGCAGGTGTCGGAGAATATTTTTTGCCCGTTTTAGGACTAATGATTAATACAATAGTTATTTCAGTATTATTAATCCTTGTTTCTTATTTTGTCGGTATGAAACTAATCGGAGATATAGGAATTACTCCTGAAGCTTTGACAAAGGGTATGGAATCTTTTGTGGCAATGAAAGCATTCTTAGGCAGTTTAACTCAAGAGCAAATGTTCAAACTTAATGCTTGGAATATGCTTTTATTCTTCACAATGTCAGTAACATATTTTCTGATTATGTTTTATTCACCTGCATTGTTTTTCAAAGAAAAAAATCCGTTCAAAGCTTATTTTGTATCATTAAAAGACTTGTTCAGCAAAAAGTTTTTTACAAACTTCGGATTATTTTTAATCCTGTTTGTTTCATATTTTACTTTATCAATTTTTACAACTTTGTTTGGCGCAAATGTTGTAATGCATTTTATTTTTACGCTTATTAATTTTTATTATTTAGTATTTGTGGCTGTAATGGTTTATAATTATTATTATAAAAATTTTGTACAAATAAATGAAGTTGTTTAATAAAAATTTATTATGGTTAAAAAAATCGGACTTGAAAATATTTTCAAGCCCGATTTTTATTTATTAATTTTAATTATTAATCCTTCAAGAATGTTTCATAGTTTCTTGCCAGCAAATGCGTTCTAACTTGGTTAATCAAATCAAGTGCAACACCAACCATGATGATTAATGAAGTAGCACCGATACCTTGAAGGGTTGTAATCTTAGTTACATAACTTGCAAACGCCGGAACAAGAGCAATAATACCTAAGCCCATTGCGCCGATGAATGTAGTCTTTGTTAAGATTTTATCCAACGCTTCAGCGGTTGGTCTGCCCGGTTTAATACCCGGTATTGATGAACCGTATTTTTTAAGGTTATCAGCAATCTCTTTTGGCTGCATATTTGGCATAATTGATGCGTAGAAGAAAGTTAACACAACAATCATTGCAAAATAAATTGCGTAATATGTTAAACCGCTTGGATTAAAGATTTTGTTCAACATTAAAACTACATCTTGAACCCAACCTGCAGGCAAATTAGCTTGTCCAACCAAACTCAAAATAGTTGATGGGAACAATAAGATTGCTACTGCAAAGATGATTGGCATAACTCCACCTGGGTTAAGTTTGAATGGAATAAAAGTATTTACTCCGCCATAAACCTTGTTTCCAACTTGTCTTTTTGGATTAACAATAATAACCTTACGAATTGCTTCTTGCATTACAACAATGAAAATCATTGTTACAAAGAAGATTGCAAGCAATAGAACCAACCCCCACATAAGTGCAGAGTCGTTTGAAACCATTTGCGCTGTTCTTGATGAGTAAAGCGGAATACCTGATAAGATACCAACAAAGATGATTAAAGAACCGCCGTTACCGATACCTTTTTCTGTGATTAATTCAGACATCCACATTACAAGAACAGAGCCTGCTGTTAATGATACAACCGCAGAGATGTAAAACATAATATGACTTACACCCGCTGTAATTGCGCCAGGAAGATGAGCCATGTAACCCATAAAGATTACTGCTTGGAAAACTGCCAATACAACAGTGAATAATCTTGTGTATTGAGAAAGTTTTCTTCTGCCTGCTTCGCCGTCTTCCTTCTGTAATTTTTCCAACGCAGGAATAATTACAGCCATTAACTGCATAATGATTGATGAAGTGATATATGGCCCGATACCTAGTGCAAATATTGAAACCTTACCCAAAGCACCACCTGTGAACAAATCCAAGAAACCTAAGATGTTGTTACCTGATGCGATGTTTGCAAAAATTTCGTTATTAATACCATATACCGGCAAATGGATACCAAAGCGGAACAGAACAAGCATTCCGAAAGTGAAGATAAGCTTCTCTTTCAAGCCTGAAGCATTCCACATAGACATCAAATCTGCCGTTGTAGGCATTCTCATTCCGCCTGTTGTTCCTCTTACCATTATACTAATTCAACCTTTCCGCCTGCTGCTTCGATTTTTTCTTTTGCTGATGGAGTTACGTAGTTAGCTTTAACAGTGATAGCTTTTTTGATTTCACCGTTACCTAAAATTCTTAAACCATCGCAAGAAGGATGAGCTTTTCTGATTTCTTTTAAAGATTCCAAAGAAATTTCAGTAATTTCTAAATCAGCTAATCTGCCAACGTTAATTTGAGCATAATTACGTTGGTTGATGATTTGGAAACCTTTCAACTTAGGTAATCTTCTGTAAGCTGGCATTTGACCACCTTCAAAACCTCTTTTAGCAGTTCTGCCTGAACGTTGTCCTTCACCGTTATGACCGCGGCAAGATGTTTTACCGTGTCCTGAAGAACGACCGCGTCCTACTCTTTTTGATTTGCCAGTTGAACCTTCAGCTGGTCTTAAATCTTCTAATGTTATGTTTGTCATTTTTATGTCCTCTTTGTTAATTCTAAAATACAAAAAAGTTTTTAGGTCTTTAAGTCTTTAAGTCACTAAGTTCATTTTAATTATTTTTTAAAGAACCTAACGCCTTAACGCCTTAATGACTTAACGTCTTTTATTCAACTACTTCTACAAGATGAGAGATCTTGTTAACCATACCCATGATTGTTGCACTGTCTTGGTGTTCAACAACTTGGTCAGTCTTTTTAAGACCCAAAGCTTGAGCAACTTTACGTTGAGCTTCTGAGCAACCGATTAAACTTCTTACAAGTTTGATTTTTATTTGTTTTGCCATTGTTATTTCCTTTTTAATCTTATTTTTTATCGGTGGGAACGCTTATTTCAAATTCATTGTTTAAAATTTAATTTTGCTAGAACGCTTTTCCCACCCTACGTTTTCGTTCTACTATTATTATTTCATTTCAAATCTGAATGAAAATAGCCGACTAGTTTAATAATTCAGCCATTGTTAAGCCACGTTTTTTAGCAACTTCTGAGAATGGTCTTAAAGATTTAAGAGCTTCTAAAGTAGCGTTAGCAGCGTTAAGAGGTGATTTTGAACCTAAAGATTTTGAAAGAATGTTTTCAATACCTGCAAGTTCAAGAACTGAACGAACTGCGCCACCTGCGATAATACCTGTACCTTGAGAAGCCGGTCTTAACATTACAGCACCAGCACCTGAACGACCTGTGATTGGGTGTGGAATAGTTGTTTTGAAAATAGGCACTGTGATAAGATTTTTTCTACCATCAGCAATAGCTTTTTGAATAGCGATGATAACTTCAGCTGCCTTAGCACAACCAACACCAACTTGTCCTTTTTTGTTACCAACGATAACGATAGCTCTGAAGCTCAATTTTTTACCGCCCTTAACAACTTTTGTTACACGTCTGATTTGAACAACTTGTTCTGTCCATTCAGATTCTGGCTTAGATTCTTGAGTTTCAACTCTTTTCTTTCTGTTACGTTGTCTTTTTGCAGGAAGCTGTTCTACGTTTTCTTCTGCTACTGCTTCAGTTGCAGTAGTTTCTTCTACAACAGTTTCCTCAACTTGAGATTCGATTTTTTCTTCTGTCATTTTAATAATACCTTTCTTAAATTGTTTTACATTTCGGTTTTATAATTTTATAGACATTCAAATAACCAAAGCTTAAAACGCCTATTTAAAGGCATTTACGGTATATTCAAATGTGGGTTGTTTTCTGACATGAAAATATTAATATAAAGACGGTTGAAATGCAAGAGGTAAAGGGAAAAAGAAGTTACAAAAGTTTACGCATATTATGCACTTTTAGATAAAAGTTATAAAATCTCACATTTTTGTATGATTGACTTTTGTAATAAAAACATTAAACTAGAGAGTGAATAATCACAACTAAACACAAGGAGATATATTATGAGCAAACGGTTAGATGGTTCTTCATTATTCTCAGGAATAAATTCAGGACTAACAAATTCATTTTCTCTATTATCAAGCCAATACACTGATGGTTTGACACTAGAAAATATTAACAAGGCTTTAACGAACACGAACGTTACAAACACTCTTTATGGTTCAACGTTTGCTTCATACTTGAGTTCTAATTTCAACAGCATTGATAAAAACGGTGACGGTCAAATTTCTGCCGATGAAATTCAGACTCTAATGAATAATATGGCAACTCAAGGATTAACCAGAGAACAAATTATGTCTTTGGGTGCGTCATCCGGCATGAGTACATCATTGCAAGAAACTGTATTAAGCCATTTTGACGATATTGATGCAAACCATGATGGCAAAGTTACAAACCAAGAAATCAATGCCTATGGCGTAAATTCTGATATTCAAAAACAAAAAGTTGCAGATACAAACAGAGTTATCAACAATATGTCACTATTCTATGGTGATGATTTGACTGAGTACGAAGGAAGTATGTTAGATTATCGTTATTTAAGTGACGATGAAAATTCTTAGAGAAAAGAAATTGGGAAAAATGGGAAATTAATAATTATGGCGAAAATGCTTTGCATTTCCGCCATCTTTTTAACCGGCAAAAAATATTTTTACGGGTTTTTAGTAAAGTATGATTACTAATTATTACTCAACAAATTTTTCACAAATTCAACCCGCAAAATCTTTTGAAAAAACAAATTTCGTAAACTTTAAGCAAAATATTCCACATGCACTTACGCACACCAATATTGGCAGTTGTTTAGAAGGATATATTGGAAAAATCGCAGTACGAAAAGGTAATGCGGAAGCTGTGTTAAACGTTTTTAAAAGCTTTAAAGAGAATGCTATTGAAAACTACACAATAAAAAATGATGTCGGTGACATTATAGGCACAATTGATATTTCAATTAGAAAATATAAACAAGAACCTTGGGAAAGGACTGATCCAAGTCATGTTTTTGTTGACGAACTTAGAAATTTTTCAAATCCAAATACTCCATATTATAAACAAGGCTTAGATTATTATAAAGATATTGGAACACGTCTTTTGCAAATCGCTCAGCGTCGAAGTGATGAAGCGCAATGCCAAGGTAACATTAAATTAATATCAAAAGGTGAGTCTTTGAATTGGTACAAGAGTGTTATTGGTATGCGCCAAGAATTTCCGCCCATTCCGGGCATGAAATTTAATATTCACAACCCAAACCAGCTTTATTTGCCACCGGAAAACAAAGAACCGCTTTCCAAGCTTCAAGGTGGGTTATAAACTATTGTTGTTCAGAATGTTCTTCATGAGGTTCAATAGGTTGAGGTTTTGTCATTACGCTAATAACACTTAACGCAACCATAATCAATATTAAAACAGCAATATATATAAAATAGTTTTTTAAAGTTCCCGTGAAGTATGTTGCAACCGCACCGCCGACAATCGCTACAGAAGTTAAGATTGCAACGGTTTTCTTTTGAGAAAAACCTGCTTTTAGCAATTTGTGGTGAATGTGTTCCGCGTCAGCCACAAATGGAGATTTCCCCTTCATAATTCTTCTTAAGCTTGAATAAGTAATATCCATAATCGGTACAGCCAAAACCAAGAACGGCAGCAACACCGCTAACGCTGCTCCTTTCATAACACCTGCAATTGAAAGTGTTGCAAGTAAAAATCCTGAAAACAACGCGCCTGAATCACCCATGAATATTTTTGCAGGATTAAAGTTAAATGTTAAAAATGCTAGCATTGAACCTGCAAGAATAAATGCAATTAATGCTGTGATTGGCTGAGCAGGAGTGATGGCAACTGCAATAAGTGCCAAAGTTATTGAACTTACTGTGATAACAGAGCCTGCTAAACCGTCTACACCGTCTATGAAGTTAACGGCATTAGAAATACCGACAATCCACAAAAGAGTAATCGGATAAGAGAATGCTCCCAAATGAATAACTCCGCCAAACGGATTGAATATTGTATCAATCTGAACGCCTAAAAGGTAAACGATTGTTGCGATTGATAGTTGTATTACAAGTTTGAATTTCGCATCAAGGTTATAAACATCATCAACAAGTCCAAGCAAGAACATCAAAGAACCGCCGAGTAATATTCCTGAAAGCAAACTGCCGTATGGATAGTAGCTTAAGAGAACCAAGAATAAAAATGTCAGCATTGCACTTGTCCAAATTGCGATACCGCCAAGTCTTGAGATTGGTACTTTATGAATTTTTCTTGCGTTTGGTAAGTCTACTAAACCTTCTTTTTGAGAAAATTCAATTACAAACGGTACGATAAATACACCGATTAAGTAAGAAATAAATGCACCGATTATGTGAGCTTGTGTTAATTTAATTATCATGATAATCCTTTGTTTTTTATTTTATTATACCAAATAAAAACTATTCTCAAATATAAATATTTTTATGCAAAAAGTTATTGTTGGGCAAGAATGCCCAACCTACAACATTAAATTAACAATCCTTGGTTATTCCCTCTCCTTATAGGAGAGGGAAAGGGTGAGGTGTATTCCCGTAAGGGCAATTTTTATAAAAAGTAAATTAGTACAAAGGATATTTTTTGCAAAGCTTTGCAGAATCTAATCTTAATTCATTCAAAACTTTTTCATCATCTGAATTTTTGATAGCTTCTGCAATAATTCTTGCAACTTCCTTCATATCATCTTCTTTGAATCCGCGAGTTGTCATAGCGGCAGCACCTAATCTGATACCGCTTGTAACAAACGGACTTTGCGGGTCGTTTGGAACGGTATTTTTATTAGCGGTAATACCAACTCTTTCTAATACGTTCGCCATGTCTTTTCCTGTTTTACCAGTTTTTCTTAAATCTAATGTCATTAAGTGGTTTTCTGTCATACCGCCAACGATTTCCATGTCGTTTTCAATAAGACCTTCTGCCATAGCTTTTGCATTTTTAACGATTTGTTTTGCATATTCCTTAAATTCAGGTGACATCGCTTCTTTTAAAGCAACTGCTTTACCCGCGATAATATGTTCTAAAGGCCCGCCTTGAATTCCTGGGAAAACTGCCTTATCAATAGTGGCTGCATATTCTTCATCGCACATAATAATACCGCCTCTCGGACCTCTTAAAGTTTTGTGTGTTGTTGTTGTAACGATTTGAGCGTAACCTGCAGGTGATGGGTGAATTCCACCGGCAACAAGTCCTGCAATGTGAGCAATATCTGCCAACAATACTGCACCCACTTCGTCTGCAATTTCTCTAAACTTTTTGAAATCAATAACTTTAGAATAGTTGCTTGCACCGCAAATGATTAATTTAGGCTTGTATTCATGAGCTTTTTTTCTAACATCTTCGTAATCAATATTGCCTTCACTGTCTACTCCATAGCTTTTTGCGTCAAAATATGTTCCTGAAAAGTTTACAGGACAACCGTGGCTTAAGTGACCGCCATTTGATAAATCCATGCCTAAGATTGTATCGCCATGTTTAAGTAGTGCAAAAAATACAGCCATGTTTGCTTGTGCGCCGGAATGCGGTTGAACATTCGCATGATCCATCTTGAATAATTCACATGCTCTTTTTTGTGCAAGTTCTTCAACCTTATCCACGATTTCGCAGCCGTTGTAATAACGTTTGTGAGGCTTGCCTTCTGCGTATTTGTTAGTCAAAACGCTTCCGCAAGCCTGCATAACGGCAGGAGAGGTGAAATTTTCACTCGCAATAAGTTCTATTGTGTTTTCTTGTCTATGAAGTTCTTCTTCAATAAATTGTGCCAATTCAACATCTGTTTCTTTAACTTTATCTAAATTCATATACCCCTCCTAAAATTCAAATCCAATGACTAAGTTTTTAATAATTATAATTTAATTACATAAAAAGAGCAAATTTTTTATTTACAAGTTTTAATACAATAAAGGAGCAATAAATGAACATACAAAAAGTTAATTTTTATAACACAAATTATAATTTTCAAGCAAAAAAACAAAATGTAAAACAACAAAAACAATATTTTACAAATGCTATAGACGCCTTACCTTTTGCTTATCCGCCGATTTTTAAAGGAAAATCAATTCCTAAATTATATGAAGAATACAATTGGTATATTAACCATGATAGAGTTCCTGCGTTAAAATCTTTCTTGAAAATCGAAGAAACGCCGGAAGTAATGGACAATTTTCTAACTGAAATTCTAAAAACAAAAGATAGAAGTAAAGAATTTTTTGACAGTTTTATTTACAACCCGAGAGAAGTTGACAATATTCAAAAAGCTTTAAGTGAAAAAGTTGGCGGAAATTCAATCAACTTAATGCCGTTCATGATGAATAGTCCTTATAATGAAGCTTATACAAACTATATTGAAGATAAATTAAAAAATGAAAGATGTATTATTTCGCTTCTAAAAATCAGACCTGATTGGCGTGGGGATACGTTAATAGAAAAATATAAATCACTTCATGGAACAGATAAATTAGAAATCGGTAATATTCCAAAAGAATTTCCGAACGGTCATTTGGCTCAGATATCAGACTATTTAAGACATGAAATGCAAGAAGGTTTTAAATTTAAAAAGAAAATTGCAAGTTTAACATTAGACAACAGAAAATACGATTTTGCATATTTTACAGAAGGAAAATCAGATAAAAATGTGTTTGGTATTTTTACGCCTGAAGGCAAAAAATTTGTTTTAAAAATGGGCAAGCCTGAAATGAGAAGTTTGGATGCTCCTTTTGCTTTGGGGACACTGGCTAAAATAGACTTCTATTTAACAACTCATAGATGTAGAAATTCAGCTCCACTTTGTTATTATAATCACGACAACAACTATTCTATATACAAGTATATAGAACACATACCTGTAAATGAAGAAACATCAGATTTAAAAACAATAACAAAGCACTTAAACGATTTTAAAGCATTAGGTATGAGCTATAATGATACAGCCGGTTATAAAAATTTCTTTATGCTTGCACCAAACTCAACAGAAGGTATTAGTAGTACCGAAGGTTTTGCAGATGGTTTAAGCAAACAAGAGTGGATTAGTGTTGATAATGACCATGTGACTTATAGTAACAGATTACAGCCGATGATTTCTAAATACCACACGTCACTGCCGAATGCCATGCAAATGTTTTTCTAATCAGGCTTTTTAAAAAATATTATTGTATTTATTTCATTCTGGTTCTATAATATTTGTTATATAAGGATATTGGGGAATGAAGAGCAGGGTCTGGTCAATAATAATTACATTGTTTTTAATTATATGCCAAGCGGTTTCAGCGCAAGGGCTTTATTCTGAATACGTACCTCAAAAAAATGAAGTTATCTTTAATCAATCAATGTACAAGATTGATGTGATTGATCCGCAAGCGAGCACAAACACTAAAGGCGCAAGTTATCCCGGACTCAGAGGTGCAAACCAACTTGTAGTTTATACTCCATCTTTTGGTTTTAGAACCAACACAAACGAATTTGGCACGGAAGCCATTGTAACAGGCGATACCGTTACTGCCCTAAGTGGTGCGGATTCTTTAATTCCTGCAAACGGTGTTGTAATCAGCGGTCACGGTCAAGCTAAAAAATGGATTAATGAAAATGTAATGGTTGGTGCAAAAATCTACATTAACCCTGAAAAAAAGATTATTACATCTTATATAACTTCTGATACATTCTTGTATTCAGCAAGAGAACGTATAAAAGAAGTGCAGAATATGATGCTTTATTATACTCAAAACTGTGCAAATTATAATCAAAAACGTACGGCACAGAGTTTGGATAAAGCAAATGATTTGATAGATAAAGCCGTTAAAAATGGTGAAAATTCTCAAAAATACGCTTCAAAAGCGATTGAATACGCTGATTTAGCCATGTCTACCGTTATTCCTTACGATTCAGGCGAATTAAAAGGAGTGTGGATAAGACCAACTTATTTTAGTGAAGATGAAATTATTAAAACCATAGACAAAATATATAATGCAGGAATTGATAATATTTTCTTAGAAACTTATTATCACGGCAAAACAATTTTTCCTTCTCAAACCATGACAAAGTATGGTTTTATCAGACAAAATGAAGATTATGTCGGTTTTGATCCGCTTAGAATTTGGATAAACGAAGCGCATAAGCGCGGAATTAAGGTCCATATTTGGTTTGAAACTTTTTATGTAGGTAATAAACCGCCTGAAACAAATGCGGGTTATATTTTGGCTAAGAAGCCTGAATGGGCGAATTATCAGAAGAAAAATGCGGATTCAGACACAATTGCTTATTCAGTATCAGAACATAACGGATATTTTATTGACCCTGCAAATCCTGAAGTCCAAAATTTCTTATATGAATTGCTTTGTGAAATCATTACAAGGTACAAGCCTGATGGAATAAATTTGGACTATATCAGATATCCGCAATCATTGGATACGATTTATTCAAACTACGATATGTCAAACTGGGGTTATACAAGATATGCTCGTGATGAATTTTTCAAAATGTATGGCGTTGACCCGATTGAATTAAAATTTACCGACCCATTATGGTTCCAGTGGCGTGCGTATCGTTGCAATAAAGTTACAAGCTTCGTTAGAAGAGTAAGTGTGCTTTGCAGATTTAATAAAATCCAAATTACGGCTGTAATTTTCCCAAACAGAAATCTTGCTCTAAATACAAAAATGCAAGACTGGAAAACTTGGTCAATGAATAACTTTGTAGACGGATTTACACCGTTATTCCTGACTTGTAATGATATGACCGCAATGAATTTGATGGAAGAAGTTTTAAGAAACAAATCTGCAAGTACAAAACTATATGCAGGTTTGTTTGTAACATTTATGAACGGTTCATCTGCTGATTTGATGAAACAAATTCATGCAGCAAGAAAATATTGTTTAAATGGCTTAATCATCTTTGATTATGCTCATTTAACGGATTATTACGTTGACACTTTGACAGAAAGCGTATTTAAGCCTAATAAAAGAGAGGTTATAATTACAGATACCGCGAAACCTCAACAGGCAAAATACACAACAGGAAGTAAACGTGGAGGGGACTAAATTGAGCGAAGAAACTAAAAAAAGAGCTTTTTTAGGAATTTGGTTCGATTGCTGCCATGTTTACGGAAGGTTGTACAAAAATCAAGCGGGAACTATGTATGTCGGCAGATGCCCGAAATGCTTGCGTCCCGTGAATGTAAAAATAGGCGGTGAAGGAACAAATAGGAGGTTTTTCCGTGGCAGTTAATTTAGAAGATTTAAGAAAAGAAAACGAAGTTTTAGATATATTTTGCAATTTGGTTTCAATACCATCTCCATCATTAAAAGAAGAAAAAGTGATTGAATGGATTCTTGATTTTTGTAAGAAAAATGGAATTGATGGCAAAAAAGACAACTATGGAAATATTTATATCCATGTTCCTGCAACAGACGAAACTAAAGAACCAATTATGCTATCTTCTCACATGGATGTAGTTGGTGACGATAGCCCTGTTAATATTTTCTTGGACGGGGATTTTATTAAAGCAGAAGGTAGAACATTAGGTGCAGATGATAAAGTTGGTGTTGCTTGTGCATTGAAGCTTGCTAAAGACCTTGTGAATTCAGGCTCTGACAATGGGTTGACACATGGCGGACTTGAAATTACATTCACTCGTGACGAAGAAACCGGCATGAGTGGTATTGAACACGTAGAGTTTGACAAAATTAAATCAAAATACGTTCTTGTTTGTGATGCGGATAAATTAGGTCAATTGCAGATTTCAGGCGCAAGTTATACAAACGCTAAAATCACTGTTCGCGGTCTAAAAGGCGGTCACTCGGGGATTGATATCGGAGACAAGACAAGATTGAACGCTGCTAAACTTATTGCGGAACTTCTTGCAGAATTCCCACAAGGTGCATATTATACAGATGAAACAGGCGTTATAACTTCTTGTAACTTAGGCGCAATTGTAGCAGGCGGTATTCAAAACTCTGTTGCAAACCTTGTAGAAAAAGGGGTAAAAACTAATGATTATATTACTGAAATAATGAAAAAGACTTCTACAAATATTATTAATACTCTTGGCATGGCATCTTATTCAATAAGAAGTGCAAGTGTTGCAAAAGAAGAAGAGTTGAAAGCTTTGATGCAATCAATTGTTGATAAATTTAACGAAAAACATAAAGATTTAGCAGAAGCTAAGATTGAATTTGAAGTTCACTTGTTGGCTTTTGAAAAAGCTGATGATGATAGAATTGAGATTGCACATACAAAAGCTTGTGAAAGAGCAGGCATGAAAAATGATATCTCGTCATTCCATGCAGGTGCAGAAACTCATATTTACTGCCACAACAAAAATTCTAAAGGCGAAACCTTTATGCCATCACTTTTAGGCTTGGCTGATGTTTATAATATGCACTCTGCAGCTGAAAAAGTAGATTACAAGACATTAATTAAAGGTTTTGAAGTAATTAAAAATACTTTTGAAGAATTTAATAAATAATTTATAAAACCCTTAAAAAAGATAGCAAAAAAATTTTTTAGGGGTTTTTTATCATTGAAAGGTAGGCAAAAAATGATGATTTCAAAAGTTGATACAACAAATACTAATATCACATGTAAAGGAAAGCCTGTAAGGAAAATTTTGGAAAAAGGTTTTTATGAAGGTTATTTTATGGAAAAATCACCTTTGTCAAAAGAATACCAAGCTCCTACAAAAACAGCCAAGTTATGCAAAAATATTAGGAAATTTTTTACAAGTTTTTTTAGCGACTAATATCAAAAAGTAACGCGTCCTCCGATTCCACCATACGGATTTGAGTAGTTGTCACCGGTCGTTATATATGTATTGAGTTCAAGAGTGCAATCTTCATATTTTTTTGTATATGAGCAGTTTAATGACGCACTCTTTTCGTCTGCAGAAACTCCGGATTTTAAATTGTCTGCCGAATAATGTGCAGAAATCCCCTTGTTGCCATCTTTGTTGAAAAGTGATACGCCGTAAGAAGTTCTCGGATTGCTATAAGAGTAGTTTAAGGAAGATTTGTGATTGTGAACATTATATAATGCACTAAAAGTTGTTTGTGTGTGGCACTCTTTTTGTTCATATCCAACGCCCATTTTTTCACCAGCAAAAAGTCGATATTTGTCATTACCGTTTTTATAATTCGCAGAAGCTGTAAAACCTCGAAAACTGTAACTGATTTTTTTGAAAAAATTTGAGTTTTTCGTTACTTCCGGAACATCAGCTTTTCTATTAGTAACATCATATAAAGTTGTTTCTTTCTTTGGTGCTATAAAAGCCGATTCCTGATAAGTAGGAGTTGGGACAGAAGGTTTTGGTGGGCGAATGTTTGATGAAGATTTGAACAAATTTTCTACATCTTCACCTAAATCTTTGCCAAAATCTTCCACATCGTCCAAAATATTTTGAACAACAGTTTCTGATAAGATTCTCTCATCAGCGTCAACTTTATCTGCAACTTTCAAAAATTGTTTCAAAGGTTCTGACATATACTCTCCTTGTATATACAAAGTATATAAGAAAGAGAAAATTGCTTTTTTGTAACAAAATTTAATACTTTTAGTTGATGTTTTAAATTTTTAACTAAAGTTTGAAAAAAATGTGTCGATAAAATAATTGACAAAAGAAAATAAATCATTAAACACCATTTAGAAAGGTGCAACAAAATGGCTGAAATCGTAAATTTATTATCGAGAGTATTAACTTCAAACCCGCTTGTGCAAACCGCTGCAGTTACGCAAACAAAGCGTTCAAGCAATCCTTTTGCTCAATCAAGTGGAAATCCTTTTGTTTCAAGCAATCCATTTGCTAACTATGGTCAAAACAAGCCGGTAGCGGGCGGATATTTTGCCGGATATTACAATAATCAGCCTAATATTGTCGGAAGACGACTTTTTATAGAGGTATAGACTCAGAAATATACCAATTTTACTACCCCAAATTTTAAGCCATGCAAATAGTGCATGGCTTTTTTGTAAATAGATTATTCGACATAATTTTGAATATTTCCAATGCTAAATTCTTGTATGTTTTCCATTGTTGTGGTTAAAATTCTTTGTATTGCTTCTTTGGTGTTATAAGCTATATGCGGAGTTAAAATTACATTATCAAGCTGAAATAATCTTGAATTAATAATCGTTTGTTTTAAGGTTAATTTATCCAAACGATTTATGCCAAGCATATAATCAACATCAGTTATTGTTTGTTCGTTTTCCAGAACATCCAAGCCGGCACCGAGAATTTTTTTATTAACAAGAGCATTAAAAAGTGCAGATGTATCAATTAACTCTCCTCTTCCTGTGTTAATAAGAATTGCATTACTTTTCATCTTATCAAAACCGGCTTCATTAAACATGTGATAATTTTCTTTGCTCATTGGCGCGTGTATGGAAATAAAATCTGATTTTCTCAAAAGTGTATCAAAATCTGTATATGTAACGTTATAATTTTTTTTCAGTTTTTCGTTTTCAATTTTATCAAACCCTAAAATTTTCATTCCCAACCCATGTGAAATTTGAGCGAAAGTAGAGCCTATAGCACCTAAACCTACTATGCCCATGGTTTTGCCGTATAGTTCTAAGCCCATAAGACATGACGGATAAACTTTTGCATCTTTATATTCTAAATATGAGATTGTTACTTTTCTCAAGACATCCATTAATAGAGCGAGTGCAAATTCTGCAACGGATTGATTTCCGTAATTTGGCGAATTTTCAACAATAATATGCTGTTCTCGACAATATTCCAAGTCAATATGGTTAAAACCAACAGAACGTAATGCTATGAGTTTTAACTTTTTAAACTGCTTTAAAACTTGAGCATTAACTCTTGAAGTAGTAAAAACTGAAATTACATCTGCATCGATATATTCTTGTTTTAAAGGAGAAAGGTCGTTTAGTGCTTCTTTTACAAGAATATAATCATATTTACCTTCATTATGAATTCTTAAAAACTCTTCTTCATTAGGTTCAACATCAAAATATACAATTTTCATAAATTTATCCTTTTTATTTATGATATTGTAATTTGATATTGTTTAAATTCGACTGTCGGGTAAATCTTAGTTTGTTGGTGAAATTCCCCAGTGCAATTTGTTTCTCAAAACAGAATAAAATCCATCATCATTCAAAAATGCCAATACAGCCTTTTTATGAGATGTCTTTATAGAAATTTCTTTTACATTAGCTGTGGCATCAAAACCATCAACCGCAACGGAAAGTAATTTATCACTCGTTTTTACTTTAATAGTTTCACCGATAGGAACGACAAGCGGGCGAGCATTCAGTGTATGCGGACAAATTGGTACAATAACAAGCGCATCTAATGTCGGAAATAGTACAGGTCCTCCGGCAGAAAGCCCGTAAGCGGTTGAACCTGTCGGAGTTGAGATAATTAAACCATCAGCAATATAGTCACAAACGAATTTGTCGTTAATTTCGAGATAGAATTTTGATGTTCGAGATGTCATGCAACCTTTGATTACAAAATCGTTTAATGCAATGGCGTCATCAGATTCGAGCATCAAGCGTTCTTCTGTAGAATATTTTCCTTCAATAACTGCTTTTACTGCCTTATTGATTTCTTCTACACCTGCTTGTGCCAAAAAGCCCAAACGTCCGAGATTTATCCCTAATACAGGAGTTCCTGCATAGAACCTTGCACATTTTAAGAGCGTTCCGTCACCGCCGATTACAAATGTAAAATCACCAAATTGTTCAAGTTTGTCGATATCAAAGGTTTTGAACTCTACTTTATTGTCTATTAAAGCTTTTTCTAAAGCTTCAAGTGCATTTTGATATCCTGATATTTGTTTATTAAAGACTACATTAATTCTCATAGACGAATTATAACATATAAATCAGGCTTGTGTTATAATCATATAGAAATGAGGTTATTATGATAGAAATGAAAGTTATGGGTATTGCGCTTGACGTAAGAACAAATTCGCCAATCGTTGTACTTCACGATTTAGATAACAGAAAAGCACTTCCTATTTGGATAGGTTCAGCAGAAGCTAGTGCAATTATTAGATGTATTGAAGGGCTTGTAGTAGCTCGTCCGATGACACATGATTTAGTAGCTAATATAATCGAAAAAACAGGTTACAAACTTGATAAAATTGAAATTAATGATGTTGAAGAAGAAACATATTATGCTACTTTATTCTTATCAAAAGGTGATGAAACATTAGAAATTGATGCCCGTCCATCAGATGCGATTGCGGTTGCAATGAGAGCAGAAGCTCCTATTTTTGTAACAGCAAACGTGCTTATGAACGGTTCTGTTTCAACAGATACTGCAAAAGATGAAGAAGAAGCGCAAGAATTTAAAGATTTTATTCAAAATATAAAACCTTCTGATTTTGAAAAATTGATGGAAGGTAAACACAAAGAAAACGATCAATAACGAACTCCTTCCCTTGATAGGGAAGGTTGGGATGGGTTTTAATAAATTCCCTCCGTACAAAATGTAGGTTGGGTTTTCAGCCCAACATTAGCAAAGAACTCAACACAAAATCAAAATCAAGAGGACAGTATGAACATAAACACAAACTATGACAACTTAGAACAAAGCTATCTATTTTCAACAGTAGCAAAAAAAGTGAATGAATTTACAGCTAAAAATCCTGATAAAAAAGTTATCAGACTTGGAATAGGTGATGTTACTTTACCATTATGCAAAGCTGTTGTTGAAGCACTTCATAAAGCTGTTGATGAAATGGGTGTTCAAGCGACTTTTAGAGGTTATGGACCTGAACAAGGCTATGACTTTTTAAGAGATGCTGTTAAAAAGTACTATAAATCACATAATGTAGAATTGGATTTAGATGAAATCTTTATTTCTGATGGTGCAAAAAGTGATTTAGGAAACATTTTGGATTTATTTGCAAAAGATAATACTGTATTGGTTCCTGACCCTGTTTATCCTGTTTATGTTGATACAAACGTTATGGCAGGCAGAAAAGTTGTTTATGTGGACGCGAACGGTGAAAATGAATTTTTGCCATTACCGAATAAAAATGTTAAAGCAGATATTATTTATATTTGTTCTCCAAACAACCCTACAGGTGCTGTTTATAACAAAGAACAGCTAAAAGCGTGGGTTGATTATGCAAAATCAATGAATGCGATTATCCTTTTTGATTCAGCGTATGAATGCTTTATTTCTGATGAAAACTTGCCAAGAAGCATTTATGAAATCGAAGGTGCAAAAGACTGTGCAATAGAATTCTGTTCTCTTTCAAAAACGGCGGGATTTACAGGAACAAGATGTGGCTATACAATCGTTCCTAAGAATTTAGGTAAACTGAATAAAATGTGGTTAAGACGCCAAACAACGAAATTTAATGGCGTCCCTTATATAGTACAAAGAGCCGCAGAAGCTGTATTTACAGATGAAGGTCAAAAAGAAATTAAAGAAAATATTGGTTATTACAAAGAAAACGCTAAAATAATTTCTGAAACGTTGAGAAGTTGCGGTATCTGGCATGTCGGCGGAAAACACTCACCTTATATTTGGTTAAAATGTCCAAATAATATGAAATCTTGGGAATTTTTTGATTACTTATTAGAAAATGCTCAAGTCGTTGGCACTCCGGGCGCAGGTTTTGGACGTAATGGTGAAGGATATTTCAGATTAACTTCTTTCGGTTCTTATGAAAACACTGTTGAAGCAATGAAACGATTTGAAAAATTGTTTAAGTAAGTAAATTTCTTTACAAATTGTCTTTTTTCATCTAGTATAACTAAAGAGAGGTAACTAATGGGTACAAAATATAAACGTGTGTTATTAAAGATTAGCGGAGAAGCACTGCTTGGAAAACAACAATTCGGTATTGACTATGAACCTGTTGAAATGATTGCTAATGAAATCAAATCAATTTACGACAAGGGTGTAGAAGTAGCTGTTGTTGTTGGTGGCGGTAATATCTTTAGAGGCATGAAAAACAGTGCAAAACTTGGTATGGATCAAGCGTCCGGTGATTATGTAGGAATGCTTGCAACTGTTATGAATGCAGTTGCTTTACAATGTGCATTGAAAAAAATCGGCGTTGAATGTCGTGTTCAGACTGCAATTGCAATGAACCAAATCGCAGAACCTTATGTTCGTCATAGAGCAATAAGACACTTAGAAAAAGGCAGAGTTGTTATTTTTGCAGCAGGAACAGGAAACCCATTCTTTACAACTGATACAGCATCAGCATTAAGAGCATCTGAAATTGATGCAGAGGTTATGCTGATGGCTAAAAATGGTGTTGACGGTATTTATAACGATGACCCTAAAACAAATCCAAACGCTAAAAAGATTGATGAAATGTCTTACAATGACATTCTTAAAAATGAATTAAAAGTTATGGATTCTTCTGCTTGTGCTTTATGTAAACAGAATCATATTCCAATAATTGTTTTTGATTTTAAAGCTCAAGGAAGTTTGGTAAAAATTATGGACGGCGAAGCCGTTGGAACGTACGTAAGTTAGTAGACACAAAGTAGGTTGGGCTTTCAGCCCAACAGTTAACGGTGTAAAAATTGCACCCTACAATGAAAATATAAAACAAAGGAGAAAATTATGTCAGAAGCTCTTGAAGAAATGTTTTTGTTCGGAGAGGAAAAAATGGAAAAAGCTCTTGGTCAAATGAAAAGAGAATTTTCTACAGTTCGTACCGGTCGTGCAAATCCTGCAATCTTAGACAGAGTTATTGTTGATTATTATGGAGCGCCAACTCCAATCAGACAAATGGCACAAGTTAGCGTTAGCGAAGGTACAACTTTGGTAATTACTCCTTTTGATAAAAGCATTTTAAAAGATGTTGAAAAAGCTGTTATCAAAGCGGAATTAGGCGTTGCACCAAACAATGACGGTGTTTGTATTCGTTTAAACTTCCCTCCTCTTACTGAAGAAAGAAGAAGAGAAACTGCAAAAGAAGTTAAGAAATTCGGTGAAGATGCAAAAATTGCAATCAGAAACGTAAGACGTGATATGGTTGATTCTTTGAAGAAAATTGAAAAAGAAGAAAATCTTCCTGAAGATGCTGTTAAAGATAATCAAGATAAAATTCAAAAATTAACAGATAAATATGTTGGCATTATTGATGCTCAGGTTGTAGAAAAAGAAAAAGAGGTTATGACGGTATAATGGCTTTAACAAAAAGCGTAACACGATTGTTAACGGGATTGGTATTTGGATTTACAGCTCTTTTTGCCATCATGGCAGGCGGGCTATGGTTAGTAGGGCTTGTTCTTATAATTGTAGCACTCGCGTCGAAAGAGTATGTAAAAATTCTTGAGCATAAAGGTTTTCGCCCAAGCTCTAGAATTATAATTATATCAAGCTTTTTGTTCGCTGCTCTTGCTTACTTTAATCGTTTCGATTTGGTAGCTTTAGCTTTTACCGCGTGTTCGGCAATGGCGTTTTTGTCAGTGTTGTTTAAAGGGAAACAGCCATATATTGCAAATGTTGCTACAACAATTCTCGGTTTTGTTTATTGCGGATGGTTTCCACTACATCTGCTCTTTTTAAGAGATTTGGGCAGTAATCCGATTTATGACGGAATTATTAAACAAAATGTTGGAACAGAAGGGGCAGGATATGCTTTGTTATTGTTTTTTGCTGTGATTTTAACAGATAGTTTTTGCTATTACGTTGGATGTCGTTTTGGAAAGCATAAACTTTCTCACGTAATCAGCCCAAATAAGACAATAGAAGGTGCTATCGGCGGAACGACAATGTGTATTATTTTCTGCTTAATCTTCGGCATCAAGGTAATGGGATTCCCTTGGTATCACGCATTAATTCTTGGTTTTATTATTGCATTTTGTGCTCAAATCGGTGATTTATGCGAATCAATGATTAAAAGAGATGCAGGCGTAAAAGATTCAAGTAATGTTCTTCCCGGTCATGGCGGATTTTTAGATAGAACTGACAGCTATATATTTACAATTCCAATAGTTCATTACTATATGTATTTCTTTGTAGTAAACAATTTTTGGGATTTGTTTAGAGGCATGATGTAATGCTTGTTGAAGAAATTTTTAAAATTAATAGAGATGATGAGTTGGTGAAAATTGCACTGACTCATCCTTCTTTTACAAAAGAAAATGGTTGCAGTGATTTAGGTAATTATGAACGCTTGGAATTTTTTGGTGACTCGGTTCTTAAACTTTATACATCAAAACTTTTGTATAACACGTATCCTGAAGCGCCGGAAGGAGAGCTTTCAAAAATACGTTCAATACTTGTTTCAGACGCAATTTTAGCGCAAATAGCTAAGAAAATCGGCTTAGACAAACTTATGATTTTAGGCCCTGCAGAAGAAAAACAAGGCGGACGCAAACGTGAATCTAATATTGCCTGCACGCTGGAAGCCATTTTAGGTGCAAGTTATTTCAACGGCAAACAAGCCGAAATAGAAGCTTTTATTAAAGAATATGTTATGGCATACGCAGAAGATGTTGATAAACATTTTGAAAAATATAATGCTAAGGATATCCTTCAACAATATACACAAGGAATAAATAAGGCTTTGCCTATATATAAAACATTAGCGGTGAAAGGTCCTGCTCATGAGCCTGTATTTGAGGTTCAGGTTGAGTGGAAGGGCGAAGTTATTGCAACAGGAAAAGGTAAATCTAAAAAAGAAGCGCAGCAAAATTGCGCATTAGAAGCTTGTAAAAATTTAGGCGTGATTTAGTAAATGAATTATATATAAATAAAAAACTTCCCTAAAATTTTTAGGGAAGTTTTTATTATCTTATTTAAATTCTTATAAAATAGCAGCTTTTGCTCTTTTAATAGAATTATCTTTACCAATAATAGCTAAAGTTGCAACCATATCAGCACCGCAAGTTCTACCTGTTACAGCACCTCTAATTGCCCACATAGTGAATTTAGGTTTGTAAGATTTTTCTTCTTTAAATTTACCGCGGAATTCTTCCAACTTGTGGTGCAAGTTTTCTTCTGTCCATTCCCAGTTAGAAGCTTCTTCAACGAATGTTTTCAAAACATCTTGAGAAAGTTCTGTAGATAACACTTCGTCTTTAACCTTTTGTTCAATTTCTACCTTATCTCCGCCGAAGAAATAAGAAACAGCGTCTGTAATATCAGAAAGAAGAACCAATGGCTCACGAGTGATTTCAATCATTCTGTTGAATTGTTCATCTGTTAATTCTGTTAAATCGTATTTTGTCAAATACTTTTTAAGTTTTGCTTTCAATTCATCCATTGGTAACATTTTGATGTAGTGGCTGTTCATCCATTTCAATTTGTCGTATTCGAAAATTGAGTTAGAAGATGAGATTTCACCGATTCTGAAATCTTCTGCAATTTGATCAACAGTCTTGATTTCTTCTCCATCAGAAGGTGACCAACCTAATAAAGCTACAAAGTTTACAAGAGCTTCAGTTAAATAACCTTGTTCAACGAAATCTGAAACTGCTGTTGCGCCGTGTCTTTTTGAAAGTTTGCTTCTGTCAGGTGCAAGAATCATACCTAAGTGACCAAATCTTGGAACATCAAAGCCTAAAGCTTCAAAGATTAAGATTTGTTTGTATGTGTTAGAAATGTGGTCTTCACCTCTGATTACGTGTGAAATTTTCATCAAAGCGTCGTCGATTACAACTGCGTAGTTGTAAGTTGGAGCACCGTTAGATTTCATGATTACAAAGTCACCGATTAGGTCAGTATCCATGTGTAATTTGCCTTTTACAAGGTCGTCAAATTCCAAAATAGAAGTATCGTGGAAAGCTTTTTGAGCTTTTGCAACATTAAATCTGATTGCAGGCTTTCTGCCTTCTGCTCTCAACTTAGCTTTTTCTTCTTCTGTTAAGTTTTCGCATTTTTTAGAATAAACATAAGCTTTTTTGTTAGCTGTTGCTTCTTCTTTTTCTGCTTCCAATTCTTCAGGAGTGCAGAAACATTCGTATGCAAAACCTTCATCTAAAAGTTTTTGTATATATTTAGGGTAGATATCAAATCTTTGAGATTGTGTATAAGGACCATATTCACCGCCTACATCAGGACCTTCGTCCCAGTTTAAACCCAAAGCTTTCAAGCTGTCAAAAATATTATCGACATAAGCTTGGCTTGTTCTTTCAGCGTCTGTATCTTCGATTCTTAAAACAAAAGTACCCTTATTTTTTTTAGCAAATAAGTAGTTAAATAAAGCTGTTCTAGCTGTACCAACGTGCAGATTGCCGCTTGGTGACGGAGCTATTCTTACTCTAACATCTGACATAATTATATCCTTCCTTTTTTATGCCTATATTATTCCACAAACAGAATAGAAATAAAAGAGCAATGTCTTTGTTTGAACACTGGTTTTAAAAGGATTTGTTTTAAAAATCTTTTATAAAATTCTATATTCTTAATATTTACCCCTTGCAAAAATCTTTAAATTCTATTAAGATATATGTATAAATATTAAGAATTTCAAATTTTTGTAAATACAAGTTTAAAGGTGGTAGCATGGCAGAAAATGAAGAATTGCATGAAGAGATGAGCGAAGGAGAAACTCGTCAAAAGATATTAGTAGCTGATGATGAAGCAAGTATCAGAAGAATCCTAGAAACTCGTCTTAAGATGGTTGGTTATGATGTTGTAACAGCAGAAGACGGTGAAGAAGCTGTTGAAGTGTTCAACAAAACTAACCCGGATTTGGTTGTATTGGATGTTATGATGCCAAAGATGGACGGTTACGGTGTAACCAGGGAAATCAGAAGAACTTCTGATGTTCCAATCATTATTTTGACAGCATTGGGCGATGTTTCAGAAAGAATCACAGGTTTGGAATTAGGTGCTGACGATTATGTAATTAAACCTTTCAGTCCTAAGGAATTAGAAGCTCGTGTTAAAGCTGTTCTTAGAAGAACAATCAGCAAGGATGTTATTATTCCGGCTTCTTCAGCCGGCACCCCTGCATCAGGTTCAGGTTCTTCTAAAGGTAATAAGAATATTATTACGACAGGTGCTATCAAGATTGATACAGCAAGAAGACAAGTTTATAGAAAGAATGAAAGAATCAGACTTACTGGTATGGAATTCAGCTTGTTAGAATTGCTTGTAAACAATTCAGGTCAAGCTTATTCAAGAAATGAAATCTTGCAACATGTATGGTCTTACCCTGCAGACCACAGAATTGATACTCGTGTAGTTGACGTTCATATTTCAAGATTACGTTCTAAATTGGAAACTGACCCAACAAACCCTGAGCTTATTTTGACAGCTCGCGGTATCGGTTATATGTTCCAAAGAATTAACTAATAATTTAATAGAAATAAAAAAAAAGAGGTCCTTGAATATTAAGGGCTTCTTTTTTTTGTGCTTGCTAAAAAATATTTATTTGTTATACTTATTTTGTTGGAACTTATGGCGGATATCGTCAAGTGGTTAAGACCTCGGATTGTGGTTCCGATATGCGTGGGTTCGAATCCCACTATCCGCCCCATTTTTAAAAAAGCACCTTTGGGTGCTTTTTTAGTGTTTGAAATTTATATTATTGTATTTTTGTAATTTATTGAGTGGTTTGATTATTACAGATGGTGCGATTATTTAGGGTTTTTGGCTTAAATAGGGCGTTTGAGGGGTAGGAAATGATACTACCATTCGTAATTTAAACTACTCCAAAATACTCATTTTGCGGACTAACGGATGGTGTGATTATTTCGGGCAATATGTTTTAAAACCGTGTGATTACTAATTTAAGGGCATATTTAGGACTCATTACGAATGGTTTGATTATTTCGGGCAGTCCATTTTGAAATTTTGCTCCGAAAGAGTACCGAAAAATTAGGAAAAATTTTTTTTCAAAATTCCTGTGACATGAAAAATTTTAATTGATTCAAAACAGACACAAAGATCGGAATTGATGTTCCAATTTTTCTGATTGCAATGTAATGTGTCAGTACCATGAATGAAAATAATACATATATAAATATAAGCAAAGCTTTTAGCTCCTCACTCGTTGAAAAAGCTAATGCAAGCATCGCTCTTAACTCGTTCGTCCCTATAAATAAGGTGGCTGAAGCAAAAGGTTTAAAATCTAATCGTTCTCTACGTTTAGAAATCAATAAACCGGAAAGCAAATATGTTGCTCGTGAAGTAAAAGTCAATGGTGGAACATCTTACGAGATTCTTTACTCTTCATTAGAACCTGAAATTCAAGAAAAACTTCGTGAGGGTAATACTAAATCAACAGCACTTGTTCCACTAAATTACCAACCAACGACTTTTGTATCAGAAAGTGCAAGACTAACTTCACTTGCAAGATTAGATATTGTAAAAGCATTATTGAATTACAGAAAGAAATTCACAACTAAAAAAGAAGCTGATTCAATGTTTTTAGATTTATACAATAGTGGAATGTACTTACCTAAAGTGTTCAAATTTATCGGAACAATCTCAATTGGCACACTTCACCGTTGGGTTAAAAGTTATGAACGTTATGAGAATGCAGAGTGCCTTATTCCTCAGTATAAATTTAATAAACAAGGTGAATATAACACAATTCTAACTGATGAAATGAAACATATTCTTTTAAGATTTCTATTACATCAAAATAAATTTAACTATGGCAAAGCAATAAAATTAACTAAGGAAATTCTTCGCAAGCAAGGATACGAAAATCTACCTTGTGATCTAACATTCAAAAGATATGCTGAAAACTTTAGAAAAAATAACTATGCTGAATGGGTTTTAAAAAGAGAGGGGATGAAGGCATATCACGATAAAGTTGAACCATATATTGAAAGAGATATTTCTAAAATAGAAGTGGGAGATATAATCATTGCTGACGGACACGTTTTAAATTTCCAAGTTATTAATCCATTTACAGGAAAGCCAACGAGAGCAACTCTCGTTGGCTTTTTAGATTGGAAATCTACAGCACTTGTTGGTTATGAAATTATGATGACCGAAAATACTCAATGTATAGCAAGTGCATTAAGAAATAGTATTTTAAATTTAGGTGTTATTCCTAAAGTCGTTTATCAAGATAACGGTCGAGCTTTTAAATCTAAATATTTTCAACATTGTGATTTTGATGAAGATGGATTCAATGGTGTTTATGCAAACTTAAACATTCATTCTGTATTTGCAAAACCATACAATGCTCGTGCAAAAGTAATTGAAAGATTTTTCAAAGAGTTCCAAGAAGAATTTGAAAAAATGATGCCAAGTTACATTGGAACAAGTATTGAAGATAAACCAGCGTGGATGAAACGTGGTGAGAAATTACATTTAAAATTACACGAAAATGAAACCCATAATCACATTCCAACAGTACAAGAAGTAATTAAATATATAAACTGTTGGTTAGAATTTCACAATAAAAAGCCTTGTCCTAATGATCGTTCAAAAAGTATTCAAGAGATGTTAGATGGCGTTCAAAAACAACATATTAATATAAATATATTAAATACTTTGATGATGAAAACCGAATGCAGAACAATAAATAAACATGGAATTACATTTTTGAATATGCACTACAGGAGTGAGGCAATATTAGGACTGAGAGAACAGGTATTCATTAGATATAGCCTGTTTGATTTATCTAAAATATTTGTTTATTCCTCAAAGGGTGAATTCTTATGCGCCGCAAAACGTGTTCAAAAAGTTCATCCAATGGCAAATGTACTCGGTACAGTAAAAGATATGGAAGAATACAAACAACAGTACAAAAAGCAACAACAAATTAAAAATAGATTAGTGAAACAAATTAAAAAGAATTTTACTTCTGATGAGTTACAAGTTCTTGAAATAGAACAAGAACAACAGATAGAAATAGAACCAATTATTGAAGAAAAGCCAAAACGTGAACGAGTTAAAACAGCTCGTGAACAGCAAATGAACAGACCAATTTTTACTTCAAATTATGAAAAATATGAGTGGCTAATGAAGAATGGTTGCACCAATGCTGAAGATAGAACTTGGCTTACTCAATATATTAGAAGTGATGAATATTTTAATCTATACGAAAACTAAGAAAGGAGAAAAATGAAGAATGTATTTATAAAAACAAAAAATGTAAAACAGCTCGTAGCCTTACTTGATGAAGTTCAAAAACTTCCACCTAATATTCCAAAATTAGCATTAGTATATGGTGAACATGGATTAGGTAAAACTCACTCTGTAATTTGGTGGGCAACAAGAAATGATGCCATTTACATTAGAGCAAATAATGAAATGACTCAAAATGGTTTATTGAAAGCAATAGCAGAAGAACTTGGCGAACGTTCATTTTTTATGATGCAAGATAATTACAATTTAATATTAAAACATTTAAAATCTGAATCTAAAATAATCATAGTCGATGAAGTTGATTATCTCATCGGAAATAAACATGTAATTGAGATTTTAAGGGATATTCAAGATAACACAGGAACACCAATTGTTTTGGTCGGAATGGGATTTGTGGATAAGAAAATATCTAGATTTAAACACTTTGACGATAGAATTTACAAAAAATTAAAGTTTGAACATTTTGATGAAAACGACATCAAAGAAATTCTTGAATCAATGACAGAACTTAATTTTACTGATGATGCAATAACTTATTTGGCAACACGTACCAATCAATTTAGACAACTTGTAAAAGTAGTCAATAAAATTGAAAAGGTTGCTGAAACTAATCAAATTAAAGAACTTGAGGAACAATTATTGAAAGGAATAATTTATGAAAGACAAAGTATTAAAACTCTGCCGAAGATTGAAAAGTTGCACGCTTAGTGATTTATCTGCATTTATTGAAATTGATGAAAGAATCATTGAAACAATTCTTTTATATTTAGAGCAAGAAGGCTTAATTCAAAATCAAAACGGATTAATTACTATCGCAGAAACAAAGAAAAAGAAAAGTGATATAAATAATAAAAACCTTCATCTGATGTTTCAATATAGAACTGATGAGGAAATTGATATTCTTTTAAAAGGTTTTTGTTTGGAAATACCACCACAAAAATTATGTAAATTCTTGAATATACAATATCAATGCGTTTGTGATTATTACTGTCTTTTTAGAAAAAACATTTATAATCGCCAATTTAAGAATTTAATAAATTTGTTTATGGAAAAACCACAAATCGGCAGATATAGGACATTTTACAATAAGTTCGCATTTTTCTATATTTACAATAATCAAGTTTTTGTAAGTGAAAAATTACTCAGAGCCTCATTAGAAAAGAATTACAACAAAGATGAAATTAGAGAATTTAAAAGAATGTATTGTTATCTTTCAAGAATTGAAAGTCACAATATTAATCAGAATTTTATGTACTATCGCCTTGCTGAGTATATCTGGAGAAGAGAAAAAGACTTTGACTATCTCTATGATGATTTAAAAAACAACCTAATTGCTTAATATTTCGTAATAAACTTTTCCCTAATTTTTTTTATACACTTCAAATATATATATAGTTGTTGAATAAAAACTATTTTTTCAGAAAATTGCAAAATTTAAAAAATAAATTATACTTGAATTTTAGCCATTGAGTACTGGGAATATTCCCAGCCGTACGCATTCCTGCTATTTCAAAATTATGAGATATGAATATAATTAATTTATAACCTGTTTGAAATTCTGCAATAGTGATAATTCTAGCCTATATAGGCTTAATTTTGCTGTGCAAAATCAACCAAACAGTTTATATAAAATTCTCGAAAATAGATTATTGCTTGATATAGGTCAACGTACTAATCAAGAGAGAAATCCTAAAAATATGAGCAACTGTATTAACTGTCAAAAGAAATTTATTGAAAAAACAATCGATTCTGTTATGGATATCAAATCCAAAGAAATTGAAGCAGTATTGCACCTTTCGAAAAGTGTTGTCAGTCGTCATATGACAGGTAAAAAAATAATATAGATCTTCTGTCTATTTACTTTTTTGTTTAAAATTTTTTCGCTAATATTGTATTCGTTAACTTCTTTCATAAATTCCTCTTTATATCAGGAAACACATTATCTTGAAAGATTACAAAAAGCATTCAAATCTTTACATAGCAACATATTTGCTTGATTTAATGTTCGTTGCAATCGATTAATGTTAATAGCTGAAAGGAGTACAATATGGCTGAAAAAGACTATCAATTATACGGGACAAAGATTTTGAATTTAAAAACTCAAGAAATCGATTTGTTGATTTGTATTTGGCAAAACAAGTTTGCTGATAAAACAGTAGATTTTGCAACTTGCGTTGATAAAACCGGCAAACGATATAACATTGAACTTGATAATATCAGAGGTTTTGAAGATGATTTTGAAAAACAAACGAACAAAAGAAACTTTAAATATTACTTTGCCGAAATTCAAAATCCGCTTTGCAAAAGAAATACGAACGGCTTTTGAAAGTTATAAACGAACAGAACTGGCAAAGCCATATTTCAAAATCAAAAACATTGATGAAAACGATTTTTATTTTGACCTCCTATGGAACTTCAATCACCATGCCTGCTCTGCTTGGTGTATCGAGAAGTTGTAACTAATTAGATATACTTAAACTTAATGAAAAAATTTTATGGTAACATATAAGAATAAAGGGAATGTATTTAATGTTGAATGTAAAAGCTTATGTCGAACAATTGAATAGAGTAGAGTTAGGTTTATTAGACAATTATCTGATAAATCTAATATTTAACAATAAAATTAACGAAGATGATTTGCAGTATTCGTTAATCACGATTGACAGAAGCAAAAATCTTCGTTTTCAGGCTTACTTATGCGTAATCAAAAAAGTATTTAATTATTATATTAATCGCTATATGGATGATGACATAGCTAACTATTTATTTGATAACATTGAAATCTTTACTAAATTTTCTAATTATTATAATTTTTCAATAGAAGATGAAGTTATAGAAAATATTTTTGTTAACGTAGCAAAAAACGATATATCGCAAATATTAGAGGAACTTCACAATAATTTCTTAAATACTGAAATAATCATAAAAAACGGAATATTCCAATTTGGAACTTCAAAAATAAATTCTAAAAATACAGGTTCTGTATACACGAGAACTGATATTTCGAACGAAATTTGTAAAAAAGCAATACAAAACAAATTAATAAAAATAAATCCTTCAGCAGATTTAAAATTGTTAGATTTTGGCTCTGGAACAGGACGTTTTTATTTTGAGGCTCTTAAAATATTAGCCTTTGTAACCTCTAAATCAAAGCAGGAGATAATACTAAATAATTTATATGCGATTGATATCGATGAAGTAGCAATAAATATATTGCGTTTAAAGGCTTTGGCTTATTTTGAAGAATTAAACATAGACACAGTTGCAAAGTTATTTAATAATACTATTTGTAGAAATATGCTTATGGTTCAAAAATTGTCATTGTTTAAGACAAATGGCAATTTGTTTGATATGAACAATGATTTTCAAAACGTAATGTCAAAAGGTGGATTTGATATAATCGTTTCCAATCCACCTTATGCGATATTAAAAGTAAATAAAAAAGATAATAGAAAACAAGCATATCAAAAGTATTATGATGAATTAACTGCAAAAATAAGTGATGAAATTAGTTATTTCAATAATTCAGAATATTATCAATATTCAACCGAAGGAATGCTTAATTACTACAAATTATCAATAGAAATGATGTTAAATCTTGCTAAAAAAGATGCAAGTTTTGGTGTGATTTGTCCTGCAACACTTTTTACTGATTGTAGTGCTAAAAAATTACGTAGACATCTTTTATTAAATAATAAGGTTTCTGAAATTAATTATTATCCCGAAAATGCTAATCTTTTTGATAATGTATCTCAAGCAACAGTTATTTTCTATCTTGTAAAGAATGGAAAAACTGGTGATATAAACATAAAAATTAAAAATGAGTCATTTGCAGTTAACATTAAAGATATAGAAAAGTCTTTTTCAAACTTAGAAATTCCGTACATAAATAACATTGGATGGGGAATTTTAAATAAACTTTCACGATTCAAAAAATTAAAAGAAAATAGAGATATAAGAAATAAACGAGGCGAGCTTGATTTAACACTATACAAAAAATTTATTACAAATACTCCAACAAAATTCCGTTTAGTTCGTGGAAATATGATAAGTGAAGAAAATGGTATTATAGATAAGAATAACGAATTTGTTTTAGAAGATTTTGTGAATAATAAATCTGAAGACTATTTAAATAATGACTTTAACCAATCAAGATTGATTTGTCAGCAAATATCAAATATCGATACATTAAAAAGATTGAATTTTACGATCTCAGATAAAAGTGATATTATTGCGAATTCTTGTAATTATTTGACTGTAAAAAATAAAAACTCTATAAAATCATTATTAGCAATTATGAATTCATATCTGTTAAATTGGAGATTTAAAATATCAAGTGGGAATAACCACATCAATAATTATGAACTTGATGAACTTCCAATATTAGAGTGCAATCAAGACTTTAAATCCAAAGATAAGTTAGATTTAAATATTGAAATTTGTAAAAAATATACCCTCACAGATGAAGAAACTAAATATATTCTTAAAGATTACTATAGTAAGGAAGTGCTATCAGATAAGTTAGGAGAATTGGTTAATGTCTAAAAAGAAAAAATTATATAACCACATATCTCCTACGTTTAGTGAGTTAGAAAAGAAAATGGTAGTTTGTATTCCTCCCGGAGGAAACTGGAAAGATATACCGGAAAGTATCCCTTCACAAAGGCTTGCACAGATCCGTGAAAGCGGTGGTAGAACTACATATTATGGACGATTAAAGAAAGATGCTCCGAGTTATACCATATCAACCTACTTTAACAGAATGGGAAACGGGTGCTTTATACATCCATCACAAGATCGTTTAATATCAATTCGTGAAGGTGCAAGACTACAATCATTTCCTGATAACTATATTTTTTACGGAAGTAAAACTTCCCAATATAAACAAATTGGAAATGCTGTTCCACCGCTTCTTGCAAGAGAAGTTGCGAGTTTGTTAGAACCATACATTAAACATAAAACTTTTGTTGATTTGTTTGCAGGTGCAGGAGGAATGTCATTAGGCTTTTCTATGCAGGGTTATAAATTGCTTGGAGCAATTGAAATCGAAAAAAATTATTTTGAAACATACAAGATGAATCATCCTGAAGTAACTGAAGAACATTTAATAACAGGAGATATCTGTTTAGAAGAAAACAAACAAAAACTCATTGATGGTTTAATAGAAAAACCGGACGTTATTGTAGGAGGTCCTCCTTGCCAAGGTTTTTCTACTGCCGGTTGGAGAAATCCAAATGATAAACGAAACCAGTTATTTAAAGAATTTGTTAATATAGTAGATAAAGTAAAACCTGATTTCTTTGTTATGGAAAATGTTCCCGGAATTCTTACTATGAGAAAAGGAGATGCGTTCAAAGAAATTATAGAATCATTTGAAGAAATAGGTTATTTTGTAAATGAATCTATTAAATTAAATGCAGAAGAGTTTGGTGTTCCTCAGAAGCGTAAAAGAATTTTTATAATAGGATCTAAAAATGGAGTTGTAATAAAACAACCAAAGCCTCTTTTTTCAACTGATACTAATCTTCCGAATCCAATAACAGTTGAAGAAGCTATTTATGATCTACCTACATTAGGTCTTGCTGATGGGGACTATTGCGTTGAATATAATTCCGATCCACAATTCCCATACCAAAAACTAATGAATGGATTAATCGATTTCAACGAATTCATCCAGCTTATGAGTAACAAACGCACTTTGTGTAATGTTGGATAATTCTTCAATAATAGAATCCATAATTACCTTAGCATCATCATATTTTTTGCATTCTAAATTTTTATATAAAATTTTGAGATATTCCATTATATTATTATTGACAACACTTTTAACTTTTCTATTGTTTTTTTCTTTATAATTTGCAAGTTCCTCAAAGGAAATTCTTATATATCGTTGTGCATTGCTCTTTTTGTTTGCAGAAGAACATTCTTTGGTTGTAGGTGCATAAGTTCTTTTATCCATAGGATTGAAATTAGGGAATTTATGATCAAAATATGAATATTCAGGGTGTAAATATGTTTTCAAGAATTCTTTATAACCATTTTCGTAAATATCTGATAGAATAAGCAAGACATTGTGCAAATGTAATCGCATAACTTTACTTAGTGCTAATGCTTTGTCCTCAGTATCAATAGTATTCTTTAATTTATCCCACAAAGGCTTTGTGTGCCAAGAAATAACTTGTTCACCATTTGCCTCATCTTCAATTAGCTGTTTTACATCGCATAATGTTATTCTATTATTCTTCTTGCTATTGCATGATGAACACATGGGGTTAAATTTACCTCTGTGAGTAAAGCCTAACGAAATTGGACCTATATGATCAGCACTCATTCTTGCTTTTTTACCACAAATCGGACAAATTTCTTCTTTTGTATAACTTTGAAATGCTCCCATAAGGCGATTTGCTAATGTATAATCTCCTTCTGCCCAATTTTCATAAGCTCTTCTGTCTTGAGTATATCTTGCTAAATTTTCCTTATGCCTTCCGGTATCCTCAACGCTCCTGCAACAAGCATTGTATGTATGAAAACCGTCTAAACGGTCTGGAGGGTTGCACATAACCCCCGGACTAAGTTTACCTTTTGCACATTTATCAACGAAATTAACCTGAATATACTGTTTGTATTGACTTATACCTATACTGCTAGGTATTTTGAATACCTTTTGAAAAACATTTTTTGCAGTTTCTTCATCTTGCTCAAGTAAATCATCAAAAATTTGAAAAATATCTAAATCGTAGATCTCATAATTGGATTTCGCTAATTCATTTATCTTTTTAAGAGTATTTTTATTTGGATAAACATAGAAAATACTCATTTCTCTTCCGCATATTTGACAAGGTTTCATTCCTTTTAATTCTTTAGGATGGATATATCTTGCAACATCAGCCCTGCAATTTAAATTCAACTTCTTGACCATATCATCCCACCATTTTGTAAGGACAGGATCCGAATTACCCGTTCTAACCCAACGGATATTGCCATTATCGTCAAATTTATTTGGCATGTCTTTGTAATTTGGATGTTTTACAATATATTCCATATATTGTAAAAACTTCTCATGCCACTTACGTTGGTTTCTTTTTGCCATACATCCTCCTATCAGGAAAGAGAAAAAGCCTCACATAGGCTTATATGAAAATTCTATCATAAATAAATTACTAATGCTTTTTTAATAGATTATACATATTATTAATATCTGAAGAATAAGATTCGTAATCATGATTATTTAATAATTCAAACTGCTTGGTTAAAGTAACTATATTTATATTTGTATTATTAAATTCAGGATTTACATAGTCTTTAAAATCAACAGTCACTATAATTGTTTGTGGTAATGATTCAATATTTAGTATCAAATCAAGAATCTCTTTGCTACTTAATTTACTTGCCTCTTTTGTCCTAGGAGAATCAATTACAAATGGGAAACGAGGAATACTGTCAATAGATAGACTATTCATAGTTTTATATAATGCAGTATATTGAGATAATATAATTTTGCTAGATAAAGTTCCTTGAGCTTTTAAAGGTTCTGAAATTTTTAACTTTTTCTCAAAAGTAGAATTCCAAGCCCCTAACGAAGTCAAATCTGAATGTAAATATTCTTCGTACTTTGCATCAACTAATTTTTTATCTGTAATTTTGCGTTTCTCTTTTTCTAGATTTTTATTTTCATTTTCTAAATAAACCTTTCGACCAGCTAATTTATTGTATTCTTCTTCTAAGTGTTTAATTGTAGAATTTAAACCTTTTAGTTTTGTATAAATTTCAAATTTATTTTCCTTATTTTGAATTTTTTCTTCTTCTATTTTTAATTTTTTAGCTAAAATAACATAATTATCCTTTTCTATTTTTAATTGTTCATCTACTTTTTTTATCAAATATTCAATTTGATTAAGAATAAACTCTCCATTTGCAATAGCGTATTGACTTTGTACTATTTTATATATTTCTTCTGACATAATATAACCGCACTTGGGACATGCTGGAATATATTGGTTATTATCAACAAATAATTTATTGCTTTTCCTTATTTTATTATATTCTTTTATTGTATTTTTTTGCCTTGAATATTGAAGCAATTGACTTTCAAGTTTTTGAATTTTATCTCTTGAGATACTTACATCTTTAATTATTTCTTCAAGAGCTTCTTTTGATATTACAAATGAAGAATCGAAATCGCCAATATTCTCAGATTGAATAAGAAAGGATGATTCTTTTTGAAGAATTGCTAAAGGAGTTTTTATTTCATTTATTTTTGTGTCTATAGTAGAAATTTCATTTTTATTTTTATCAATTTTTGCCAATAAATCGATATAATCTTTATTATATACTCCAAGATGATAATATAAAGAAGTTTGCCTATATTTTTTATTGTATTGATTTAAATATTGAAAACTTGTATATGGCTCCATTCCCCAACCTGCGTCTTGGTCGATATAATATGGTAAAAAAGTGAAAACAGGAGGAGCTAATTCATGTTTTCCAGTATTTTTATTAGGTAGGTATACTGAAAAATTTAAGATATATTCATAATATTTTGCCAATTCTACTGATATACTGTCTGTAATTAATTCGATAATATCATTCTTTAAAACCACAAATTTACCATTATGTCTGACAAATTTATAAATATCATTATTTATTATAATTTCTGTAATATATAATTTGCTTTTTTTATCCCACATTTCGTCGAAACCAACTTCGGCACCAAGAGAATGATATAAAGATTTTACCAATGAAGATTTTCCAACATGATTTTCTTCACTTGTTATTACATTTATACCCTCTGTAAAATTAACAAGTTTTGCAGTTTTGGTATTTAAATCAGCAATTAATATTTTATTAAATATCATGATAAAAATCCTTGTTGTTTGTTTAAAATTATAATAATAACAATCAATTCAATATAAATAGAATTTTTTTCAATATACATTGATAATGGATATTGTTCTTTATATATTTTTTTACACTTTTTTACATAGTCAAAAATTGTTTCATTTTGATTTTTAATATTTTGTTCGACAATAGCATACACATCGTTGAACATTTTTTTGTATGATGTTGAATTTTCATTATTATCTGCAAGTATTTTAACATAAGCTAACGATAAATTACTTTCCTCAAAATTTAAATTAAGTTGCATTATATCTTTAAATGAAGGTATATTTATTCTTATTGCCGTTTTAATAATTTCATCAAAATTTGTTCTAGAAAATCCTTTATTTGATTTGATATCTTCAAATGAAGCATCTTCACTTAATTTTTCGTATCCTTGTCTTTTTGTTAACAACGCAATAACCGAATTAAATATAGTTTTAATAGTTTCAACTTTAATATCGTGGTATTTGTTGTACAAAAAATCACTCATTTCTTTTTCTGCTATGTCTTGATGTTTATCAATTGATAAGATAGTTCTAATATGAATGAATTTTGACAAATCGACATTTTCAATAGGGATATTGCTTTTTTGTGCTATATCTTCTTTTATTTTATCTAATATATCATTATTTATTTTATTAAAGTTTGTTTTATCAGCCTTTAGAATATGTTTATCTGATAGTTTTATACTGCAATTTGTTATTAACCCTAGTTCTTTGATAAAACTGTCAGAATTTAAAAGATGGTTGTGCAACATTAGTAACCAATTTTCTGACAATATTGTTGTTAATAAAAAATAATCTTCTGATGTTTTCATCTGGTAATAGCTAACAATATTATTTTGATTTTGGTCATCATATAAAGTTATGTCGTCATCATGATCGAGTATAAACAAATAGTCCAAAGAGTCATAAAGTTCTATAGCCATATGAATTGTTTGACTAATTTGCATTTCTAAACGATTATAAGCAATACTACCAGCTTTTTTATTATTAACTCTACTTTTCATGTATAATAATTTTACTACAAATAAATAAACTTATATTAATTGTTAATTCATTAAAAGCAAGGTTTTTCTCAATTTACCCTGGCATTTTTTCTCAATATCATTGTCAATATACAATTATAAAAGCAAATTCTTTTGCCCTAAATAATCAAACCAAGTGTTACAAGAAATCATTTCATGTGTTCTTTTACAATTTTAACACACAGTTTGAGAAAAACAGATGGTTTGAGAATACTCCCCCGAAGCCCCTAAAATTAAGACTTTTTCATGCTCGGAAGTCTAAAAATCAGAATTCTCAAACTGTACGAATTTGTATTTTTTGTGTATGAAATTGTTTTTTATGACAATACATTGCTCCGTCCACTTACTAATTTTTACAAATAACATTTATTAATCAAAATTAATCTTCTGTTTTAGGAAGAAGATTTTTTATAAAATTTGGCAAATGTTTTGTAGCAAATTTTTCAAGTTTTGTTAAATATTTTTTTAGTTTTAATCCTAGCAACAAAACCAGCACTCCTATAACTGTCATTATAAAAATAGTTAGCATTTCAGGAGCTTTTAGTGCCGACAAACGTTCAAATTCAATTACAATAAAAGATGCAATACTTCCAAACAAGCCTAAGAATAAAAACATCTTTCGTTTTATAATTAAAGCAATATAGAAAAATAATCCGCTTAATAAAAACATCATAGTACTATACCACGTTTCACATTCATATTTACCAAAAATTATCACTACACTAAAATAAATAGAGATAGCTCCGAAAGAATATAGCCATAACGAATGGTCTTTTTTTGTTTTTTGTCATAAATAAAACCTAAACAAACAAAAACAATCAAATATATTAAACAAATAAGTTTAACAAAATTCTTAAACTTTCTATTATAAAAAAAATCATTTTTACTATCCAATTTTTAACAATTATTTAACGTAGCAAAAAAAAATTTTATATGTTTTAATATAACATAACTAATAAACAGGAGATGTGTATGAGAATCAATACAGAGTATAATAGTCATAAAAATAACGTTGGATTTGAAGCAAGAATTCTTGCAACAGATGCAACACGCAAAGCTTTTGAGTATGCTAATCAATTATTATATCGCAATAACAAAGAAGATTTTTTGGTTGTTGATAAATTTTGCAAAGGCATGGATAAAGCTCTAAATTACCCATCTAACGAATATGGATTTGTTAATTATGTTGGAAGAGACTGTATTGGTTTTGGCGTGCCGGCTTGTCCTAAAATCATCTCCACCAACTATAAATTAAATGCACCTTGGCTTAATGCACATGGAAATGTTTCATTAGTAGAACGAATACTGTTAGAAAAGACATCAGCGCCACAAAGTGTTGGTGCCGATACAATGGCTTTATATTTAGATAGTTTTAAAGGACGTACGAACTTCCCTTCAAAATTAAAAACAACTCCTTTAACTCCACTTCCTACAAAAGAAGATGCTATACATAAACTTCAAAATAAATTGCTAGAAATGCTTCCAAATCTGGGCTTCTTTCCAAAAAAATTATTTGCAAGAAAAGAAGGAAATCATGAATTAAATAATGATTTATGTAAACTAGCTGAGACACACGCTTGGAATAACATTGCAAAATGGGAACCACTTCCTGTTGAAGAATTAAATAGAATAGATAACATTGACAGAAAAAATATTAAAGAATTTGCTGAAAAACACGTAGAAGAATCTATTATACAAGATGAAATAAATGAACAAAGTCAATTTACAGGAAATATAAACAAGTTCATATTCCTAAATAGATTATTAGAAAGCTTCGCACCTAATTCTAAACATGCTAGAGCAATTGAAAAAGAATTAGATAAAGTGCGAGAAGTAGAACATAAATATTTGCAAAGTTTAAAAGATAGATTAACTCCAGTTAAAACAACAAGTAATCTAAATCCTAATACTAAATATTCATATTCAATAGTTACGTCATACAAAAATTTATATGCAGAAAACGGTATTAAATAATATAAATAATTAAAAATCACTTCATACAAAAATATCAGTCGTGAATTAATAAAAGATTTAGTTGCTAATCTTGATGAAAACAATGTAAAATTTGTAGAAAGATATATAGATAGTTCTAATTTTGAACCGAAATCAGCACTTCGGTCTATTTTAGAAATATTTAGCCAATTAAATTTTAGAGAAGATTTGACCTATAAAGAAATTGCAGAAAAAAATGGTACTGCAACTGACATGGCATTAGCAAATGCATTTTTTGAATTTTGCAGAAAATCAAATTATCAAGAATTATCAAGGACTCAAAAAAGGGAATTCTTGTATAAATTATTGGAACAAAAAAATAACATTGCCTTAGAAGAAAACACAGAAATATTATCATTTATACCTAAAAATAAACAGGAATAAGCTGATATTATTAAATCAATAACCAATGATTTAAACAGGAACCTAAAACCTTTATCTTCAAGTGAACTTGATTTATTTTAGGTATATAGTATCGAGTACGAGAAAATATTTCAAAAAAATATAGACCTTTAGCCGGTAGGGTGGGAAAAGCCAGTAGCGATTCCCACCTTCACAAGTTTTCATCTTATAAATGTTATATATTTAAAGCATCTATTCTAAATTTAAATCATTAATATTATTAACATTACTCGAAATAATCAAACTATGTGTTACAAATAATCATTTCATATGTTCTTTTACAATTATTAGGTAAATAATTTTATCAAAATAAAATCATTATTATTAATTCCCCGAAAGGCAAAATTAAACCGGTAGTACCTTTTAACACTATAAAGAATAAGTTTAATTTGTAATGTTTAAAATGAAAAATTAGAGAAAAAATTTTATTTAACAACCAATTCAGGATGTTTTTTCCTTATAGAAGAACAGGTTTGGTATTATTAACATTTACAAAAGATTTTAAGTAGTTTTAAAAATTGAAATAACTTAAAATAAATCAACCATATAAATGATGGGAAGCATGCCGACATGATGTAAAGTATAAGAGGTACTAATAGTATTAATTTTAGTATCATCTTGGTGAGGTAGGTAAAATTGAAGAAATTCAAGTTTCGATTGCAAGTCGTGCTTGACATGCGAGAAAAAGAACTTGAGCAAAGACAAATGGAAATGGCTAAAATTGTTGCAGCTTTAAATTTGCAGCAAGAAAAACTTCAAAATATCCTGCAAGCTCAAGATAATAATACTTTAGAGATGGAAGCTCTTTATTCAGCGTCAGAGTTGGATATTATGCAAATTGAAAGCCACAGAAAATTCGGCATAAAACTCGTAACTGACGCAAGCAATCAAGAAAGAATAATCAATAACACAAAGCACATTCTTTCAAGAAAACAACAAGAAGTAAAAGAAGCGCATCAAAAAGTAGAAGTTCTTAAAAAGCTTAAAGAAAAGCAAGAAAAAGAGTTTTATAAAAGCTTTCTGCAAGCGGAAATGAAAGAAATTGACGATATAACATCAGCAAGGTTCAGACTCGGATGACACAAGCATTATTAAACAATTTAATAACTAATAGTCAACAGTCATTTAGCGATAAATTAAGCGCTAAAGACTTTACGCAGTCTGATTTTCAAAATGTTTTGGATAAACAAACAAATTTGCAAACAAAAGCTAATGCAGTAAAAGACAGTATTGGCGGAATGAAAAAAACAACCGAAAATACTTTCCAAAAATTGCAAGATAAAATTCAAGAAACATACAAAGAAGTTGGAAGTGAATCAGCTTTAAATTTGTCTTTAGCAAGTGCAGAAGATGCAAAAGTTACTGATAGTGCAATAGACTCAGAAAATTCGGTTTCAGAAAATACAACTTCGGAAGATGTAGAAACAACATTACAAAATCTTGTTCAGCCTTTGGTAGAACAAATTACAAACCAAATAGGACAAGTTGAAAATATGGTTAAAAATGTTGCAGAAAAAGTAATTGAGAATGTTAGTGAAACATTAGAAAATGAACTTAATGTAACGATTAACGGAATAGATTTGGATAAGGTGCTTGAAGATTTCGGATTCAACAACACAGATGATTTGCCTGAAATTATGCCTCTAAAAGCGGAAAATACAGAGGAGAGTGAAGGAAAAACTTTAGAAGAACTTGTTGACGAAGATACTTTGAGAGAGTTAAACATTGAATCTGTAGAAACTGATACGTCATCAGGTGAAGAAGAGAGCTCAGATTTGATGCAAAACCAGACAGCGGAAGAACAGGGGATTAAGGCGAGTTTGCAGCAAGCAGACGCAAATTTTGGGGAGTTAAAAACAGACTCTACTCAGTCTAATGTATCGCTTCAAGCGGCGAAACCAACAGGAAACAGCGATGTTACACCGAGCAAAATTATTGATCAAATTTCCAAACAAATGGAAAATATGAATACAGGCTCTAAGGTAAACATTGTTTTGAATCCTGAGTCTTTGGGTAAGGTTTCGGTACAACTTATCAATACAAAGGAAGGCTTGTCTGCACAATTCACTGTTGCTACACAGGATGCTAAAAATCTTATTATGAAGGGTTTGGACGGACTTAAAGATTCATTGTTAGCACAAGGCGTTAATGTTGACAATGTAACGGTTAAATTAAGCGAAACGCAAGAGAGCGAATACAACGCAGATTGGACTGAACAAGAAGGTTCAAGAGGCGGAAACAAAGAGCAAGGCTCACGCAAAGGACAAAAGGAAAAAGAACATTTTGAAGAAATGATGTCATTTGCGCAAAATGAAGAAAATTAGGAGAAGGTTATGACTACGGTTTCAACTGAAATAACAAATTTGCAGAACCAGACTGCATTTACACAATCAAATACAACAGATAGAAAAACAAGTTCTACAAACGACAGTAGCATGTTTTTGAATCTTATGTTGCAACAATTAAAGAACCAAGACCCAACGCAACCGACTGATAATACTGAATGGTTGTCACAGTTGGCTCAATATTCTTCTCTTGAGCAAATGACTCAAATGAATACAGGTTTAACAAATTGTATGAACTATATTTCTGCAATGTACAAGGATATGTCAATGAATGCGGAAATTACTCAAACGCTTTCAATGGTCGGAAAAGAAGTTACAATTACTGTTCCTGATGAAAAAGACAGTTCAAAAACAACTGAAATCACAGGTAAAGTTACTGAAGCTAACTTTAAAGACGGCACAGGTAAAGTTAAAGTCAACGGTGAATATTATTCTATTTCGAATATTACTTCTATTAGAGAAAAAAGTGAAGCAAGTACGACAAAGAGTTAATAGAGTTGAAAAGTTGAAAAGCGGAAAGGTTGAATAGTTATTTAAAATTTTATAAAACAAATAAGTCTAAAAAAAATTTTTAAAACAAACTTTTCAACCATTCCACCTTTCAACCCTTCAACTCCACAAACAACAAACAAGCAAATTCTACGATAAACAAAACCCAGACAACAACAGGAGGACGACATAAATGTCACAAGCATTACACACAGCCAGTACCGGTATAAATGCCGGACAATCACAAATCAACGTTGTAGCAAATAACGTTGCAAACATCAATACGACAGCTTACAAGTCTGCTAATATGACTTTTGAAACATTATATTCAAGAAACCTGTCTTATGGTAGCGCAGCTACAAAAGACGGCGGCGGAACAAACCCTAAACAAATCGGTCTTGGTGTAAAAGTTGGCGGCATTACAAGAGATTTTACTGCCGGTGATTTTGTAAGCACAGGTCGTGATATGGATTTAATGATTTCAGGCAACGGCTTCTTTGTTGTACAAGATTCTGACGGCAAATTGTATTATACGCGTGATGGCGTTTTCTCAACTGATTCAGAAGGAAATGTGGTAAATCAGTCCGGTATGAAAGTTGTTGCTGCGGGAACTCCGTATTCTAACGCAAGTTCAGGAAAAACAGTTCAAATTCCTAAAAACTTAGCCGCTGTTGTATCGGGTGATGCAAATATTGCTAATAAAAAATTAAGCGAATTAAATAATGCAAGTATTACAGATGGTGATATAAATGTAACAATTAATGGTACAAAGGTAACTTTGACGGTTGAAAAAGGCGATCCAACAATGGGTGCTGTAATCGCAAAATTCAATGAACAAATTAAAGCTGCCGGCATTGACGATGTTGAGTTTGACGTAGCAAACGGTGTTGTTTCATATACAAAGGGGGCAGCAGTTTCGTTTGATTCTGCAACAAGTAATTTTGTGGGGCAAACAGGTATTAGTAATAATAACCCGTCAACAAAGCAAATTAACCAAACAGTAGCATTGCAAGAAATGGTTAATTATAACGACCAAAACGGTATTACGCTAAAATCAACAACAGTTGACGAAAATGGTATTATTGCTGCAACATATAGCGATGGTTCTATTTTGACTCAATTTGTGGATGATACTTATACAACACAATGGAAATACACAACTCCACAAGGTGTTACAATTAGAAGTGGTGATGTTCAAGCAACAGGTTCAAGTATTGAAAATTCAAACTTTGTTATTGAACTTGCTACAATGGTAAACGAAGAAGGTTTAGTTTCTATTAACAATAACCTTTGGGAATGGGGCGCTGACGTAGGTGAAGTTTATTATGGTATGGCAGGCGAAGTTTCTTTCGGTTCAATAGAATCAGGCGGTTACGAAGGTTCTAACGTCGATATTGCTGCAGAACTTTCTAACATGATTACAGCACAGAGAATGATTCAGATGAACTCAAGAGTGTTCTCAACGGCTAGTAGCGTTATGGAAACTTTGAGCTATTTAGGACAATAGTTTTTTCAAGTTGAATGGTGGAAAGGTTGAAAAGTTGAAAGGTTATTTATAAATTTTTAAAGTCAAATAAGTTCAATAGAATATATTAAAACAAACTTTTCAACTTTTCCACCATTCAACTATTCAACTTAATAAAATGGCATGCCTTTTGTAAGCACAAGTCGCAAAAATCATGTCAAATTCTTAACAAAACAACACAACTTTACAAAACTTAACATTTTAAAACATGGTTGAAATCCATGTGAAACATGGGTTTCAGCATGTTCTAAAAATAGCTTGAAAGTTGTTACAAACAAAGACTTGTGCAGAACATGGTTTGTATTATATAATACAGTAAAGGGATTGAGGGAAATGTTGATACCATCACAAATTTGGGGCGAGGATATTCATATTGACCGCGCTAAGGTAAAAGCAAATCTTGAGGAAATCCAAAAAAGTACCGTACATTCTAAAATTAAAATAATCGCAGTTACAAAATATTTCGGACTTGATTCGATTAAAGCGGGTTATGAAGTCGGAATAAGAGATTTTGGCGAATCCAGAGCAATTGATGCAATCAATAAGATTGAAGCTTTGCCTGATGAAATCAAACAAAATTCGACATTCCATTTTATTGGACACCTACAAACGAATAAAGTCGAAAAAGTTGTAAAACATTTTGATGTAATTCACTCAGTGGATTCATTAAAAGTTGCAAGAGCTATATCAAATGCGGCTTGTCAATTAAATAAGAGAGAGAAAGTTTTATTACAAGTCAATAATGCAGAAGAAGAACAAAAATTTGGTTATGCAAAAGATGTTTTGAAAACTGATATGCAAGAACTTTTAAAACTGGAAGGGCTTGAGATAATCGGTTTGATGAACATTGCACCGCTTAATTTAAATGATAGTGAATTGGAAGGATTGTTCAAAGATATACGTATGTTTAGAGATGAACTTGAACGTGAATTTGACATAAAGCTTCCGGAATTATCAATGGGAATGAGCAACGACTACAAAATTGCGATTAGAGAAGGTGCAACAATTATTAGAGTAGGTAGAAAGTTATTTAGTTAAAAATATAAATTGGAGGAGAAATGGCATTATCAGAAGGATTAAAAGGGTTTGTAAACTTTTTTGCAAAGAGTTTTAACGATGGAGAAGGCGAAGATGCTTTCATGGATTTAGTAGACAATGATGGCGAGTATGAAACAGACGGTACTTTAGCTATTAATAGAGATATTGACAGCATGTATGGCACTAGAGTTAATTCAAAACCTGAACGTTCTTTTGAAAGAGAATCAAAAGTAGTTTCTCATCCAAATTCATATAAATCAAGTGAAGTTACTGTTATCGAGCCTCGTTCATTCTCAGAATCAGCTCAAATCGTTAAGAAATTAATTGACAAAAAGACTGTTATCCTTCATTTAGATTTGTTAGATAAAGAACAATCTCAAAGAACAATTGATTTTGTTTGTGGTGCTTCTCACGCTTTAAGCGGTACAGCTCAAAAAATCAGCGATATGGTATTCATTTTCACTCCAAGCAATGTTTCATTGTCAGTTGAAAATGGCGCTGTTCAAAGCAAATTCGCTGAATCTTTGTGGAATAAACCACTTTAGGAAGTCGTTAAGGCTTTAAGCGGTTAAGACGTTAAGTTCGTTTAAAATATTTATTTGAACTTAATGACCTAACGACTTAGCGACTTAAAGACCTTCCAAACGAAGTATGAAATTTTTATAATATATTGATTTGTGATAGTTGGATTTTCAGGGTGCATTTGCACCCTTTTTATTTACTTGTGATACGTTTCACCTTTTAGTATCTTAAATGCGCGGTAAATTTGCTCAACTAACAATAAACGTGCAAATTGGTGTAAAAATGTCATTTTAGAAAAACTTAGCTTGAAATTTGCTCTATTAGAAACGATTGGCGATAAACCGCAAGATGAGCCGATTACAAAAACAAGTTCACTTATTCCGCTCATTGAAATTTCGTTAATTTTTTGCGCAAAGTCTTCTGATGAAAGTTGTTTGCCCAAGATTTCCATTGTAATTACAAACGAATCATTTTTAATATTGGCTAATATTTTTTCTCCTTCTTGCTCCAATGCTTTTTGAGTCAGGTTTTCATCTCTGATTTCAATTGGCGTAAGTTCTACAATTTCTACAGAAGCATAAGGAGTAAGACGTTTTAAAAATTCGTCTATTCCGTCTTTTAAAAACTTTTCTTTAATTTTTCCAAGTGCAATAATTTTTATTTTCATATTAAAAATTATACTACGAAATTTCTTTATAAATTAAGGCGAAGCCTTTAGGCTTCGCCTTACAATACTCCTCATCGCTGACAACACTATTTTGCAAGTGATGAATGGAATGTTCTTGAAATTACATCATCTTGCTGTTCTTTTGTAAGCTTGATGAAATTTACGGCGTAGCCTGAAACTCTTACTGTTAACTGTGGGTAATTTTCAGGGTGTTTTTGTGCGTCTAGCAGTGTTTCTTTGTTGAATACGTTTACATTTAGGTGATGACCGCCTTTTTCCACATAACCATCTAATAGATTAATTAAATTTTCTTCTTGTTGTGTTGCCATTTTTATCTCCTTTTTGTTCTTTTGTTTTTTACATTTTTATTATAAACTATATTTAACAACATTTCTGTTGTTTTTACAACGGAAATGTCCGACGTGAGAAAAGTTAATAACACCCTCTCCCCTCCCTCGAGGAAGGGAACTAAAGAGGTTCAATGAATGTAAATCGCTTGCATTAAATTAGCGCAAACCACTCCCTCCCTCGGGGGAGGGTGCCGGAGGCAGGAGAGGGTGTTATCAACTAAATAATTAGCTAAATTACAAAACAAACGAGGCAAATATGGAACGCATAGAAAAATATTATAATCAAATAAAAAATTCGCCTGTTTTTTACGGCATGAATGACGAGGAGCTAAGAGGACTTTTGGAGTGTTTTCATGCAAGGGTTCGTAAATATGAAAAAGAGGAGATGATAATTCGTCAAGGTGATGTTATATCTAATATCTATTTAATTTTAGATGGCGGTGTAAATATAGAAAAAGACTCTTATTGGGGGCGTCGTATCATTATTTCCAGACTCGGTAAAAATCAAAATTTGGCACTTTCTTTTGTTGGTTCGAAAAATGTTGAATCCAGTGTAGACGCAATTACTGTAGAAGATACTTTAGTTTTAATATTGAGTTATGAAAAATGTACTTCAATGTGCCAAAATGCTTGTACAAGACATAAAGTTCTTATCAATAATCTGTTTCAAATTTTATCAAAAGAAAATATTGAGCTTATTCAAAAAATTGAAAATGTTTCTCAAAAAACAATTCGTGACAAAGTGCTGACGTTTCTGTCTAATGAAGCTCAAAAACATCATTCAAATAACTTTGATATTCAATTTAATCGTCAAGATTTGGCGGATTATTTAAATGTTGATAGAAGCGCAATGAGTTTTGAACTTTCTAAACTGCAGAAAGAGGGGCTGATTAAATATAATAAGAATCATTTTGAATTGATTTCTTAATTAGTAATTGTATTTTTAACATAATTAAAAAAATAACGGCGGGATTTTGAAAAAATCCCGCCGTTATTAAATTTTTATTTCAAACTAACTACTTGCTAGCACCTGATTTTTCGATAATTTCTTTTTCGATATTTGCAGGAACTTGTTCGTAGTTGTGGAATTCCATAGAGAATGTACCACGACCTTGAGTGTTAGATCTCAAGTCAGTTGCGTAACCGAACATATTAGCCAATGGAACTAATGCTCTAACGATTACGTTACCTGTGTTTCCTTGAGGTTCTTGACCTTCAACACGACCACGTCTTCTTGAAATGTCACCGATGATTGTACCTGTGAATTCATCAGGAATTTCGATTTCAACTTTCATCATTGGTTCAAGGATACAAGGTTGAGCTTTTCTAGTACCTTCCTTGATAGCCATAGAACCGGCGATTTTAAACGCCATTTCAGAAGAGTCAACTTCGTGGTAAGAACCATCGTAAAGTTCAACTTTAACGTCAATCATAGGGAATCCTGCTAGGATACCGCCTTCAAGAGCTTCTTCCATACCTTTTCTTGCAGGTTCGATGTATTCCTTAGGAATAGCACCACCAACGATTTTGTTTTCGAATACAAAACCGGCATTTTCTTCAGCTGGAGAAATTCTGATTTTAACGTGACCATATTGACCTTTACCACCTGATTGACGAGCGAATTTAGAATCTTGATCAGCTGTTCCTCTGATTGTTTCTCTATAAGCAACTTGAGGTTTACCGATGTTAGCTTCTACTTTGAATTCTCTCATCATACGGTCAACGATAATATCCAAGTGAAGTTCGCCCATACCTGAAATAATTGTTTGACCTGTTTCTGTATCAGATTTAACTCTGAATGATGGATCTTCTTCAGCAAGTTTTTGAAGAGCGATACCCATTTTATCTTGGTCAGCTTTTGTTTTTGGTTCAATAGCAACTGAAATTACAGGTTCAGGGAAAGTCATTCTTTCTAAGATAATTGGAGCTTTTTCATCACACAATGTATCACCTGTTGTTGTATCTTTCAAACCAACTGCTGCACAAATGTCACCAGCGTAAACTTCGTTTTCTTCGATTCTTTGGTCAGCGTACATACGAACCAATCTTGAAATACGTTCTTTCTTACCGTTAGTTGAGTTAAGAACGTAAGAACCTGCAGTAATAACACCTGAGTAAACTCTTAAGAATGTTAAACGACCTACGAATGGGTCTGTCATAACCTTGAATGATAAAGCTGAGAATGGTTCAGAGTCAGAAGAATGTCTTTCAGTTTTTGTACCGTCTTCTAATTCACCTTCAATAGCTTTAACATCAACAGGTGATGGCATATAATCAACAACTGCGTTTAATAACAATTGAACACCCTTGTTTTTGAATGCTGTACCGCAAGTTACAGGAACGATTTTGTTTTCGCAAACCGCTTTTCTTAATGCAGCCTTCAATTCATCAACTGTGATTGAATCAGGATCTTCAAAGAATTTTTCCATCAAAGCGTCATCTTCAGATGCGATAGCTTCAACCATTGCATCGTGGTATTCTTTAGCTTTTTCAGCCATATCAGCAGGAATTTCTTCTTCTCTGATATCTGTACCTAAGTCGTTAGTGTAGATTTCAGCCTTCATAGTCATCAAGTCGATAAGACCTGTGAATTTGTCTTCTGCACCGATAGGTAATTGTAGAGGAACTGCGTTAGCACCTAATCTGTTTTTGATTTGGTCTACAACACGGTAGAAATCAGCACCTGTTCTATCCATTTTGTTTACGAATACCATTCTTGGAACTTCGTATCTGTTAGCTTGTCTCCAAACTGTTTCTGATTGTGATTGAACACCACCTACTGCACAGAATACAGCAACAACACCGTCTAATACACGAAGAGAACGTTCTACTTCAATTGTAAAGTCAACGTGTCCCGGTGTGTCGATAATGTTGATTTGGTGACCTTTCCAAGAAGCTGTAACAGCTGCGGATTGGATTGTAATACCTCTTTCTTTTTCTTGTTCCATAAAGTCAGTTACTGCAGCACCATCGTGTGTTTCACCGATTTTGTGAGTTTTACCTGTGTAGAACAAGATACGTTCAGTTGTAGTGGTTTTACCTGCGTCAATGTGAGCAGCAATACCAATATTTCTGATTTTTTCTAATGGAGTTTTTCTAGCCATTGTCTTAGTTTCCTTTATATTTCTACTACTACTATTTATACTGTTTCCCAGTTAATCACATTGTCGCATGAACATGTTTTCAGTACAAGGGGGTAGAAAGAAAGTAAGATGCGGATGTTTGCACAACTTAAACCGAATGGAAAATTGAAAAAGGAAAGTGGAAAATTTACCTGATTTATTTAATATGAGATGTCAAGCTTACACATACCCTCTCTTTGGGAGAGGGTAGAAAATCAAGTTGAGCTTTGCGAAACTTAGATTTTCGGGTGAGGGTTCGTGCCGTAGACGATATTTGTTATTTTCCCCTTGTCTTATTATTGTGAGAGTATGACAGAAGTTATTTCTCTTGAGGTATAATTTTATTATGAAACGAAAGTTATTGTTTTTATTTTTAATTTTAAATATGGCGCTGTTGCCATCATTTGCAGCAATTAAAGGTGGTTTAGAATATTCTATTCCAATAGACTATTCAAAGCTGAATGAAGATGAATTGCAGGCGAAAGCAGGCTTTTATTACAATTTAGCATTAAGAAACGGCAAAGATAGTGAAGATATGACAGCTGCCTTAAATCTCTATCACATGTTGGCGCACAAAAACCATGATAACGTTATGTATTTAACAAGACTAGGAACTTTATATGATATTGCGGGCAAAGACCGTTACGCCAAGGGTGCTTTTTTTGACGCGATGGGAATTAAACCAAATGAACCTGAAGCATATTTCAGGCTTGGTGAATTTTATTACAAAAGACAAATGTACAAAAAAGCCTTGCGATTTTACAGTGAGGCATATAAATTCGGTTACACAAGGCACTATGAAACAGTTTATAAATTAGGCGATATTTACGAAAAGTTTGGCGACACAAAGTCCGCATTGAGATATTTAAGACTGGCTTCAACAATCAGTGTTAATTCGGAGTTAGATGATAAATTGCAGAGAGTAGAAAACGCGGACAAAATTAATCGTGAATACTATTCAAATACAAGAATTCATCCGGTTGTTGATTAAATTGTTAATGGTGCAAAGAATTGCACCCTACCTTTTTAAATTAAAAATTATTTTAAATAATTTTTAATTGATTTTACGCCAAGTATTTCTGCAAAGTCGTTTTATCAAACACTTCCACGCTGTCTTTTGAGTGAATAAAAATCAGGCAGGAAATCAATGATTTGAAAGACTGAAAATCATCAAAAGCAAGTTTTTGTCTTAAATCAGTCATATTGTTAGCCATAAACTCAGTTAAAACAATTTTGTCGTTGTAGAAAAGTTCTGACAAAAATTCAAACGCATCACGAGTTTTAACGCCTTCCAAATAAATAATATCAGGGGATTGAAACTCAACATATCTGAGTGCTTTATCCATATTAAACCCGATATTTTCATTAAGTTCGCACTGATTAACGCCCTTGAGTTCGTACTTAGCAATTGATTCAATTGTCATAATATTTTTTTCTGATTTAGCAGCTTCCAATAAAAGCGAATAAATTACGTGAGTTTTTCCGCTTAAAGGTGAACCGCAAACAAGGATTATGCCGGGGTTATCAAGCGCGTGCGCAATAATACTTCTTTGCTTTTCATCAGTTATAATTTTGTCTAAATGACGAGGCGGTTTATAAATCTTCAAAGAAATTCTCTCACCCATAATCGTTGGGAATGATGAAACTGACGCAATAAGCATTGTATTTTCAACCTTGAAGCAAAGTTTTCCTAATTGTGGAATTTCGCAAACAGTAGCATCCAAATTGGAAAGTGTTTTCAATTTGGATACAAAAGCTGAGTTTAAAATTGCAGGAATTGTACCTTTATCAAATATTTCACCATCTTTCTTGAATACAACTTTTAGACCTTCTTCAACTTGTTCAAAGTTAAGTTCGTGAATATCTTCAATAATAGCTTGTTTTAAAATCGCTCTAATAACGTGTTGAATGTGTTCTTCGCCTGCTTCTTCTTTATGAAGTTCTTCTGTCCAATCAAATTCTTTCTCATCATCAGGAGTTAAAGTAATGCTGTCAACCGTATCAGCAACTTTGTAGTATTCATCAATCTTCTTGATTATGCTTGCTTCTGAAGCAATTACCGGCTCAATAGAGCATTCTGCGGTTTCAATAACCTTGTCTATCGCAAACAAATCCAACGGGTCAGACATTGCAACAGTTAAAACATCTTCTATTTTAAACAACGGAATTATGCGGTATCTTCGAGCATCCGCAAAAGAAACATATTTAAAACACTTGGTATCAGGCTCATAATCTTCCAAATTAACATAAGGAATGTGCAACTTGCTTTCCAAAAATTTCAACAAAGTATCTTCCGCCAAAATTCCTGAATTTATAAGTGCTTGACCAATATTTATGCTTTGTACGTTAGCAAGTTCTTCGGCTTTTTCCAAAGTTTCGTATGAAACTACGCCATCTCGAACAAGCTCGTATTTAAGTTTTTCTAATGTTTTGTTGTTTACTGTTTCCATGTCTGTACCTGTTTAGATTAAACAATTTTGAGCAATAAGATTTAGTTGAACAGTTGAAAAGTGGATAAGTGGAAAAGTTTGTATTAAATATTAAACAAATAAAATTAATTCAAACTCTTCAGCTTTTCAACTGTTCAACTCCTATTTAAGATACTCTTCCACCTTTTTCACAATCGCATCCAATTCAAACGGTTTGGTGATATATTCGTTTACGCCGGTTTCTTCACCAATCATTTTGTCTTCTAATTGAGAACGCGCAGTCACCATAATTATCGGAATATCTTTATATTTGCTGTCATATTTAAGGAGTCGGCTGATTTTGTAGCCGTTGATTTTTGGCATCATAACATCAAGGATAATCAAATCAGGCATTATCTCCTTCGCAAGCTTCAAGCCGTCCTCTCCGTTATAAGCCGTATAACACACAAAGCCCGAAACTTCTAAAACGAACTTAAGACTTTCCACGATGTCTTGCTCGTCATCTACTATAAGAATCTTTTTCATGTGTATCTCCTTCAATATCGTATGAATACATTATATCACATTCTCCGTATAAGTTTTTATTCTGCTCAATAACCGAGTCGATTTTTTTCTTCAAAAATTCAGCAGAAGGTTTGTCGCCGTCCATTAAAATTAGCGACAAAGTTGTCATAGCGCCTTCTTTTTCGATTAGAGAATTTGTCATATATGTTTTATTTAATAAATTATTTTCTTTAAGCAAGTTTTCAATTACTGCATTAGTTGATTTAATTTTAATTACCGCAATTGTTGAACCGTTTGAACGTGCTTTTTGAGAAAGCTGTTTTCTTATCATTGTAAAATTGCTTTTGTCATTTGCAACAGGAATTACAAAATAGAATTTTGAACCTTTGTTAATTTCACTATCGCACCAAATCGCACCGTTATGAGATTCCATCAACTGCCTTGCAATCGGTAAACCCAAACCTGAACCTCCGACTTTTCTTGAAAGCGAATTTTCAATTTGCGCAAACTTGTCAAATACGTGGTTCAAGTCTTTGCGCTCAATACCGATACCGTGGTCTTCAACACAAACTTGCAAATAATTTCCTTGAAGTTTTTTAATATCATCTTCAAAACAATTGTCATATTGAAGTTCACGAGCATTCACTACTTTTGAAGTTATTTCAATTTCACCCGCATCTGGCGTAAATTTAATTGCATTTGAAACAAGGTTTGTTAAAACTTGTTCTAATCTGTTTGAGTCTGCATAAACTTCTACATCTTCGCCCGATGGAATATATTTTATAGTTAAATTCTTTTCCTTTGCAACTTCTGACAAATTCGTTTTTACATATTCAATTACAGGCTCAACATGAATAAGTTCAAATTTGAAATCCATTTTCCCTGCTTCGATTTTTGAAATGTCAAGAAGGTCGTTGATAATTCCTGAAAGTCTTATTGCATTACGTTTTCCCATAGAAACAAATTTTTCTATGTTTTCTGTCATTTCGCCCGCTTTACCGCTAAGAATAATGTCCATAGCGTTTTTGATAGCGGTCAATGGAGTTCTTAATTCGTGCGATACAATTGAAATAAATTCCGATTTCAAACGTTCAAGTTTTTGCAACTTTCTGTTTGTCGCTTTTAATTCTTGTGTAAAAGATGCGCTCTGCAAAGGAATTGTCACTTGTTGAACAAGAGTTTGAAAACAAGTTGCATCTTCTGTTGAAAAAGGTTTTTCCCTATAAATTTCCGTAAATCCGAAAAACTCATCGTTTAAAGTAATCGGCGCAAACATATTATCGTATCGAAGAATTGAAAAATCATATTCCTGAATATTATGCTTAATATTCTTTTCAATCTTTAAATTACCGATTTTGATATCAACAGGCGGATCTGCAAGCAGGGATTTGTAGCTTAAAATCGCACGAAGCTTTAGAGCTTCCAATAATCTGTCAGAAACTTTGTAAATCGAATTGATTATTAAAACGGGCTCGCGTTCTGAGCGAAACATCAAGGTACAAGCAAGTTCGAAGTTCAAAGATTTTTCAATCCCCTCAATCATGATTTTGATAAGTTTATCTTTATCTAAAGACCCTGCAAGTTGTGAACTTGTGTTATACAAAACGTTTAACTGATAAAGGCTTCTTGCTAATTCTTGATTAGATTTTGTCATTTTTAACAAAGAAAGTCGTGTCTTTAAGCCTGATTCAACGGTCGCAGAAAGAATCTTTTTATCAATCGGTGATTGAATAAATAAATTTGCGTTATGTAAAACATCCTTGTTAAGCTCTTTTTGACCTAGCATAAGTAGTACCACAACAGGATATTGCTTGATTTTTCGGCACAAGTGCTTTAAATCCAAAGTTTCAATATCACCATCAACAATAACGATATCAGGTTCTTCAACTTTTAGAATGTCAAAAATCAAGAGTTCATCCGACGTAACTGCAATTTCGTCCATCGGAAAAACTTCTCTTAAAATCTGTTCTTTTTCACTATCCTCGCTAATCAACAAAAATTTTGTCATAATAAGATGATAGCATAAAAATAAAAATGAAAAATTGCAAAAGGAAAACGGAAAATAGTATTAAATTATTTTTAATTTAGAAAGGTAGGGTGCAATTCTTTGCACCATTTATTTTTAAAATAAAAGGACAATTGAAAATATTCAATTGTCCTTTTTGATTTTTAGTTTTCTACATATTCTCTTAATCGTTTGCTGCGATTTGGGTGACGTAATTTTCTCAAAGCCTTCGCTTCAATTTGTCTGATACGTTCACGAGTTACACCGAACAATTGACCGACTTCTTCCAAAGTTCTTTGACGTCCGTCATCCATACCGAAACGTAATCTTAAAACATCTCTTTCACGAGGAGAAAGTGTGCAAAGAACTTCTGCCAAATCTTCTCTAAGAAGTTCAGAAGCAACAGTTTTGATTGGTGCGTCAGCTTCTTTATCTTCGATAAAATCGCCTAATCTTGAATCTTCTTCCTTACCGATTGGAGTTTCCAAAGAAAGTGGTTCTTGAGCAATCTTAACGATTTCTCTCAATTTAGAAATTGAAACGCCCATTTCTGCTGCTAGCTCATCTTCGGTTGGTTTTCTTGAAAGCTCTTGAGCCAATCTTCTTGTAACTTTTTTAAGCTTATTAATTGTTTCAACCATGTGAACAGGAATACGGATTGTTCTTGCTTGGTCTGCAATTGCTCTTGTAATAGCTTGTCTAATCCACCATGTTGCATAAGTTGAAAATTTAAAACCTCTTTCGTGGTCAAATTTTTCAGCAGCTCTGATTAAACCTAAATTACCTTCTTGAATAAGGTCTAAGAATAGCATGCCGCGACCTACATATTTTTTAGCAATACTTACAACCAATCTTAAGTTTGCTTGAACTAATTTTCTTTTAGCGATAGCACCTGGAGTTCCACCTTGGATAATTTTACGTGCTAATTCAATTTCTTCGCTTGTTGATAATAATTTGATACGACCGATTTCTCTTAAATAAAGTCTAACAGGGTCTTCTACTGCTACGCCTTTTGGAACTTCAACTTCTGCTGTTTCATGATGAGAATCGTTTGAGTCCATCATGTAGAAATCATCGCTTTTTACACCGCTTAGTTTAGATGAAGTAATAATATCTTCTATATTATCAGTACCTAAATCAGTTTCAATGTAATCATCCTCTTTTTCGGAATCGTAGTCTAACAAATCCATGTTTTCGTCTTCTACGCTGATTACTGATGAATGTGAGTTTCTTTTTTGGGTCATTTATTTATCTCCAGTCCTTAATTTAATTTTATCTCTAAGCTGCATTTGAATTTTTAGGGCTTCTATTTCGTCATTGTTTACTTGTTTATATTGTTGACGAAGTTTTTCGGCATCTTTTTCCTGATAACATCTTTTTAATCTTATGATGTTTTCCCTTACAGCCACTTCAAACTCATCCGGTTCAAGCCCGTTGAAGGCTTCCGAAAGTTCGACTAGGTCTGTAATTATTTGGGTCAAATTCTCATCCTCTATGAATTCAGTAAATAAGCTTTTGGTCAATTCCTTAACATTATTTATTGTACACGCCAATTTGTCAATTGTATTTTTTACAATTATTAACGTTTCATCTTGGATGATATTTTCAGGTAACATTTCGTTTATTTGGTTGAAGGTTAACGAACTGTCACTTGCTAAAAAAACGCTCAATAAATTTTTTTGCGCTTTTATCTCGAATTGTGAAGAATTTGTTACAACTTTTTTTGTATTCAAATTTCTTTCGATTAATGCGCCTTGTCTTTCATGACGCGCAAGCTCTTTTAGAATGGCTTCTTCGTCGATTTCCAAAACTGTAGAAACCATTTTTACATACTCAGATTGAATAATTTTATTGTTAACATCTTTTAAGATTTCAATAATCTTTTCAACCAATTCTGCTTTTTCTTGAGGAGTTTGCGCAGAATTTTTTTCTCTCAGAATATTATTTAAAAGAAAATCAATCAATAGTGGTGCGTTTTTAATATATTCTTTAAAAATATCTCCGCCCATTGTGCGTATAAATTCGTCAGGGTCTTTGCCTTGAGGTGGCGAAACTACACGGATTTCACAAGCGTATTTGTTATCAACGGCTGAGGCAATATGGCTTTCGTCAAACTGCTTAACATCACCCAAAGTTGATAGTGTTTCTTTGATAACGTTGCTTCCTTTTGTTGTTGCGTTGACTCCGGCTTTATCGGTATCAAAAGAAAGAAAAATTCTTCTTGATTTTGTGTATCTTGATAACAATTTAACGTGGTCGGGAGTTAAGGCTGTTCCGCAAGAAGCAACTGCGTTTTCAACTCCATGCGCTTGCGCTGAAATTACATCAAAATAACCTTCCATGATTACAACGCCATCTTCTGCTTTAATCGCGTCTTGAGCAGAATTTAGACCAAATAAAAGTTTGCTTTTGTTGTAAATCAAGGAGTCGGATGAGTTCAAATATTTCGGATTTTGTCCTTCATCAACCGCACGCGCTCCAAAGGCAACATATTCTCCGTTTTCGTTTTGAATAGGAATTATAATTCTATTTCTAAAACGATCAATATATCCGCCGGAATTTGATTTTAGAATTAGTCCGGCTTTTTCTAAAATTTCATCCTTGAATTCTTTTTTGAGTTCTTTGTATAAAGTGTCATACTTGTTTGGCGCCCAACCGAGAGTAAATTTATCAATAACATTGTCGTCTACATCACGTTTGCGAAGGGCCGTCATTGCTTTATTTGCGTCATCGGCACTTCTTAACTGTATGTGATAAAATTTAGCTGCCTTAGTGCATGCTTTTATCATTTCTTTTTTTAAACTTTTTGTTTCAGAAGATGCGCCGTATTTTTTAGGAAGTTCGATGCCATATTTGTCGGCAAGTTCCATTATTACGTCTTTATATTCCCTGTTTTGGATTTTTACAAGGAATGCTAAAGCGTCACCGCCCGCACCACAAGAGAAACACTTAAAAATTCCGCGAGAAGGGCTTACTGACATAGAAGGTTTTTTGTCATTATGAAAAGGACAAATACCCCAATAGTTGGCCCCGCTCTTTTTAAGAACAACATATTGAGAAACTACATCTACTATATCCAGCCGGTCTTTAATTTGTGAAATAACATCTTCAAATGAATTTGCCATAACAATATTGTAGCATGAAAATTTAGGATGGTAATAGAATAAATATTAAGATATAGATATTAATTAAATTATATTTTATCTTCTACTAACTAAGGTCGTTCGTTCTAAAATAAACAAGTCTTGTTCATACCCTCTCCAAGGGGGAGGGTAGAAAATCAAGTTGAGCCTTGCGAAACTTAGATTTTCGGGTGGGGGTTCAAGCCGTAGGCGATATATATAAATACCCACCCGCATCTGTACGGCTCGGCACTGCCTCGCCAACATCTACGACCTCCCTAAAAAGGGCGGTTTTTGGTAAAATACGTTCAATCTTGACCGCATGAAAATTTTTAAAATTATATGGTACAAATTTTTGCACCGAAAACATTAAAAAAGGTGGGAATCATTTACTAAAAAAGTCGTGTTCAATGAAAACGTTGAACACGACCTACCGACTAAAAATAATAGTTAATAAAAAGCCGGATTGCTTCAGGCTAACCGCCTTCGCAATGACGGCACGTTTAGAAGTCTAGCAACCGGTCATTGCGAGAAAATCTTTGATTCGCGCGGTAATCCATAATATTAAAATTATTTTATTCTTCATTAAGAAAAAATGGATGTTCAAGATTTGTTAATAAAAAGCAAAATTATTTGTATTTACTTTTCAAAAAACGGTTTCAAATATCTTCCCGTATGTGAATTTGGATTTTGTGCAACTTCTTTAGGAGTTCCGCAAGCAACAATTTCTCCACCCGCATTTCCACCTTCAGGTCCGAGGTCGATAATATAATCTGCCACCTTAATTAAGTCTAAATTGTGTTCAATAATTAAAATTGTGTTACCGTTGTCCGCAAGTTGTTGAAGAATTTTAATTAATTTATCCAAATCATGCCAGTGCAAGCCGACAGACGGTTCATCGAGCAAATATAAGGTTTTACCTGTTGCGCGTTTATTAAGTTCAGCTGCAAGTTTAATTCTTTGTGCTTCACCGCCTGATAGTGTTGTCGCGCTTTGACCAAGTTTTATATAATCCAAACCGACATCATTAAGTGTTTTTAGCTTATTTGCAATTTGCGGAATATTTTCAAAGAATTCATACGCTTCTTTTACGCTCATTTCTAGAACATCTGCAATTGTTTTACCTTTGTATTTAACTTCTAAAGTTTCGTTGTTGTAGCGTTTTCCTTTACAAACATCGCATTTTACGTAAACATCAGATAAGAAATTCATTTCGATTTTTAAAACACCATCACCCGAGCAAGCTTCGCATCTTCCGCCTTTTACGTTAAAACTAAATCTTCCCGGTTTGTAACCGCGCATTTTTGCTTCGTTTGTTTTTGCGTAAAGCTCTCTAATCGGTGTAAACACATCTGTATAAGTCGCAGGATTTGAGCGTGGAGTTCTGCCTATTGGCGACTGGTCAATATCAATAATTTTATCTAAGTTTTCAAATCCCAAAATCTCGTCCACACCCTGAGGCTTTGGTTTGTTTTTTCTAAGTTTATGAACTGCATATTCATAAATCAACTCTTGCATCAAAGTTGATTTTCCGGAACCTGAAACCCCTGTAAGTACAACGATTTTGCCCAATGGAATATCTAAATCAACATTTTTTAAATTATTTTTAAAAGCGTTTCTGATTTGTAAATATTGACCGTTACCTTCTCTTATTTTTTCAGGAATAGGAATTTTATATTCACCGCTTAAATATTTGCCTGTGATTGAGTTTGGCGCTTCTATAATATCTTCAACACTGCCTTGAGCAATAACATTTCCGCCAAAAGCACCCGCATTTGGACCTATATCAACGATATAATCAGCGTTTCTGATTGTGTCTTCATCGTGTTCGACAACAATAAGTGAATTTCCCATATTTCTGAGTTTAATCAAGGTTTTAATGAGTCTATCGTTATCGCGTTGGTGTAAACCGATTGAAGGTTCATCCAAAACATATAATACGCCTGAAAGTCCGCTGCCTATTTGCGTTGCCAGTCTGATTCTTTGTGCTTCACCGCCTGATAGTGTACCCGAGGTGCGTGCAAGGTTCAAATAGTTCAAACCAACATCGCACAAGAATTTTAATCTTGCGCGCACTTCGTCTAAAATTTGTTTACCGATTTTCATCTGAAAATCGCTGAGTGTTAAATAAAGCTCACTTACAAATTCGTAAGCTTTATCAATTGGCATCAAGCAAAATTCATATATATTAACTCCGTTTATTCTAACTGCAAGCGGGAATGGTTTAAGCCTTGAACCGCCGCATTTTTCACAAGGAGTTGTAATCATATATTTTTCAATTTCAGCTTTCCAATATTCGCTCTCAAGATTGTAATGTTTCATCAGAAACGGAATTACACCGATAAATTTCTGCAAAGTTGTGCGGTATCGCTTAGTTCCAAACTCCCTTATGCGCATTGGAATTCGCTCTTCTGAACCATATAAAATAATTGTTTGATGTTCAGGAGGCAAATCCTTAAACGGAATATTCAAATCAATTTTGTATTCAGCTGAAACTGCATTTATTACGTCGTCATAATATCCTGTTGAAGATTTACTCCAAGGATAAATTGCGCCTTCTTTTATGGATTTGTTTTTGTCAGGCACAACTAAATCGGGGTCAATTTTAAAATCAACACCAAGCCCGCCACATTTATCGCAAGCGCCGTAAGGTGCGTTAAAAGAGAATATGCGCGGAGTCAGTTCTTCGAAACTCAAGTTGCAATCAGGACAAGCGAGTTTTTCGCTGTAAATTATTTCTTCTCCGCCGATTACATCAATTGTTGCAACGCCATCCGCTTTTTTTAATGCGATTTGAACGCTGTCTGCAATTCTTGATTTTGCTTCAGGTTTAACTACAACTCGGTCTACTACAACATAAATCGTATGAGTTTTAGTCTTAGCAAGCTTAATTTCATCTTCGTCAAGATTATAAATCTCGCCATCAACTTTTACACGAACAAAACCTTCTTGTCTTAATTCTTCAAACAGAGATTGGAATTCGCCTTTTTTGCCTTTAATGATTGGCGCAAGGATTTGAATTTTTGTTCCTGTTTCGAGTTTCAAAATGCTGTTTACGATTTCATCAATCGTTTGCGGTTTAATCGGTTTTCCGCATTTTGGGCAAAAAGGTGTACCAACTCGAGCATACAGAAGACGTAAATAATCATAGATTTCGGTAACAGTTCCGACGGTTGAGCGCGGATTATTGCTTGTTGATTTTTGGTCAATAGAAATTGCAGGAGTAAGTCCGTCGATATAATCCACATCAGGTTTATCCATCTGTCCTAAAAATTGACGCGCATAAGTAGAAAGACTTTCTATATAACGTCTTTGACCTTCCGCAAAGATTGTATCAAAAGCCAATGAGCTTTTTCCTGAACCCGAAACACCCGTAAAAACGACTAATTCGTTTTTAGGAATTTCTAACGATACGTTTTTTAAATTATGCTCTCTCGCACCTTTAATTGTAATTTTGTCTGCCATAGCAAAATTATAGCACACGAAAATATTTAGAAAAACTTACCTAGTTCTATTATAAAAAAGGCAAGTTATATAACTTGCCTTTTCTTCTAGTTAGCATGTTTTTTAATCTTAGAACATCAACCTGAATAATAAAAATCTCTTGTTCAATTTTTCTGAGAATTTCTTCAAATTAGAAACGGTAGAAGAAGTGTCTTCAACGATTTGTTTCAAGCCTTCTTTATCTCCGCCTTCTCCGTTGATTGTTTCTAATGCGTTTGAAACTTCGCACATTGTAACGTTCAAGTTGTCGATAGAAGTATTGATTTTCTTCTTCAAGTTTTCATCTTTAGTCATTTGGTTAACGGAAGTTGAAATTTCGTTTAAGTTTTTCATTACAGCATTCAAATCTTCTGCAAATTCTTTAGCGTCAACAGAACCGATAATCGGTGTAAGTTGTTTTGATAAATTAGAAACTGCATCAGCTGTATCGTACATCATAGGCTTGAATTTTTCATCGCCGATAATACCGTTAATATTTGTTGCTAATTTGTTAAAGTTGTTAGAAACATCGCTCATCATCCAAAGAATTGCATCAATATCATTCTTAGATGTTTCAACAAGTTTTTCGGTTTTAGCCAATGTTGAAGTTGCTTGTGCTGTCAAATCCTTGAAGTTAGTTACTGATTGTCTAATTTCAGCAATCATAGAATCATTCAACAATTCGTTCACAATTCTGTTTGTTTCGGTTAAAGATTCGGCAGCCTTGTATTGCAAATCCATAAAGTCAGCAATTCTCATCGGTTCAATTATTGTATAAGGTGAAGTTTGTTGCGGATACGGAATAGCCATATTATCCAAAGGCGCAATTCTCAATTTCTTTTCGCCATTCACATTAACTATTCTACCTGTCATAAAGTGTGGTAAAACAAGCCCCGGAAGGTTTACAACATAGTCAACTTTATAAGCATAATTTGTTTTTACAAAATCTTTGACTTCATAAGGAACAAGTTTTGCGGTCATAATTTGTGATTTTTTAACAGAACCTACATCATAATATTTGTCATCAAGCTTAATTTCTACTTCTGCACCATTAGATAATAAATCTTTATTAATTACCGGAATATAAACCGTGCGTGTTCTTGGTGGTGTAATTTCTAAGAATTGTTCACCGATTAAACCCGATTGTTGAATAGAAAGCATTGAAGCTTTTGGAATCGTAATCCCAGGTTCAGTAATAACAAATTTCATTTTTACATAACTTGAATCACCGTTTACGACTGGCGTAATTTCTTCAACTTGACCAACACGAAGCCCCATCATTTGTACGCCAGACCCCGGACGCATACCGTTTACATCTTTGAATTGAACTTCTATTCTCTCTGCTGAAGAAAAAGAACGCCCCTTAATCCACAAAACTGTAAACAACAGAATTGTTAAGGCTACAATTGCTAATATTCCTACTTTAAATGATGGTGACATCTTCATTTTGTGTTTTCCTTTTGGTTTGTGCTGAATGCACTTTGTTTGAATGTTTTTAATAAGTTTTTGTATGCTCGCTAATGTAGAACCCTCACCCTAGCCCTCTCCCTCGGAGAGGGAATAACCGAGGTGTGTTAGCCTATGCGTTCATTTTCATTGGGCCTTCTATGGTTGCGTTTACGAACTGTTTTGTGTAAGGTGTTTCTTCGCGCAAAAGTTCTTCTGACGAACCTTCAAAAACCGCATGTCCATTATACAACATCAAGACAGAATCGGCTGTCCTCTTAATAGTTGACATTTGGTGTGTTACAACTATTGATGCTGCGTTAGTTTCATTTTTTAATCTTACGATATAATCTTCAATCAAGGTTGATGAAATCGGGTCTAAGCCAGCAGTAGGCTCATCATACAAAATAATTTTAGGTTCTGTAACGATTGCACGCGCAAAGCTTACACGTTTCTGCATACCGCCCGAAAGCTCTGACGGATATTTGTCTTCAATTCCTGACAAGCCAACCAGTTCAAGTTTTTCAGCAACAACTTTTTCTAGTTCTTTTCTTGTGTATTTGCCACGCAAATCTTTTCTTTCTTGTAATGCAAAAGATATATTATCAAAAACATTCAACGAATCGAAAAGTGCCGAATATTGAAACACCATTGCTATATCACCGCCAGTTGTGATAATTTCACCGGAATCTTTTTCAATCAATCCGCTAATCAGTTTTAAAACCGTACTTTTTCCGGAACCGCTAAAACCAATTATTGACAATATTTTCCCGTCATCTACTTTAAAAGAGATGTTGTCTAAAATTGTTTTTTTATCGAATGTTTTTACTAAGTTTTTTACCTGTATACCCATAAGTTTCTCGTTTTCTTTTTAGAAGATAGAACCCTCACCCTCTCCCTATAAAAGGAGGACGTTGGAGTTTAATAAAAGAACATCGCTGCAAAGATTAAATCCAAGATTACTATTGCAACAAATGACCAAACAACCGCTTTTGTTGTTGCAATACCAACCCCCTTTGCACCGTCTTTTGCCTCCATTCCGCAAGAACAGCTTATCAAAGTTATTACGAATCCAAAAGCCAAAGATTTTAGCAAACATACGTTCAAATCGTGCATGTTTAAACCAAACCATACAGAATCAAAATAAGCTTTGTAAGTTAGCCCTGACGCTAAATTGGAAGCAACCGCACCGCCTAATACACCAAAAACAGACGCCACGATAACGACCAAAGGCATCATTAGAGTACCTGCTATAATTCTTGGTGTAAACAAATAATGCACGGGATTTACTTTCAAAACCCTGATTGCATCAATTTGTTCGGTTACTTTCATTGTTGCAATTTCGGATGCCATGGAAGAACCAATCATTGAAATTATCGCAAAACCTGCCATAATAACGCCTTCTTCTCTGACCATCAAAATTGCAACAAGCATTCCGACATAATTTCCTGCACCTTGTTTAACCATTTCACCTGCAACCTGCATTGCAATAATGATTGATGTCATGCCAACAATTGACAGAGTTATCGGAAGTGAAGATACGCCATAACGAGCAGATTGCTCCATTATTGCCTTGAAAGTTGTCGGTAAAGATTTCAAACCTTTGAAAAAATCTAAACCAAAAAGCGCAATGTTCCCAAGTGTTGATACCAAATTATCAAACTCACTCAAAAACATTCTGAATATTTTGTATGTGTATGTCGCTTTGTAATATATCTTCACTATGTGTTGTATTTTACCACACATTAGTAACTATTTACAATATGTTTTTGATATTTATTATAACGGCTATGGTTATTCCCTCTCCTAGGGAGAGGGTTAGGGTGAGGGGGTACAATGCCGGTAGGGTGGGAATAGCGTAAGCGGTTCCCACCTTTTTAATGTTATTGGTGCAAAAAATTGCACCCTACATTTTTTATGTGAATTTGAATACTTTGAGTTCATAAATCTTGTTCAATAAAACTTACATATTTATTTTTTATTCATGTTAATATAATATATAGTTAGGAGTATAAAAGGGGAGTTTAATGTACGGATTAATATTAGCAGGCGGTTCAGGAAGCAGATTATGGCCTTTATCAAGGGAATTGTATCCAAAACAATTACTTAATATTCAAAATACTGAAAGTCTTTTGCAAGCAACTTTTGAACGATTGGAAGATTGTATGCCTGCACCTAATATTATCAGTATGACGGGTGTTAAGCATATTTCTAATGTAAAATATCAGCTTTCATCAATCTATGATAAGGCGATTGTTTTATCCGAACCTATATCCAAAAACACGGCTCCTGCAATCGCTTTAGCGTCAAAATATATTATTGAAAAATTTAATGTTGATCCTGTGATTTTGGTTGTACCATCAGACCACCTAATCAGTGATACGGACAAGTTTGTAGCAACAGTAAAAGATGGCGAAAAAATCGCAGAAATGGGCTACATCGTAACTTTTGGCATTAAACCGTCTTATCCTGAAACAGGCTATGGTTACATTAATGTAACTAATACCCACATTGAAAGAGGATTTAAGGTTAATAAGTTTGTAGAAAAACCAAATGCAAAACTTGCGCAGGAATATATTGATGACGGTAATTATTTCTGGAACAGCGGAATATTTATGTTCAAAGCTTCTGTTTTGTTAGAAGAATTGGCAAAGTGTTCACCTGATATTTATTCAAAATTGAATAACTTTGATTTTTCAGACTCTGATGAAATTCCGTTTACGGAATATGACAAAATGCCATCAATTTCGATTGACTATGCGGTTATGGAAAAATCTGATAAAATCGCACTTCTCAAACTTGAAAGCGATTGGAACGATTTGGGCAGTTGGAAATCAATTTATGATGTCAGCAAAAAAGATAATGACGGCAATGTAAAAATCGGACATGTTTTGGATGAGGGTTCTAAAAATTCTTTGATGTACTCATCATCAAAACTTGTTGCAACAATCGGATTGGAAGATACAGTTATTGTTGAAACAGAAGACGCAATTCTGGCTTGCAAATCTGATAGAACACAAGATGTTAAAAAGATTTTTGAAACTCTGAAACGCCAAAATGACAATACGCATTTGGTTCACAAGACTGTTTACAGACCTTGGGGATATTATACTGTTTTAGCAGAAGGCAAAGGCTTTTTAACAAAAATGATTCACGTAAATCCGGGTCAAAAACTTTCTGTTCAATCACATAATCACAGAAGTGAACACTGGGTTGTTTTAGAAGGTATGGCAAAAGTTGTTTTGGAAGGTAAAGAACATATCTTAAGCCCTGGGCACAGTATTGATATTGATGTTAAAGAAATCCATTCTTTGCAAAACCCTTACAAAGATAATTTGAAAATTATTGAAGTTCAAAAGGGCGATTTGCTTGTAGAAGAAGATATTATAAGATACGAAGATATGTACGGTAGAGTTTAATTTTCTTCTTATATTTATTGACTATATTCTATATTTGTAGTAGAACGATTTTGTAGCAAATTATAATATTAAGGACACTAGAAATATGAGAATAAATAGCATTGGAGCTAATTATTCAGGTAATTATGCTCAAAAAAATAAACGTATTGTAAAACATCAACAAGTACCAACATTTCAATCTAAAAAAAATTGCGCGAGATTTTTTAGCATATCCTTGGGCGGAATTGGTGCTGCAGGAACTGCCGGTCTGTGCAGTGTTTTAGATCAAGCTATGTCAAGATTTGATGTTGCTGCATTTTCTGCCATGGTTGCTGCCGCATTGGCACTTTATGGATATGATAAAGGTAAAAATTTAGACGAAGTAATTGAAGATGGTGAAAAGGATCTAAAAGATTTTAAAGAAACACATGAAATTCCTGATAAAAAGTAATCTTCATGCTACAATACTTCAATGAAGAAAAAGTTCTATCTAAAATCAATGGGATGCAAGTCAAACCAATTTGAAGGGCAAATTGTTGCTCAAAATTTGGTGGAAGCCGGTTATACTCAGGTAAAAAAACAAGAGGATTCAGATTATTATATTCTGAATTCTTGTTCTGTTACGCATAAGAGCGATAATGAAGCCTTATATTTATTAAGACACGCTCACAGTTTAGGTCTGAAAACTATTTTGACAGGATGTGTTGCTCAAATTGAAAAAGAAAAGTTGTTGGCAGAACCTTATATTGATTATGTTTACGGTAACGAAGACAAATTTAAAATTGCAAAACTCTTGGATGAAAACAAAGAGTTTGCAGTAAAAGATTTGATGAGCGAGCAAGAATTTTGTAAAGTCACTCTTGAAGACACTACAAAAACTCGTATCAGTTTGAAGATTCAAGACGGCTGTGATAACAGATGTTCTTATTGTGTAATTCCTTATGGACGCGGAAAATCAAGAAGTGCTGATTCTGAATTTATTATAAATGAAATAAATAAGTATGTGGAACACGGTTACAAAGAAGTTATTCTAACAGGTATTCACATTGGACTTTGGGGTAAAGAGTTTGATAAAGAAATTTTGGATTTATTGAAAGAAATTGAAAAAAGAACTTCTATACCAAGATATCGTTTGGGTTCATTAAATCCGCATGAAATTACACCAGAACTTTTGAACTTTCTTCAATCAAGCGAAAAATTCTGTCCGCATTTTCATCTTTCTTTGCAATCCGCTTGTAACAGGACTTTGAAGCGAATGAACAGGCATTACAGCGTAGAATTTTATCTTGACCAAATTGAGGATATTATTTCACGCTTTGAAAGACCGTTTTTGGGAAGCGATATTATTGCGGGATTTGTCGGAGAAACGGAAGATGATTTTTTGACGACTGTTGAAAATCTTAAAAAATCTAAACTTTCTCAAATTCATACATTCCCATATTCAATCAGAAAAGGTACGATTGCGGAAAAAATGGAAGGTCATTTGCCTGATAAAATTAAGGATGAGCGTGCAACCGTTATTAAAAAAATTTCAGCCGAAAAATATAACGAGTTTGTAAATTCAAATATCGGGCATGAGGCAGAAGTTTTGATTGAAAAACGTCTTGACAAGAGCGGAAAATTTAAAGGTGTGACAAGAAATTATTTGACTTTATTGTTGGATGATGGTGAATTTAACAGTCTGAAAAATGTTGTTGTGAAAAAAGATATGATTAAATAGGTATTTTACAAAAATCCATTTTTCATGATATTATATATAAATATTGGAGTAAGGAATTATGATTACAATAAAAGATGTAGAACACGTAGCAAAATTAGCACGTTTAGAATTAACAGAAGAAGAAAAAGAAAAATTCACTAAACAATTGGGCGATGTTTTAAAACACGTTGATGCAATGAATGAAGTTGATACTTCTGACGTTGAACCAATGGCGCACGCAATTGATTTTGTGAACGTAATGAGAGAAGACAAAGTTTATTACGAGCAAACAAAAGAAGAACTGATGAAGAATGCACCGGACGAAGAGAACGGATTCTTTAGAGTTCCAAAAATTAATTAGTTAAAAAAAAGAGGGGTAACTGCCCCTCTTTTTTGTATTTATTATTAGCGGGTGGACACCTAATCCCAACACACTTTTCAAGGAGAGGGAGTTAAAATATTAAGGAGTTTTCAACTATGACAAAATATATTTTTATTACAGGCGGTGTTGTTAGTTCTTTAGGAAAAGGAATTATTGGCGCGTCTTTGGGTAAACTGTTACGTGCAAGAGGTTTTTCTGTTGCTATTCAAAAATTTGACCCTTATATAAACGTAGACCCCGGCACAATGAGCCCGTTCCAGCACGGTGAAGTTTTTGTTACCGATGATGGCGCGGAAACAGACTTGGATTTGGGTCACTATGAAAGATTTATCGACACTAATTTTTCACAACTGAGTAACGTAACATCAGGTAGCGTTTATCAAACAGTTATACAAAAAGAACGCCGCGGAGATTATTTAGGTGCTACCGTTCAAGTAATTCCGCATATTACTAACGAAATTAAATCAAGATTAGTAAAGGCACAAAAATTCTTTAAGCCTGATTTTCAGATTATTGAAATTGGCGGTACAATCGGCGATATCGAAAGCTTACCGTTTATTGAATCTATAAGACAATTTAAATCAGAGGCTGGTATTGGAAATGCAATTAATATTCATTGTACATTGCTTCCATATCTTCCGACTTCGGGTGAACTAAAAACAAAACCTTCTCAACACAGTGTTAATCTTTTGAGAAGCTATGGTTTACAACCTGAAATTCTTGTTTGCAGAACTTCTAAACCAATTCCAAAAACAGAAAAAGATAAATTGGCGTTATTCTGCTCTGTTGCTAAAGAAGCGGTTATTGAATGTCGCGATATGAAGAGTATTTATGAAGTTCCTCTTGCTTTAGAAGATCAAAACTTTGCAGATGTTGTGCTTAAACTTCTTCAAGTTCCTACAAAAACAGCAGATTTGACAAGATGGAGAGAATTAGTTAATAAAATTAATCATCCGCAAGGCAGTATTAAAATCGCGATTGCAGGTAAATACACAAAACTTTCTGATGCGTATATTTCTGTTGTTGAATCAATTAAACACGCAGGTTATGCCGATGATGTTAAAACCGAAATCAAATGGATTAATTCAGAAGACTGCGTAGACGCAAAAACTTGCCAAGAACTAATGAAAGATGTTGATGGCGTGATTGTTCCCGGTGGCTTTGGTATTAGAGGAATTGAAGGTAAATTGAACGTAATTAAATATGCTCGAGAAAACAATGTTCCGTTCTTGGGAATTTGTCTTGGTATGCAATGCGCTGTAATTGAATATGCAAGAAATGTTGCCGGCATGAAGGGTGCAAATTCTACCGAGTTTGATGAAAATGCTCCGATACCTGTAATTGATTTGATGTTGGAACAAAAGAACGTTAAAGGTTATGGCGGTACAATGAGATTGGGTGCTTATGATTGTCACCTTAAAAAAGGTACTAAAGCACACGAAGTTTATGGCGCAAATAAGATTTCTGAGCGTCATAGACACAGATATGAAGTTAATACCGAATATATTGAAGATTTGAAAAAAGCAGGTTTGGTATTTTCCGGCATGTCACCTGACGGTATGTTGTCAGAAATAGTTGAATTACCAAGTCTTGATTGGTTTGTAGCATGCCAGTTCCACCCTGAGTTCAAATCTCGTCCTGAAAGACCACATCCGTTGTTTAAAGGCTTGATTGATGCAGTGGTGAAACAAAAAAATCTTTTAAAATAGTATAATTTGTTCTTTTTGAATAATAAAAAATAGGCGACTTATCAAGCCGCCTATTTTAGTATGAACGTTATGATTTAAAATTTGTATTCAGGAATTACAAACACTTCATTGTTTGCGTCTTTTTCTACAAACTGCAAATAATAATCCAAAGCTTTTTCTTTAGAATTTTCATAAAACTCATCAGAAATAAGTTCTTTATGCAATTCTGTTCTTTCACCTGAATAATTGCCCAAAACTCTTGAGAATTTTTCAATCATTTCAAGGTTTTCTCCGCCTGCATAAGCTTTTGTTTTAGCGTCAGTTCCTGATGGTCTGATTTCAACATATTTATCAGTGAATTCTAAATATGTTCCGTCACCAACGAATTTAACAGATTTTAAATTATCAAAATTCAATTCTGCAAACGCACCGTTAAGAACTTTTTTAACAGCATTAATATCTGCAATACCTTCTCTTACTGCAATTGCAAGTGATAAGAAGAACAAATCATTTTTAGTTCTTTGTTTTTCACCTTCAACTTTTGCAAGTTTAAGTTTTTCGATATCAGGTTCTGATTCGTTATAATAAGCGATATCTTCTCTAACGTCGTATTTTGCAATAATGTTGTTTTCATCAAAGATTTCAACCAAGTATTCAGAAAGAGTTTTGTTATCTTCTTCCAACTTAGCAGCTAGCGCAGACGCTACAATAATAGCTTCTGTTGCACTCTTTTCACGCATTGCGATTGCTTTTCTGCCTGCTAAAGATTCAATTAAATCTTCTGAACCCATAATCATACCGCCTGATTCTTCGCCGCCGAAGATTAATCTTGGTTGAACGCCCAAATTAATTGAGTTGCCGAATACATCATCAACTACAACTTCTTTATTAGGGTTGTTTTTAAGCTGTAATTCAACCTTCTTCATAATGTTTGCAATTTCTTTAAAACCTACAGGAACGTTTACAACCTTGATTCCGTGAGATTTTGCCCATTCATCCCAGCTTAAAGCAGATGCAGTTGTCTTAATCATAAATCTTGGATGATTTTTGAATTTGCCATGTGCCTTAAGTTGTTTAACGCGGTAATTCATAAGCATTAAGAAAGCTTGATTTGCGCTATAAACCGTCAAAATTCTGCTTTCGTCAAGTTTGATATAAGAAATACCGTAATCATCAAGCATAGGTTCGTTTCCGATAGCTTCGATTTGGCAAACTGTTAATCTATCGTGGTCAGGGTCTGTAATCAAAACAATTGTTCCCAAAGGACAATCAGCAAGAACTTTTTCATAATGCAAAGATTCAATTACAGGGAAGAATTTTTCTCCGTTTGGTCTTTTTGCTAAAACAGTTGCATCTACTGAATAATCATAGAAGCATTTGTTACCTTTAGGGTCAGTATCGTATTTGCCGATTGAATGGAAAAACGGATCTTCTTCCGTATTATTCCAAACGTACTTGTCTTGAATGCCTAATTTTTCTAAAACTCTGCTTAATGTTCTGTATGCACAACCGCCAACGCATTCAACAAACAATTTTGATTTCATTTTTTTAACGCTGTCTAAATTTTGTGCAACGCCTGATTTTAAGTATTCAACATACAAATCCACGCCATCATTAAGTTTTGACATGATTTCTTCATCAATTAACGCATCATTCTTTGCTGCAATTTTTATTTCATAAGAACCTTCTTTTTCAACAGTATCAAAGATTTCTTGAATTTTGTTTACAAATTCTAAAGATTCTTCAGGTAAGTATTGACTGCCTTGTGAGTTTAAATCTTTTGTTGCAGTTTTAACCGAAATACCGTGGCTTGAAGTTATGTATTCTCCGCCAACAAGGTCTAATTTGAACGCCAAGAATGAAGCCAACCATATTGGAATAGTTCTTCTTTCTTTTGGTGTAAGTGTTTTAATACCTTGTGCAGCTTGAATACGAGCAATTGCATCAAGATATAATGCTGAATTGTAGCGAACTTCACTGCCGACAAGCTTCAAAACCTGTTTACCTTCGTATTTTTCACGAGCAACAAGAGCTTTTGCTAAAGTTGCAAGCACAATACCTACAAGGTTAATCGGAAATCTTGTATCTTGCGGAAACAAAATATTTTGAGGTCCGCGAATACCCGCAGTTGAAACTTTTGCTTCTTTGGAATAATTAGCAAACCATTCAAGAAGATTTAAACCTTCAGGGTTTTCTTCAGAATGCGGATAAAGGTGTGCTTTTTTTAGTGTAAAAGTAAATTCACCTTCGTTATCAAAATTTAATAAATCAGAATTTTTTATATAATCAGGAGTTTTTTCAAAAACATTTTTGAACAACTCTTTTTCAAGTTCACAGCTTGGTTCTCTTTTTAACATAACTATCTCCTATTTGTCAGAGTATATTATATCATAAATTTAAAAAGATGTTTGATTAAACAAAAATTAAATTTAGCCTCATTAAACTTTATTAAAATATATTAATAAAACATTTACAATTCGTTCTATTTAAGTTAGAGTAAAATAGATGGAATTTGTACCGAATAGTCTACAATAATTATTTTTGTAGACTATAGGCAAATAAATAAGAATATATCATGCAAGACTCGTTAGTATTGAAATATAAAATAGGAGTGCCGAGAGCCCTATCATATTATAATAATTATCCATTCTATTATGGGTTTTTATCGTCATTAGGTTTTGAAATTGTTTTGTCAGATAAAACAACAACTAAGCTTATTAACGATGGTGCAGGTCATGTTGTGTCTGATACGTGTTTGCCTATAAAAGTTTTTGTTGGACATTTGATTAATTTGTTAGACAAAGGTGTTGATACAATCTTTGTTCCATCACTTCAATCAACGGATTATAAAATTAATAATTGCAGTAAAATAAGAGGTTTGCCGGAAATTATCAGAAATGTAATTGACAGACCTTTTAAAATGATTGAACCGACTTTGGATAAAACAGAAGGTTTAGGTATTAAAGATTTTTGTTATGAAACAGCTCGCCAATTGGATATTTTTGACGAAGGTTTGATTGAAAACGCTATTGATGCAGGTTGGGAATGCTATGACAGATTTATCCAAATGGCAAAATCTGGTGTTTCGCAAAAAGTTGCAATTGAAAGTGCTATACAAAATAAACAAGCATTGAAGAAAATGGAACTTGTAAAACCTTTGTCAGTTGTTGTTATGGCTCATGGTTACAATTTATACGATGAACGTCTTTCAATGCGTTTGCTGGACAAGTTGGAGAAAATGGGCGTTAAAGCGTTCACTGCTTTAGATATTACAAGAGAGCAACAGCTTAATTCAATAAAAGAATTGGGTGAAATTCAATATTGGGCGAACGAATTGGATTTAACTGGAACGGCTGCTTTTTATCTTTTGAATAACAGTGTTGATGGAATTATTGCACTTTCTGCGTTTGGTTGTGGTCCTGATTCTTTGATGGTAGATGAAATTCAGTATCATGCAAATGAAAGAAATATGCCGATGATTCATTTGACAATAGATGAACATACCGGTGAAGCAGGCTTTGTTACAAGATTAGAAGCTTTTGTGGATATGCTAAGTCGAAAGAAAATTAAAGCAAAACTTTTACAAAAATCAGAAAAGAAAACCGTTGAAAAATTAGAAGAACATAAGAAGGAAGAAAAGGTTTTAACAAAAGTATAAATGGGGAAATTGAATACATTACAATTAAATAAATATAATTCAGTTGGTGCAATTCATATTCATTCCGTTTATTCTGATGGAACAGGAAATGTAGACTCAATTAGTAAGGCAGCGAAGAAAGCCGGTTTAGATTGGATAATTATCACTGATCATAATTCTTTTGAAATTCAAGAAGGTATTTATAACGGAGTCTATGTTATAAAAGGTGAAGAAATTTCTCCAAAAAATGAAAATCATTATTTGGCTCTTGGAATCAATGAATATATTCAACCAAGTGACAACGCTCGACATAATGTTGAAGCAGTAAAATTAAATGGTGGTTTTGGTATTGCAGCACATCCGGAGGAGTCAGATTGCAGGCAAAACTCTCACCAGCCTATAAAATGGACAAATAAAAATATAATACCTGACGGAGTTGAAATTTGGAATTGGTTTTCTGAATGGGCTGATAATTTGAATGACGGAAACATTTTCAGTTTAATATATTCATATTTATTCAAAAATAAATTAGTAAAGTCGGCTAATTCCAATGTATTATTTTGGTGGGACAATCTAAATAATGTTTCAGAAAAAATTGTTCCTGCAATTGGTGGAATTGATGCTCACGCATTAAAAATTAAAGATTATATAATACCGGTAACAATTTTTCCTTATGAATCAATGTTTAAAACAATTGTGAATGTGGTGACATCTGACGAGGCGTTTAAAACGGATTTTTCTGCAAGAAAAGAACAAATTTTAGAAGCACTTAAATCAGGAAGGAATTTGATTATTAATAGAGCCGTTTCAAATGAAATACCCGTAATTAAAATTTCTAATCAAAAGCAAGTTGTAATGAGCGGTGAAAGTATAAATTTGGATAACGAAACTTTGTTAAATGTTAAAACAAAGAAAAAGGGTTCAATCAAAATTTTCCATAATGGAAAAGAAATAAAATCTGTAATTTCAAATGGTATCAAAATGTTACTAAGCGAGGTCGGTAAATACAGGGTGGAAATTAAGTTTGGAGAAAGAGGATTTGCGTACTCAAATCCAATAATGGTTTATTAGAGGAAGGTTTTGAAAGCAAAGATTAGCGAAGAACAATTGAATAAGTATTCAAGAAATATGGACAACAATATTTCTGCTAAGAATAGAGTTATTGCGTGGCCGAGAATGGGTAGAATTGACATTCCGCTAAAAGCTCTTTTGCTTTCTTTGGGTGCAAAAATCGTTATTCCGCCTGCAAACAGCAATGAAGCTCTTGAAATGGGTGTTAAAAACAGTATTGAGGGAATTTGTTTGCCGTATAAATTGAATTTAGCAAACTATATTATGGCTTTAGAAAACGGTGCAAATACTTTGATGATGTTTCAAGCTCCCGGGTCTTGCAGATTGGGTAATTATACCAAAATGGCTCAAAAAACTCTTAAGAAAATGGGCTATGAGTTTGATATGGTAATTTTTGATATGTACCAAAGCAAGATGAAACAAACTTTACAGGCATTTTGGCATGTTACGCATTGCTTAAATCCTCTCAGATATTACAAAGGTTTTAGTTTAGGCTTTAATAAATTCTTTGCGGTAGATGAAGCTCAAAAACAATTATTCTACTATCGCCCAAGAGAAATCAGAAAAGGCGAAGCCGAAAAGCTTTATAACAAATGGCTGAAAATTATTGATGAAACTAATTCTGTTTGGGGTGCAAAACAATTAGTCAAAAAAATTAGAAAAGATTTTAAGAACATTGAAATTGATAAGAAAAAATACGTTCCTGTTGTGTTTTTGCTTGGTGAATTTTTTGTACTGCTTGATCCTTATGTAAATCAAGATATCGAAAAAACACTTGGCGAAATGGGAATTGAAGTTCAACGTCAAATTTGGTTTAGTGATTGGCTTGAAGGCGTTTTAAAACCGTCATTTTTAAACAAAAAAGAATCACACAGAGCAAGATGCGTGCGTTATGCTGAAAAGTATATGAAACGTGCTATCGGAGGAGAGTGTATAGAAACAATAGGTGATACGGTTTATGCAGCCAGAAACAATGTTGACGGGGTAATTCACATAATGCCGTTTTCTTGCATGCCGGAAATTGTTTCACAAAATATTTTATCAAAAGTCAGTAAGGAAGAGGATATTCCTGTTTTAACTTTAGTTCTTGACGAACAAACCGGAAAAGCAGGTTACATCACAAGAATTGAAGCATTTATAGATTTAATTAAAAGAAAACAAATGAAGAAAACTAGAAATATAAAGGAAGAGGGGTTAGTTAATGTTTAAAAAATCCAGAAATAATATGACCTTAGAAAGGTTAAAGTATTACAGACACTTGGGCGGAGGAGCTTTAGAGTGTATCGCAAGCAGATTGTCTAAAAATCCAAAACCGTTATGTTTTTCATTAATGGTTACAAGTGCTTGTAACTGTGACTGTGATTTTTGTTTTTGGAAATCTAAAAAAGGTCAAGATGATATGTCAAAAGAAGAAATCATCAGACTTTTAACAGAAGCAGGTCAAATCGGTTATATGGATTCTATTCTTTGGGGCGGCGAACCTCTTTTGAGAAAAGATTTTACTGAAATTTGTAAAGCATCACACGATGCAGGTTTATACACAAAAATAGCAACAAACGGCTGGTTCTTGGAAGAAAATCCGGGGTTCGGTCAATATACAGATTTGATGTTTTGTTCTTTAGATGCAGTTGGTAAAGCACACGACGATATTCGTCACATGCCGGGAATTTGCGATAGAGTAATGAGCGGTATTGAGTATCACAAAATTCATTCACCAAAAATGAGAATTTACATTTGTTGTACGGTTTCAACTCAAACTAACTTTGAACAAATCAAAGAAGTTGCTCAATACTGTAAAGACGCTGATATCTTATTGTATTTTACGGTAAATAAAGCAGCATCAGTTCCGGGTGAAGCTACAAACGTTGTTGAAACAGAACTTGAAAATGACCAATTAGCGGAAATGTTTATCAAGATTAAGGAACTTAAAAAGCAAGGTTATCCGATAAGAAATTCATACTACTTTATGGATTATATTATCAACAAAAAGACTTATTACGAATGCCATTGGCCTCGTATCGCAACAGTAATCTATTCAAACGGTGATATGTTGCGTTGCTATGATAGAAAACCGTTTATTTCGGTAAAAGGCAGAGCTTTAAAAGATGTAATTAAAGACCCTGTATTTATTGAAACCGTAAATAAATGCAAAGATTGCAAGCTTTCTTGCGTTGGAAACTATGCACTTGACGCATCAGGTTTATGGAAACTTGAATGGCCTGCAATTAAGTCTTTGATGGAAATTGCTATTACATAGTAGCAATGGAATATGTGTAGAGGAATATAAATAAGGAATAAAAGAGTAAAAATGAAGAAAATAGCGATAATAACTTTGCTGGCATTGTTTGTAAGTTCGGGGTGTTTTGCTGCGACTGCAAATTCTGTAAATAAGCAACAAAATAGAAATGCGCAGACGTATAGTAACAGAAATGTCTTTAACAAAACTACTTTAAAAACTAATAGGAATGGTAATTATTTTGAAGAAAATGATTATGTAAACGGAGAAGCTTTTGAAGGTATGCAAATGGAAAAATCTCAGAGTGCATTTGCAAATAATTATCAAAACTTAACCTCTAACGATAAATATGAGTTAAGCAAAGTTGAAAAGTTATTCAACGGTAACGAAGTTGAAGTTACATCAAATCCGCTACGTCAAGTTGGTTATGATTTTTTTACAGCTCCGATTACTCAAAATATGAACTCAACAGGTAAGTTTGACGATAGCTACAAACTAACTATCGGCGAAAAAGTCAGTGCATATTTATATGGTGATTCTGTTGATGTTGTCGCTATTTCAGGTTCAAATCTACTATCTCCTGTTGTTCAAACGGAAGTTGATTCTAAAGGTAATATTTTTATTTCAGGTATCGGTGTTGTTCCTGCTGAAAATAGAAGTATTAAAGACGTTGAATCTGCAATCAATAGATTAGCATCTTCTAAGTACAATAATTTAAAAGTTCGTTTGAATGTGGCTTCAGGACGTGATTTCTCAGTATTTGTTTACGGTCAGGTAAATAAACCCGGTAAAGTTGTAATCAATAACAATTCTTCAATTATTGACGCTTTGGGCGCAGCAGGCGGAGTTAAGAAAACAGGTACTTTGAGAAATATTTCTTATACAAGCAATAAAAAGACCAGAACAGTCGATTTATATAAAACTATTTTCAGCGGTCAAGACGATGATATCATTTTACGTCCTAACGATAAAATCTTCGTTGGCGGAATTGGTAACGTTGTGGCGTTGAAAAACGGTGTTTCAGTAACAGGTATTTATGAAACGAAAGATGGCGAATCTTTACAAAAACTTGTTAGTTTCGCAGGCGGATTACTTCCGGGAACTCAAACAAGCGAAGTTACAATGACAAGCTTGGATAAAGGTACACTCCAAAGAACAGCTAAGAATGTTTCTTGGGCAGAAGCCAGAAATACTAAGCTAACAAGCGGTGATGTTGTTGAATTCAGAGAGTTATACAATACAGCTGAAAACACAGTAACTCTCCAAGGGAACGTAAAACACCCTGCGACATTTGCTTACAAACCTAATATGAGATTGTCTGATATCTTGAAAAGTGAAAACGAACTTTTGGAAGAAACTTTTATTACTCAAGCCGTAATCAGACGTGTTTCAGGAAAAGACAATACAATTGAAACTATTCCGATTTTCTTAAAAGAATTTTTTGCAGGTGCAAACGATCCTCTATTACAACCAAAAGACGTAATTAATATTTATAAAAATACTAATACAGAATTTGTTGATGTTTTCGGATGTATTAGCATGCCTAAACATCTTACGTATACGGATGATATGCGATTGGACGATGTTTTAACGGATATTCAATTTGTTGATTCGAATGTAGATGAAGATGACGATAATAATGTTAATGTGTCATTCCGCTCAGAAGACTCAACAGCTTTGGTGGGTGGAACTACAAGTAAAGCTCGTGTTATTTCGGCAGAAAACGTAGCAGTTGAAATCTTAGGTGAAGACGGCTCAACTCAAGTTTATTACTTATACGATATTATGATTAACGGAAATACTATTAAGTCTATATCTCTAATGCCTGGAGATAAGATTTTCTTCAGAACTTTAAGAAGCAATGAAACAATTAAAAATGTAAAAGTATCAGGTTTCGTTACTCACCCCGGGGTGTTCAGATTTGTTGAAGGCAAAAGACTTGTAGATATGATAGAAATGGCTGACGGGCTTACAAAAGATGCTGATTTGAGAGGAACAGTTTTTGTAAGAAAAAATATCCAAACCAAACAAGTTGATTTGGCTCAGAAAAATAACGACAGAGATATTAGTTTACTGGAAGGCAGATTAGCAAGCGGTTATAAACAAACTGATTCTTCTATGGAAGCTAAAGCAAATATGATTACAATGCTTAAAGACGAAAAAAATGATTACAGAAGCAAATACACAGGTCAAATCGCTTTGAATATCAAGAGTAACAATTTAAGCAAAGTAAGAGATATTGATAATATTGAAGTTCAAGACGGTGATGAGATTTATATTCCAAGAATGTCAAATCATGTTAGCGTTTTGGGCGAAGTTTATAACGAACAATCCTTTGTTTACAGAAACGGAATGAGTGTAAAAGGCTATATCAAAGAAGTTGGTGGATATACTCCAAATGCTGCACGATTCAGACTATACAAAGTCGGTGTAAACGGTAGAGCAGTTAAGGCTCACGGTTGGACTAAGGTTGCTCAAGGCGATACAATTGTTGTTCCAAGAAAAATCGCCGGTAATGATTGGTTGACCCCTCTTTGTGATACTCTTAAGGGCTTAGCTTCAATCATTGCAACAGCATTTGTAGTAACGAGATGGTAATTAAAAAGACAAAAAGGCAAAAAAGACATTATCATAAAGATAATGTCTTTTTTTTACTTCAAATTTTGTACGTATGAATAATATTCATTTTTCTTGTATTTATTAGCTGTTGCGTCAATTTCTTCTTTTGAAAGAAATCCCATTCTATATGCAACTTCCTCTAAACAAGCAATTTTTATACCCTGATTTTCTTCGATTGTTTCTACATAATTACTTGCTCTTAGTAAAGATTTATGCGTACCTGTGTCAAGCCAAGCAAAACCGCGTCCAAATAATTCAACATTTAGACGGTTCTCTTTCAAGAATATTTTGTTCAGGTCTGTTATCTCTAATTCGCCTCTTGCACTAGGTTTCAGATTTTTTGCATATTCAACAACCGAATTGTCATAGAAATACAATCCTGTTATTGCGTAATTAGATTTTGGCTCTAATGGTTTTTCTTCAATAGAAATAGCTTTTCCATCTGAATTAAATTCTAAAACACCAAACCTTTCCGGGTCTTTTACCGGATAACCGAATACAGTTGCTTCACCTTTTGTTTCCGCTGTTTTAACTGCGTTGTGCAGCATTGAAGAAAAAGCGGCACCATAAAAGATATTATCACCAAGCACAAGAGCAACTGAATCATTTCCAATAAATTTTTCTCCAAGAATAAAAGCTTGTGCCAAACCGTCCGGGCTTGGTTGTTCTTTATATGAAAAACTTACTCCAAATTGTTCTCCTGTGCCCAATAGTTTTTTTAAATTCGGTAAATCTTGTGGAGTAGAGATAATAAGAATTTCTTTAATGCCGGCAAGCATTAGAACGGAAATCGGATAATAAATCATTGGTTTATCATAAACAGGCAGTAACTGTTTTGAAACACCAATTGTACTAGGATATAATCTTGTGCCGCTTCCTCCTGCAAGAACAATACCTTTCATGCTACACCTCAATACTTTCCGGTCTTAATGCCAAATAATCCTTTAACGCACATTTCCAATCTCTACAAATGCCATTATTTTCCATTATAGAATAAGCAGGTCTTTTTGCAGGGCGTGGAAATTCATCTGTTGCGCAAGGTTTTAAGTTCACATTCAACCCCATTTGTGAAAAAATTTCTTTTGCAAATCTATACCAGGAAGTTGAATTACTACCACAAGTATGATAAATACCAAAAGGTTTATTTTCTATTATTTTTACAATAGCATTTGCTAATTCAACAGTCCATGTCGGGCAACCGACTTGATCATCAACAACCTTCAACTCCGATTTGTCAGCCAAAGATATCATTGTTTCAACAAAATTTTTACCATGATGACCATATAGCCAGCTTGTACGACAAATATAATATTTTTCTAAAATGTTTTTAACAGCTTCTTCGCCTTCTAACTTTGTCAAACCGTAATTATTTAGTGGTGCAGTTTTATCCGAAGGAAGATATGGTTTATCTCCATTACCGTTAAAGACGTAATCTGTTGAAATATATACAAGAGTTGCGTCTATATTTTTGCAAGCTTTTGCAATATTTTCTGTTCCTTTAGTGTTTATCAACCTTGCAGTTTCTAAATCTTCTTCAGCTTTATCTACATTGGTATATGCAGCACAATGAATTACATAATCTGGTTTTTCTTCCAGAAAAACTTTTTCTACCATTTTAGAGTTAGTTATATCAAGATTTTGAATATCTGTTTCAATAACTTCGTAGCCATTATCTTCTAAAATTGGGCATAAATCTTGTCCTAACATTCCATTTGCACCTGTAACAAGAACTTTTGTCATTAAACGCCTGCTTTCTTTGCTTCAATAGATTTCATCCATTCTTGATTATTCAAGTACCAGTTAATTGTTAACTTAATACCTTCCTCAAATGTTATTGATGGTTTCCATCCTAATTCAGCGGTAATTTTATCGTTTGATATTGCGTATCTTCTATCATGACCTAATCTGTCCTTGACATATTTGATAGATGATTCATCTTTGCCCATAGCTTCTAAAATCAGATGAGTTATTTCCATATTTGTTTTTTCGTTATGTCCGCCAATATTATAAACTTCTCCAATTTTACCTTTGTGTAAAACTACGTCAATTGCTTCGCAATGGTCATAAACATATAACCAATCTCGAACATTTAATCCATCTCCGTATACCGGAACTTTTTCTCCCTTCAAAAGTTGAGAAATAAAGAATGGAATTAATTTTTCCGGATACTGATAAGGACCATAATTATTTGAACAACGAGTGTTTAAGGTTGGCAGTCCGTAAGTTTCTCTATAAGCTCTAACCAACATATCTGCACTTGCTTTACTGGCAGAATATGGGCTATTTGGTGCAAGTGGAGTTGTTTCATAAAAATAACCTGTTTTTCCAAGCGTGCCATAAACTTCATCGGTAGAAACCTGTAAATATCTTTCAACGCCAAGTTCTTTACCGGCTTGTAACAAATTCAAAGTTCCTTGAACATTTGTTTCTACAAAGATTTCAGGATGTTTTATAGAATTATCAACGTGAGATTCCGCAGCAAAATTTACTATACAATCGCTTTCTGCAACAAGTTCTCTTACAAGTTTTCTATCACAAATATTTCCATGAACAAAAGTATAATTCGGATTGTCTTTTACATCATTTAAGTTTTCAATATTTCCGCAATATGTCAAAGCATCCAAATTTATAATCTTATAATCAGGATGTTTCTTTAGTTCATGACGCACAAAACAACTTCCAATGAAACCTGCGCCGCCTGTAACTAACAATATTGTCATTATATTAACTCCTCTTTGTTTATTTCACGCAATTTTGGCTGAACTTTGTCTTTTTCAGATAAAATCGGTTCAAAATCTATTTCCCAATCAATGTTTATATCTTTGTCGTTCCACAATACACCTCTATCAGCTTGTGGGACATATTCTCCACTTGCTTTATATAAAAGTTCGGCTTCTTCGGATAATACAACGAAACCATGCGCAAAACCCTCCGGAATAAATAGCATGCACTTGTTATCCTCAGACAATTCAACCTTCACATATTGTCCATACGTTTTCGAATTTGGTCTGATATCAACTGCAACATCATAGATTCTTCCACGTGCGCAACGAACAAGTTTTGCTTGACCGTAAGGTTTTGCTTGATAGTGTAAACCTCTTAAAACATGTGCTGTCGATTTAGAATGGTTGTCTTGATTGAATTCAACATCAATCCCATTTGTTATAAAATCAGATTTCTTATAGCTTTCTAAAAAGAACCCTCTGTTGTCACCAAAAACTTTTGGTTTTACTAAAATTACATCTTTTATTTTTTGTGGTAAAAATTCAAACGGCATATATGTGACTCCTATATTCTTTGATTATACTTGATAAAAGATTAAAAACAGTATTTTTGTAATATTACTTGATAATGAAAATAATTTTGCACTTTAAAATCAGAACCGAAGATAATAATATAGTTACAAATACAAAATTATTTTATTGTGAAATATATTTATATATTGCACTAATTGCAAAAATTTTGGCAAAGTCATAAATAAAAGATAAAGCACAATATTTTTTAAATATTACCCACTTGACTCATATTTGTAACAAAATAATAATTATTTATATTAATAAACTTTGTTTATGTTAACATGGACTAAACAGTGGGAGTAATAAATTATTATGCAGAGTCTATCTCGTTCTACAGGATTGATGTTTACCTTTGATTTAGCCGTTTTATTCATTGTGACATATTATTTTGCAGGAAACTTTACTAATAATACAATGAGAGTTTTGACTACCATTCTTGTGGCTATTGTTGGTTTATTCAGCTTATATTTAAAAGGGCAGTATAAAATAAGGGAACATAACCTGACGAAATGGAATCTATATAGGCTTTTTGAGGGGATTTTGTTTGCGAATATTCCGGCAGGAATCTTATTATTCTTTTTTATTCCTAAATTCGTTTTAATTCAATTCTTAATATTGAATATTTGTTCAATTTTCATTTGTTTAGCATTATATAGAATCTGTTTTCATTATTATCTGTTTAATTTTAAACCGGTAAAAAATATTCTTATTATAGGTACAAACAAGAATGCAAAACTTATTGCTGACGAGATTATGGCGAAAAAAGCTTTGAGGATGAATGTTGTCGGCTTTGTCCAAGATATGACTTATGATGCGGTTTGCGTTTCTGATTCGACTCAAATTTATACAATGCAAGATGGATTGGATAAAATTATTGCGGAGAAGTCTGTTGATATAGTGATTGTTGCGATACATAGAAGAATGGAAGAATCTTTGCTGACGGAAATGGTTAATTCTATTCCTCGCAGAGTGAAACTTTATACAATGCCTGAATTTTATGAAATGGTAACTGGGAAATATTTTATTGACAGAATGTCAATCAATGGCTTGTTTTTCAACTTCATGAAAAACCGCTCACTTACTTACGACATCTGCAAACGCATCTACGACATAATCGCCGCAACGATTATTTTGACAGTAACCTTGCCGATACTTTTGTATATCGCAATCAGAGTAAAGCTAACAGACGGTAAGAATCCTCTTTACACTCAGAATCGAGTTGGTAAGGGTGGAAAAGTTTTCAAGTGTTATAAACTCAGAACAATGTTTGCAAATGATTATGTGCCAAAGAATGTGAAAAAAGGCGGTTATGCAGAAAATCAAGATGAGGACGATAGAGTGATTCCGTTCTGTAAATTCGTGAGAAAAGCGAGATTTGATGAGATTCCACAAATGATAAATATTTTGAAGGGTGAAATGTCTATTGTTGGACCAAGAGCCGAGTGGGATGATTTGGTTAAATTGTATTCTAAAGATATCAATGGTTATGCGGCTAGAATGTGGACAAGAACCGGCTGGACAGGTTGGGCGCAAATTAATCAAGGGCATTGCGTGAATGAAGATGATGTAACTGAAAAATTGCAATACGATTTGTACTACCTAAAACATCGCAATTTATTCTGGGAAATCGGAATACTTGTAAAAGCCGTATTCTTGGCACTAGGAGGCAGACATGAGTAAGAAAATTTTATATGTAACAACAAGACTTCCATATCCTCTGATTGGTGGCGATAGATTACATATTTATCATTATCTTTCTGAACTAAAAAAAAGAGGACATGAAATTACGCTAGTAACTCTAGTATCGGAAGATGATGATTTAGATGGTGCATTAAAAGACAACAGTTTTTATACTAAACTTATTCCTGTTAAATTTAATAAAAAACTTGCATATTTAAATGCAGTTAAAGCTGCGTTCAACGATAAACCTTTTATTGTTGAATATTTCTATTCCAAAGCTATGCAAAAAGCTATTGACAATGAAATTAAAGCCGGCAATTATGATGTTATTATCGGTTATATAATACGTTCATTACCATATATTAAAAAACATAAAAACATCAAGCGTATCGTTCATATCTGTGACTCAATGTCCATGATGTATGAACGCAGAATTAAAGAGAAAAAGAGTTTCTGGGACAAATTTAAGATTGGAATAGAATACTTAAAAGTTAGACACTACGAAGATTTATGTTGTAAAAACTCAGATGTTCAAGTAATGATATCAGACGCTGATTTTGATTATCTGAACAAATTTACAACAACAGACAAAATGAAGGTTATCGGTCTGGCTACGGACACAGAGTTTTACAAACCTATGGAGTGTGAAAAGAGAAATAATATCTGTTTTGTAGGTTCCATGCAATATATTCCAAATTCTGAAGCTGCAATGTACTTTGCTACAGAAGTTTTTCCTATTATAAAAGAAGAAATCCCTGATGCTAAATTCAAAATCATTGGAGCTAATCCGAGACAGGAACTCTATGATGCGACAAAGGATATTGAAGGTATTGAGATTACAGGAAGAGTAGAAGATGTAAGAGATTATATGAAAGACTGCTCTGTTTCTGTTTGTCCAGTGCGGATTGCTGGTGGAATACAGAATAAAATTCTTGAAGCAATGTCAATGGGAATTCCTGTTGTCACAACACCTGAAGGAGCTGAAGGAATAAGCGCAGATGAAACTATATTACAAGTTGCAAGGTCAAATGAAGAATACGCTAAAAAAGTTGTAGCAACAATGCAAAATTATGAAAATAGACAAAAGTTCTCATTAAAATCAAGAGAGTTTATTAAACAGAACTTTTCTTGGGAAAAAGTTGGGGATAAATGGGATAAAATGATTCTTGAGGTTTGTTGTGAAAACAAGATTGTTATTGAAGATGGCTTTAGTACAGACAATAAAACTGGGGTTGGACAATATACATTAATGTTAGAAAATATCCTTAAAGATTTAGGATATGATATTATTCATATCAATAAGAACTTTTTATTAAAAATTAGAAATAAGATTATAAGAAGATTTTTTTATAATATTTGGTTAAATACTTTTTTTATACTAAAAGTAAAAAAATATAAAACAATCGCTATTTTTACAAATTTTGCGGTTCCAGTATTCAAACTAAATAATATTAAATATATTTCCGTTATACATGATTTGTGTTCTATAATACACCCTGAATATAATACAAAAATTAATAATTTATATAACAATTTGAATATAAAAAATTCAATAAAGAAATCAGATAAGATAATAACAGTATCAAATACAATAAAAAAAGAAATTTTAAATACATTTAATTTGAAGTTAGACATAAATGTGGTAAATTCTTCAACAACAACAGATCTAGATAAAATAGAAATTGTTGAAAATGAAAATTATGTTTTACAAAATTTAGGTATAAACAAAGGTCAATATATTCTTTCCGTTGCAACAAATAATAAACGAAAGAATATTGATTTTTTAATTGATACATTTAAAAAACTAGAAAAAGATTATAATGATTTAAAATTAGTTTTAGTTGGGTCTGGTTATAAAAAAAATATTTCATCTAAAAATATAATAAGTACAGGGTATATATCAGATAAAACATTAAAAATATTATATCAACATGCATTACTGTATGTATTTCCATCATTATATGAAGGATTTGGGACTCCTATCTTAGATGCTCAATATTTTGGAGTACCAATAGTTTGTTCTGATATTCCAGTTTTTTACGAAGTAGGTCTGGATAGTGTAGAATTTTTTTCTCATTTATCAGAAGATGATTTGATAAGAAAAGTCAAACTTTTAGTCAATAATGATTCTAGTAGAGAAAATTTGATTCAAAAAGGTCACAATAATGTTCAAAGATATGACATCAATCTAATAAAAAAACAATTAATTGATATGCTCAATACATTTAATGAAGGAAAGTCACAATAAAATGCAGTTCTTGAATAAAACTATATCTCAAAATTTAATTAATAAGCTTTTATGCCTTTTTTTTGTAATATCAATTATTGGTATTTATATAACATGTATAGACAAAGTTAACGCTTTACCATATTTGATTTTAGGAATAGGAATAGCATCATTATTTTATTTATTTTCGCCTAAAATTAGATTATATTCTCCTATATTCTGTATAACTGTATCTTCTTTAATTTCATATATTATTGCCCCATTATACTATTTTCATGAATATTTTAATGTAAAAAAAAATCCAGCTTATTTATTTTCAGATATATTTATTGAAATAAATACAATATACGTATTGTTTTTTATATCACTATTTTTCCCTATTATATTTTATTTAATTAAGTTTTCAAAACAAAAATGGAAGGGGAAGTCTAATATTTTTAAAAATGTTCCCAGTTCTTCAACAAAATACTTAAATTTTTTATTTATTGTTGTTAATGTTCTTTTCTTGTTATTTATTATCTCTGCTATTATTTATTCTGGAATGTCGTTTTTTCAAGTATTTTTGTTAAATGCAAAATTCAGAAATATTACAAGTAATGGATTTTTTGGCTTTGTACGAGTTATTTTCACTTTTTTAATATTATTAACTTATGTCTTTGCTTTAAAACAATTTTTTTGTAAAAACATAAAAATTAGCAAATTTAATTTAATATTTTTGGCTATTAACTTATTTTTATGGAGTTTTATGAATGGCGGCAGATCATTTCTTATATTTTCAGTATTTTTCACTTTTATATTAATGTATATATTTTTTAATAAAAAAATATTGTTAAGAAATATTCTAATTTTCGCACTTATGGGTTTAGTTATGCTTACATACTCAATTATTCAAGCAAAATATAGAGCAAGTTCAGAATTAGATTATATAAATAAAAATATTACAAAAAAGGAATCTGAGGGAATTTTATACTCATTAATTGAAAGAAGCGATGCATTCCCAAATTCTGTTGAATTTTTTAAGTACTTAAAAAAAAGGTATGATGGAATTTTTGAATATACAGATTATAGATTAGGACATCAAATATTAGTCCATTATACAACTCTTGCTCCAAAACCAATTAGACAAATTATCTCTAATGACCCAAATTACTTTTATGGATTTAATGCGCTTCTGACACTAAAAATTTTTCCTGAAGTATTTGAATCAAAAGTTGGTTTTGATTTTGGACTTGTTTCTAATTTGTATTATAATCTAGGAATTTTTGCCATTGTAATAGGCGGGTTTTTACTAGGACTTTTTACTATACTCTGTGAAATTTTATTCAAATCATATATAAATAAAGATAGTTTTATACTTCTTTATATGTTATTTTTATACCCATTTTTCACAACTGTGCTTAATATAGGAATTATTAATTCTCCAAATATAATTGCTTGGTTTATTACTATTCCATTACTAGTTATTATAGTGTGCATAGCAAATTTAAAAATTAAAATAAAATTAAAATAAAAACTTATATATCAATATTTTTTAAGAAACTAGAACACTCTTTTTTTATATTTTTTATATTCTGAACTTGTATTTTATATTCTTCTATTGGCTTATCTTCTATAATTTTTATAATTTGATTTACTAAATCCACATAATTATTTGTTATATAGCCAATATTAGCAAACTTATCGAAATACGACTGCATAAAATCATTTGTAAGAACAAAAGATGGTTTTTCAAAATTTATAGCATCGACAAAAGCACCACTTGCAGTATATTTATAACTTCCGATATTATATGTAAATATAGCATAATCACTTTCTGCTATAATCTTATTTCTTTCTTCATTTGAGACAAAAGACATTTTAAGTGTATCTTTATTCACAATAGGACAAACTTGCAAGTATTCATACAAGTCTTGTTCAAAAAGTCGGCCTGTAAAACTAAATTCAACATTCATTATATTTTTTTCAACTAAAGCATCCAATATCTTTCTTAAGTTATGTCCATTTTTTCTATACGTACAAACGCCCGGAACAACAAATTTGATTTTTTTATCAAAATCCGGGAGTTTATTTTCTACATTTCTCCATATATAGATATTTGGGAAAACTATAAGTTCATTCTTTAATTTTGGAACAATTTTAATAGCATTTTTATATATATTTTCACCTAAAACTATAAATTTCAAATTTTTAGGAGTTGGTAACATCAACGGCAATTTAGGTCCAAAAATTAGAAAATACAAAAACATTAATGACTTATTCTTATATATTTTAATAGCTTCTTTTATGTCAATTCTTTCAAAATCATAATGAAAAATTGAATATACTTTAATCTGTGGGTAGAATGATAAAAACAATTTTAAAAAATATACTAAAAATGTTGTTGTATAAAGGAAGAGAACTTCTGTTTCTTTATTGTTTTTAGCATATTTTAATGTTTTATAAACCGTTTTTAGTTCATGGAAAAAAAGAAGATAATCTTTTATTAAACCCTTAAAAGGAATTATTTCTTTAAAAAAGAGGTTTGTAGTATCTATATTGTGCTCTCGCAATTCATTCAATATAATATCGTAATGAGATTTACCACACAGCAAAGTCACCTTATCTCGTTTTTTCATTAAACAAAATTCAGTAAATGCCGCATCACCGTTACTATGCTCAATACCATCTTTTAAATGTCCTACAATTAACATATTATTACCATTTCTCATATATTTATAGTATAATCGTAGTCATATTTTAGCATAGATATAACTTGTATGCAAAATTGAAAAATTAAACATTAAATATAATTCGGTTGAAGTATATAAGTTTTATAATTATTATAAGGAAAAATCATAAAATGAAGAGTAATGATGAAAATATTTGTTTATTAAATTATTGGTGGGCAGCTAATTATGGTGCTAATTTAACAGCTTATGCACTCTATAATTTGTTATTATTAGAAAATAAAATTCCTTTGATGGTAAAAAATGAAGATGAATTGCAATTGATGCATGAACAAGAGTCTACATTTAATAAAAATTTTGCCAAAAACTTTTTTAAAACAACAGATACACATAATAGTTTTTCATCTCTATCATCTTTAAACAAAATTTCAAAGACATTTATAGTTGGCTCTGATCAAGTTTTTAGAGCAGTTCTAAGCAAACAATGTTTAAATTCCAGATTGTTAGATTTTACAGATATTGATGCTAAAAGGATTGCATTTTCAGCTAGCTTTGGCGGAGATAAGAAACAATTTATAAACGAGACTTCTCCAGAAGTGATTGAAAAAATGAAAATGGCACTACAAACATTTTCGTTTGTTTCAGTTAGAGAGAAGGCTGGGGTTGAGATTTGTAAAGATGTTTTTAATATAGATGCAAAACTAATTATAGATCCTGTTTTTATAATAGACAAAGAAAAATATAGTGAACTAATTGCTTCGACAGCAACACATTGTTATAATGAGAAAGTTATATCATTCCTATTCCATCAAACAATAAATAACTATAAGGGGGAAAAAGTTTGGTCAATACATCAAAAAGATATCAGTATTGGAGAATGGCTGAAAGCAATTAGAGATTGCAAATTACTTATAACAGACAGTTTTCATGCAATGTGTTTTGCAATTATTTTTAATAAACCTTTTATTGTTTTTGTAAATCAAGAAACAGGGATTTCCAGATACGAAACTATTCTTGAAATATTAGGCATTGAGAATCAATGTATTTATTCTAAAGATGAACTGGAAAGAAGGGATTGTGTATTTAAAATTGATTACAATAGAGTAAACGAAAAAATAAAAGAAGAGGCTGAAAAAGGAAAATCTTTTCTTAGAACAGCAATCGCAACAGAAATTACAGTTACACCACAAATGATGAAGTCAAGAGAAATGTTTTTGCGATACATAATAATCGAAAAAGAAAAGGAATTAAATCTAAAATTCCAGATAACAAAAGCTCTTTGGTATGCTTGGGTAAATTGTTTTCATCGTTATTTACCGGAATCAATTAAAAATGTAATTAGGACAATGAGGAGTGTAATAAGATGCAAATTATAGACAAAGATAAATGTACAGGTTGTGGAGCGTGTTATAACGCTTGTCCTAAAAATGCAATAAGAATGATAGAAAATGAAAGAGGTTTTCTAAAGCCCGTTATTGACGAAACAAAATGTATAAACTGTAAGTTGTGTGAAAAAATTTGTCCAGTAAAAAACTATCAATCTAAAAATATTAACCAGCCTAAAGCTTATGCATTTATAAACAAGAATGATGAAATTAGGTTAAAATCTTCTTCTGGAGCAGTTTTCCCATCTATTGCTAATATAATATTGTCTAAAGGTGGTATTGTATTTGGAACACATTATGATAACGAAATGAAAGTATGTCACACTAAAATAGACAAAGTAATTGATATCGAAAAATTGCAAAGTTCTAAATATGTGCAAAGTGATACGAAAAAGACTTACCAGGAAGTAAAATATGCTTTAGAAAATGGGCAACTTGTTTTATATACAGGTACACCATGCCAAATTGCAGGATTATATTCTTATTTAAAGAAGGACTATGAAAAATTATTAACAATAGATTTAGTTTGTCATGGAGTTCCATCTAGAAAAATTTTCGAAATGTATAAAAAAGAATTTATGCTATCAAAAAAAGACAATGGAAAACTTGTGAACATAAATTTTCGTTCAAAAAATAACGGATGGACTTGCAGTGAGTTCTCTACTACTACTACTACTACTACTACTACTACATATCAGACCTTAGGAAGACATGATGATTTTATGAAATGTTTTCTTTCTAATTTAATTCTTAATAATTCTTGCAATGATTGTCATTTTAATAAAATACCACGCGTTGCAGATTTAACAATGGGAGATTTTTGGGGTGTTGATGAGTTTGATACATCGCTAAATGATAATAAAGGAACATCAATATTACTTATTAACACAGAAAAAGGAAAGAAATTTTTTGAAATAGTAAAAACAGACAGTAATGTTTATACAAAAGAAGTACCATTAAATGTTGCACTAAAAGGAAATCCAAACATCATAGGATCAACACAAAAAAATCATGCATGCGCAATGTTTTGGAATGAAATTAACACCAGTAATAAAACATTACATATATTAACCCCAAAATATGTAAAAAAATATGCCCCAATTTTAAAAATTCTATATAAACTATGTCCGCAAGTAGTAAAAAAAATCATAGACAAACATATATTGCATAGGAGTTACACATAATATGCTAAAAATTCTTTTAAAGAATAATTTATATGCATTATCATTATATTCAAGACAAATTGCAGGGACAATTGTGATCTTTGTAATTGCAAGATATTTGTCTGTATATGATTACGGTCTTTTTTCAAGCTATAAAGCTCTTGCATTATTTTGGTTATTATTTGCAAATCTTGGATATAATGAATATATTTTAGTTTCATCACAAAATGTAGTAAGAGAAGTTCGTTTAAAAATAGCATTCTTTATTTTAAATGCAATTTTAGTTTTATCTATAATTGCAGGAATTTCAACCTTAATGCCATTAGAATCGAATTTATTATTTATATTAGTATTATTAAGAACTTTTTTTGATGGAGTATTTTTTTCCATTGCTTTGCCTTATTTTCAAGCATCAAAAAAGTTTAATATAATAAGTTACGTAAATATTTTTTATAGCATTACAATGGTTATTATAGCTATTATTTCTTATGTTTTTAATCTTTCACTTGTTAATTTTTTACTTTTAAATATATGTCTTGGTATATTTAACTTTATTCAAGTATCTTTTTATGCGAAAATTAATTACTTTATAGCGTTAAGACATATAAAAGAGTTAATAAAGAGATTGGACAAATCCATATTTGCATATATAGGTGTTCTTATTTGCTCGTATTTATATGCACAAATTCCTTCTCTATACTCTTCTACATTTATACCAAAAGAAGATGCAGCGTTATACTTTGCAGCATTTACAATAGCAAGTGTTATAAGTCTTTTGATTACAGCACAAGTTCAAAAGATAGTACCGGAAATGATTAAATCTTCTATTGAGAATATAGAGAATATTATAAAAAAGGAATTAGCATTTATTATAACTATTAATTGCATAATATTCATGTTTTTTATTTTTACTGGTAAACTAATATTGAAATTATTATATGGTCAAATTTATTATCAAAATGCTTATTTCATCTTATTGATACTAACATTTTCAAATATATCAATTGCAATTGCAGGTATTTACGGTGCATATATAACTGCAAGCGGTAATCAAAAAGTAAAAATAAAAATGCAATTTGAAGCAATTATAATATCTATTTTGACTCTTTCAGTATTTCATAAATTGGGAATTTATGCTGCGACATTAGCATATCTTTTATCCGCATCGCATATTGGAGTCAGATATGTATTAAAAACAAAACAATTATTAAAATATAAATAAAAGGAGAAATATATGGAACAACAGACGAATTATTACAGTTTCACAGACGAATTAGATGAAGAGCTTACTATTGATTTGAAGAAAATCTTTTTTGCGATTTGGAGCAGGAAATTTCTTATTGCAAAAGTATTTATTGCAATTTTTGCGCTTTTTGTTTTAATGACTTTTATTTCTGCGAAAAAATACACCGTTGATGCGGATTTGTACATTAACAAAACCAATGGTTCAAACATGACAGAGGTTAACCCGTATTTTATTTCAGAAGTAGGTTCAGGCGGTGGAATGGCTGCACTTATGGCTGGTGGAGGTAGTCTTGCAAATGAGCTTGAACTTATGCAATCTCCACTTGTAATAGATAAAGTTATTCAAGAAAATGATATTAGAGTAAAAAAACTCTATGGAATTTTTAAAACTAAAAAATATGGACAATATGTTAAAGCTGACAAGTTCATAAAAAAACTCAGCGTAGAAAATAAAAAAGGTACAAATGTAGTTTCTATAAGTTACAAATCTAAGGACAAAGAACTTGCGTACGGGGTTGTAAATTCTATAATAAACAACTACATTGCTCTTCACCAAGAACTTAACAGCGAAAAATCCAAAGCTGATATTACGGTTTTGGAAACCGAATACAACAAAGCTAAAGCTGATTTAAATAGTAAAATGAATTCTATAAGCGGCATGCCTGCAAATGCTATGGCTGGTTTAGGAGGAATTTCTGCAATGAGTGCCTTCTCTAAATCAGCGCAAAGAGCTTTATCAGGAATTCAAGGTCAATATGCAAGCGGGATTAGGTCAGAGCTTGCCTTAAGAGAAGATGCAGAAAAAGTTGCAGAGTTAGCTAAAAAGTTAGAATGGGCAAGGTTGGTTAACAACATGTCTGAAACCTCTAACGTTGTTGTATTAAAAGAGCCTCGTAAGCTGCAAGATTACGAACAGACTTCACCTAAGTTATTTACAAATATTCTTTTAGGTATTGTATTTGGTGTGATTGCAGGCTTAGGAGCTGTTATTTTTAAAGAAAATACAGACAAAAAGCTTACGTACTCGATGCTTGGTGATGATATAATATATAATATTAAAGATGATTTTGTCGATTTAAAATCAATGCTTCTTGCAAAACAAGACAAAAAAATCTTGTTCGCTATGTTTGATAACTTCCCTGCTAATATTTACACGCAATTAAACGAGTTTTCAAATATATCATTAGTTAAAGGAGATATTTCAAAAGAATTTGTAAATATTGCAACTGCTAATGACGAAATCATCGCAGTTGTAAAAATTGGCGGAACGGATTCTAAGTTATATAAGCGTGTAAAAACGTTATTAAAAGATATGAATAAAGATATTTCAAAAGAAATTCTGTTATAAAGAAGCTAAGAAAGATAAAGATTCCGTTAGAATCTCTTCTAAATCATCCTCGGTCAATTTTAAATAAGGTCTTGCAGGGATTGTCACTTTTTTATTTTTCCCTGCTTGTCCTCCAAGTTGATGAATCGCAGCATAAACCTTATTTGAACCGATAATAGCTGATTCATTATCATATTGAGTTGTAACAGACATTGCTAACTGACCAGAAACCTGAAGAATTTGTCCGGGATAATGTCCTCTTTTTCTTCTTGCAGTTTTAGTTTTTTCTGACAAATCTTTCCACTTTGGGCGACCTTCTTCTTTAAAGTTCTCTTCGGTAGAATCTGCCATAATTCCTGCGATATTTTTCATCAATGGTCGTAAATCAGATGCTTTTTTAGCAACCTCAAGCAATGCTTCTTCAACGGCTTTGTTATCTAATCTAAGTCGATTCTATGCTTGTGGAACTAATAACTACGAACTTATAAATGCCGTTAAAATCGAAATTTAGAATGTGTCCGAATGATACGAAACAGGTGCAATAGACTTGAATAGTTGTTGCATCTATTCGATTAATGTCAATGTAAATAAACAGAAAGGACAAAATTATGGCATTAGAAAATTTAAAAGATTTTGACAGAACATTATTTGGAACAATGGTTTTAAATCTAGAGACCAAAAAGTTGGGAATTGTACTTTACACTTGGACAAATGTTTATGCTGATGGCAATATCCCATTTGCAACCTGCGTTGATGAAAATGGCAAAAAATACAATATAGAAATGGATTCAATAACAGCTGTTGAAAACTTGGATAATAACAAACTAATTGTTGATAATCCAACTTTCGGCTCCTAAATTTGTAAATCTGAATCTTCTAAATTCTCCACCCAACTTTTGCAATTCTTCTATTACATTATATCTAGTATTATTTGGACAATAAAACATAAAGAAACCTCCACCACCGGCTCCAGAAATTTTCCCTCCAGACGCACCAGCTTTCATAGCGGTATTATAAATGTTATCAATTATTGGATTAGAAATTGCAGATGACATTTGTTTTTTATATTCCCAACCATCATTTAATAACTGTCCCATTTGATAAAGATGTCCTGTTAATAAGGCTTCTTTCATATCGTAAGAATATTGTTTTAATTTGTGCATCGCATCTATAGCTTTTTCATTCTTATTTTTCGCATTTTCAGCTTGACTTTCAATGATTTTGGCTGATAAACGACTAGTTCCAGTGTAATATAATAACAAATTGAATTCTAATTCATTTAGGTATTCTTGTCTTATACGTAATGGATTTACAAGCACTTTTTCTTTATTAAATTCCATAAAATTAAAGCCACCAAACGCTGCTGCATATTGGTCTTGTCTTCCGCCTGCCATATTCAGGTCTTCTCTTTCAATGCTCCAGGCGATATGTGCAAGGTCGTATTCTCCGAGTGGTAACTTTTGCCACTCTTGAAATGCTTTTACTATTGCAACTACAAGGGTCGATGACGAACCCAAACCACTTCCTGCTGGAGCATCAACATAAGTAGTAAGAGTAAAGCTTAAGGGTTTTTTAATATAATCTTTTACTAATCGATTATAAACTCCTTTTAATAAATCAAACTTTCCATCAATTGACAATGACAAAGAAGAATCAAGAAGACATTGTTCATTACGGTCCGCGCAACAAAATTCAATTTTACCATCATTGCGGGGCTCTATTGTTGCATACGCATACATGGTAATACAAGCATTGAGCACAGAACCTCCATATAAATCACAATAAGGACTTACATCTGTTCCACCACCTGCTAAACCAATTCTTAAAGGTGCTTTTGCTCTAATTATCATTATTAAACTCCCTTTATTTTGCCATAACCTTGCTGAAAATAGCTTCTTCTACTAATGCACAAATAATGTGTCCGATCATAATATGTGATTCTTGGATTGTTGGTGTACTAGTAGATGGTACTTTTATTATATAATCACATAAACTATCCATGTCACAAGGTTTTGAGCCAACTAATCCCACAGTAATCATACCTTTTCTTTTTGCTTCTTCAATTGCTAAAATAATATTTTTAGAATTGCCAGAGGTTGAGATTCCAATAAATATATCACCCTTACAACCATTGGCTTGCACTTGTCTCGAAAAAGATTTTTCATAACCATAATCGTTTCCGATTGCAGTTAATATTGAAGTATCAGTAGCCAGTGAAAATGCACTTAACCCCGGTCTATCAAAGAAAAATTTTGAAACAAGTTCTCCTACGATATGTTGAGCATCTCCTGCAGAACCACCATTGCCGGCTGTTAAAACCTTCTTTCCATTTTCATAACTTTTTACAATTTCATTAGCAATGCTTTGAATTGTATTTAATATAGTTTCATTATTTAAAATTTTGGTTTTTGTCTCTATTGAATCTTTAATATAATTTTTAATATTCATTGGAAACTCCTATAGAATTCTACTTTTCAAATATGGTAACTTAATGTTATCGATATCTTTGTTGTCGCCTATCATTATTGATTTTTTTAAATCAATTCTTAAATGTTCACAAGCCTTTAATATCATTCCTGGATTTGGTTTTCTTAATAAAGTTTCGTATGCATACTTATTAATTGTTGCATCTTTGTGGTACGGACAGAATTCAATATCATCAAATTTAATCCCATAATTAGTGTTATAAAAGTCTTTGATTCCATCAAATCCTTCTTGCATTTGTTCGAGGGTGAATTTGTTTTTACCAATTCCAGCTTGATTGGTTATCATTACAATATAAAAATTTTGATTTTTATATTGTTTAACAATATCAATAGTATTTTCTATGATTATAAAATCTTTACCATGTGGATATTCCGTATTTTCGATTAGTGTGCCGTCTTTATCGATAAATAATGCCGGCTTAATTTCCTGAGAAAGCTTATTAGGAATTAAATCTTGCGCTTTATAATAATCATCCGGAATTCCTATGTCAATAAAACAACCTCCCAATGGTAAACCATACAAATTATTATCTTTTAATAATTTAGGAAATATTTGAGTTTCTAAAGAAAGAAATTCGTAATGAAAATCTTTTGTATATCCTTCCAACGCGGATTTATGAATATAATAAATCCCACCATTTATGTAACCATCAATCTTATTTTGCGACAACTGTCCTTTTTCTATAAACGATTTAACTAAAAAATCATCATCAGTTTCAACAAAACCATACCGATTCACATCATTTGTATATCTTAAAGCAATAGTAATAGGTTTATTCTTCCCAAAATCTTCAAGTAATGAGTAGTCGATGTCAAAAAATGTATCACCATTAATTAGAAAAAATTCGTCTTGTAAATTATTGAAAGCATTAAGAATTGCTCCGCCAGTTCCTAGTGCTTTTTCTTCTTTGACAAAAATTGCATTTTTCAAATCTTTAAAATAATTTTCAATACATTCAGATTTATAACCTGTTAAAAAAATAAAATGATCAAAACCTTGTTGTTTAAGAGTCTGAACTATATATTCTAAAAAAGGAATATTTTGTATAGGAGCCATTGGTTTTGGGACATCAGAAATAACATGTGATAACCTTGTACCAAAACCTCCTGACAGTATTACCGCTTGCTTTGACATAAATTCTCCTATTTATGAACACATGATAAAAGACTATTTAATTATATCACAAACTTATAATTCTTAATAACAGCTGTTAAAAATATAGATGACTAGAAACTTAAACAAAAAAGTTAATATGGGAGTTTTAAGAATTCTAGCGATTTAAATAATATCTTCTAACAGATCAATATCACATTCTTTAGGAATATATTTTTTATGTTCTTTATAAAATACTTGGAGATTATTAAAACCTAATTGTCTTGCAATAATGTTAAATGGAACATTTTTCTCGATGCATAAGAAGAAAAATGTATTTCGTAAAATTTCTTGATTGTCAAAATGAATATTTTTAAAAATTAATCCTTTTTTATTTTTATCTATTTGGTTAAGAATTATTTGAGGTACTCGGCATTGTCGAATATATTTTGCATGTTTAAACTCTTTTATTCTTCCACATTCATTACGTCTTTTTATAGTTACTAATTTGTTTTCAAAATCAAAGTCTTCATATTTTAAAGCCTGTAATTCTCCTAATCTTAACCCGAGTGCTATAATAAAAGTTTCGGGGGTATTATGTGAGGATATTATTGTTGTAATATCTTCTATTGAGAAAACTTGATTTGATTTTTTCAAATACTCATGAATTTCATATTCCACTTCAATTCCACTTGCTTTTAGTATTGTAAATAATGTTCCAATCAAGTTTTTTACAGTATTAATACTAGTACCTTCTGACAAGAGCTTTTCTCGAAATTCTAAAACCTTTTCTTTTACAATTTCTCCTAACTTAATGCCTCTAAAGTATGCTATTATCCTTTTTATGTTTAATTTTATTGTCTTACTAACACCAATTTGATTCTCAATTAAGCTTTGTATATAATCATTTGCAGCTTTTTCAAAATAGACCTCACTTGGTCGTTTTCTTTTTTTATGTATTTTTAAATATTCGACATCAGCTGAGGTTGGAGGTTTTATCTTATAACTTCTCATCTTTTTTATAGCATCAGGCGTATACTCATGTTTAAGTCGATGAACAAATGTTGGTAAAGTAGGTATATCACCCTCTTTATATCCACTTTTTAAAAGTAACATGTTATAGCATTGTTCTTGAGTATAACCACAAGGATTTAAATACAATTTTTTAAATTCATTATATGTTTTGGAGTCTATTGTTGATATTTTGTTATAATATAGTCTGGCTAATCCTTCTTTTAAATAACGATTGTATTTTCTACGATACCACTGAGCATTCATCGTATATTCAGGATATTTTTCTGCTATTTTTTTTAGATATTGTTCTAATGCTCCAAATGGCATATCTCCAGCTAAATTAAAAAGAACAATGTGTTTAATTATAAGTTTTTTTGTTCTTTCATCACATTTGTTATAATAATCTAAATCAGTTTTACGTTTAAATACAGTTTCCGCAGGAAAATCTTTGTAATTTTCAAGATTGAAAATTTCATTCTTTTTCATATTAAAACCAACACTTACTTCAATAGTTTTTTGATTGATTTTACGCTGAAAATCTGAGTCTTTATTTATAATGTAAACATATTCAGATTCAGATATTTTTTTTACAAAACCTTCAGAAATCAGGTTGTTAATATATGGTTTTATCTCAGACTCTTCACACTCTAAATAAGTGGCAATTTCATTTATTTGAAATTTTTTAAGAATATTTAAGATTTTTGTAATTCTCTGTTCCATCAACTATTACTCCTTTTTAGTATATTCTCATTGTTATCACTAGTATCACTATCAATTACCATTATTTCTTTAAGAATTAATTCATCAATAGAATTTAACCCGTTAGATTTTGCAAAATTTTCTGCTTTATTCAATATTTTTACAATTTGTCTAAAACGATTAACATTTCTATAAAGATATTTCATGGCACAATCAGTAAATTCTATTTCTGATAATTCATCAATAATAGTTTTAATATCTGATTTTGAAAATTGTTCAAATTTTACAATTTCAGAAATTCGGTCATAAAGATGTTTATATTTTTTTAATTTTGAATTTGCGCTATTCATTCCAACCATAATAATAGGGACATTCGTTTTATCATGAATATCCCTTAATGTTTCTATTGATTTTGAATCAAACATTAAATAATCAATTTCATCAACGATTATTGGTTTCGGAGTCAAAAGTAAGTTTTTGATAATCATATTAAAGCAATCAAGGTTACGTCTTGGTGCATATTCTCCCATTGCATCCAAAATTTCTACTAATAACCATTTTGTAGACATAAGGTTATTACATCTAACCAAATAAACATCATTCTTAAATGCCCACCAATTAATGGTATGGGTTTTTCCTAATCCTGGAGCACCATAAACTAAACCTAGTCCTGGAACTCCTTCAGCTCTTTCAAGTAAGTTATTATACATACTAATAAACTTCTTGACATTAGTTGTTTTTACAAAGACTTTTTTCATATTACTCCTTTCTATTCGTATATGGTCCTGTATTCAGTTGATTGTATATACTTAGTTAACCAATCTCTATCATCTTGATTTATACAACCATTTTGCATGTGCCATTCATACCTTTCATAGTTATTTGCAAACGTTGGTCTACTAATAATAGAGGTTTTAACTTTGGGAACAAATTCCCTTTTTGATTCTTGTTGATTTAGTGGTACAACAGTTGCCTCTATATACTCATCATCAGTTGTTGGTATATCTATCAATTCTTTTTCAATTAAATCAATATCACTTAATTTAAAGTGTTCTTTTACAGCTTTTATGGTTTTTCTTCTCAATTTTGCTTGTTTTTCAATCTTGTGTTTATAATCCTCAATATCTTTAATATTACCCATTTGCATTGCTAAAGGATGTGTTGATGTAACCCTATCTGCTCTGCATATAAACTCTCCTTTAAATGAGTAAACTTTAATGTAAGATAAGTCGAATAAACTGTAACGAATAATAACTTTTTCTTTTAATCCATATAAAGCTTCATCAAAATATTCGGATTTTAAGAAGCGAATTCCATTTCTTCCAATGCTTTTTACTTCTTGTGCCATCATTAAATCGTCAAGCTCAGATTCTTTTATATTCTGCCTCTTTGTTTCGTTGATTACTTCTTGAATAGTCTTGCCCACTGAATTAGTACAAGGCTGTGAATGTTTATACTCAAGCCATTTATCAATCAACTTTATTGCTTGTTCAATCGTTGGAATAAATTCTTGTTTTTCATGAATCGCTGAATGTAGTTTTTCATTCCGTTTCATCCAAGCAGGTTTATTTTCAATGCTTGTACCAATATAACTTGGTAATAATTTTTCAAAGCCTTCTTGAAAATCTAAAAAGAAACGCTCTATTACTTTTGCTCGAGCGTTATATGGTTGTGCATATACAGGTCTAATTCCCAACTTCTCATAAATGCCTGTAAAACCGAGTTCTTCAAATTGTTTATCACCATTAAAAAACTTTGATTTAAAAGCTCTGCCATTATCTTGATAAACATAATCTGGGATGTGGTCTAATTTTAAGATAGCATTTCTTAATGCTGAAGCAATATTTTGAGTACATTCTTCAAGCATTATGTCATAACCAACCAAGCCTCCTGACTTCCAATCGAGAAATCCAAGTAATGTTGCTCGGCAAGGTTTACCTGTAAAAGGATTTATTACTAAAAAGTTTAAAGTATGACCGTCTGCAATTAGAACCTGCCCAGGTTCTAATAATGTTGCATTTCTTACAATATATGGTTCAACTTTATCTTTAAGAGCTTTTTGTCCTTCTCTTGCTAAAGTCCACTTATCAAAATTATTATCTCTAAACCATTTAGCATATCTTCTAAAGGTAACATCTTGAGGTAAAATATCGTGCCCTCTTTCTTTTAATATATGTTTAGTCAAACTAATTGCTTTCCCTATGGAAAAATTATTGGGTGATAAAAGAATGTTTAAAAAGATTTTAATTTGTTCGTGATTTAATGATGTATTGTATTCTTTTCTTGTTGAATATTTATATTGTGCAACTAGCGCAGTCCAATCTCTGTTATAACCTAAAATCTTTCGCCATCTATAAAGTGAGCCTTCACAAACTGTTCCTAATATGTTAAATATGTTTTCATAAAGCAAACCGGAATTATACATATCTAGAAATTGCTTATTGATAGATTTTGTATCTAAAGTATGTTTATCATTTTTGTGGCTTTTTCTAAAATCAAGCCAATAATTGATTAAATCAAATTTTGCAAGAGCCATTTTCTTTTGTGATTCAGAAATTAATCTTTCTTGTTTAATTTTAAGATTATCTAGCTCAATTAATTCACCTTTTGAACTATTAATTTCTTCTATGTATTCTTCTATAAATTTTTTCTGAAATTCTACTTCCAAAGTACTCAATCTAATTTTATATAAATAGCCCCCTCGACACTTTTCAGTTTTTGATTCGTATTTATCATTATTTAATGACATTCGGACTGCTCGTTTTGTAATTTTTTTAAGCCTTGCTACAGTTTCAACATCAACCCAAATATCTTCCATTTTAATATTTGTTAGGTCTAGTTTTGGCTCTGTCATAGTTACAACCTCCTTTTTGCTTTCCCATCTTACCTCCAAGGTTTAATAAGTGTTCAAAAAGAGAGGGAAATATGTTGTTTTGTGTAGGAATGATAAGAAGTGTGTCTTTAAAAACAAAAAAAAGATTACTTAAAAGATAAAAAAAGATTACTTTCCCCAATTTGAATAACGAAAAATTTGATTTTTATTAAAAAAAACTATAAACTACTTCCCTGTTAAGTAATGAAGCATATTTAGATATAAAGATTAACTAGTATTAAAATAACTCAAGATTACCCGTTTTAGTGGAAGTGCTTTTAAGGGGATAAAACTCGGAAATAATTGCGTTTCTTTATAAAACACTGCTTCCTTGTAAAAGGGGAAGTAATCTTTTGAGTAATCTTTATTAAATATAATGTCAAAAAACGTCAATCGGCTTAACTTTGCATGTTATTTAGGTTTGTGCGATAATAGGATATCTCGAAAGAGGATTTTTTAGATAATCTTTTGGGACAAACTTGACGGTACTTTGAAATTTAAATCAGTTTGAGGGAAGCTGAAGTTTTCGTGTTATATTTGCAATTGAGGCAGGTTGTCAAAGATTACTTGGGTTAAACAATAGCCTGTCTAATTATATTTATGAGATAATTAAAATGCTTTATAAATTATGAGGAAAGGATAGGAAATGAGAGTAGAAAAGCAAGCAACTGTTTGGCAGTCAAACTCTATGGGTTGTTTTGACGGATTAAAACTAAAATTCAATAATTTTGTAATTGACCAAACATTAAATTATTTGGGCAAACATTACAGCAAGCAAAAACTAATCAATCTTGCAAAAATCTTTGAAAAAATTGCAGGTTCTAAAGGCGGAATAAATCACGCAAGAAGAATGCAATGGCTATTTGAATCAGAACATCCGCATCTTTTGTGGTGGAAAAAGATTTTGACTGAATTACACCCAAATTGTCGTAACAAATGGATTAAGAACTTTTTTGTTAACGGATATTATGGTGATAATTTGAGAAAACGCTCTGAATTTAACGAAAAGAACGGATTCTTTCCACCAACAGTTTTGTTATCTTCAATAACCAAAAGATGTAATTTCCATTGTAAAGGTTGTTGGGCTCACGAGTATAATGTAAATGACGATATTTCAAAAGAAAAATGGAGAGAAATTTTCACTGAAGCTCGAGATGTTATGGGTATTCACATTATTCCTGTTGTTGGCGGTGAACCTTTTGCAAGAAAAGAATTCTTGGAACTTGCTGAAGAATTTAACGATTGTGCGTTTATCACATTCACAAACGGCTCATTAATTACCGAAAAAGTTGTGAAAAAACTCCAAAAATTAGGAAACGTTCACCCAATGTTTTCTCTTTGGGGATTAAAAGAAGACAATGATGCTGTTCGTGGCGAAGGTTGCTTTGATATGGTAATGCAAAAAATGGATATGTTGCGTGAAGCAGGTGTATTCTTCGGTGCAAGTATTACTGCAACGTCAAAAAGCTGTGACGAAGTAACATCAGATGAATTTATGAAAATGTTATCAGATAAAGGTTGTTTGTGGTCTTGGTTCTTCCACTATGTTCCTGTTGGAGATAGTCCGGACGTAAGTCTAGTTCCTAATGCAAAGCAAAGACAACAAATTTTGAAAGCAGTTTATAACGCAAGAAATACGCTTCCTATGATGACAGTTGACTTCTGGGGTGATGGTCCTGAAATGATGGGTTGTATTGCAGGCGGAAGACAATATGTTCACGTTAATCCGAACGGAGATGTTGAACCTTGTACTTTTGTTCACTTGGCAACACATAATGTTAAAAATTGCACTCTTACAGAAGCTCTTGCTGCTCCGTTTATGAAAGCTATTAGAGATGGTATTCCTTACGAAGACGGGAATATGTTAAGACCTTGTATGATTGTTGATAGACCTGACGTTTTGAGAAAATACTATCAAGAATTCAAACCTTATGAAACACATGAAAATGCGGCTGCGTATTTGACTGACCCTAAAATTACTTCTGAAATCGACAAGTATTCAGAAGAAGTGAAAGAGATTCTTGATGAAGACTGGAGAAATAATCTTTGGATGACGATTTTCCCTCTAGAAGGTGAATATTACGTTGATAGAGATAATTTCTGTTCCAAAGAAAAGCCAGCGCACAAATGCTCAGGACATTGTGCAGGCTGTGGAAAATAATATGAAAAAATCATTGTTGCTACTTGCAATATTTATAATTTTTTCAATAATCGTGAAAACTTGTCCCATAATTGATTTATGGGACAAGGCTTTCGTTTTGCATTTGCAAAGTGTTTTGAAAAATTTACCTTTGTGGATTCCGTTACTTCCTGATTGTAAATTGTATTCAATAATGATTGCTTTGCCTTTGATTATTGGAAGTATTTGTTTTTTAAAAAAACGAGAGTATAAATCAATTATCTTTTTATGTTCAATTCCTCTTGTAACGTTTCTTTTGAACTGTATAATTAAACCTCTTGTACATCGACCAAGACCGCCATTTGAAATGCAACTTGTAATTCATCCGCATAGTTTTAGTTATGTTTCAAGTCATAGTTTGGTTACTATTTGCTTGTGGGGAATGGTAATTTATTTTATTCATAATTATTGTAAAAACAAAGTGTGGCGATATTTGGGTATTATTTTTTCTGCAATTTGGATTTTGTTTGTCGGGTTTTCAAGGGTTTGGCTTGGGGTTCATAATCCGACGGATGTAATCGGTGCTTATTTGCTGGGGTTATTTTTGTTATCTATTTACGTAAAAATTTTTCAACGAGGAGCAGATAATGAATAATGTTCTTGTCGTATCAAATTTTAATGCCGGAAGAAAAAAGGCTTTAAAATATAGAAAAACACTCCAGAAGTTTTTATTGAAAAACGCAAAATCGTTCAAGTTTGTGTCTGTTGACGAAATTGAACCTCAACTGTTTTTGCTTTTTGATACTGTTATTGTCCTGGGCGGTGATGGTACGGTTAATAAAGTTCTACCTCATATAATTCATACTGACAAAACTTTGGGTATAATTCCTTGTGGAACTGCAAATTTACTTGCTGCAGCACTTGGAATTGATAGTATTAAAAAGGCACTTGATATTTTAAAAGATGAAAATATTACAAAAGTCGATGTATTGGAAGTTGATAAAAAATTATCAATCTTGCGTTGTGGTTTTGGTTTTGATGCCGATATTATCGGAAAAACGCCACAATCTTTAAAAAATAAATTCGGTTATTTTGCATATTTTATAGCCGGAATTATTTTTGCTCTAAGGCTTAAATGCAAAGAATATGTGATTACAATTGATAATAATACTCGCGTAGTACATGCTTCTTGTATTATTATTGCAAATGCCGGAAATATGTATAGAAAGTGCTTTTCAATTGCTAAAAACGCTGAATTGTACGACGGTTTATTTGATGTGTTTCTACTAAAAACTCAAAATCCGATATTATTTTTTATTGTAATTTTGGAAATTTTCCTAAATATAAAGATTAATAATTTTATGACGGAATATATAAAAGCTAAAAATGTAGATATTTTAAACAAATATTGTTTGGCTCATATTGATGGTGAAAAAACAAAGTTTACTGAAAACATTACTTTTAGTATAATATCTAAAGGCATTAATATTTATAGTAAGGAACACGTATGTTTGGAAAGAATAGAAACTTCAATAGAAGATATGCAGAAGATTACGGTTTAATAAGAACTATTTTCATAACTTGGTTTTTATATTTTGTTGTATGGCCGGCTGCAACGTTATTTTATACTGTAAAAATTAAAGGTTGGAATAACATAGACCGCACTAAGCGTTATATTTATACGTCTAATCATCAATCATACATTGATCCGCCATTAATTTCATTAATCGCTAATCGTCCTGTTGCTTATATGGCAAAAGAAGAATTATATACTCACAAAAATCCGCTCATTAGGTTGTTGGTAATTAGTTTGGGTTCTTTTGGCGTAAACCGTGATAAACCGGGATTGGAAACATTAAAGACGATTAAAACAATCAAAGATAAAACTAATTGGAATTTTGGTATATTTCCTCAAGGAAAAACTTGTTATAAAGAAAAAGAACCGTTTAAAGATATCAAAGGCGGATTTGCAGCTGTTGCAAAGATGGCAAAAATGGATATTGTGCCGATTGCAATTTGTGGTTTTACCGGCTATGCTTTTTTACCTTTTACAAAACATGTCACTCTAAAAGTTGGTGAACCAATATCTTATAAGCTTTCTGAAGAAGAAATAATTAAGCAATGGACTGATTTTATGGAAAAAGAAGTTTTTTAAGAATGTTGGTTTATCTAAGATTATTTATATAAATAAAAATTAAAAAGACTTTCAGAGATTTCTGAAAGTCTTTTTTAAATGGTCGGGATGACACGATTCGAACGTGCGACCCCCTCGTCCCAAGCGAGGTGCGCTACCAAACTGCGCTACATCCCGATATTCAATTTTCAATTTTTGGTTTGAAGCGCACCGGTGCTACCTCTCAGAAAACTTGACATTTAGTCAACTTTTCTTCGGCAGAGTCAAACTGCGCTACATCCCGATATTAAGGTTTATAGTTTGTGGAATGCAGTTTGGTATATCTTATATACGGCTCACATAAAGCTTACGCTTTCTGACTCGCCTCCCTCCATCAAAACCTGACATTTAGTCAGCTTTTGTCGGAGTCCTTGCTACATCCCGATATTTAATTATCACACACAAATCTTAACGACTAGTGCAAAACTATCTTACCTAAAACAAAAATAGAAATCAAGTCTTTTATTTAATTTTGATGTATAATGTTTTCACGATGGTTAAAAATGCAAGTCTTACTAAAACTCGAAATACTGCATCAGCACTTGTCAAAACGCTTGAAGAACTTGGCGTTGAGAGTGTTTTCGGTTACCCCGGTGCTGCAGTTTTAAGTATTTATAATGAGCTTTCAAAAACCGAAAAGATAAAACATTATCTTGTGCGTCACGAGCAAGCTGCTGTGCATGCAGCGGAAGGTTATGCAAGAGTTTGCGGAAATGCAGGAGTCGTATTGGTAACATCAGGTCCCGGTTTTACAAACACTGTAACGGGGATTGCAAATGCTTATGCAGACTCAACTCCGCTTGTTGTTTTAGCCGGAGCTGTATCAACTACAAATCGTAACGGTAAGATTTTCCAAAATGTTGATATTTCTGCAATGGTACAATCCTGCTGTAAAAAAGTTTACACGCTTAAGCATGATGACGATGTTGTACAAGTGATTAAAGAGGCTTTTTCAGTTGCAAACAGCGGTGTAAAAGGTCCTGTTGTCGTAGCTTTAGCCAGAAATATTCTTGAAGCGGAATACTACGAAAGAACTTCTAAGCATGAAGATGAAAAAATCATTGTTAAAGATTTTTCTAAAGAAATTAAAGATATGTCGGAATTGATTAAAAACGCACATAAACCTTTAGTTTTGCTTGGTGGCGGTTGTCTAAACGCATCCGAACAAGTTGAAAAATTTGTTTCTAAAATACAATGTCCTGTAGTTTCAACACTTATGGGGATTGGGGTTTATCCGTCTGAAAACAGATTATATTTGGGCATGATAGGCTTAAACGGTGTTGAATTAGCGAATTCTGCCCTAAAACAATGTGACTTGTTAATCACGTTGGGTGCAGGTTTTTCTGACCGTTCGACCTGTAAAAATGATGAGTTTACAAAGAATTTCAAAATCGCAAGCATCAATATTCAACCTGCCGGCATGCCTGTAGATTATGAAATTATTGCCGACATCAGAGTCTTTTTAGAAGATTTTGTACATTCCGATATTAAATTCTCTACACCTGAAAAATGGCTGATGGAAATTGATTCGATGGAAGATAGTGATGAAGCTGTTGAAGAAGATTTTTCAGAAAAATTGCATTCGTCATTTGTTTTGGAAACAGTTTCTGATTTTACAAAATACTTTGAACCTGTTGTTGTGACTGATGTTGGACAGCATCAAATGTTAACAGCACAGTTTTTCCATTTTAATAAGCCGAGAAAATTTATAACTTCAGGCGGACTGGGGACAATGGGGTTTGGGCTTCCTGCATCAATCGGGGCTTATATTGCTAATCCTGATAGTCTTGTTTTGAATATCACGGGTGATGGGTCTTTTCAGATGAATTTGCAAGAGCTTGCAACTTGCAGGGAACATAATATTCCGCTAAAAATTATAATTATGAATAACAGTTATCTTGGCATGGTGCGCGAATTGCAAGAAAAAATTTATAACAGACGTTATCAAGTTGAGATGATTAACCCTGATTTTACAAAAATTGCGGAAGCTTATGATTTGTTTGCCGTGAGAGTTTCAAAAAAAGAAGAACTAATTCCTGCACTGGAAAAAGCAATCAGCCACCAAGGCACGGCAATCGTGGATGTTGTGATTGATTCGTTTGAAAATATCTAACGATTTTTTATTTCTTTTCTCCAAGTAATGTAAAAATAAATTGCTAATAAGAAATATACACTCCACATGATAACGGTTGAATAAACTTTTTTGCCTGCTAAAGCTATTTTTATCCACATAATTGCGGATAAACCGTTTACAATCATCCAAAACCACCACTGTTCAATCGCGCGTCTGACAGTTAAATACATGCCTGTAATTGATAAAACGGTCGTAATGGAGTCTATTATCGGACTTTTATCTTTAGAAACAGTCAAAATATAAGCGGTAATAAGGCAAGCTAAAAACGATAATATAATAAGCCATACAATTTCTTTTTTGCAAAGTGAAGTTTTTACAATTTCATAAGAGTTTGATTTTAAATGGTTTTGCCATCTAAAATAGCCTAAAATTTGCATTGGAACGTAGTATCCCATATACAAAATTAAATTTCCCCAAAGAGCGTTATGAAAAGCTAAATAGCCATAAAAACTTGAACCTGTTACTCCGAAAATATAACAAATTGGTGTACCTTTTCCTGCAAGTATTGTATAAGTTATGCCGAAGAAGGCTGAAATAAATGCAATTGGCGAATCATGCAGAATAAAGACATTGCCGAGCAGAATTAAGTATATGCAAGCAGTTGCAAAAAGTTCGCTTTTCTTAAACTGTTTAATAATTTCCATATTTATGTTATCTAATAAAAATAGATGAAAGTAAATTCAAATATCACATTTCAGGGATTATATACCAATAAAACATTCAAAAAAGGCTTGGAATTTGCAGCAGAAAATGGGGCACTTTTTTCTGCCGCTACAATCTTTGGCTGTTCTGTAGGCGTACGTCCTTTGTCAATTTGGATGACACCTCATGTTGATAAAGAGAATAAAAAAGTTTTATGTGCAAAGTCAATAGCTTCAAGTTTGGCAGGGTATCTTATGATGTTTGGAATTTCAAAACCCGTTGCTAATTCAATAAAAAAAATAGACAAAAATCCCGAAAAATATTTGAGTTCCAAGACTATCCAAAATCTAAAAGAAAAAAATGAAACTTTGCAATATTCAAAGACTTATACATTTGCAACTCAAATGTTTAAACTTGGTTTGGGTGTTGTAACTGCTGTTCCAAAAGCCCTTTTAACTGTTGCGGGATTACCTGTTGTTATGAAAAAAGCTTTTCCTCATAAACAAGAAACTAATCGACAAAATATTAGTTTTAAAGGTAAAAAAGATGGTCTGGCAAAAAATATTGCTAAAGTCATTAATCAAGATGGCATGCAAAAATTTTCTAAAAAATATAAAGATTCTAATTTCCCAATGCATATTGTTGCGTTGACGGATGTTTTAACAACTGCAACTTTTATTCATGAAACCAACAGAAGCAAAAAAATTGAGGAAAAACGAAAAAAAACACTGGCTTATAATGCCGCAATCTCAACAGGTTTGAGTATTTTAAGCGGCTACATCATTGATAAATTATTGGATAAACCGACCGAAAAATTTATTCAAAACTTTAGAAAAGCTAATAAAGGACTTCCAAATGTAGAAAAACAAGTGGAAGGAATCAGGATTGCAAAACCGATTTTAATTATGGCAGGAATTTATTATACTTTAATTCCTTTTTTATCGGCATTTTTATCTGAAAAGGCTGAACACAAACTATAAACTTTTCAATAATGTTAATTTTGAGGCGTCAATTGGGGTGTCTGATGTGTTTAGTCTTAAAATCGGTATGTTTTTATTTGTACCGTGATAGTCGCTTCCGCCTGTTATAAGCAAATTATTATCTTCTGCACATTTAGTTAAAAACTTGATTTCTTCAAAATCATATCTTGAATAATAACACTCTAACCCTTGAATACCAAAGGTTTTCATTTTTTCTAATTTTGGTAAAAATTCTTTTAAGGTTAAATGCTTTTCGCCTTCTCCTCCGATAGGATGCGCCCAAACAACAATTCCGCCGGCTTTTTTTATGGTTTCGATTGCTTCTTTTCCGTCGAAACGGGTGTTACCTGTTTTAATATTGTCTAAATATTTTTTCATAGCAGAAACATTGTCACCAGCAAGACCTCTGTTTACAAGGATATTTGCAAGATGAGTTTTTACAACACTTTTTCTTGAATAAAGCCAATTTTTTTCGTCTTCTGTTAGTTCAATATTAAAAACATCTTTTAAATATTGAATTCTCGTTTCTAATTTTTGACGTCTTAGGAGTTTCCCTTTTTCAATTAGTGCAAGTAAATCAGGATTATTGATATCAACACCATAACCTAAGATGTGACACTTTATATCTCCGCAAAGACAAGTCAGTTCAACCCCTTTTATGAAGGTGATTTCTTTTGGCGCAAGTTTTTTCATCTCTTTGCAGCCTTCAATCGTATCATGGTCAGTCAGTGCAAAAATATCAACACCGCTTTTCTTAAGATTATTTAAAAGTTCTTGAACGGTATCACTTCCGTCGGAATTGTTGCTATGTATGTGTAAATCGGCTTTCATACTAGGAATTATACATCAAAAAATGTTTCATTTAAAACGCACAAAACTTTTCAAAAAATCTAAAACAATTTTCCATTTTCCACTTTCAATTTTCTATTCATATCCACTCAAAACTAATGTCCGTGCGTGTTAAAACGAAATTGTTAATTTTTGGTTAAAAAAACACGTTTTTTAGAATACCGGAGTAATAATATAAGTGTTGAAAGTAATAGGTCATAAATATGAAAGGAGAATGATTATGAAATTCTTAATTAAAAAATCACCAGATGGATTTATTAAATCAGTTAATGACGAAATTAGTTCAATATTAAACAGAAACTTTGATAGTTTCTTCCCTGAGTATATTTATAATGAAGCAGAAGAAGCTGAAAAGTTTGCAATGCCTGTTGAATTGCATGAAAAAGAAAAAGAATATAACGTAAGAGCAGAACTTCCAGGGGTTAAGAAAGAAGACTTGGATATAGATATTGATAAAAACCATATTACAATCAATGCTAAGAAAGAGGAAGAAAAGAAAGAAGATACAAAAGGTTTTAGAAAATCTGAATTCAGATATGGTGAATTTTCAAGAACTGTATACTTCCCTCAAGAAATTGATGTTGAAAAAACTTCAGCAAAATTGGAACATGGTATTTTGGAAATAGAAGCTCCTAAGCTTGCTGCTGAAAAGGGTAATATTAAAAAATTAACAGTTCACTAATTTAAAGAATTAAGGGTGCAATTTTTGCACCCTTAATTTTTTTGCTTATTTACTATGTGGATGCGCAGCTTCGTAAACATCTTTCATGTGTTTCATTGAAATATGTGTATAAATTTGTGTGTTAGAAATTCCTGCGTGTCCTAAAAGCTCTTGTACTACTCTTAAGTCAGCGCCATTTTCAATTAATTTGGTTGCAAAGCTGTGACGAAAAACGTGTGGTGTAACTTTTTTAGGCAGCTCAATTTTCTCGACAATTTCATTAATCACTTTTCGAACTGTTTTATTTTGTAAACGATAACCTGTATTGTTTATAAATAGAGGGGTGTCATCATTAATTTCATTGGTGTTATATTCAGGTGCAATAAGTTTTCTTGCTGAATTAATATACTGAACCAAATATCCTTTTGCCCTATCAGAAACAAGTACAATTCTTTCCTTAGCACCTTTACCGAAAACTCTTATTTCGTTTTCATCAAGATTTAAATCGCCGAAATTCAGATTACTTAATTCAGAAATACGCATGCCTGTAGCCCAAAGAAGTTCCAGTATTACACGATTTCTGAATCCCGCGGGAGTTTCAATTTTTACATTATTAAGTATTTGTTCTACTTCTTCAGGAGTCAAAAATTTTGGCAATGATTTCGGACGCTTAGGCGCAGAAAGTGATAATGCCGGATTAGAATCAATATAACGTTCTCTGAATAAAAACTTGTAAAAAGTTCTTATAGAAGCGACTTTTCTTGCAATAGTCGTTTTTTTGTAATCAAATCTTTGTATAAAATGCAAATATTCACGAAGCTTGTTAAAATCAACATTTGTACAGCTTACATTGTCTAGCCAAAGGATGTAGCTCACAATGTCAGAGGCATAAGCCGCAAGAGTATGTTCCGAAAAATTTTTTTCCACACTCAAATATGTTTTAAAATCTTCTATATATTGTTTTTCTGTTTCCTGCATGTTGCTTTTATTATATGTCATTTTTAAGAATATTACAATTTGTAAAGAAAAAGATTAAGCTTGAAATCCACATCTTAAAAATAACTTTATATACATGTAAGAGATATTTAATAGAGAGTTAAAACTATGACAGCAACTTATGACGCAATTGAAAGAAACAAAAAACCAATCGGCTCAATAGATATTCCGCCTGATTTTCATTGCTATTATTTGAACAAAAAAGACCGACAAATGCGATTTAACAATGGTGGAGATCCGATTTATGCAATTTTTGATAAAATTGACAGCAGACCGCTGCATAAAATTGCAAAAGATTTTGTTAAAGAATTGGCTGATGATTCTATCAGATTTATTTCTACTATGCTGAAATAAATCTAAGTAACTGCTCAAAGCGGTTATTCTTTATAAATCGTTGCTTCTACACTTTTATGCGGTAGAACCAATTCTTCCATCGTATGGAATAATTGTGCTTTAGTATCGGCTTCGCTAAAGCGTCCGCCTGTTACATCTGCCGTACATTTTAGCTGTGCCAAATCGTCGTCATCGTGAACATTAAAAGCGATGACGTCTATTTTTATGTCTTTTCGTTTCTTAACCAATTCAATTGAATAATCGCAAGGACTTTCATCGCAATTTTCTCCACCATCAGTTAAAAGAATTATGTGTTTTATTCCGTCATATCCTTGCAAATCTTTATTTACGGCTTGTTTAAGTGAGTATGTAATCGGTGTCATTCCTCTCGGACGAAGGTGTGACATTTCGGATAAAATATTAGCAGAATTAGAAAATCCGAGCGGTGTAACGAGTTCAGAACTTCTGCAGGCGTTATAGGCAATGAGGTTACAGGTGTGACCATAAACTCTTAAACCGACTTTTGTTTCTGGTGAGATTTGAGGAAGAATTTTTGTCATCATTTCTTTGACTTGATTAACTTTTGTTTTGTGTTCCAAATATTCACCCATACTGTTTGAGTAATCAATTACAAATAAAAGTTTATCGCCATGGTCTTTAAAATTGTATTCATCCGGCATGTATACATCAAAAGCGAGTACAGGAATTATTGCAAGTAAAAATAATAACGCAAATTTTTTCATACCCTAAAATAACATTGGTTTAGAAATTTTTTAATTGCCGAACTTGTTAGTCGTTGACTCTCTATTTTGCTTGCAATATGATTTTCTTATTATGAATTATGATTTTAAACAAGCTGAAAAGTTATTAGAAAAAGAATTTGAAAGAGTAAACGATATTAGAGATTTTAACCAAAGAAAAGTCTTGAAGGCGTTTTTTGATAATAAGGTTGCGCCTGAGCATTTTTATACGGTTTCAGGTTACGGGCATGATGATTTGGGACGTGAAGTTTTAGATAAAGTTTTTGCACAAGTTTTTGGTGCAGAAAAAGCTTTGGTTAGAATTCATTTTGCGTCTGGCACACACACGCTTGCTTGCGCTTTATTTGGAAATCTTAAATACGGTGACAAGTTGATTTCCGTTGCAGGTGCTCCTTATGATACGATGCAGGAAGTTATCGGAACAGCGGGCGATGAGGAAACAAAACGCTCATCCTTAATAGGCAATGGTGTTTTGTATGATGAAGTTCCGCTTATTAACGGAATGGATATTGATTTTGCGAAACTTGAAGAAATGGTTGATGAAACAACTACAATGGTCTTGATTCAACGTTCTAAAGGTTATTCGACGCGTAAATCTCTATCTATGGAAACTATTGAAAAGATTTGTAATGTAGTTAAGTCAAAAAATCCAAATTGTATTTGTTTTGTGGACAACTGTTATGGTGAATTTGCAGATACAAAAGAACCGTTAGAAGTTGGTGCGGATTTGATGGCAGGTTCTTTGATTAAGAATGCAGGCGGTGGTATTGTTGAAGCAGGCGGATATATTGCAGGTAAAGAACTTCTAGTAGAACGTTCTGCAAACCGTTTGACAGCACCTGGGATTGGGTCAGAAGGCGGTGCTATGTTTAATCAGCACAGATTGATTTTCCAAGGTTTGTTTATGGCACCTTCAATTGTTTCAGAAGCTATTAAAGGTGCTATTTTGGCTGCAAAAGTTTTTGAAGATATCGGATTCGACTCAAGTCCTAAGTATTACGAAAAAAGAACTGATATTATCCAGAATATTATATTTGGTGCGCCGGAACCTTTGGAAGAATTTTGTAGAACAATTCAATCACTTTCACCGGTTAACGGTTATGTAACACCAATTCCCGAATATATTCCGGGGTATGAAGACAAGGTTATTATGGCAGGCGGAACATTTGTAGAAGGTTCGACAATTGAACTTTCAGCTGATGGACCAATGCGCGCGCCGTATGTAGCTTACATGCAGGGTGGTTTAAATTACGCACACGTAAAAATTTGTTTGGAAGAAATTGTTAAAAAACTTTAGAAATGATATTTAATAAAAGACGTTGCTTGTAAAAAAGCAACGTCTTTGTTTATGATATTTATTCTTCTTCCAAGCTCAACACCGCCATGAATGCTTCTTGCGGAACTTCTACACGTCCAACGGCTTTCATACGTTTTTTGCCTCGTTTTTGTTTTTCCAAAAGCTTACGTTTACGTGAAATATCACCGCCGTAGCATTTATCCAAAACGCTTTTTCTCAACGCTTTGATGTTGGTTCTTGCGATAACTCTACCGCCAATTGCCGCCTGAATCGGAACTTCAAACATTTGACGCGGAATAATGGTTTTTAATTTTTCTGTTAATTTTTGACCTATGTAAAACGCGCTATCTTCGTGACAAATTACAGACAATGCGTCAACAACTTCTCCGGCCAACATAATATCTAATTTAACAAGCTTCGAACGCTTATAATCAACAAATTCGTAATCCAAACTTGCGTAACCTTTTGAGCGTGATTTCAATTGGTCATAAAAATCAGTGATAACTTCGCTCAAAGGCAAATGATAAATCAAATCAACACGAACTTTGTCCAAATAATTCATGTTGATAAAAATACCGCGTTTTGTTTGGCACAAATCCATAAGCGTACCAACATAATCATTCGGCGTAATTATTGAAACTTTTACATAAGGTTCTTCAATAAAATCTCTTGTTTGCGCAGGAGGTAAATTTGCAGGGTTATCAATTTCTATAACTTCGCCGTTCGTTTTATGCACTTTGTAAACTACAGATGGCGCGGTTGTTACGATTGAAAGGTCATATTCTCTTTCCAATCTCTCCTGTGCAATTTCCATGTGAAGCATACCTAAGAAACCGCAACGGAAGCCAAACCCAAGCGCACTTGATGTTTCAGGTTCAAACGTAATTGAACTGTCTGAAAGTTTCAATTTTTCCAAAGCTTCTTTTAATTCGTGATAATCTTCGTTATCAACAGGATACATACCTGAAAATACCATAGGTAAAGCTTCTTTGTACCCAGGAAGCGGTTCGTCCGCGGGTACTTCAACGTGAGTTACTGTATCACCGACAAAACGTGTAATTTCTTTAATAGAACCTGCAAAATAACCTACATCACCGCAAATAAGTTCATCCACCTGAACTCTGTGCGGAGTAAGATATCCAAGTTCTGTAATTTCATATTCCTTACCTGACGCCATGAATTTGACATTATCGCCAAGCTTCATTTTACCATCCATAATTTTGAAGAAACAAAGAGTTCCCAAATATGGGTCATAAGCACTATCAAAAACAAGTGCACGCAAAGGTTTTTCTGTTGTATCCACAGGAGGCGGAACGAATTTTACAATAGCTTCCAAAACTTCAGGAATACCTACGCCTGTTTTTGCTGAAACTGGAATCGCCATAGAAGTATCAATGCCGAGAATTTCCTCGATTTCAGCCTTAACTCTTTCAACATCAGCAGAAGGAAGGTCAATTTTATTGATTACAGGAATAATTTCCAAATTCTGTTCAATTGCCATGTAAACATTTGCCAAAGTCTGCGCTTCAACACCTTGAGTCGCGTCAACGATAAGCAATGCGCCTTCGCAAGCCGCAAGAGAACGTGAAACTTCGTAAGAAAAGTCCACGTGTCCCGGAGTATCAATCAAATTGAACACATATTTTTCGCCATCATTAGAAGTATAGTTCATTCGAGCGGCGTTAAGTTTGATTGTAATTCCACGCTCACGCTCAATATCCATTGTGTCAAGAAGCTGCGCCTGCATGTCACGCTGTGCAATTGTTCCTGTTGCTTCTAATAATCTATCGGCTAAAGTTGACTTACCATGGTCAATGTGTGCAATAATGCAAAAATTTCGTACGTTTTCTCTGTGTTTCATAGTAATTTAATTATATATGAAAAATGGGGTGGCGCAAATTTACAAAAATTGAAATAAGCATGTAAAAATTTGTAAATCTTTTTATATAAAGTAACAAATTTCTGTATTTATAGTTTTTTAAGGAAGCATAAAAGGAGTTTTTATAATGATAAAATTTGAAACTAATTCTGTAAACAATGTGCAAACACCGGTGAACTTTAAATCAATGAAGGCAGAACCGGCACCCGAAACAAAAAACGAAGCAACCGTAAATTCTTTAGACAATCCAATGGATACTGTCGGTCGTTCTCAAGTAAATTTCAAAGGTGCAAGACAAATGCTTTCTCCAAAAGAGCTTAATATGATTGCAAAAATGGCATCAGAGCTTAAACTAGATGGACATGAAATTAAAGTCGCTAAACAAGCTCTTGTTGATACAATGAATCAATATGAATGCAAATCTTTAAAACAATTTGTAAAGCCTATTAACGAAAGTTTGCATAGAGGTGCTGAAAATAGTAAACAATATTTAGACAAAGAGGATACTGTTGCTGAAGACATGTTAAATGCGTTCTCAAAGAACGTACTGAAAATTGACTCAGAAGCGGATGCCGATAGAATTACAAGTATTCTTGATGATCTTATAATAAAACATTAAAAATGTTTATTTCTTAAAGATAAAAAATACAGCTAATATTATAAAAACAAATCCAATCAAGTAATTCCATTTAAACTGTTCTTTCAAATACAAAACCGAAAAGAAAGAAAAAACGGTTAGTGTAATTACTTCTTGGATTGTTTTTAGTTGAACGGCATTATAACATCCATAACCAATCCTGTTTGCCGGAACTTGAAAACAATATTCAAAAAATGCAATTCCCCAACTTGCCAAAATTACGATAAGAAGCGGCAAACTTCTGAAACGTAAATGTCCGTACCAAGCAAAAGTCATAAATATATTTGAAATCAGTAATAATATAATTGGTGTAATGTGTTTTAACATGCAATTTATTTTAGCATAAAATGAATTCTTACCAATAATTAATTTTTTCTTAACTTTTTTATAATTTTTCAAAAACTGGGGTATAAATGTATTGTAGTAGATAGGAGGATTATATTATGGCACTAAAACCATTACAAGACAGAATCGTTATTAAAGTTATTGAAGATACAGAACAAACTTCTGGCGGAATTTTTATTCCAGACAGTGCAAAAGAAAAACCTCAAAAAGGTGAAGTAGTTGCAGTTGGTGAAGGTAAAACAAACGACAAGGGCGAAAAAGAACCTATGGAAGTTAAAATTGGCGATATCATTCTTTATGCTAAATACGCAGGTACAGACGTTAAAATGGATGGTGTTGAATACAAAATCTTGTCAATCAAAGATGCGTTGGCAGTAGTTGAATAATAGTTGAAAAGTTGAATGGTTGAATAGCGGAAAAGTTTAATAAGTTCACTATCGTTCACAATATCTTAATATATGACTGAAAGGAATTAAAAAACTGTTCAACATTTCCTCTTTTCAACTATTCAACTCCTTAATAAAGATTATAAAAGGGAGATTATAAAAATGGCTAAACAAATAGTTTTTGAAGAAGATGCAAGAAAGGCTCTTCTTAGAGGTATTGATGCAGTTGCGGATGCCGTTAAGGTTACACTTGGACCTAAAGGCAGAAACGTAATCTTGCAAAAAAAATTCGGTGCACCTCAAATTGTTAACGATGGTGTTACAATCGCTAAAGAAATTGAATTACAAGATAATTTAGAAAACGCAGGCGCACAACTTCTTAAAGAAGTTTCATCTAAAACAAACGATGTAGCAGGTGATGGTACAACTACAGCTTCTGTTCTTGCTCAAGCAATCGTTAGAGAAGGTCTTAGAAACTTAACAGCAGGTGCTAACCCAATGTCAATGAAACGCGGTATAGACAAAGCTGTTGAAGTTGCAATCAACAAGATTAAAGAACTTTCAAGACCGGTAAACACAAAAGAAGAAATTGCTCAAGTAGCAGGTATTTCAGCAGGTAACAACTCAGAAATCGGTGAACTAATCGCTGAAGCTATGGATAAAGTTGGTCACGACGGTGTAATTACAGTTGAAGAAAGCAAATCTTTCGGCACAAACTTAAAAGTTGTTGAAGGTATGCAATTCGACAAAGGTTACATTTCACCATACTTCGTAACTGACCCTGAAAGAATGGAAGCAGTTTTAGAAGACGCTTATGTACTTTGTGTAAACAAAAAAATTAACTTAATCGCTGACCTTGTACCTGTTCTTGAACAAGTTGCTCGTGACGGTCGTTCATTATTGTTAATCGCAGAAGACGTTGAAGGCGAAGCTCTTGCTACATTAGTAGTTAACACAATGAGAAAAGTTTTAAGAGCAGTTGCAGTTAAAGCTCCGGGTTTTGGTGACAGAAGAAAAGCTATGTTGGAAGATATCGCAATCTTAACAGGCGGTCAAATGTTCACAGAAGAACTTGGTATTAAGTTAGAAAACATCACAACAGATATGATGGGTGTTGCAAAACGTGTTACTGTTACTAAAGACGAAACAACAATCGTTGTTGGTAACGAAACAAAAGAAGCTGTTGCTGAACGTGTAAGACTTATCAAAAAACAAATTGAAGCATCAGACAGCGAATACGATAAAGAAAAACTTCAAGAACGTATGGCTAAATTGTCAGGCGGTGTTGCAGTTATCGAAGTTGGTGCTGCTACAGAAATCGAACTTAAAGAAAGAAAATTAAGAATCGAAGACGCACTTAATGCTACCAGAGCTGCTAACGAAGAAGGTATCGTTCCAGGTGGTGGTGTTGCTCTAATCAGAGTTCAACAAGAACTTGAATCAAAAATGAACACAATTGCATTTGATACAGACGATGAAAAGAGCGGTTATAAAATCTTAACTGCTGCTCTTGATGTTCCTCTTCGTTCAATCGCTTTCAACTCTGGCGCTAAATCTGATGTTGTTGTTGAAAATGTTAGAAACGAAAAAGATGCTTACGGTTATGATGCACTATTAGACAGATACACAGACATGTTCGCAGCTGGTATTGTTGACCCTGCTAAGGTTACAAGAAGTGCTTTGGAAAACGCAGCGTCTGTTGGCTCTATGTTACTTACAACTCAAGCAGCTGTTATCGACATTCCGGAAGAAACTAAAGCTCCTGATATGTCAGCTATGGCAGGCATGGGCGGTATGGGCGGCATGATGTAGGTGCTACGCACGTAGACATTTGGTCGGTTGACATTAGTTAAGCTTACAAGCTTGTATAATATCGACAAGTCAACCTCAAAGTAAGTCTAGAAGTTGGTTGCTAAAAAGAAAAAGTAACCAAAAAGACTTTTCATACTTGGTCGAAAGGCATTGGTGAGATTACAAGATTTAAATTGTAACGCCAGTGCCTTTCTTGTATTAAGACTACTAGTTTAGTGAAATAGACATTTGGTCGGTTGACATTAGTTACGCTTACAAGCTTGTATAATATCGACAGGTCAACCTCAAATTAAGTCTACAAGTTGGTCGCTAAAAAGAAAAAGTAACCAAAAAGAAAAGAACATATTGTCGAAAGGCATTGGTAAAGTTACAAGATTTAAATTGTAACGCCAATGCCTTTCTTGTATTAAGATTACCGAATGGATGTGATTATAATTTACCTTATTTTAATGGAAAATTGAAAGTGGACAATAGAAAATTGTTTTAAATAATTTTCTATTGTCCATTGAAAATTTTGCACCGCAAACTTACAACTTCTAAAAATACCCTGTTATAATTACTCCACATGTGTTATAATAAGAAAGTTAAAAGTGTTTAATCAAGGAGAGTTTATGTCTAAGTCATCTGTTGCTTTGTTATTACTAGACGCAGTTATAATTGTTTTGACTCTGATATCTAATGCAGAGATGATTTCAACAATGGGATTTAAAGTTTTAATAATTGCTCTAATTCCGTTAGTTATATTCTTGACTACGTTTTACTTCAAGGGCATTTACTCAAACACAACCATTTCATTGAAAAACACTTACAGATTGTTTGAAGCGGTTGTAGTTGCAACTGCAATTTTATCAATTCCTATGTTGTTATTATCTTTCAGTGTTGTAACAACTTTGCTTCTATTCTGTTATGCAATTTACCTTCTTGTTTTGTTATTTGCAGTTCGAGTTGTGTTTAATTTGATTTTGAAATGCTTTAACAAAAAAGCAAAAAATGTGTTAATTGTGGGCGCCGGTCAAGATGGAAAAGTTATTGCGGAAGAAATTCAATCAAGACCTGAATTGGGCTTAAAAGTAGTTGGTTTTTTGGATGATAATATGAATACTATAGAAGACGAAGATTCTACTATTCCAATTTTAGGTTTGACTTGTGATTCAGAAGCAGTAATTAAAGATAATAATGTTAAACTGGTAATTATTGCCGTAAAATCTCGTATGGATTCTGAGATTTTAACCGATTTGGTTAAAGGCATTCCTTTGGGAGTTAAGACTTGGAGAATGCCAAAATTTTATGAAAAAATTACTAAAAAGTATTTTATATCTAAAATGACTGTAAACTGGTTATTTTATGCTTGTGTAAAGAAAAAAGCTTTGTTATTTGCTTATATTAAACGTTTTTGCGATATTATCGCATCTGTTTTGATAATGATTTTGACTTCACCGCTTTCGCTTATAGCAGCAATCGGAATTAAGTTTTCAGACTTTGGTCCTGTATTTTACACTCAAACAAGGATTGGTAAATTTGGCCGTCCGTTTAAAATGTTAAAATTTAGGACAATGTACCAAGACACGGTTAATGAAGACTTTGATGAAGATGTAAATGAGGTTCGTGCTGATGACAAGCGCATAATGCCGTTCTGTAGAGTTCTAAGAAAATTCCATATAGATGAACTTCCTCAAATGATAAATGTTTTAAGAGGAGAAATGAGTATCATTGGACCTCGTCCTGTGCGTGAAGAAGTTTATTATGAAAACAAGGAACGTATTCCATTTTGGGAATGCAGAAATTGGGTTCGTCCCGGTTGGTGCGGATGGCAGCAGGTAAATTCTTGCGAATCTCAAGCAGAAGAACGTTTGGAATATGATTTGTATTACATTAAACACCGTAATACACTTTGGGAATTTGCCATTTTGGTACAATATATTGCAAGAGTTCTAACGGGAAAATGTAAATAAAAAGAATGCGCTAATAATAAATAGTTGCAGATTATGCAACTTTATAGGCGCATGTACTTAAAACTCCGGTTGGGTCTGTTGTTAGGACTGCACTTTTCTTGTATGCATCTTGTGCTTTTGTGACAGCAACCGCTTGTTCAGCCGTATATCCACGTTTCAATGAATTTTGAACAATGTCCTTGGAGGATGTCGTAGAAGCTTGAAAACTTGTAACTTCTACGCTGTTTTCTTCTTTATTTTTGTCATCCTTATTGTCAAACTTTGGAGGAAAATCTTTATTTTTATTTTCGTTTTCAGGCAATTCATAAATCATTTTTGCCTGAGGTTTACCTTTAAAATATTCACGAGAAAATACCTTAGACTCGTTTTCATCAACTTTGTCATAAGGCGTATGCGCATTAATTTTAATTTTTTGTGGCGTAAACGGTGATGTCAGCTGTCCATAAACTGTATCAGGTGAATACGCTCCAATAGCTTCTGTACTCATGGTTCTTATTTACAATAGGTTAATAATATACTTATATACACCCATTATAAACCATGTTGCATCCTCTCAAAAGTCTATTTTTGAGAAAACTTTACAAAAGTTAACCATTTAGTTTCTTTTTCAGACGTTCAAATTCATTCATCAAAAGTTGTTTTCGCGGATAATTTTCAACAATATCCCAAGGTAATGTTTCGTCAATATCATAACCGTTTATTGTTTTGGAGATATCAATCTTTAAATCTTTAAGAGCTGATTTATATGCACCGATTTTGCCGCCGCGTTTATAAACTTCTACAAGTAATGGGGCGATTTCTGCTCCTGCTCTTGATAAAACAGTTTGCCAATAATCCCATTTTATACTGCAAAATTTCGCGCCAACACCAATCTTAGCCAAAGATTTTTCTAAATATTTTTGTTTTGCCTCTAAGCTTTTTGTATCTTCTCGCATAGACCACTGAAGTGGAGTTTGTGGTTTTGGAACAAAAGAAGAGAACGAAAATTCGATATTAAAACCCTTGTTTTCGCTTTTTAGAATTTTTGCGAGTCTTAAAAATTCATCAATGTCTTCTTGAGTTTCGTTTGGAATTCCAATCATTGAATAAATTTTAAGCCCCTTTAATCCGTTTTCGCGTGCGACTTTTACGGCATTAAGAATCTGTTCTTCTTTTAAATTCTTGTTGATAAATTTTCTGAGTCTTTCACTTGCGCTCTCTATCGCAATTGTAGAATGCTTTTGACCTCCCATAACAAGAGTTTGAACCATCTCAGGTGTTACGGAATCGGTTCTTAGAGAAGAAATGCCGAGTTGAATTTCTTCGCCGTTTTCCATTTTTTCTTTCAAGTAATTCATTATGTCGTTAAAACGAGGATGTGCGCTGATTTGCGCGCCTAATAGTGCAATTTTATTTGTGTATTTTAAACCTAAATCAATTGCTTCAATGATTTTTTCATATTCATAATGTCTGAACGGCAAATTTATGTATGAAGCGGTACAAAAAGCGCATCTGTTCATACATCCGCGTGCAACTTCGATTATAAAAGTATCTTTGAAATAACTTTTTTCGCTCAAAATCGGTGTGTAAATTACATTGCTAAGATTTGCAGTGTATTTTTTAACAGGTTTTTCAGGAATATAAATTCCTTCAACATCCTCAAGTAGTTTTAGAGCTGTCTTTTTATCATTATTTTTGATGATTTCAAGGACTTTAATAAAAGAATCTTCGCCATCACCAATCATCATAAAATCGAAAAATTCTTCATAAGGTCTTGGGTTTGTTGTTAAAACAGGTCCTCCTGCGAAAATTAACGGAGAGTTTTCATCACGTTCTTTTCTTAAAAATGGGATATTCAGTTTTTCTAATATTTCAAAAACACCCATAAAGTCAAAGTCAAAAGACATTGAAAAAGCCATTGCGCCAAAATTTTTTATATTTGGAATATTATCTGTCGAAATTTTTGTTGCGTTAATTCCTTCTTGCATATCAGCTAATTTGTATAGCCAAAGATAGCCGAGAGATGCCAGTGCAAACTCTTCAATAGCCGGATATGCCATCAAAAAATTAAAATTGCCGTTTGTTTTTGTGTACAGATATTTTTCCATATTAATTTACATTTTTTATATAAAGTTCTTCAATTAAAACGCAAACAGTTGCTGCAATTGCAGGTGCAAATACAACGCCGATTACGCCCAAATATTGTGCTGTTACAAACAAGAAGAAGTAAATAATCAGTGGGTGCAAATCCAAGAATTTTGAGAAGATATAAGGTCTTACAAAATTGTTTTCTGCCCACTGAGCGATTGCAAAAACAACAATAATAAAGAATAAAGTCACTGCGCCCATTTTATAAGAAGCTACAAGCATTATGACAAGCGCGATAGCAGGACCGACAACAGGAATTAAATCCAAAACGGAAGTTAACAAGCCAAGTAAAATTGCGTAATCAACTCTCAGAATCAAAAGCCCGATTGTCATAATAATTCCAACGCTTGCAATTGTTACCAATTGAGCGATTACGTATCCGCCGATTTTCTGTGAAATAGAATCAAGAATTTCTTCTGCTCTTACTTTCATTTCTTTAGGGAAAAGGCTCATGTAAGTTTTTCTGACAGCGTCTTTATCTGCCATGAAATAGTAAACAATGATACAACCTGCAAAGAAGTAAATAATTGCACTTGCCAATCCCATACTTGCGTTTATTGAACTGTTTACAAAATTAGTTGTAACGCCGGAAGCTGAGGCTATGATTTCGCCGAAATCCAAAGAACCTTGCAATGAGTTTTGAATAAGCGGAATGTTCATCAAAAATTCTTTCACAGCATCAATATGTTCGGGAATTGCTCCCAAGAATGATTTTATCTGATGTCCTGCCATAATTCCTATTGGAATAACAAACAAAGACGCAATCAAAAGTCCTCCGCCAAGCACCAAGCCTGAAGCAAGTGGACGTTTCATTTTTTCTTCCAATTTATCAACAATAGGGTTAAGAGAACACGCAACTACGTAAGATGCGAAAAAGAGAATTGCAATGTCTTTAATCTTGGTTATAAAAACCAAAAATAAAATCGCGATTATAAAGAAAATGATATTCTTTACCGTGATGTATTTTTTTACGAACATATCAAACATAGTTGCTCCTTTTGTTTTTTGGTGGGAACCGCTCCCGCTTTTCCCACCCTACGGTTTTGTATAACCCCTCTCCTTGGGAGAGGGTAGAATTTCAAGTTGAGCTGTACGAAACTTAGAAATTCGGGTGAGGGTTTTATCCTCTAAAGTTTTTGTTGGGCAAGTATGCCCAACTGACATTTCATTAACAAGTGTCGGTCATTCCCTCTCCTTGCAGGAGAGGGTTAGGGTGAGGTGTTTTCTTACATAAACCCACCTTAACCTTTTAGCCAATTCTAACATAAACCCAACCATGATAAAATAATTATATGGATAATTTGTTAGAGATTAAAAATCTTACGGTTGAGTATAAAAGCATAAAAAACGAAGTAACATCAACTGTTACTGCCGTAAAAGATGTTTCGCTGAATATTAAACAAGGCGAAATTTATGCTCTTGCTGGCGAATCAGGCTGCGGAAAATCAACGCTATCTAAAGCTGTTACAAAGCTTGTAAAACCTGTTAGCGGTGAAATTTTATTTGAAGGTAAAAATATTTTTGAACAAACAAAAGAAGAAAAGAAACTTTATCCTATGAATGTTCAAATGGTTTTTCAAAATCCTTATTCAAGCTTGAACCCTAAAATGAAAATCGGCGAAACGCTTGTTGAACCTTTGGATATTAATACAAAATTTTCGAAATCAAGGAAAAAAGCGGTAGTAAGAGAAGTCTTGGAAGAAGTTGGTTTGACAGAAGACGCTTTGAGTCGTTATCCTCACGAATTTTCAGGCGGACAAAGACAGAGAATTGCAATCGCGAGAGCTCTGATTTTGAATCCCAAACTTCTGATTGCAGACGAGCCTGTTAGCGCACTGGATGCGAGTATTCAGGCTCAAATAATTAATTTGATGAAAGAATTAAAAAAAGAAAGAAACCTGACGATTTTGTTTATTTCTCACGATTTGAGCGTAATAAAATATTTGGCAGACAGAGTCGGTATAATGTATTTCGGCGAACTAATCGAAGAAAACACGACAAGCGCGATTTTCAATTATCCAAAAGAAGATTATACAAAAATGCTTCTAAATTCTGCTCCAATATTGAAAAATTAATTACTATTCTTTAATCTGAAAAACACACTTAACACAATGCGCTTTTGGCTGCAAAATCAAATTGTCTTCTAAATCGTACATTCTTGCAATTCTTGTCACAAGTGGTTCCCCGCAAAGAGGACATCTGAGATTTGTTTCTCTATTCAAAATTTTTGTTTTTAATTCGTCAATCGTGTCATTGCTTATAATTTCAAATTTGTAATCGCGTTCGTGACTCTTGAGTTCTTTAGGCGAACACTTCAAAACTCTTGCGATTTGCTGACGCTGAGTTACAGACAAAAACAATTCTTTGCCTGCTTCTATATCTTCTAAAATTTCTTGCTTGATATTTGTCTTTTTAGCCAAACCGCTAACTGACAAACCTGCATTCTCTCTTTTTTTTTGTATAAATTCTGCTAAACTTTCCATAATGCTATTCTAACATTGATATATAAAAGTTTTATCAAATTTATATTACGAAATGTAACAATTTTCCAAAAACCATCTCGAAATGCTAAAGTTTTAGCCCGAATGTGCCGTAAATCATGTAAAAAGGGACTAAAAGAAAAAAGGACGACAACGAATTATGGG
>CAKVIG010000001.1 GCA_934754515.1 uncultured Candidatus Melainabacteria bacterium | reverse complement strand
ATGGGTAACGCTTCTTCTGAAAGAATTTTAGAAAATATGAAATTAAGCGAAAGACCTTCTGAATACAAGCTTGTAAGCTACGATTCATCTTATAGAGAAGACGCTATCCGCATTATTCATGAATCTTTCAGAGATACTCAAGATGCTATTTATGACACAAGATTTAAGACTATGGAAGGAACGGAAGATATTATCAATAAAGTAGTTGATAACATTTACGGTGAATTTTTACCCGAAGTAACTTCTGTACTTTTATACCATGACAAGCCTGTCGGTTTTGCGTTTGCAAACGTTACTGGCGGTAAGATTGCAAACTTGCCTCTTGTTGCAATCGAAAAAGAACACAGAGGTCATGGTTTTTCTGAACATCTTTTAAATCGTTCAATCAAAACTATTGTTGATTGGACTAAATTGGGCAAAAGAGCTTTCAGTGAAGTCAATGTAACTACTGAAACAAACAATTACAAGGCTTTAAAAATGTACAGAAGAATCGGTTTTAGAGAGGATTTTTGTTATCCTCAGGCTTACCTAATGAAAAAATAATGGTATAATAAACTAGAAAAAGAAAAAGCGAGAGTAAAAAGGAAAGGAGAAGTATGAAATTATCTACAAAATTTATGGCAGCTTTGAGTGTTGCTTGTGTAACTTCTTGCGTAGCTATGGCGGGTGAACCTGCAGATTTACAAGCTTACGCTCATCCTACATTGTTCGGTTCTCAAAGCCATGCAATGGTAACTTCTGAAAACGATGTTATCGTTGGTGGAAAAATTTACAAACCATGCAATGTTAAAACAATTGAAGGTAAACAAAACGTAGTTGTTGCTCGTTTTGCAAAACAAATGCTTAGCAACATGAAAGGTCAAATGGACTCAAGAAGAGCTGGTTTATATGACCCTAAAATGCCTGTATTACGTTCAGAATTAGCATTTATTATTGCTGATGGTCTAAACTTAACAGAAGTTAAAGACAACAAATATACTGACGTTGCAGCTGATTACTGGGCTAAATCTCAAATCGACAGAGCTTTAACTGCTGATGTTATGATTGGTTATCCTGATTCAACATTCAAACCGGATCAACCAATTACAAAAGCAGAAGTATTCGCTACTTTCGCTAAAATGATGGACTTAGATGTTGATAGAACTGCTACTCCAACATTTGAAGGTCAAACAGTTAAATACATCCCTAACTGGGCTGTAGGCGCAGCAGATGAAGTTATCGCTTCAAACATTTTGAACAAAATTCCTGATAAAGATAAAATAGTTAACGATGAATATTTATCAAAAGAACAAGTTGCTTACATGCTAGGTGCTTTGAAAGCTAACTTCAGAATTGATACCTCTAACGGTATCGCAGGTTGCGCTACAAAATACGAACCAATCGCTGTTAAGATTAAATTAAGCGAAAGAATTAGCGCAAGAACTTCTAACGTTGGCGATACTTTCACAGCTAAAACTGTTGAAGATACAAAAATCGCAGGCGTAACTTATCCTGCAGGCTCAACTGTAAAAGGTAAAGTAACAAGCGTTGCTAGACCTGGTGTTAAAAAACCTGGTTACATCGAAGTTCAATTCGAAAACATCAAGAATGGTGACAACTGCGCTGAATTCCCTAAACAACTTTCATCTGCAGAAGTTAACGTAACTAAAAACCCTAACGTAGTTTCAAGAGTTCTTGGTGCTCCATTCTCAATGGCAGGTAGAGTTGCAGGTGTAGCAGGAAGAACAGCTTCTTCTGCTGCAGAAATCGTTGCAAATGGCGTTGAAGAATACGGTGACAACTGGTCAGATGCATTTGCTGATACAGCTTCATTACACCCTGTTAAAGGTCTTAAGAGCGTAGGCAGCAGCTTCATTACAGTTGGTAAAGGTGTTTATAACCTTTCTAAACTTGCTGTATCAGGAACATTTGGCGTATGCTATGAATTCGTTGATGAAGCTAAGTACATTTTCGTACCTAACACAACTAACGATTCTAGCTTGAATCCTGATGAAGTATTGACTATTCTTTACTAAGAATTAGTTCTTACAAAAATTAGTGAGGGCGGAGGATTTTTCCTCCGCCCTCATTTTTACAAAAATTTATAAAAAAAGCGACTTTAAAAAGTCGCTTTTTCAATATTTCTATTTCAAGTCATTTTCAACTTTTGCCAAAATTTCATCCAACTTGCTTGCATCTTTCACACCGCCTTGAGCAAAGTTTGGACGACCACCGCCGTTAGCACCGGTGAATCTTGCAATTTCACCAACTAGTTTACCTGCGTTAACGCCTTTTTTAACAAAGCTTTCAGTTACTTTTACAATAACCATTCTATCGTTTGCTAAAACAATAACGCTTTCGCCTAACTTGTTTGCAAGCATTTCGATACCGGCTTTAATTGCGTCAGCATCAAAGTTTTCAATCTTAGAGATGAACAACTTTCCGCCTTCAATGTCTTGCGCTTTAGAAATAAATGTTGAGAATTTAGATTTAGCCATTTCAGCTTTAGTTTGTTCCAAAGATTTAGCCAATTCTTTATTTTCTTCTGCTAATTTTTCAACACGTTCAAGAACTTCGTCTGTGTGAACTTTGAATTTAGCTTCTAATGCATCAGAAATTTTAGCCTTGTTGTTCAAATACTCAATTGCGGCTTTTGAAACAACAGCTTCAATTCTTCTGGTGCCGGCTGCAATTGCACCTTCTGAAACAATTTTGATTAATCTCAAATCACCTGTATTCTTAGCGTGAGTACCTGCACAGAATTCCATTGAAATTACATCAGATTTTTCTTCGTGACACTTGCATCCGCCACCGCATTTACATTGTTTTGCTCCGCCAATAGAAACAACTCTTACTTCGTCTTCGTATTTTTCACCAAATAAAGCAGTTGCACCTGTTAGCTTAGCTTTTTCTATATCCATAATTTCTGTATGAACAGGGAGTTTTTCCCAAATCCATTCGTTAATGATATCTTCGGTTTTTTGAACTTCTTCAGGTGTCATCGCTCTAGAGAACGTAAAGTCAAATCTCATTCTGTTTTCTTCAACTTGAGAACCTGCTTGTTTAACTTCATCGCCTACAACCTTAATCAAAGCTGCTTGAAGTAAGTGAGCTGATGTGTGGTGAACTCTGATTTCTGCGCGTCTTGCAGCATCAATTTTTGCTGTAACTTCGTCACCAACATTGATTTCGCCATTTACAACTTGGCATCTGTGAACAAATAAGTGGTTAACTTTAAATGTAGTCAAAACTTCAACTTTTAAATTGTCGTTAAAAATATAACCGCTGTCACCTACCTGACCACCACATTCTGCATAGAATGGAGTTTTATCAAGAACAACATCTACAAAGCCTTCGCCTTCGATTAAAGCTAAAACTTTTGCGTCGCATTCTGTTTCAGTGTAGCCGACAAAATCAGTTGAACCAACTTCATCTTCTACTTTTGCATATTTCATATCACCGGTAACTGAAATCTTCGCTGTGGCTGCTTTTGCTCTGTCTTTTTGTTCTTGCATAGCAACTTTGTAGCCTGCTTCGTCAGCTTTCAAACCGTTTTCTTCTGCGATTTCTCTAGTTAGTTCAAATGGGAAACCGTAAGTATCATAAAGTTTGAATGCGCTTTCGCCGTCAATATCTTTTTTGTTTGCAATGAATTCATCAAGAAGTTTGTAGCCTCTATCCAAAGTTTTTGCAAATCTTTCTTCTTCTTTTTTGATTACGTCAATAATCTTAGCTTTGTTTTTAACCAAATCAGGATAAGCTTCGCCATACATATCAACAACGGTGTCAACAAGTTTATACAAGAACGGTAAATCCATACCCAAGATTTTTCCGTGTCTTAGAGCACGTCTTAAAATCATTCTCAGAACGTAGCTTCTGCCTTCGTTACCAGGGATAACACCGTCAGAAATCAAGAAAGAAACGCATCTTGCGTGGTCTGTAATGATTCTTAATGAAACGTCTGTTTTTTCTGATTTTTTGTAAGGTACACCGCTCATTTCTGAAACTTTGTCCAAAATCGGTTTCAATAAATCTGTTTCAAATGTTGAAGCAACACCTTGGCAAACCATTGTAATACGTTCTAACCCCATGCCGGTATCAACGTTTTTATGTTCAAGCGGTGATTGGTTGCCTTCTTCATCTTGATATAATTCTGTGAATACCAAGTTCCAAATTTCAACCCATCTGTCACATTCGCAAGTATCAATACCGCAATTAGGGTCGTCACATTTGTATTCTTCACCTAAATCGTAGTGAATTTCAGAGCAAGGACCGCAAGAACCAGATGCTCCCGGAGGACCCCAGAAATTATCTTTTTTACCTTTTCTTTTAATTCTTTCATCAGGAACACCAATACTTCTCCAAATATCGTAAGCTTCATCGTCAGTTTCATAGATTGTAATCCAAAGTCTGTCTTTATCAAGCTTTAGAACTTCCGTAACGAATTCCCAAGCCCAAGGAATAACTTCTTTTTTGTAATAATCGCCAAATGAGAAGTTTCCTAACATTTCAAAGAATGTATGGTGACGTGGAGTTCTACCTACGTTTTCAATATCAGAATCCTTTCCGCCCGCACGAGCACATTTTTGGCAAGATGTTGCTCTAGCCGGGTCATAAGGTGATTTTTGGATACCTAAAAATATAGGCAAGAACTGTAACATGCCGGCTGTTGTCAAAAGTACAGTCGGGTTATCAGGCACAAGGCTTGAGCTTTCAACGATTGTGTGTTGATGCTTTTCTTTAAAATAATTCAAATATAGATTTCTAATCTCGTTTCCTTTAAGCATAATTAATTCCTTATAATATTGTATAAGTCAATTATACATCATAAAATTATTGGTGCAAAAAAAAGTGCGCGCTCTCGCACATTTGTGCCTTTTGAAAAAATTTTCACCGAATTTCGGTCTATATACAGATACAAAAAATTTTCTTTTCGATTATTCGTTTATTTTCGTATTACCTATTATTGAATTGGTTGAAATAATATTAGAAGTAATTTTATTTACGCAGACACAGAGGCTGTAATACCTTCCATTATGTTATAAAAATCTTCTTTAGGAAGTGTTGACATTGTTTTCAAAGCATATGAAAGAATACTTACTTTATCATACCAACGTCTTGAATTTGAAATTTTATAAAGCCCCAAAACTCTGTCGATACCAATACTTATGTCTTGTTCTTCGTCTTCTTCATGCATTTCTTTAATCTGTTTTACAACATTTGCCAAATCTCGTGATAAAGCTCTCCTCTTAACTTCATCCATATCTTTTAGCAAAGACAATGCCTTTTGCGTATGCTCGTTTGAATCGTACCAACGTCTGTTCATCAAATCCTCTCCCAATACACACTTAAATTATATGCAATAAGAACTTCTTTGCAATCATACATTTATATGAAAGCATTCAAGAATAACAAATAGAGCTCTCTACATACTAATTAAGAAAAGCGTCAATATTTGACTTATTCTTCGCTACAATACTTGCAAGCTCACGTTTTGAAAGTCCGAGTGCCTTAGCGATTAAATCATTTGGAACACCGGAAGCCATATGTGAAAATATCAATTTTAACTGTGCTTGTTCTCTTTGCTGCATTAATTTTTCGTAAGCTTCTTGCCCAATAACACTGACTATCTTTTTAATTGAACAGCCAGTTTCCATCTCTATTTTTTTATTAGAAAATCCATTTTCGACTAAAGATTTTAAATTTGACAACATTTCCACTTGTTTTTGTTTTGCAAGTGCTTCTCTTTGATTAATCTTCTGCATCTTTTGTTCTTGTTGTCTTTCATAAACCAATTGCTTAGCTTCTTTTAATTCTGATGGTGATAAAAGGGTATGAACATATTTACGCATCATTGGCAATGTAATACCACAATCTTTTGCAATATTCACTACAGATTTTTTATTAGCCAATGTTTCTATAACACAGTTACGAAATAACTCGCGCAATTGAAGTATTTCTTCACTTGTTTTATCTTCTTGTTGTTGTATTGACATCTTCTGTGAGTTCTTTAGTTCCGGCACATCAATTTTTGCACCATTAGTTACGTTGCATAATTTAGCCAAATATGTATGCAATCTCATTATAAGCTCTGAACAACTTATGCCTTCCAGCAAATTTTGTTCTACTTTAGATATTCGTTGCCTAGCCACCTCAGAAGGTGTTCTTTTACCTGTTCTGCGAATAAATAAACTCCTTATATCTTTAAATCCGTCTTGACCTAAAACCTTTACTGCAACTTCATATACATCACGCCTGTTCATACCATATAATTTACCGATTGCAGTCGTCGATAGTCCTTGTCTTAAAAGTTCTTCTATATTATCTATCAGTTCATAATATTCTTGACGTGGTTTCGTTTCCAAACCATATCTCTTTAGATTCGGAATTACTTGCGAAACATCCAGATTTAGAGCCTTTGCAATTTTAGGCGCGCTCAAGCCCTGTTCTATTAAGCTTTCCAACGTATCTTTTGTAATAGTTTGAGCATTAAAAGCCTTAAAATTAGTGTTGTACTTATTAGCGGTTCTATTATTTGTATTATAAAATGTTGTATTAAATAAAATTTTCATATTTGTTTAAAATCCTGTAAAGATTTTTTTTGCTACTTTAATACAAAAATTTATAATACTCCAGAAAATATAACACTTGGGCTTTGTTCAACCTCTTTATTACCCCAACCTTTTGCTTTTGCAGATGTTGTTATAAATAATTTCTTTTGCGCACGAGTAATCGCAACATACAAAAGTCTTAAACTTTCTTCAGAATTAAATTCTTTAAGTTCTAATTCCGATTTGCGTTTATAATTCGGATTAAACGATTTAACTTCCTCCATAAATAAAGATGAGGCTTTAAGTTTAGCTTGATTTACATCAATTGAAAGATTTTTTTCTGCCATTTCAGGCAAAAATACGTATTCAAACTCATCACCCTTAGATTTATGCAGAGTCATAATTTGAACTTTGCCTTTTGCAGCGTCCTTATCTTCTTCTTCCGAGAAGAATTTAAAACCGCTTAAAGAAGGTTTCTTAGAAAGTTCTTCCAATCTTTGTAACGTTAAATCAAATTTACCGCTGGCGTTCAAGCGTTTTACAAGCGTTGCTATCAAATACACATTAGATTTCTCAATATCGCTTGTATAGTAGAATAACCCGATTCTTATAACTAATTCTTCCAAAGGAAGCGTTGATGAGTTTAGCCAATATTGCATATCCCACAAGAATTGTGAAAGGCTCGTTGATTCTATATCATCACCATCTTTTTCAATAAACGGAGTTTCTGAATTTCTAATTTCCAACTGCAATCTTTGACGATAAAATCCTAAGTCTGAAAGTGTTTCATAAGTGGAAACCAAAACTTCGTTATCAAAAGGATTTTGGATAAATTTCAAAATTGAATATATTGTATTAAATACGCCTTTTTGTCCTAAAGATTCGCTTCTGGTAATAGTTTTTAAACCGGCATCATTAATAAAATGCGTCCAATTGGCAACTTGAAAATTGTTCCTCAATAAAATTCCGATAGTCGCATCTTTATTTCTTGTTAAAATATTTTTGATTTCTTTTAATACAAAATTTCTTTCAGCAAACGCATTCTCAAAAATCTTAGAATAAATCGCATTTTCACTTTCCGGATTTTTACCTTTAACTCCCTGCATATAACTTGTAAAAAATGCTTTTGGTAAAATTCCGTTTCCGAAATCTACAAGATTATTTGCCAAAGTCATAACGTCTTGCGTGCAACGCTGAGAGTGGTTCATTTCTACTGTTGTATCTGCATTTTTAATAAATGCTCTAAAACCTTCCACATCTGCGTTAGAAAAAGTTGTAGTAATTGCCTGGTTAATATCACCGCAACGAATCAAATTCTTATGTTTTCCGCTTAAAAGTCCGATTAATTTTTGTTGAACTCCTGAAGAGTCTTGCGCTTCATCTTCAATAATATATTCGCAAATATTTTGATAGTATTCTAAAATATCAGGATTTTGTTCGAGCAATTTAACTGACATAATCAAAATATCATCATAATCAATCAAATTTCCTTCTCTCAATTGAGCTTGATATTCTTTAAAAAATGTTTTAAATTTGTCAATCTTTTTGTCGGTAGAAGGTGTGTCAATATTACCTTCTTGGAGTTTAAGAACAGAAATTGCACGATCAAATTCTTCCATTTCAGTTTTAGTAAATTTGCCCACGATTCCTTTAATTATTCTCATTCTTTGCGTATCATCACAAATATCAAAATCGGAAGACAAATTTAATCTTTCATAATTTGAATTTTCTTTTAAGATTTTTAAAGCCAGTCCGTGAATTGTGCTTATGTTTGGTAATGTATTAGAATTTGGGCACATGTTTTTTATGCGTTCCCTAAAGTTTCTAGCAGCAGAGTCCATATAAGTTAAAACAAAAATATTTGTCGGAACAACTCCACGATTAATAAGTTTTATAATAAGCGCAAGTAAAATCGTGGTTTTTCCGGCACCCGGAACTGCAGAAATTGCCATTGAGCCTTTTTTATACTCTAGAACAGGTTTTTGGTCATCACGCGGAACAATTTTGAAAACTTTCTTTTCTTCTACTTGTTCGCTATCATCTCCGCCTACTAAATAGTCTTCAATTCCGCCTAAGTTTTCAGCACCTGTAGGATCAAACAAACTTGAACAAGCCCAAATATGATTTTTAGCGAGCAATAATAATTTTCTCAAAATTCTTGCAGTTTTTTGCTTTGATAAAAATATATCATCTTCAATTGTGTATTCATCTTTTGTCCAGTCTGCCTGCATTACCCAAGCGTTATACAAAGGTCCTGTGTCGTTTTTTACCCAATCCGAATGTGAAACATCGAGCCAAAACTGATATTTTGTAGAAATTTTATTATCAATAATTTTTTGAGGTGTTGCTACAATTAAATCGTCATCTTTAATATCTAAAGTAGAGCTTGGATTTTCTGCAATAATTGAGTTTTCAATTTGAACAATAATTTCATTAGCGCGTTCTATTACATTTTTCCAACCTAAAACACTTTCAAAATCTTTTAATTGTTTAATAAAGAAATTAAACTTGTTAATTTTCGTTTCATCAACGTAGCTTACAACGCTGTAAAACATTGTATAAACTGCGTTAGAAAGTTTACATTTTCCACTCTCAACTTTTTCTTTTACATTTTCAAATGCTTCGTAAAATTTCTGATACTTATCGTCGTAAAAATCAAGTTTCATCACGGGAAGAAGTCCTGATTGTTTGTAAACTTCTAAAATCTTGTGGCAATATTTTATCGGAATTCCGACATAATCTGATAAAATTACGCGCAAATCCATCTCTGTAATTTCCAAACCCAGCATAAGTTTTAGGATGTTCAAACTTGCTTTTACAAGTTGGTTATCAATAAGTTTTTCGCTGCCTGATAAGAAAAGAAGATTACATTTCAGATTTTCTCTCAAAGTAAAATGAAGCATGTCGTCTTGAAGCGGAGTTATTATCGTAATATCTTTTGGCAAGATGTTTTTTTTGAATAAGTTTTGTATCTTTTCAATCGTGTAATCTAATATTTCTGCACGTTTAGACAGAGAAGTTAATGTAAAATTTTCTAATCTTTCATGCTTATTTTCTAATATGTTTGAAAAAATTATTTCGCCTTGTGGAAAATTGTTTGACAAAGATTGAGCGTCTGTGGTCATTCCCTCTCCTTTGAGGAGAGGGCTAGGGTGAGGTGAAAAACTTTTCAATTTTTTATAATCACTAATAATATCTTCCCCAAAAACTTCTTTCAATTTAAAATCAATCGACGTATCCGCACTCAAATACCCGCATCTGCTTGACCCTAATGAATCAAAACAAATAATCCAATCTTTAAGTTGCGGTTTTAAACACTTGATAAAATCAAAACAAACAGGCGTCATTTCATCCGCATCATCTACAAGCAGGTATTTAATATTTGTAAAATAATCTGTATGTTTATAAACATGATTAAAAATAAGTGTTTGCCTCAAATAGTCTAAACTTCTGTTTTTTAGAGTCGAAGACAATAATCTTTTTATGATAATTTCCGCATCTTCTGCAAAAGATTCTTTCAAAATTTTTGAACGCTCTTTTACTTCTTCGTTTGTCAAATTATTCTGAACAATAAGCGAATATCTTCTAAAAATCTGGTGAAGCAAAGACTTTTTAGAATTATAACCTTTTACGTCAACTTTCTTTAAAATATCTTTTAGTAAAAACTGTGAAACCTCTAATCCTACAAGGTTTGGGAGGATAAAATGTTTATCTGACGGGATTGCATTTTCTATAAAACACCAGTTTTCAATCAGAGTATTATAAACGATTGAAAAGAAAGAATGTATGTTTAATTTTTCGATAGCGTTAACATTAATTTTTTCTAAAACTTGGTCGCTAAATTGTTTTTTTAAAGTTGAATTTTGGACAAGCACCAATATTTCTGATGGTTTCACGCCAACAGAAATAAGTTCTGAATATTTATCGACTAAAATTTTAGTGCGAAAATCGACTTTAATAAAATTTAATAACATACTCCTTATGGACTATTTTATCACAAACGCCTTTTAAAAGTATTGCAAAACTAGAAAATTTTTACTACAATGAGGGGGTAAGTTTTTACAGACGACACTATTTAAGAAGGAGATTTAAAATGGCAAAAGTTAAAGAAGACAGAAAAGGTATCCAAGAACAAATTATTGAATCAGCTGGTCAAATTTACAACTACCTTTCAAACAAAGGTGAAGTTTCAATCAATAAAATGAAAAAAGACCTTAGCTTAAACGAAAACTTTGCTGAAATGGGTTTAGGCTGGTTATCAAGAGAAGATAAACTAGAATACACTCAAAAAGCTAAATCAGTAACTGTAAAATTAAGATAGTTTGATTTAACTGAATAGATTTAAAATAGGATGGCAAAAGCCATCCTATTTTGCTTTTAAATAAATGTTGTATAATATTAACTATGAACGAAGCTTTATTGGAACAAATTAAACTCGTACCGACTCAACCGGGGTGCTATCTTTACTATGATAAAGAAGGTACTATTATTTATGTCGGCAAAGCAAAAAACTTAAAAAGGCGAGTTTACAGTTATTTTCATAAACAACATGAGAGTCCTAAAACAAATATTTTAGTTTCACAAATTGAAAAGTTGGAATACATTATTACCGACTCTGAAGTCGAAGCTTTAATATTAGAATCTCATTTAATTAAACAGCACAAGCCAAAGTACAACATTCTTTTAAAAGATGACAAAAAATATCCTTATTTTCTAATCACAGATGAAGATTTTCCGCGCATTCAAGTTGTGCGCAAAAAGAATTTAAATCCTGATAAAGGCAGATTTTACGGGCCTTATACCGATGTTGGCGCGATGTATGCAACGCTTGATTTTTTAAAAAGATTATTTCCTTTAAAACAATGTAAAACGCCAAAATTTACAAACCGTCCTTGTCTTTATTATCACATCGGAAAATGTCTTGCACCTTGCCAAGGCAAAGTTACTCCGGAAGAATACCAAAAACTTATTCAACAGGTTGAGTTATTTTTGAGTGGCAAACAGTCCGAGCTTTTAAAACAAATTCAAGTTCAAATGCAGAAATACGCAGAATCTGAACAGTTTGAAAAAGCTGCAAAAATGCGTGACAGTTATTTGGATTTACAAAAAACTTTGGAAAGACAAAAAGTTGTTTATGAAAATACTAAACTCAACGAGGATATTATTGCAGTAATTTATGAAGACGGAATTCTCGCAATCGTAATTATGATGGTTAGAGAAGGTCGATTGATTGATAAAAAAGACTTTACTTATTTTGTAGATAATGTCGATAAAACAGAATATTTTGAAACCTTCTTTAGAGATTATTATACAAATCTCAAGTTAGAATTTCCTGATAGAATAATTTCAAAAGATTTGGAAGAAGTTGGAGAAAAGGAACTTTATCAGGATTGGTTAAAAATTCTTTCAGGTAAAAAAATTACAATAAGTTATGGAAAAGGAAAGTTTAAAGAACTTTATGAACTTGCGCTAAAAAATGCAACGAATCTTTTAGAAAATGCAAAGCTTAAAAAAATGGCGCAAATCAGAGATGATTTTAATGAAGTCGGTTCGTATTTGGCTGAAAAATTGCAGCTTACAAACTTCCCTAATCGTATTGAATGCTATGATATCTCACATATTCAAGGAACAAACACAGTTGCTTCTATGGTTGTTTTTCAAAACGGTTTACCGAAAAAAACTGCTTATAGAAAATTCAAAATCAAATCTACAGAAGGAAAGCCGGATGACTTTTTGTCTATGAAAGAAGTTCTTTCGCGCAGACTTTCAAGATTAGGTGAACCTAAGTGGGAAAAACCTGATTTAATTATTATTGATGGCGGTAAAGGTCAGTTATCAAGCGTTATGCAAATCGTTGAAGAAATGGGAGTAAAAGTTGGCAAAGGCGGAATTGACTTTGTTTCTCTCGCTAAACGCGAAGAAGAAGTATTTTTGCCAAATCAATCAGACTCAATTTTACTACCTAGAGATTCTAACGCGCTATATTTAATCCAACGAATAAGAGATGAAGCACACAGATTTGCAATTACATTCCATAGAGATTTGAGGTCTAAAAAGTTGAAAGAAGGGAAATAACTTTATTTAATCCTCTTCAAAGAAGATAAGAAGTTAAAATTAATCACATCACCATCGACTTTTGTTAAAAAGATTTGAGCGTCTTTTTCGTCTGCATCAATTTGAGGTATTTGTTCTATTTCAGACGAATAATAATTGCCTTCATTTCTTTCACTTGAAGAAATTTTATTTGCCAAACTATTTAAAGATATATTTCTCAAAAATCCTGCAAAGCCTTCGCCTTTATTTGACATTTTTGTATAAATTCTTAAAGACGCGTCATTTGTGTTCAAATCGTATCTTCCGATAATAAATGAACCAAGTTGTTTTGCAGAAGATTTTATCATCATTCTTTCAATAACGTTGTCTTTAAGTTTCAACTCGCCCTTAATCACATCAAATTTACCGTCAGGAATGTTAACCAAATCGCCAAATGTAGTCGGAGAAATCATTACAAGCGGATTTCTAAATAATGATGCAACCTTTAAAATATATTCCACATATCCGATTTTTTCAATCGTACCGTTTTGAATATTAAATTTAATGTCACCATTAAGTTTAAGACTAGCATCAGAATTGATTTCAACTAATCCCATTGCTTTTCCCGAGATTTCTCTAGGCAAGCCTAAAAGAGCGTCCGCCATAACGGTTGAATTAACGTCTTTTACGCCAAGTCTTAAATAATATTTGTTTTTAATTAGATCTGCGCGGACTTTTAGCGTTGAAATACCTTCCGCAATATCAAATTTGTTTGATTGCAAATTCAAAATTCCATCTTTATCAAGCGTTAAATTTGCATGCAGATTGCCGAAATGAACGTTTTTGTATTTTCCATTTTCAAGATTTAACATGCATTTTTCAACAATAATCAAACCCTTTTGAAATGTTGGAACATCAACATTGTCTGACTCACTGTCTGACGCGTCTTGCACCGTTCCCTCTCCACGGGGGAGGGCTAGGGTGGGGGCTGATGTTGAAGCTGAAACGCTCGCTTGACTATTCGCCAAAAACCTTTCTAAATCAATATTATCAACATCTAAGTCTACATACTTTACTATAATTGGCAGCCTTAAATCATTTACGATATAACCTTTAAAATTATATTTTGAGCGTTTAAATTTTCCTTCTGCAATCGCCCCGAGTTTATCGCCTTTAGCACCAATTTTAGCTGATTTGATAAAAAGTCTTTGAGATGGGATTCTAACTTTATCAAGAGTTATAACTCCTTCCATTACAGGAAACTCACCCGTATTAATCACACCCATTTCGCCTGTAATAGTCCCTTTTTTAAAAATCTTTTGACCTGCTAAAAAATTTAAAAATTCACTCGGAAGCGGACGCGGAATTTTCAAATGAATGTCTTGAAGCTTCATATTATCCGCCATATCAAGATTTCCGTTTATTGAAAGCACCGGTGTCATACCTTTTTTTAATTCATTTGTTATAAAATAATCAATTGTGTTTATTTTTAAAATATTTTTTACAACACTTAAATCAACTTTGAAAAGAGTTTTATAATCTTGCAAAACCATTGATTGGTCGCCTAATTTAAAGCCTTCACCTTCTTTTAGCAAGAAGTACCAAAGAATATCACAAGAGCCGTTTTTAGAAGTCAAAGTCAGTCTTGAACCTGCATCACCTACCAAATTGATTGGGGAACCCAACATTTTTGAAACATAATCTCTAAAGAAATCGTCGTTCACAAAAATATCCGAAACAATTTTCGTATCACAAGTTTTCCAATAATCTTTAACACTACCTTCCATCGTTAAAGTATCATTGGTTTTGTTATTATAATACCCTTTAAAGTCTTTGAGAGTAATATCTTTGTTGCCGATTTCAACAATACCCTGCGTAATTTTTACCGGCATCTTCATTAAATCTTTTATCTTGAATTCTGATTCATTTACATTAATATCTCCACGAATATTTTTAGAGGTTAAATGTACGTTAAAATCCACACTTCCACTTACGTCACAAATCGGCGCAAGCATTTCCTTACCGTTTGGCATAATTATATTAGAAGCTGCGATATTATAAATATCACGTGCGCTAAAATTTTTAGATGAAATATTCAAATTCATGCCGGCTTTTCTTGAAGCAAAAGCGTCGATTACGATTTTTGATTTATCTATTTCTATCGGAAATTTATCAATGTGTAATTCCCCATTGCCCATATAAATACAATGTTTATCATCAGCAGAAACTTTTATTGTATCTTGTCCTTTTGTCATAAAGAAATCAAAATCAAAATGCAAATATTTTTTAGCCTTGGTTCTATCCAAAAGAATATTCTGTGCGTCAAATTTTATCCCAACATCATCCATGTTGTATGTAATCACGCATTTTCTCACGCCAAAAATTGTGGAAAACAAATCTAAATTAAACTCGCTCGGTTTTTCTTCTTTCTGCTCTTGTTTAGGCAAAATCGCCATCAAATCAGATGCATTTACAAAAATATTATCTGCAAAAAGTTTTTTTACAATAATACGTTTTGCCCAGATATCTTTGAAAGAAAGTTCTGTATCCAAATTATTAAGAGCAAGTATTTGTTTATTATTTTTCGTAAGCGTCAATTCTTCCAAAGTAAAACCAACATTTGGACTCAAACTTGTAGTAAGTTTTGGGTTTTTGATTGATAAATCCGCTTTTAAAAACTCAGTTGCTTCCTTTACGGCAACTTTATTTAGCCATGCGCTTGAAACAAGTTTTGGCAAAGTATAAAGATAAGTGCCAACTCCAAAACCTGCAATTACAACAGCCGAACATACAGTTGCAGTTAATATTTTAACGCTCTTTCTCATAATCAAAATTATAGCATAAATTTTTTTAAAGGTGCGTTACTTTGACGCACCTTCATAACAACAATTTTAATACCGTTTTTAACTTTCTAAATATGTTTTTAAATTCTCCACTTGCTCAACTTTCCTCAATTTTTGTATTGCAATATTTTCTAATTGTCTAATACGCTCTTTAGAAAATCCCAAAGTTTTTCCAATCTGTTCTAAAGTCCTTGGCTCATCATTATCAATTCCAAAACGCTTTTTGATAATCTCTTCCTCTCTTTTATCAAGAGCTTTAAGTAACCGCACAATATCTTTTTGCTGTAATAATTTTTGAGCGTTATTTTCCGGCGAAGAATAGGACGTATCTTCAACATAATCCTGAATACATAAATCATCTGTCACATAAGTATCAAGGCTTACAGGTTCTCTCTTTAATGCACTTTTCACTTCATTAATTTTTTTAGCATCCAAGCCTGATAACTTTGCAATAGTTTCTACATCACATTCCATATCGCTATTCACAGATACCAAATAACACGCTCGCTTATATTTTCTGATTTTTTCCAGCATGTGAACAGGAATCCTAATTGTTCTTGAATGGTTTGAAATCGCTCTAATAATAGTTTGTTTAATCCACCAAGTTGCATAAGTCGAAAACTTAAAATTCTTTTTATAATCAAATTTTTCTGCGGCTTTAATTAAGCCCAGCGAACCTTCTTGAACCAAATCCATAAATAAAACACCCTGACCTATGTATTTTTTAGCAATACTTACAACTAATCTTAAATTCGCTTGAACAAGTTCTTTTTTAGCCTGCTCTCTTTCACGCGGAGTTCCTTCCTGAATTTTTCGCCCCAGTTCAACCTCTTCCGCTTTCGTTAACATTTTCTTTTTACCAATTTCTTTTAGATACATTTGCAAAATATCATCATTGTTAACAATTGAACTAAAAGTTTTTGGGGCTTCGGTTTCATTTTCAGTTGTATAAATAAATTCTAAATTACTCAATGCTCTACTCATCTTCACATCTCCTCTCGCCATTCTATTTGTTAAGACGATAGATAAGAAAAAAAGTTCCATTTTATAAATATATATATGAGCAAAGCGAATAAAACAATTTTCCATTTTCCACTTTCAATTTTCCATTGAACAAAGCATGGGTGATTGTTTTTATTCTTAAAGTGTCTGTTTTACAATCAATGATATTTATGGAATTTGTCAATCGTTTTTACAACATTTTTCATGCGAAAATTTTAACAAAATTTTACAATATTGAGAAATGTAAAAACCCTAATTTTATTGAGCTTTGGGGATTGTGATGTTTTGTAAATTTCTTGATTAGAATTAATGTTTGAATTATCATATAAACATAGGATTAGATTTGGGGAAGAGAATGTTATTCTCTTATTATAAGGAAGCTGAATTTAATAGATAGCTCACCTTTACTTAGATTAGGAGGTTTTTAAGGACATGCAGAATAGTTTAAATAAGGAAAGAAATATTGTAGAATTTACCTCACCAACAAAAGTAGCAACCGACGTAATTAAAGGCTCTACAATTTCACCTATGTCAAAAATTATTGAGCCAAAGACTGCGCAAATTAAACCTTTAAAATTAAATTGCATTTATGTTGTTAAAAAAGATGGTACAAAAGAAGAATTTGATAACAACAAAATTATTAATGCCGTAAAAAAATCTGCTACAAGAATGTTAGTAGAGTTTACGGATGTGGAATTAAAAGAAATATGCGATTTTGTAGATGAAAATATTGTTAGAATGAACAAACAAGAAGTTACAATCGCTGATATGCACAACCTTGTTGAAGGAGCATTAGAACACATTAGTCCGAAAGTAGCACAAAGCTACCGTAACTACAGAAACTACAAGCAGGATTTTGTACACATGCTAGACAAAGTTTACCAAGAATCTCAAAGAATTATGTACATTGGCGACAAAGAAAATGCCAATGCCGATTCAACTTTGGTTTCTACTAAACGTTCTTTGATTTTCAACGAATTAAATAAAGAATTATACAAAAAATTCTTCTTAACAGTAGACGAATTGCAAGCAATCAGAGATGGTTATATTTACATTCACGATATGTCTGCAAGACGTGACACTATGAACTGCTGCTTATTTGATGTAGCTTCAGTTCTTAAAGACGGATTTGAAATGGGTAACTTGTGGTACAACGAACCAAAATCACTTGATGTAGCGTTTGACGTAATCGGAGATATTGTAATGGCTGCAGCAAGCCAACAATACGGTGGTTTCACAGTACCTGAAGTTGATAAAATTTTAGCACCTTACGCTGAAAAAACTTATCAAAGACAATATGACAAGTATTTATGCTTAGGCTTGTCGTTTGAAAAAGCAAGAGAAGCAGCTTTAGCTGATTTACAAAAAGATTTTGAGCAAGGTTTCCAAGGTTGGGAATACAAATTCAACACAGTAGCATCTTCAAGAGGTGATTATCCGTTCATCACTGTTTCAACAGGTTTAGGAACAGGTGAATACGAAAAAATGGCAACTCTTGCAATGCTTAAAATCAGAATGGGTGGACAGGGTAAAAAAGGTAACAAAAAACCTGTATTATTCCCTAAAATCGTTTTCTTATTCGACAAAAATCTTCATGGTGAAGGCAAAGTTAACTATGACTTGTTTAAAGCAGGTGTTGAATGTTCTAAAAAGACTATGTACCCTGACTGGTTGTCATTATCAGGTGAAGGTTATGTAGCTTCTATGTACAAAAAATACGGAAAAGTAGTTTCTCCAATGGGTTGCAGGGCTTTCTTGTCACCTTGGTTTGAAAGAGGCGGAATGCACGCCGCTGATGAAAATGATTCTCCTGTATTTGTAGGTAGATTTAATATTGGTGCAATAAGTTTACACTTACCTATGATTTACGCTAAAGCTAAAAAAGAAAGCAAAGATTTCTATCAAGTTCTTGATTACTATATGGAATTAATCAGACAACTTCATATCAGAACCTATAACTATCTTGGTGAAATGAAAGCTTCTGTAAACCCTCTAGCATTCTGCGAAGGCGGTTTCTTGGGCGGTCACTTAGGTATCCACGACAAGATTAGACCTGTTTTGAAATCTTCAACAGCTTCATTCGGTATCACAGCTTTGAATGAATTGCAAGAAATTCATAATGGTAAATCACTTGTTGAAGATGGCGAGTTTGCTCTTGAAGTTATGAAATATATCAATAACAAGATTAACGAATACAAGGAAAAAGACGGAATTCTTTATGCGATTTATGGAACTCCTGCTGAAAACTTGTGCGGACTTCAAATCAAACAATTCAGAAAGAAATATGGTATTGTAGAACACGTTTCTGATAAACCATATATTTCAAACTCTTTCCACTGCCACGTTTCAGAACAAATCAGCCCAATCGAAAAACAAGATTTGGAAGGCAGATTCTGGGATTTATTCAACGGCGGTAAAATTCAATACGTAAAATATCCTATTGATTATAATACAGGCGCAGTTGAAACTCTTATTAATAGAGCAATGGATAAAGGTTTCTACGAAGGTGTAAACTTGTCACTATCTTATTGCGATGATTGCGGTCACCAAGAATTGAACATGGATGTTTGTCCAAAATGCGGTTCTAAAAATTTGACTAAGATTGAAAGAATGAACGGTTATTTGGCTTATTCAAGAGTTAAAGGTGATTCAAGATTGGCTGACCATAAGATGGAAGAAATCAAAGATAGAGTAAGTATGTAATAAACACTAAAAATATTAAAAATCAAAAGGGTGAAGTTTTATAACTTTACCCTTTTGATTTATAAGTTTTATTTAGTATTACAATTCCTGCGCTAAGCAGAACACCCAAACCGACTGCAAACAAAGCAATTTTTTTATGCGTACCTTTTTTACTTTCTAAAATTTTTCTATATTTAACAATTTTGTTAAATAATTCAGGCTCGTCTTTATCCAAGCCTTTCGCTTTAAAGGCTTTTTCTAAAGCATCCATTGGATTAAAACCTTTACCGTTTTCTAAATTTTTAAAATATTTTTCTTCAAAATTTTCGGAAATTTTGTCACCATCATTTGCTAAAGCATCGCGAAAATAAAGCATATTATTGTAAGCCATCATAGGTTCGGCAAATTTTGCTTTAACAAATTCTTTTTCATCTTGTAATTTTTCAAATGGAATACCTAGAATTTTGCTGAGCGTTTTTGCCTGATTTTCGTTATATTTTATAGATTTTGAATCATGGTTTGTTGCACCAATGATAAAGTTTTCAGGCTTCCAACCGCGTTCGATAAAACTTTTATTTGTTCCCCAATCATCAGCAAGCCAATCAGAAGTATAAATTTTGACTCTGTTATCAATGTAAGGTCTTAATTTTTCCCCGTCATAAATATTGAAATCATCTGCTGACGCAACAAATTCATGCATAATATTATGCAAGTCAAAATCTTTGCCTTTGACTTTTTTTACTTCATCATCAATAATATTCAAAATTTTGTCACCATAATCTTTATTAAACGGTTGAACATAAATCCAAGAAGCGTCAATTCTCAATCCGTCAAAGCGTTTTGCGTAGATATTAATTTTTTCTCTTATAAGTTTTTCAGCTTCTTTTGAATCTAAATCAAGTGCAGGCAAATCCCATTTGATTGTTTTACCTTCTAAAAATGCTTTCGGATGCGACCAAATTTCATCATAAGATAACCCGCAAATCATATCCCCATTGAGTTTTAATCCTTTTTGATTGAGCATATCTTTTGCTTTTTTTAAATCATTTTCAGCTAAAAATTGTTTAAATTTATAAAAATCAATTTCTTTGTTTTTTAATTTGTAGATTTCTGCAATTCTTTTTTCGCGCTCTGCTTGCGGTAATGAATATAGATTTTTGTCAGTATCGTTCCATTTTTTGTAATCGTGTGTGTGGTTAATTTCTCTTAATGCTCTATATAATGCTTTAGGTTCAAGCCTTTCAGCATTTTGAGTTTTAAAAATGGTAAATTCGGGATTATTTTTTTCTCTTTCGTAAACTTTATGTAAAATTTCTTCTTGCTTCGAAAAAGCTTCAACAATATTTGGGTAATTTACACTAGTTTTACCGCCATTTGATTTAACGATTTCTTTAAACTCTTCTTCTGTGCAATGTGATTTTATGTCAATCATGTGATTGCCCAAATCCATTGATGTTCCCGAATAAATCGGATATTGTCCTTGCCAAGCATGATATTGTCCCACAGGTTGGATTTGGATTTCATTAATTCCCCAATATTTTTTCGCAAAATCAAAAAATTTCGCACTCTCTGTCTGATTAAGCGTACCTACACCCGTGTTATTTTGTGCTTCTTGCGGAAGTGATGATGTTGGAACAATAAGAATTGATTTACCTGTGTTACCGATTTTCGCTTTAGCTTGATTTAAGACAGCAGAATATTCACCTTCTTCTTTTGGGTTGAGGCGACGTTGAAAATTAATTGCGTTATTAATTTTGATGTCCATAATCACACACTTCTATTTATATTAAAACAAAACAAAAAATAAATTTGCGTTTATATTTAGATTTGTGAAGTTTTGTGAGAGGCAAGAACCCGACAAGCTTTGCTTGGCGCGTGAGACGGATATTTAACTTCTCAACAAACAAAAAATGCGCCTGGAGGGAGTCGAACCCACGGCAGACAAGGTTTAGGAAACCTCCGCTCTATCCTACTGAGCTACAAGCGCATAATTTAAGTATACTCAATTAACATCACCTTGTAAAGCTTGGTTAAAAATGTTAGAATATAGTGTGTATGAAAAATAAGAAGATTTTAGCAATATTACCGATAAGTATTGGTGGCAGACTTACTACAAGCAGTATTATTGATGGTTTCAGACAAAACGGGTGTGAAGTCAAAGTTTTTGATGAATTATTCGACAAAAATCTGAACGATTACTTGAACGATAGCTATGATTTTATCAGCGGATATGATTTTTCAGGACTTAAGATAAAAATTGATAATAATTTGCCTTGGCGTTCTCTTAATTACTTTTCAGACGATATAAGAAGCAAAGCTTCAGGTCCTGAGTGGGAAAAATATCTTCCATACTTAGAAAATGATGATAATTATACTTTTTATTGGGATAAAGTTCTAACCGGATACGAAAATTTTAAAAACATAAACTATTTACCTCACTTTGTAAATTTTGACATCTACAAAGATATGGATGTTGAGCCTGAATTTGACGTAATGTTCGCAGGCAGACTTGATACGGATTATCGCTTGAGCTTTTTTGAAGAACTTATCACGAAACTACCTGATTTGAAAATTGCTTGGTACGCAATTGACAGACATTATGAAGATGCTAAAAAGCGTTCAAAATACCCTGAACTAATTACTCTTTGCTATCAAGGATTTATTGATAACGAAGAAGACATGGCAAAAGCTATAAATAATGCAAAAATCGTTTTCAATATAAATTCTCAAGGTATATCTTCGTTAAATTATCGAACATTTCAAACAGTTGCCTGCAAACGTTTGATGTTAAGTGATTTTAGAGAAGAATTGGCTTTATTTGACGGTCATTTACCTTTTTATGAAGATTTTTCAGATTTGATTTTTAAGATAGAAAGCTATCTTGAAGATAAAGACGCGTATAAACGAGTTGTAGACGAATGTTATAACATAGCAAAAATCAGTCATAATTCTAAGGATTGCACAAGATATATGCTAAAAGTTGCGAATTAAACTTTTTAAATTACTCAGACCTTTTCATTTTCTTGGACATGTTATAAAATAAAAACAATGTTTAAAAAGATTACGCAAAAATTAACGATTCATACAATTTTAATATTGACATCTTTGCTTTCAATATTCCCGTTTATTTGGCTGACTTCTACGTCATTAAAAGGTTTAAGCGAAGATATTTTTGCATATCCGCCAAAACTTATCCCAACAGATTTCACATTCGCCAACTACGTAGATGTTTGGGGTAAAGTCGATTTCATGGCTTATTTTTGGAACAGTGTTATTGTTGCAGCTTTGACAGTTTTATTGAATTTAATTCTCTCATCACTTGCGGCTTATCCGCTTGCAAGAATGAGCTTTAAAGGCAAAAAATTCGTTTTCTTTTCTATACTTGCAACAATTATGATACCGTTTCAAGCAATTATGTTGCCGGTTTACATAATAACGTTAAAACTGCATTTGATAGATAGCGTAAACAATGTAATGGGCTATATCGGCCTTGTAATGCCGTTTGCAGTAAGTGCATTCGGAATATTTTTAATGCGCCAAGCTTTTTTAAAAGTCCCTAAAGAAGTTGAAGAAGCTGCAATTGTTGACGGATGTAATGTGTTTCAAATGTTTGTAAAAGTCGTATTGCCGATGGTTAAACCAACACTCGCAGTACTTGCTGTTTTCACTTTTATTGGTTCTTGGGGTGAATTTCTTTGGCCAAGTATTATGCTCACAAAAGATTCTATGTACACATTGCCTGTTGGAATCAATAACTTACAGGGTATGTTTTCTTCGAACTGGCGTTTTATTGCAGCAGGCTCTATAATTTCTACAATTCCGATTATCATATTCTTCCTTGCAATGCAAAGATATTTTATTTCCGGTGAAAATGACGGAGCTGTGAAAGGATAAAAATTATTAATTTCTTAAAATATATTTTTTATTAAATATAAAATTTTGTAAAAAAAATTAAAAAAAAGACAAAAAAAATTTTTACAAATTTTACTCTAATAAAAGAATATTAGAAAGGTGACATAACAAAATGAACATTTTAGCTAGTCAAAATATTTTTAATAGATTTAATACTTTAGTCAATTTTAGAGGGAAAAAAGAGCAAAAGGCTGTTTCAAATCCATTGACTAAAGATAGCACATCAGAAAAAATTATTAATTCTGTTGCGACTTCAAACGGCAAAGCTCAAGTCACAATGCAGAATAAGCCAGTTGAAATTACTCCTGAACTACAAAGTAAGGTTAAAGAATTCGCTGAAAGATTTGAAGTAAAAGATGAAGAATTTTTAAAAATTGCACAAAAAACTCCGGAGTTTTTGAATAGAAAATTAGAAACATTAGATAAATATATTATAGAATCGGCTACGAGATTTAATATTGAAAAAAAGGAATTTGTTAATGCCGCATTAAAACAACCTCAGCTATTTTATCAGTCTCCTGATACATTAGATAAAAATGTCACAGAAACTGCTAAGAGATTTGATATTAAAAAAAAGGAATTTATTAATGCCGCATTAAAACAACCTCAACTATTTTCTATGTCTCCTGATACATTAGATAAAAATGTAACAGAAGCTGCTAAGAGATTTGATATTGAAAAGAAGGAATTTGTTAGTGTCGCATTAAAAAGACCTAGTCTATTTTTTATGTCTCCTGAAACATTAGATAAAAATGTCACAGAAACTGCTAAGAAATTTGAAATTACAAAAAAGGAGTTTGTTAATTCCGCATTAAAACAACCTCAACTATTTTCTATGTCTCCTGATACATTAGATAAAAATATTACAGAAGCTGCTAATAGATTTGATATTAAAAAAAAGGAATTTGTTAGTGCCGCATTAAAACTACCTCCGCTATTTTGTCAGTTTCCTGATACATTAGATAAAAATATCACAGAATCTGCTAAGAAATTTGATATTAAAAAGAAGAAATTTGTTAGTGCCGCATTAAAACAACCTTCGCTATTTTGCCAGTCTCCTGATACATTAGATAAAAATGTCACAGAAACTGCTAAGAGATTTGATATTGAAAAGAAGGAATTTGTTAATGTCGCATTAAAAAGACCTAGCCTATTTTGTCTGTCTCCTGATACACTTGAGCGAAAAGCGAAAATCTATGCATACTATAAAGAATTAAATAATATTCCTATTAACAATTTATTAGAATGTTTGCGAATAACTGCAGATAAGCATTTGTTAGCACAAGTATTAGGAATATTAATTGACCAACAAACAGACAACAGTTTGAAGATAACAGCCAGTACAAAATATAATCAAATCAAAGAATTTCTTGAGAACAACTCCGGCAAATATGATTTAAAAATTCATAATAGAGAAATTGTGACAGAAAATTTATTAGAATTTGCCAAAAATTTAGAAAAAGAACTGATAAATAAAGTTAAGTTTAACTTTAAAATTATTAAATAAAGATTATTTTTAAGTTAATTAAGAAAAAATTATAAGGTAAGTTAAAACTTATTTCCAATTTTTTCTAAAGAAACAATTTCATCAAAATCTTTCCTAGTTTTTACAGTTTCTTTATGCTCTATTTCATAACCCAAAGTTATAATTGTTGATAAGATTTGATGTTCATTCAAACCTAACTTTTCTTTCACTTTTTTATAAACATCAGGTAAAACTGTAGTAATTTCATTTCCCATAGCACCTATGATACAAGATTTAATATTAAGGTTTTCAGCTTCTAACATCATGTAAGAAATCGGATAAATCAATTGTTCCATAGTTCTTATGCGTAATGCGCCCTCAGCCTGTAAAGCAGGGTTCAATGCAGGATTTTTTATATGGGTTATTTTTGCTTCTTCCCAAGCGTTTTCATCAGCAATACAAACGATTAAAGCATCCGCGTTTTTAACATGCGCTTGACCTAAAGAAAGTTCAGCAAGCAAATCTTTGTTTTCTTGAGATTTAACTAGAATAAACTTCCAAGATTGAACGTTCATCCAAGACGGCGCAAGTCGACCAGCTTCCAAGATTTTTTTCAAATCTTCATCAGAAATATGTTTGTCAGAATATGTTCTTACACTTTTGCGAGATTGAATTAAATTTAGTAGGTCGTTCATTGTGTGTCCTTTCTTTCGATAAACTTTGAATATGATTGTTGGGCTGAAAGCCCAACCTACGATTCTACATTTTATGAGCGAAGCGAATTTAATAATTTTCCACTTTCAATTTTCCACTTTCAATTAAATCTACCCTTCTGCCAAAATTACGGTAAAATCACTTCCCACAGAGAATGTTTCTGTCGGATCATAAACAAATTGCATATTGTTTAATTCAGGCATTTTCTTTTGCAACCAATTTAAGAAATCAACCGTAACAGCACTCTTGTTTGCAACGAATCTTGTGTGTGAAAGGTGAGTAATTTTCAGCATATTTACTTCGTATCCAAGCTCGTTGAATTTTTCTTTCAAAGCTTGTGCTTCTGCTTCTTTACGTGGAGAATACATAATTCCGCCTTTAAATTTCGTTCCGTCTAGAGCAGGCTTATCTCTATATATCATTCTGTTTATTACTTCTTGAGTCTTTTGAGGGTCTAAAATCCAATAACTGATATAACCCTTTTGGTTTGGCGCACCCGGAAGTGTTGCAATTTCAATTTTGTTTTCGTCAACGCTTCTTGCAAATGCTGCATATTGTGATAATTCGTAGAAGCTCATATCAGTTTTGATATAAGTATTACAAATGTTCAAAACTTCAGGAATTTTTGTAATAATTTGAGGTGAATGCAGTTTTTCAAACAAACTTCTCATAAACCATTGTTGACGTTGAGTTCTGCCAATATCACCAAGTCCGTCTTTTCTATATCTTAAATATCCGACAGCTTGATTACCGTTCAAAACAGTATCACCTTTGTTCAAATCAATATGCAAATGTCCTGCGTAATCATGATAATGCATTGGTTTTTCAACATAAATAGGAATTCCGCCCAACGCGTCAACAACCTTTTCAACAGCTTCGTCATGGACGATAATATATTTATCAACTTTTATACCGAAAGTTTCTTTCAAAGTCTTTTTAACAAGATTAATTCCACCTAAAGCGTGTGCAGCATTAATCTTTTGAACTCCTTTATTGTCAGGGAGATAAACTTTACTGTCACGCGGAATTGAAATCGCGTTAATCGAATGGGTTTTAGGGTCGATATTTACAACCATAATCGTATCAGAACGTGTACCTTCCCAAATATCCGCTCCATCACCATTTGAATCAACTCCAAGTAACAAAATATTTTGTCTGTGAGGCGAAAACGGCACTTCAAATTTGTTTCTTTGCTTGCGCGCAAACTTAAAAAATCCGCTTGCATCATCAGCTTGTTCTGAATCAATTTTGTTTAAAAAGAAATTATTTTCAACTACAGTTACACAAACTATAACTGCACATAAAATCGCTAAAACTACAGTAAAAAGTAACTTTGCGAAGTTAGATGTTTCTTCTTTTTCTTCTCTTATATTTTTTAAAAATGCTTTATATTCTTCTTGTTGATTATTATTTGCTATTTTCATTTTTTATCTCTCTTTAATGAAAATTATATTTTAAGCATAGCTTAAAATCAATAAATTTAAAAAGAGATGTTAATGTTAATAATGCCTTTTCTTTGCCATATTAATCAACCACCCGTCAGAACGAAAATGTGCGTAATTATTTTTACCACGATATTTACCACCTTCTGGACTTACCATCAGCCAGTTTTCCAAAATCTTCAATGCCTTGTCAATCAAAGCATAACCATATTTTTCAATCAATGAATTGTACTGTTTGGGCGTCAATATCACAAAATTTATTTCAGGGATTTCTACTCTGAGTTCAAAATCAGCTTTTGGTCTTCCACCCTTTTTTCCGTTTAATATACATGTCAAATGTCGTCTATTCATCTTCAACTCCTTCTTCCTCAAGAATATTTGGTGCACCTAGTTTTCTTACAAGTTCAATTACGGTTTCTTTCATCTTGCATTTAAAAATACTGTGTGCAAAATACGCCTTGTGTAAATTGCATGCAGAACATCGACAACCAAGCTTATAGCAATCTATTGCTGACGGTGTCCAAATCTTTGACGTTGTTTCACAACATGAAACATTGTACCTGTAATTCATTAAAATCCTCTTCCCATGCTATTTGACATAATTGAAAATATATGCTTAAATATCAAATATAAGCTTACATTTGTATCTTATTGTAAGACAATATGATACTTGTGTCAAGTATTAATTTGCAAATGGTGAAACATGAAACTTGACGAATTGTTATCTATACTATCCAAAAGGGTTGGCATAGCTGTTAATCAGTCTATGTTGGCTGACGCATTAGGAATTACGCGTCAGACAATCAGCAACAGAATCAAGAATGAGAGTGAAGTTACAGTTAGCGAATTAAGAAAGGTTGAGGAGTTTTTCAATATCAGTATGTTTGGCGAAATGCCCGATGACATTGCTTATATTGATTATTACACGGATGTGTTTGCAAGTTGCGGAGAAGGCAGTATTGTATTTTCGAGCGAAAAGACTAAGTTACCGATTTCAACTTCAATGATTAGCGGTTATTCAAAAAGCAAATTGTATTCTATGATTAATGCAACTGGAAACAGCATGGCACCTACGATTGATAATGGCGATAAACTTATTGTCGAGCATTGGTCAGGCAATCAGATACAAGATAATAAGATTTATGTTTTTTGTTATAATGGCGAATTTTTTGTAAAAAGACTTTCTAAAAATTTAGATGAGATTATTATTAAATCAGATAATCCTGAGTATCGAGTTCGCACAATCGGTGGTAAGTCAATTATGGATTTAATTTTGATTGGAAAGATTGTCGCAACCATAAAACAGGTCGGATAGTTGTAAGCTAAAAGCTGAATGAGATTTTATGAAAAATTTCACAATTTTTCCCTACTAAATAAATGGTCGACATTCGCGCCGCGAGCGTTTTTAGCGAGCGAAAGAGTGCGGGTTCACCCGCAATATCCATTTAATTTAACAACCGCAAGGTTGTAGAAAACGATGCGTTTTTTCTATTGAAATTAACAAGTTGTGGTCATTCCCTCTCCTTACAGGAGAGGTATAGATTATTCTTTTAACTTTGTTCTCTCCCGCAGCATCCATTCAGTGGGAGAGATGTCACGAGAGTGACAGAGAGGGAAAGGGTGAGGTGTTTTCCAGTAAGGGTTAAATCATATTAAAAGATAGTTTTTCAATGTCCTTTTCTTTCTCTTTTGTTGCGAGATAAAGAGAAAGAAAAGAACGAAAAGAAAGAGAAAACACGCTAACGCTTCCTACGCTCTTACGAGCGTCGAACAAAATGGATGTTGCAGGCAGAGCCTGCTCTTTTTCGCTCACTATCGCAGCTTAACGCTGCACGCTCGCGGCGCGATTGTCGTTCAATAATATAAGAAGAAATATAAGATTTATGAGCGAAGCGAATAAAATAATTTTCCATTTTCTACTTTCCATTTTCAATTAAAAAGTAGGTTGGGCTTTCAGCCCAACAAAAAACTAAGTTAAATTTTATTAAGACATATACACCAATTTTATATGATTTGGTATAATACTTATATCTATAAGGCTGATGGTCAGGAGGGATATATGAAAGAACGTGAAAGCAACGTATTATCATTATTAGAAGACAGAACAAACCATTACTCACGCAAAATCGCTTTGGGTATGAAAACTCAATTTGGTTGGAAAGAGCTTACTTATGATGGTTTGGGCTTAATGTCAAGAAGACTTGCGGCTTATTTGATGAACGATTTGGGACTTCAAAAAGGCGAAAAACTTGCAATTCTTTCAGAATCAAAACCTGAGTACGGTGCTTGCGTTTTCGCATCAGTAATTTCAGGTTTAATCACAGTTCCTTTGGATATCAAATTAACAAAATACGAACTTCAATCAATCCTTTCAGACTGCTTACCATCAGTAATGCTTGTATCTCAATCTTTTATTGATAAAGCTTTGGAATTGCAAAAAATGATTCCGTCTTTAAAACATATTATCGTAATGGATGAACACCCAGTAAACGACGATTTACAAAGTATCTACACAATTCCAAATAACTATACTTGCAAATGGCGTCACCGCTCAAGCAAATCTACCGTGTTTATCATTTACACATCAGGTACAACTGGCAAACCAAAAGGCGTTGAAACTACTTTTGGAAATATGTTGGCACAGTTGAACGGTTTGAAAGTTACTTTTGATAAGATTTTACCGCACGGCGATGTTAGAATTTTATCAATTCTTCCGATGAACCACTTATTCGAAATGACAGTAGGGTTTACAACCTTCTTAAACCTTGGTTTTTCAGTTTATTACACGCATAATTTGAAACCGAAAGATATTTTGAATATTATGCGCGACAGAAAAATCAATTTTATGATTGTTGTTCCTGCGTTTTTGAAATTGCTTAAAACAGGTTTGGAAGCAGAAATGAAGAACACTTCTAAGTTCTCTCAAAAAATGTTCCCAATACTTTATCATTTCGCGAAATTTGTTCCATTTATTTGGATGAAGAAAATCATGTTCAGAAAAATCCATAACTGCTTTGGCGGTTCATTCAAAGGATGTATGTCTGGCGGGGCACCTTTGGATTTGAATGTAGCAAAATTCTTCCAAAGAGTCGGTATTCAGGTTTATGAAGTTTACGGTTTGACCGAAACAAGCCCGATTGTAACAGTGAATGTTGAACGTCATAGAGATTTACGTTCTGTCGGTAAACCGCTTCCAAGCTACGAAGCAAGAATTGACAAAGAATCAGGCGAATTGTTACTTAAAGGTCCTTCTGTAATGAAAGGTTACCACAATCAACCTGAATTAACCGCTCAAGCGATTGATGAAGACGGTTGGTTCCATACGGGCGATAAAGCGCGAATTGATGACCAAGGTAGAGTTTATATCACAGGTCGTTTGAAAAACATGATTGTACTTTCAGGCGGTAAAAAAGTTTTCCCTGAAGAAGTTGAGTCAGTTTTAGAAAAAAGTGATTTATTTGCAGAAGTTTGCGTTTTCGGTGTTTCTCGTGAAGGCGGTGCAAAAGACGGTACTGAAGATATCGCAGCAGTTGTTGTTCCGACAGAAGAACTTAAGGCAAAATATGACGATGCGACTTTGGATAAGATGATGAAAGACGAAGTTAAACGCCTTTCTCAACGTTTAACACCATACAAACGCCCAATTAATATCAATGTTCTTAAGCAAGCCTTGCCAAGAACTAAGAAAGCAACAGTTCAGAGAAATAAGGTTAAAGAGTTGATACAAGCTTAAATAAATGGAAAATTGAAAGTTGAAAATGGAAAATTGTTTTAAAATTTTTAATTGTACTTCCTGATTTATAATGTTTTTTGGTGCAAAAAATTGCACCCTACATTAAAAATAATATTTAAAATAATTTTCCACTTTCCATTTTCAATTTTTCATTCCACATCAAACATTCACAATTAACAACAATCATGGAGAAAGAAGTGTACGAGGAACTCGCAACAATCAAACAAAAATGTTTGGCATGCCACAAATGTCCTTTGGGCGAGACTCGTACAAATGTTGTTTTTGAAGATGGAGTTCCTAATCCAAAACTTATGCTTATTGGTGAAGCTCCCGGGTTTAATGAAGATAAGCAGGGAAAACCTTTTGTCGGAAAAGCAGGACAACTTTTGGACAGAATTTTTGAGTCTGTCGGTTTATCACGCAAAAGCGATGTTTATATTTGTAACACGATTAAATGCCGTCCGCCTGATAATCGCAATCCTTTGCCTGATGAAAAAGAGGCTTGTTGGGAGTATTTGAAGGCGCAAATTGATATTATTCATCCGAAAATAATTCTGCTTTGCGGAAATGTTGCCGTGCAGTCAATTTTGGGCAATATCGGTGGTATTACGAGGATTAGAGGCAAATGGTTTGATGGGGATGAAAAAGTTCATGGTGCAAAACTTATGCCGATTTTTCACCCTTCGTATTTGCTAAGAAACGATGCTCGTACAAAAGGAAGCCCAAAATGGCTTATGTGGCAAGATATTCAGGAAATTAAACGCGAATTTGATAAACTTGAGTAAATTATTGTACAATTGGTTTATGAAGAAAATTTGTTTGTACTCGGTTTTAATAATTCTCGCGCTCTCAATGTTTGTACCGTTTGCGCTTATGTTTCTGATATCTTTGAGCGGAAACGAGAATATTTTTACGGATTACAAGAATATAAATTTATCACTTGTTGCCTACAAAAATGTTTTTGCATCAATTCCTGTGATAAAATATTTTTTAAACAGCTTAATTGTTGCAGGTTTTGCAACACTAGGACAAGTTTTAATTTCAGCACTTGCCGGTTATGGATTTGCGAGGTTGAAATTCAAAGGCAGTGACACATTGTTTTTTATATTTATCCTAACAATGATGGTACCGCCGCAAGTAAACATTGTTCCGCTTTTTTATATAATGAGCAAATTGGGTTGGATTAATACCTATCAAGCCATGATTGTACCGGCTATTTTTGGCGGATTTGGTGTTTATATGATGAAGGAATACTTTACAAGTTTTGCAAAAGACTTGGAAGAAGCTTCTAAACTGGATGGCTGCAATACTTGGCAAACCTTCTATAAAATCGCGCTACCTTGTGCCATGCCGGCAATCGCGACTTTAAGCATATTTACATTCGTAACTACTTGGAACAGTTTTATGTGGCCACTGATTGTTACCAATACCGAAAGCATGCGAACTTTAACAGTCGGACTGACTATTTTTAAAGGGTCATTCAGAGAAATCACAATGTGGGGTGAACTGATGGCTTGTTCTTGCATTTGCTCAATTCCTGTAATTGTAATATTTTTGGTTGGTAAAAAATATCTAATCAACAACCCGATGGATGGAGCAGTTAAGGGGTAGGCGATAAGTTAATAACACCCTCTCCCGCCTTCGGCACCCTCCCCCAAGGGAGGGAACAAAAGTCGTTCATTTGGTACAAGTGATATATACACTAAATGAACGTAAGTCACGCCCTCCCTTGGGGGAGCGGATTTTCGGTAGGGCGATGTCGAGCGTAAGCGAGCAAGCCCGTAAGAACAAATAACATGGAAATAACTACTAAATCCGTAAGGATTTATTGTTATTGGAATGTTATGCTCGCCCGAATAATCCAAGACAGGGTGCCGAAGGCAGGAGAGGGTGTTATTAACTTTTTACCAAAAAGCCTTTGGCATCATGCGTTTGTATATCCAAACATCCACATTGTCATATTTTATATCAAAATCAAGTGCAAGTTTTTCGTCCACGCCGATAGCAACAATCGGCAAATTAATTATTTCACAAGCTTTTTTCAGTTTGTTATAACCGTTTATTATATCCTCTTTTGTTGTTTCATCACCAAAATGTGTGTTAGAAATCACACCCGCAAACTTTTTCCAAGGTCGTTTTTCCAAACCCTCTGAAAAAGTCACATATTCAATAATATTTTCAACAGTAGATGTTTCAAATTTTGCCGTGTTTACAACAAGGTAAATTTTAAGATTTTTTTCTTCACCAATATTGTTTATAATATCCAAAATATCTAAACCGCCAGCACCATAGCCAACATCTATTATAATATCGCCTTCATTATTCAAGCAATTAATTTGTGCAGAAGTTACATAACTCGCGGCTTCGCCCAACCCGAAATTGTCAGGCTGAGTTATAACATTTATTCCCATTGTTTCAAGCTCTTTCGCAATCGGACGCAACGTATAAGCAGGCTCAACAGAATCCAAATCAACAAGAGTAATTTGTTGCTTAGCATTCGCAAATTGTCTTGCTCTGTTTAACGCGGTTTCAGACTTTCCGCTTGCATAAGCACCTGCATAAACTTCTACAAATCTTTCGGACATTTTAACCTCATTTTTTATCTGACTCCTTCCCTTGTTAGGGAAGGTTGGGATGGGTATTTACTAAAATATTTTTTATTATTTTAACTTCATTTTATATTCTTCAAATCTTTTTCGCAAGCAAATTTTGCGCTATACTTAGGCTATGAAAAATCTTGACGAAAAATATATGCGTATGTGTTTTGCGCTTGCAAAAAAAGGTTTTGGCAAAGTTACACCTAATCCGATGGTGGGTTGTGTTGTTCTTGATAAGTCTGGGAACATGGTATCAAAAGGGTACCACAAAAAATACGGTCAAAATCACGCAGAACGTGACGCTTTATTGAAACTCAAAAATAATGAGGCAGAAGATGGAACTCTATATGTAAATTTAGAGCCATGTTCACACTATGGCAAGACTCCGCCTTGTGTAGATTTAGTTATTGAACGAAAACTCAAAAGAGTTGTTATCGGAATGAAAGATGTTAACCCGAAAGTTGATGGAATAACAAAGCTAAAACGTGCAGGCATTGAAGTTGACTATGTTTTAGAAGATGAAGCAACATTTTTAAATAGAGTTTTTATCAAAAATATGACACAAAAAATGCCTTATGTTGTTTTGAAAACAGCAACAACGATGGATGGCAAAATTTCAACACATAATGGTGATTCTAAGTGGATAACTTCCTCTGACGCCCGCAATAAAGTTTATGAAATGCGCAAAGATTTTGACTGCATAATGACAAGCTCAAACACAGTTATTGCAGATAACCCAACAATGGAACACAAATTCAAATGCATTTTAGATAAAGATGAAAGAATTGATAAAAATGCGCAGATTTTTAAACAAGGCGAAATTTATCTTGCTACCCGAAATAATACACCTCTTAAGAATGGAAGCTTAGATATTAAAGCAGTACTGAAAGAGTTGTATAAAAAAGGTATTTATACCGTATTTGTGGAATGTGGCGGAACACTTGCCGGCTCTATGTTGAAAGAGGGCTTAATCGACGAAGTTTATCAATTTGTTGCACCAAAAATTTTAAACGATAATAGCGGAAGAAGCTGTTTCAATGGCGAGAAAACAGATAAAATATGCGATACCAAAAATTTAGATATTTATCATGTAGAAAAAATTGGTGTTGATATTCTGATTAAGGCAAAAATTCGATAGTGTCTTTTTGATAAAAGAGAAATAGTTATTAATAGGCTGGATTGTTTCGGTGCTAATCGCACCTCACAATGATACCCAACTGATAGTTTCACGCCACGTCATTCTGAGAAACTGTGTTTCGAAGAATCCAGCTTTTTATTAACTATTTTCATAGATAACGCCCAACTTGTAGACACATGATAGAGGATGACTTGTAGCATTAATTCTAACTTGTAGTCCAACTAATGTCATCCGACCATTTGTCTACGTGCGTAGCACCGCAACTCACGCTCACCTTGTAGTCACACAATAGAGGATGACTTGTAGTACCAATCCAAACTTATAACCTAACCAATGTCATCCGACCAAATATCTACGTGCGTAGCACCTATTGGGTTGCCATTTCCATTGCTGATTGTAGTAAATCTTTGTTTGACTTAATCAGGGCATTTACAAGCTCCATTTGAACTTTTGCTTGTTGATAGTCAGCCATGTTTGCTTTAAAGTCAGTGTTTGCTTGTTCTAATAAACCTGAACGGATTTCACCACGACCTACGACCGGTTTTCCTGATTCGGGAGTTTCTACAAATAGACCGTCTTTTACTTCATATAACCCGTTTGGATTGTGGAAATTCGCAGTTGCTATTTTGTATAACGGCACGGAACGATTTCCGCCATCGGCTTTTCCGTAGATTGTACCGTCATTTTTGATTTCGTATTCGTCATATTTGCCAAGAAATTTACCGTTATTCGGATCAATCCAAAGCTTGATGTTTGTTGTCGGGATGCTTAATGCGCCGCCTTTTAGTGCTGTTTCTTGGTACAAATCATCACTTATTGATTTTGTACCTGACATAATTTCACCTTTGTCGTTGAGGATGTAACCTTGAACGGTTGCACCGTTTTTAGCTTTGTATACACCTTCGGAATCGAATGTAAATTCACCAAGACGTGTGTATGAAACATTGCCGTCTGGGGTACGAAGCATAAAGAAACCGCTTCCTTCAAAGAAAAGGTTTTCGTTGGATGTTCCCGGGATAGATTTACCCTGACCTTGGTTTTTAACGTTGTTGTCTATGACTGCACCGCCGAGGAATGTTTTGAAGGTTATTTTGTTTTCTCTAAACCCAGGAGTGTAAACGTTTGTCAGGTTATCTGCCAGAACGTCCATCCATTGAACGGTAGCTTTTTGGGTATTTATCGCAGTTGTGTATAAATCATTCATCTTTGCGCCCCTTCTTTCTGTTGTTTCTATCGTCTTGTTGTTCTTGTTTTCTGTGGTTTAATTCTTCGTAATCAATATTATTATCGTCAAACCTTTGTTTTAAGATTGGAAGATTTTCTTTTAGATAGGCTTCTGCAACTTGAGAACTTGGCAAAAAGTCTGCTGAAATTTTTCCATTCTTATTAATTTTTATAATGACAGAAATATCGTTGTCAAAATTTATTCTGATAGGCTTGTTATCTTCTATTGATTTAGCAAGCATGTCTGCTAAAGTTTTTGAAACTTGTGATGATTTTTGCGCATTCTGAACAGAATTCATGTCGACAGAACCGTTTTCTACAAGGTTTGCGAAAAAGTCTACATCACTTTTGTTCATTGCTATTTCATCAAACTTCACAACAGTATCGGTTGTAATATTTGTTTTGGCATCAACCTTTTTGATACCTTGTTCATTTGTCACAGTTTTGGTTTTTGCAGCTTGATTGTCTTTATTCAATAACATATTCTTTTGAGCAATTGCCATGTTTTCACTCATTGTTGAAAGAATTGCATTTTCTTCTGCCAAATCACTTTCTGATGCCGAAAGCTGATTGTTTTCGTTGTTATTCTGAACAAATGCTGCGAACGGCTGTCCGTTGCTGTTAAAGTTCATGTTAGCATTCATTTGCGGAAGCTGTTGTTCTTTCTTTTCTTGAATATTTATATTATTATCAATCAAATTATTATCCTCTTTTTCTTTATCGTCAGAAAAAGCACTGTCCTTTAACGAACCGTTTGTTTTATCATTCTTTTGGTTTAATTTGTTGAGTTCTTCTACCGTTTGTTCCAAACCATCGATAACATCTTCGATATTATCTTCTTCTTTAACTTCAGAATCTTTGTCCTCTTTTACATTTTCTTTTGCGTCTTTCTTATCAACCTTTGTATCTTCTTTTTTAGACTCATCTGTTTTGGAGTCTTTTTCTGACTTGGACATTTTATTTAATTCATCAGAAAATTTAACATCACTTTCTTTTTGAGCTTTAGATGATGTTGTACTGCTTGTATTTACAGATGTAATTTTAGATTGAGTATCAATATTCATTGTTTTCTTCCATTTGTGCTTTTCTTAACTGTTCTTCAAGCTCTTGTTCTTCGGCTTCTTCTCTCGACCTTATAAAGAATCTTTGAACACCGATTTCGGAGAATTGTTTAAGCTCTTCTGCCTTTTCAGCTTCTATATATGCTTCTTTTTGTTTTTCCTTGTGTTTTTCAAGAACTTTTACTTCTTGTTCACATTTTACAAGCTTGCGCTGTTCTTCTTCTAAGATAGCTTGGACTTTTTGTCTTTCTTGCTCTAGAACTTCTGCTTTGTCCCAAAGGTGGTGAAGATAATTATCGTAATATTCCATCATCCTAAAGTCGGCGGATTTTCTATTAATTACTGTTTGTTGGATTTCTGCTTGGTTTTGTCTAATCCTTTCTTCTGCAAGAAATACTTCGTGCTGTGCCTTTTGAACAACTGTTTCTTGAGCTTCCTTTTTGCGGATTCTCATTTTTAGGATATTTTCTAAACGGTATCTAAAGGGCATAATACATTCTCACACATGTATTGTGGCAGAGTTTTGTTTTTTTGAATACATCTATTTGTATGATTAATTATTATTTTAATTTTGTCAAAAATTTTACATAGATGTTATTAAATAATTTTGTAGTATAATAATAACGTAGTTTAGGGGAGATAAGAATGCAGGACGTTATTGAAAGAAAACCAATCAAGAACATTGATTTTAACTGCGATTTGGCGCAGGCTTACGGGATTTATAAAAACATTCAAGAATACGAGCTTTTAGATTATGTAAGCTCTGTGAATATTTCTTGCGGTTTCCATGCAGGCGACCCTGTAACTATCAAAGAAGCTATGCTTAAAGCTAAAGAGAAAAATGTTGCAATCGGTGCGCATATTGGTTTTAATGACATTCAAGGCTTTGGTTACAGACCTGTTGAGCTTAAAGAAGACGAACTTGAAGCTCTTGTAGTGTACCAAGTTGGTGCGATTATGTCTTTTGCAAAAGCTTACGGCTTAAGTATAGAACATGTTCGCCCTCACGGTGCTATGTACAAAATGGCGGGCGAAGATTTTACCTTCTCATCTAATATTGCTAAAGCTATTAAGAAATGCTCCGATTGGCTTGTTTATGTTGCCCCTGTTGGCGATATCACAACAAAAGTCGGTGATTATGTAAATATTCAAGTTGCTCAAGAATTAAGTCTTGAAAAAACTTATAACGCAGATTTAACAATTGATTATTCAGTTCCTGATAATACAAACAACTATGAATTAATCAAACGTTTTCAACATCTTCTTCACACTTCTCAAATCCGTAATAATTTAGGCGGTTTGAGCTTTGCGGAAGTTGATACAATACATTTTTCAAACAAATACAAAAATTCTTTAGAGTTAATCCAACAGGCGAGAAATCTTATCACTCCTGCTCCTGTTAACTATATTAACGCTAAAGCTTCAGGATGGGTGGATTAATTATGGCTTTTAATTTTAAAGAAAATGTTGATTTAAAAAAAGACGCAGGCTGGCTTTTACCGGGGCTGGAAGTTAAAAGATGGTTTCTTTTAATTTTTTTAGGCTCAATCATGATTGTGCTTGGGTTTATGGTTTTAGCAAACGTAAGACCAATTTATTTAACCTTGGAATTAATCAGAAAAGCAGCTTTAGTTTTACCATCAAACGTATTGGCAGCAGTTTTCATCTTAATTGGCGGCGCAATATTCTTTAAAGGATGGCAAAAAACAACGCTTTCTATTATGGACATGGATTCCTCTAAAGGGAATAGTTCTATCTTAGAAAAATTATACAGAAGAAGAAAATTAAATAAAGGTGCAAAAATCGTTGCGATAGGTGGCGGAACAGGTCTTTCAATGCTTCTTCGAGGAATAAAAAAATATACAAACAACGTAACTGCAATTGTTACGGTTGGTGATGACGGCGGAAGCTCAGGCAGATTAAGAGAAGAAATGGGTATTTTGCCACCCGGAGATATTAGAAATTGTATAGCAGCTTTGGCAGATGATGAAGATATGATTACAGAGCTTTTCCAATACCGTTTCAAAAACGGCGAAGGCTTGGAAGGTCACAGCTTCGGGAACTTATTCTTAACCGCACTTTGCGCTATAACCGGTGATATGGTTAGAGCCGTAAAAGAATCTTCAAATGTATTAAATATTAGAGGCGTGGTTCTTCCTGCAACTTTAGATGATATGAAACTGGCAGCTGTTTTTGAAGATGGAAAAATTGTTCATGGCGAATCAAATATTCCTGAAGCTCACGGAAAAATTAAACGTTTATTTACTGAGCCTGAACACTGCAAAGCTTTACCTGAAGCAATCGCTGCAATTAAAGAAGCTGATTTAATTATTCTTGGACCCGGAAGTTTGTATACAAGTGTTATTCCAAACCTTTTGGTTGACGGAATTGTTGAAGCGATTACAAAATCAACAGCTAAAAAGATTTATGTATGCAACATTATGACTCAACCGGGAGAAACTGATAATTATTCTGTTGCAAGTCACGTGAACGCTTTAATCAGTCACGCAAACGGCAAAAAGATTGTTGATGCGGTGCTTGTAAACGATAATTTGCCTGACAACATTTCAGAAGGCTACGCAAAGAGCGGTTCAATTCCTGTTAGATTGGATATGGAAAATATTGCTCCAATCGGTATTGAGGTTGTGTCACAAAAATTGCTTCAAGAAAATAAACAAGGACTTGTAAGACACAGTTCGCACAGAGTCGCAAGAGCTGTTTATTATTGGTATCGAAGAACAATGAAAAAGTAAAGTTTTAAAACGGCGGTGGCAATTGCCACCGCCGTTTTAGTTTGTTTTTTATGTTAATAACACCCTCTCCCCTAATCCTCAAACGGAATTGTCACAATATACTTATTCCCTTTTCTTTCTTTAATAATTTTATTAGGTATTAATTTTTCATCCAAATAAAAAGATTGTGAAAAATTCATAATTTTTTCACCCCTTACTTCTTTTTTCTGCATGTCACCTGAAATAGTTACGATGTTGTTATCAAGTTTTACATCTACATTTTTTTCATCATCACCCAATGATTTTAAATCAACAATTACCTTATACTCGTTTGGTTCTTTAACCAAATTTACAAGCATTGGTGACATTTTTGGAACAAATGGACTTTCCATCATTTTTTCATCAAATTTCTGCATATTGTTCATTGTTTTTTCCATTTTGCGAATTTGGTATTCTGGATTAAACATTCGATTTAGTGTCAAATCTACTGCTAAATAAAAAGCTAAAAAAGCCCCCAAAAATGTTGCAATAATTACACCGATTACTTTTAATAAGTGGTGTTTGTTTTCTTCTAGCATATAAATCTCCTTTCTTTATTCTTATTTTTTACATCATTATAATACGAGAAGCAATAACCGAAGTGGGTATTTCATTTTTGACTAATCTTCTTTTTTATTGTTAAATGACAGTATGCTAATTTCATTATTAGAAAAGATTAACGGATTGTATGAGAGCCTTTTTGCCCCTGTGGATGCTTTGGTAGAAAAGCTTCCTATAGCAGATTGGGCGCTAGATGCAATTTGCGACAGTATTCACCTTTTGCCGTTCTTATTTATTGTTTTTGTGATAATTGAGATTTTGGAATTCTATCACGCAGACAGAATTAATGCACTCCTTAAAAAATCAGGTAAAAGCGGAGTACTGATTGGCGCAATTGCTTCTATTATTCCACAATGCGGGTTTTCTGTTATTGCAAGCAGCTTGTATTCTAATAGAATAATTACTCGCGGATGTTTGATTGCCGTATATTTAGCAACTTCCGATGAAACCATTCCAATACTTCTGGCAACCCCTGCAAAAGTCTATTTGATTGTTCCAATTGTCGGTATAAAGCTGTTTATCGGGATTTTAATGGGATATCTGATTGATTTTCTTGTTCCTCAAAAAGTTGTTGAAGACACAAAAGAAATTGATATTGTCGAAGAAGGTTGCTGCAAACACGATATTGAACACGGCAGCAAGCGTGAACTTATTATTCATCCTATTCTACACACAGTGAATGTTTTTGCGTTTATTCTCGTTATAACACTCATTCTGAATTACTTTTTAGCTAACGTGGATGTTGATAATTTGATAAGTGGCAGCAAATTTATCCAGCCCGTAATTGCGGCTTTTGTCGGTTTGATTCCTAATTGCGCAGTATCAATCGGTCTGACAATGATGTTGATTAAAGGAGCAATTTCTTTTGGTGCAGTTATGAGCGGACTTTTATCAAATGCAGGATTGGGATTGTTAGTATTATTAAAGAATAATGATTTTAAAGACACGATGAAAATTGTTTTGATTTTGCTTCTAATAAGTATTATTTCAGGCGTTATAATTAATTTTATTTATTAATATATTCATTAGCAAATTATTTTTTTACGAGTTTTTCTTAATGTATGAATATCTTATCTACCCCTCAATTTAAAAATTATAATAATTATCAACCAAATTTTCAAGGCAACTCAAGAAACCTGCAAACCGCTATTGATAATGCTTTGAGAAAAAGTTCTCTTACTGATGGTGATATGTTAGAACTATCAAGCAAAATCAAAAAAGCTGTGAATGATGTCCTCACCCCTGAAAAATATATAGAAGAAGGCAGTCATAATGCGGTTTACAAGATTACCAAAAAGTATGTAGCAAGAATTCCTCTCGGTGAAAAGATTAATCCGCAAGATTTACCTGAAAAACCTAGTTTTGGAGAAGGATTGTTTAAAAGCTTACATAATTATTTTGGAGAAGCTATAGTCAAATTAGGCAATTTTCAAATTCTGAAGAATGTTGGACACCATGTTCCTGCCGGCGTTCCTGAACATTTTGCTCAAAAAGTCGGAAAAGGAGGAGTAAACAGGTACTATAGAGAAAAGTATTTACCTCGTTTTGCGAAAATTACGCAAGGCAGCTACAACGATTTCGCTCAAGATATTGCAAGACTTAATGAAGTAAAACTCGGTCCTCACAAATATTGTCTTTTTGATTCAATCAATCCAAACAATGTTGTTGCTCATTCCGGCAAATTATATTTGGTAGATGAAATTGATACAATGTATGATAAATCGTATGCCAATACAACTGCAAAATTGTTTGAAGTATTTCTTGTAAGAGCGACAAAAGATTATGAAGCTCCTGATGCAGGTAACAAAATTAAGTATGTAAGAACAATTTTTAAGAAACTTATTATTGCAGCCGACAGAGCAAGTTTACTTCATGCTGATACTAAAGAAGATTATACATTGTGGAAAAAAGCTCTTACTAAATGCAAATTCAATGTTCCTGCAAGTGAAATATTGAATAAGCTTGATGATATCCAATATAGGGTTAAAGACCCGAACGAACGTACAGCATTGGTTAAAAATTATTTTAACAGACTTTGTCTTGATAATCCTGTATAAAATCATATATTTGAATGATGTTAAATTGAATATTAACATTTACAATCTTACTATGGGGAGAGTGTGTAAATGTTAAATCAAGTTCTCGTTCAGCCTGCAATGTCTGAATCAATCACAAAAAATTGGACAGAACAAGCAATTGAATGCTACAAACTTAATGGTAACTGCAAAGAGTGTTCTATTAGAAAAGCTCATTATTCTTTTGACTGCCAAATGCCAAGAGTTGTCGAAGTTCTAAAACTTATGAATGGCGAACCTAAAATTAAGTAATAGAAATTATTATTTTTTAGGTACAAGCACTGAAATTACTGCATGATTCAAGTCTAAGTATTTCTTTACTGCGTCTTCCAAATCCTTACAAGTGATTTCTTCACAAATTGGAAGATATTCTTCTGCAATAGACAAATCATCGCATACAGTCATATAATATCCGATTGTTTCACCGATATCAGAAACTGTTTCAACTTCACAAGCAAAGCGTGATTTTAGTTTCTTTTTAGCTTTATTAAGTTCTTTTTCGGTTATACCTGATTGTAAGTTTTCAAGCTCAGTTTTAATTAATTCAATAGCTTTTTCTTTATATTGAGGATTAAAATTAGCTTGTACGAAGAAATTGCAACCATCTCTAAATGTATAACACTCAGCATCAATCATGTTGAAAATTTGTTCTTCCATATTTTCAACTAAATTAACATACAGTCTTGAACTTGTACCTTCACCTAAAATAATAGCGAGCATTTCAAGCATAATCACATTTTTTAAATCTTTAGCTAAAGCACCCAAAAATCCAAACATCAAAAATGATGAATTGATATGCGCTTCGTTTTCTATATAAACTTGTTGCGGAACAGGTTTATCAGGTAGAATATTACGTTCAGGCGGTTCAGGTCTTTCTCCCCAATCAAATGCCTCTACAAGTCTTGGCAAGATTTCTTCCGAATTGAAGTCACCAACAACAATAGTAGTAACATTTTTAGGTGAATAAAAAGTTCTATAATACTCCATTATTTCTTCTTGCTTAACTTGAGAAATAATTTCAGGAGTACCGATTACATCGCGTTTATACGGATGATTTGTATACATCGCGTTGTTTGTTGCGTTATAAACCTTTGTCCAAGGCTGATCTTTACGCATTCTAATTTCTTCAATTACAACGTGACGTTCACGCTTGTCGGTAACTGTTTTATCGTTTACATCGAACGGTGCGCCCATTTCATAATCAGGAACAACAGGGTCTGTCATCATATCAGCGTGTAAATCAATTGCTGTATAGAAGTTTTCGTTGTCTTCGCCTTTTGGCAAAGTTACGTAATAAAAAGTGTAATCCTTCCAAGTTGCAGCATTCACGATTGCACCTTTTGCTTCAAGAATTCTGTCAAACTCACCGGCTTTGTGTTTGTGTGTTCCTTTAAACATAAGGTGTTCCAAAAAGTGTGAAATACCGTTATTTTTATCGTTTTCATTAATTGAACCTGTTTTTACCCAAGACGAAATATTAACCATTCCACCTTCTTTGTGTGCAAGTACAATTTTATGCCCGTTTTCTCTTTCATAAATCTCAACTTCTTTTGTTAAAAACGGATATTTTATTAACGATTTCTTCATAAACACCTCTTATTTGAGTTCATTATACCTAAAATAGGCATTAAGGACAAGAGGAAATGGCGATTGAAGAATATTAAAATAATTAAATCTAAAAACGAAATAAAACAATTTTCCACTTTCAATTTTCCATTATAAAAACTCTTGACCTCCAACACAACAAATGAGATAATCGACTTATGAATTACTATAAAAAATACACACCATATTTATTTTTGCTTCCTGCTGTTACAGTATTGATTGTGTTCTTTTTTATACCGTTTTTTCAAACCTTCGGGCTTAGTTTTTTTGATTATTCATCAAGCATTTATAATCCAACATTTAATGGAGTCGATAATTATATAAAACTTTTTAAAGAACCTATTTTCTACAAAGTAATGTTCAATACTTTTATGTATTTAATAATCGCAGTACCTTTTTTGGTAACATTTCCGCTATTTTTAGCAATTCTTATTAACCAAAAAATCCGCGGAATTACCTTGTATAAAATCCTGCTTTACTTGCCTGTAATCGTTTCTATTGTAGTAGCAGCAATTGCCTTTAAGTGGCTTTATGCAGGACAAGGTATTTTAAATTACATTCTGACACTTTTTCATCTTGAGCCGATTGGCTGGCTTGTCGATACCAAATGGGCGTTGTTTTCTGTTGCAATCGTAACGATTTGGAAAGGTATCGGCTATTATATGATGATTTATTTAGCGTCTTTGATGAGCGTACCGCAAGATTTATACGAAGCTTGCGATATTGACGGCGCAAACTTTTTGACTAAACATTTTACGGTTACAATCCCACATATTATGCCGACAATTGCTCTTGTTTCAACAATAAGTACAATTTCAGCGATGAAAGTTTTTGCGGAAATCTATGTTATGACAAAAGGCGGGCCTTTAAATTCTACAAAAACAATTGTTTATTATATTTATGAACGAGCTTTTGAAAACCTTGATTTGGGCTACGCATCCGCTCTTGCCGTAGTTTTATTGATTGTAGTTATGGCATTTTCACTCATTAACATTCTTTGTTTTGAAAAGAACAAATACGGTGATATATAATGAAAATCCTTGTTGTCACTGATTTGTACCCGATAAAAGATGATGAAAAATTCACGCCGAAAACGATTAAAAACTTCGTTGATGGATGGGAAAAATTAGATTACGAAGTCCGTGTAATCAAACCAAATTTTCTTTTTAATTCTTTTTTGAGAAGAAAACCGTTTTATAAAAGCGCAATCTATGGAAAAGTAGAAAACATAAACTATTTCTTGCCGTTTGTCGGTAATATCAAGAGGAAAATCAAAACAGAATTTACTCCTGATATTGTAATTGCGCACATGCCAAGCGGTATAATTTTTGCAAACAAACTCCAATTGCCTTTTGTAGCAGGCGTGCATGTTTCGGATTTAGAAGTTTTAACAAATCCGATTTATTCGATTTATTTTAAAACCGAACTTGAAAAAGCTTACAAAAACGCCACAAAAATTGCTTGCAGGTCGAACGTCTTGAAACAAAAATTTTTAAAACTTTATCCTGAATATGAAAACAAAACTTTTGTCTGCTTTTCAGGGGTTGATTTTGAGCCGATAAAACGCAGTTGGCAGCCTTCAGGTAAAATAAAGGTTTTGACTTGCGCAAACCTGATTAAGCGTAAAAATGTAGATTTAGTGATTAAAGAATGTGAAAATCTAAACGTCGAACTTCGAATTATTGGCGACGGAAAAGAACTTAAGAATTTAAAGAAACTATCTTCCAAGCCCGTTTTTCTCGGGTATTTACCGCACGCAAAAGTCTTGGAAGAAATGAAAAAGGCGGATATTTTTGCACTCCCAAGCGTAAATGAAACCTTCGGTATGGTGTATTTGGAAGCCATGGCGTCAGGCTGTATTACCGTTTGCCAAGAAAATGACGGGATTTCAGGAATTATTAAGGATAGCGAAAACGGTTATTTTTGGCAAGACGGAATTATTGAAAAAATTATAAACTCTGAAAATCAAAATGCAATTTTGGAAAATAGTTTTCAAACGCTGAAAAATTACACTTCTACAGGTGCTTGTGAAAGCTATTTGCTTAACATTTCTTAATGTTTAATAAGAAAAAAGGCAATTTTTTCTCCGCATCAGACTTTTATATATATACAAGATATCAAAAGTCATTACAAAATAAAGGAGAACATAAATGGCAAGAGTACTAATTTCAATGCCCGAAGAATTTTTAGACAGAATCGACCAAGTAGCTGAAGGAGAAAACAGAACTCGTTCAGAATTAATTAGAGAAGCATTGAGAAGTTATATGTATAAAAGCAGAGTAAAAGCTAATACAATGGCAGGCAAAAATGCAGCTATTTTAGAGGCACTACTGGATTAGATGATTGAGGTTTATAACACCCTCTCCCCAACCCCTCCCCCAAGGGAGGGAACTGAAGTCGTTCATTTAACAGAGGTATCTATGCTAGGTGGACACAAGTGCTCCCTCCCTTGGGGGAGGGGTTGGGGAGAGGGTGTTATTAATTAAGTACAAAAACGGGGACGCTTGCGCGTCCCCGTTAATTATATTAAATTAAAACAATTATTCGTAAATATAACCGTTAGTCAAATCAATCTTCAATGGTCCAAGAAGTCTGATGTTAACCATTTGGTTAGGCATTGTTAACACTTTAGCACCCTTGAATAATCTTCTCCAGAAACCGATTTTACCGGGATCAAGAGTTGCAACACCATAAAGCATTACAGCTTGGTCGTTTGGTGTAACTAACAATTCGTTTTTGATAATTACTTCGCCGTTTTGTTTGAACAATTTAGCTCTTTGAATGTGTTTTACTTGACCTTTCAAATCACTACCTTGTTCAATCAAAAGGTATTTATCTTTAGTAACGATGTTTTTAGGAACTTTTGCTGTATAAATGTCAGTTACATTAGAAATTTGTGAACCAACAACTGTTTCCATTTGAATAGGGAAAATAGCACCGGCAGGGATGATACCAATTGAACCTTGAACTCTTACGTTATCAACGATGTAGCCGTCTGCTGTTCTTTTTTGCATTGATTCAGCAAGTTTAGCGTTCGGATTAAGTTTAGCTTCTTGCATCATCTTGTATAATAAAGCTGCGATTTCAGCTCTGTTTGCAGGTCTGTCTGATTCCAATTTACCTTCGTTACCGGGCATTACAATTACTAAGTCTAACAATTGGGCTTTTGCTGCAGAAATCAAGAACCAAGCAGGCATTTGAGTGTAATCTTCATAACTCTTAGCGATAATATCTTGCGCTCTTTGTTCACTTATTTGTGAAGTAGTCAAAGCGTTTACGGCAATTGTAATAGCTTCTGCTCTTGTTACAGAATCATAAGGTCTAAAATCTGTATCTTTTGCATCAGGAATCAAGTCAAAGTATACAGCTTTTTTGATGATATTGTATGCCCAAAAATCAGGCTGTACATCAGAAAAATGGATATCTTGAGTAACGTTAGCATCTTCTTGACCTAAAGCTTTGATAGCCATAGATGCAAATTCAGCTCTTGTTACAGGGATATCAGGTTTATAAGTTCCATCAGGATAACCAACAACAACGCCAACTTCTGTCAAAAATTTGATAGATTGGTACGCCCAGTGGTTTTGATCCATATCGGTGTAGAAAGCTTGTGCAGGGCAATTAAGCATGAAAAGTGTGCTTAAAACAAACAACCCTTTTACTAGATTTTTGAACATTAAGTGTCCTCCTTTTTTGTCCTATTTTTGCCTAGATTTAAACCTATCGTATATTAAATAAATATGTAATGCAATTTATTTTAACAAATCTACATAAAATAAGAAGGTAACTCCCATTTGAAAGCCACCTTCTTATTTATTTTTTAAATTTTAAAACTAAACTAATTCAACAACATATTGAGCGTTGCGTTCAGCGATTTCAACCAAGCTTCTTGATACAGCTAACATAGAGATTTCTGAATCAAGTTTGTTTACGCAAGAACCGCAACCGATAGCAGAAGCACCTGCTGCAAATGCCAAAGCTGCAGTTGTAGGGTTGATACCTGTTGCTGTCATGATTGGCAATTCAATGTTTCTTGAAAGTTCAATTGTGTTAGAAATAGTTAATTCAGCTCTTTCTACCAAACCTCTTACGCCGTTTGAAGGAGCTTCATTTGAGAAGTGACCTTCTGTTTGAATTAGGTCAACGCCTAAATTTTCCAAATCACGAGCTAAGTCGATTTGTTCGCTGATTTCTAATTCACCAGGAATTGTAACGCAGAAGAATACGTCATTACCAACTAATTCTCTTGTTCTTCTTGCAAGGCTTAGAACTTGAGAAGCTGTGAAAGTTTGACCTTTTTTGTATAAAGCATCGAAGTTACCAAGTTCAACAGCATCAGCACCTAAAGCTACTGCATGAGCCAATTCTTGTGGTTCTACTGAAGAAACGAATAAAGGCAATTCAGTCATGCTTCTTGCCATTGCAATAATATCAGGGTTAGCACAAATATCAATAGCACTTGCGCCTGAGTTTGAAGCTGATTTAACAACTTTTTTAACGCTTTCAACGTCAAAATTATCAATACCTGCAATAATTTTTACTGCTCTTTTTTCAGCTAAAGCTCTTTTAAAACTTTCAATTCTTGACATATTTTTCTCCTTCTGTGTCGATTGTGATATAACATCGTGTCTATTATACATTAAAATTTGAAAGCTGGCAATACATAACCGCTTGGATTTAAGAAGAGTAATTGTTTTAGTTAATACAATTTGTCAAAATTTAATGTAGAAAAAAACTATCGTCCAAGAAAACAAATCCGCATGAACTCCTTCTCTTGTTAGGGAAGGTTGGGATGGGTATTTGTCAGTAGGAAATAATCTTATAATAAATTTACTAAAACCCACCCGCATCTGTAAAGCTCAGCATAGCTTCGCTAACAGCTGCGACCTCCCTATTCATGGAGGTAGGGGCTTACTTTTTACCAAACGGTAATGTGCAGAAAAGGGAGATAATATGCGATATAAATTTTTTCTCACTATGTTATTTTTTATAATAAGCTTGCCTGCTTTTTCTTTTGGAAAAGTCGAAAAAAATCCTGTAACAATATACGAAAAAATTAATCCCGCCATTGTAACAGTGGATTCTCAAATCCAAGACGGATTGTCATGCGGAACAGGCTGTATTATTGATAAATCAGGTGTAATTCTGACAAGCGCGCATGTAATTGATATCGGAAACACGGTCGTAGTAACTATGAGCAATGGTCAAAATTACGATGCAAAAGTTTTAAAACACCTTGGTGACAATAAAGACATCGCGCTCCTTAAAATTGACGCAAAAAAAGATTTAAAAACAGTAAAACTGGGTGACTCAGCAAAAGTTAAAGTCGGTCAAAAAGTATTGGCAATCGGCAACCCGTTCGGATTTAGCGGGACTTTGACCCAAGGAATTGTTTCGAGAATAGATTACGCGAAAAACAGAATTCAAACAGATGCAGCGATTAACCCCGGCTCATCAGGCGGCCCGCTTTTGAATACGAGCGGAGAAATTATAGGAATAAATCAGGCAATTTATAATCCTGATAATAATATTTCTAATATTGGAATCGGGTTCGCAACTCCGATTAATTTAGTGAAAGAGTATTTAGAAGCCAATGACACTGCGTTTTAGATTACAAATTTAAATGAAAACTGTTATTAATAAGCTAAATTGCCACAGGCTAATTGTCCTCACAATGACGGCACGCTAGTAGTCCCACACCAAGTCATCCTGAGCGCGATTAGCGCGAAAGGATCCGGCCTTTGAATAACTATCATTTATTTACCCTTATGGGACAATCCCTCACCCTTTCCCTCTCTGTCACTAGCGTGACATCTCTCCCACTAAATGAATACTGCGGGAGAGAACAAAGTTTTAAAAATAATCTATACCTCTCTCTATTGGAGAGGGTGTCCGGAGGACGGGAGAGGGTATTATCAATTTCTCCCATTTAAACCAACGGTGCAAAAGTCTTATAATACAAATAAATTGCAACCAACATCAACAAAGCTCCGCTTATCTTCATCAAAGCATTTGTATAACCTGAAAGCTTTTTGAGATTTTTTACGCTAGAAGTAAAAATCCCTGCAATAATTAAGATTAATCCTTGACCTAAAGCGAACAAGAATAACATAAATATTGCCGCTAAAAGATTTTTACCGATAGCTGCAAATGCCATAATCCCTGCCAAAATAGGAGTTGAGCAAGGAGTTCCTGCGAGCGCAAAAACTATACCTAAAAGTATCGGATATAAAAACAGAGAGTTTGTAGAATTTACAGGCATTGCTTTAATTACCACAGGCATTTCAAAATCCAATAGTCCTGTGATTTTAAGCCCCATTACCATTAATAGCGATGCCATAATCAGTGTAAAATATCCGCCAAGCGCAGAGGCGAATACGCTTCCCGTTACAGCACAAATTATTCCGATAATTGAAAACACAATTGCGGTTCCGAATATAAAGAAGCACAACTGAATAAAAGTTCTAAAAGGTGTTTCTTTAGAATATCCGCCGACATACCCGATAATAAGCGGTAACATTGCAAGCGAGCAAGGTGAAATTGAAGCGATTACACCTCCTGCAAATGAAGCACAAAACATAAGAAACCAAATTTGCGGGCTTGAAGTTCCTGCTGAAAAAATTTGTACTAAATTATCCATTGATTAACTCTTTCAAATAATTTTCTAAAATCTGCGGTTGCATAGAACCTTCTATACGTCTTTTGATATTTCCGTCCGAGTCTTTGAAAACAGTAGTAGGAACAAGTTTTACATTATGTTTTCTAATTAAATCACGAGTCGCGTTATCTTTTTGTGTAACATCAATTTTTTTCAATGTAATATCTCTGTTGTACTGAGGAAAAACTTCATCGAAAACTTTTTCCAATTCTTGACACTCATAACACATTGGGGATGCAAACTTAATGACTTCCGCGCCGTTTGTTGCCACAGCAGGCGGTGTTGTAAGTTTATCTCTTGTTAAGCCCCAATAAACTGCAAGCGGAACAAGAAAAATAGCTAAAATAATAAAAATATTTTTGTTCATAAAATCTCCTTTTTTACTCTACCATAGAATAGCGCAATAAGGAAAATATAAAATTGTTTGAGTGGGTGATTTATTAAAGGTATGGAGTAAAGATTTTATGTTAGCATAATAAATTGATATTACTCATGCATTTCTGCCAAAACATCTTCAAACACTCCGCTCCAGTCGTTTTGTTTGTGTTGGCGGAAAAGTTTTACGCTGTCGTACCAATCGCAAACGCTTAAATCGGTGTGCCACCTCCAATTAACTTCGTAAGGTAAAAGCACCCAACAAGGAATGCCCATTGCGCCTGCTAAATGTGCAAGAGAAGTGTCATTGCAGATTACCAAATCCAAGTTTGCCATTGCAGCTGCGGTTTGAGAAAAATCTATTAAATCTTTGCCGATATCAATAATACCGTTCAAAACCTTCGCATCTTCCGAACCTTCAAATGTTTGGAAGGAGTAATATTGTGTATTTTCAACCAGCATCAAAGGTATAAAAGATTCTGCCGGAATTACTCTATCAAAATCATAATAAGTATTTCCTTGCCATTTTATACCAACTTTGATTTTGTCATTATTGAAATATTTTTGCTTGTATTCTTCAACCATTTGCATATTAGGTTTTAAATATCCGCTTGAATAGGCAAAAACTTTGTCGCCTTTAAGTTTTAACAAATATGGCAAACTCAAAAGCGGTGCGTGCACATCAAATTCTAAGTCTTTTTCGGGAACATAAGTGTCAATAATTTCATCAATGCCTAAACTATTTTCTCTGAATAATTTTGACAAAGGTTTTTGGCACATCAAAATCAGTTTTTTACATTTTTGAGCGACCAAAGGTAAATACCTTGCAAACATTATTACATCGCCAAAACCTGCTTCATAGTACACCAAAAGTGTTTTGTCTTTTATATTTTCGCCTTTCCACAAGTTATCAATTCTGGCTTTGTTAGGATAGCTTTTGAATTGAAGTGCAACGGCAGTATCACGGCAAACCCTGTTTTCAAATAGTTTCAAGCCTTTGTCATAATCTTTAACTCGCATAAGAGCCAAGCTCAAAAAATATTCCGTATCAGGGTCGTTTGGTCTGATTTTTTGACAAATTTTGAGTGCTGAAAGTGCGTTATTTGTTTGAGCTTCCACGCTATAAAGGTGTGAAAGATTGAACCACGCGTCATAAGAAGAAGGGTCAATCTTCAAAGCTCTTTCATAAAAACTTATTGCCTCTTTATTTTTCTTTAAATTTTTATAAGCAAGGGCAATATTAAACATCAAAGAAAAATCATCGGGAAATTTTTTCAAAACTTCGGGTGCTTTCTTCACGATTTCTTTATAAAGTTTTGCCCTGATGTAAGTTTGAAAAAGAGTTTCATAAAAATAAGCGTTCGGCTGTTTTTCAACGGCTTTTTCAACAAAATTCACAGCAGAAATAACATCTTTTTGTTGAAGTTTTAAAACTCCCAAAAGATTATAAATTTCTGCATTGTTGCTATCTTGCGCTAACGCTTCTTTATACGCATTTTCGGCTTCTTCAAGTTTACCTTCCTGATGAAGCGAAAATCCCACTTGTATCAAATCTTCCGTTGCAGGCATAAATTTCTCTCTCTTTATAAATATTCTAACTTGTAATAAAGCTTATTGCAAGTTAGAATATTTAATCGTTTGGCACTTATAGGCAATGACGAGTGTTGAGATTTCAAGCGTGCCGTCATTGCGAGGGCGATTAGCCCGTAGCAATCCAGCCTTTTATTAACTTTTATTTTTGTAACAAGGCAATTCAAAAATTCGCAATTACTGATTCATTTCATTAAAACTATTCATCGCATGGTAAGAACTTCTTACAAGCGGGCCGATTTGATAATTTTTGAACCCGACTTTGCGCGCAAGTGTTTTTAATTCTTCAAACTCTTCTAGCGTATAAAATTTAGCAACTTCTAAATGCGCTTTAGATGGTTGGATATACTGACCGATAGTCACAATATCAACACCCGCATTCTTTAAATCGAACAAAGTTTCTTCGATTTGTGCAAAAGTTTCGCCCAAACCAACCATCAAACCTGATTTCGTTACAATCGAAGAATTGTTTTTGATGTATTTTAAAACTTCTAATGACCAATCATAATTCCCTTGAGGTCGAGCAGTAGAAAATAAATCTTTTACGGTTTCAATATTATGATTGAAACAATCAGGATTAGCTTTGATTATTGTATCAAGAGGAGCATAACTGTTGAGTGCCTGCACTTTTTCTTGTGGTGCTAAATCTCTTGGCTTAAAATCAGGAGTCAAAATTTCAATTTTTGCATTACAAATTTTTCTGATTTCGTCAACGCAGTTTTTGAAATGTTCTGCTCCGCCATCTTCCACATCATCACGTGTTACAGAAGTTATTACAGCATATTTTAAACCTAATTCTTTTACAGCTTCTGCAATATGTTTAGGTTCATTTAAATCCAACGGTTCGGATCTTGCACTCGAAATATTGCAATAACGACAGTTTCTGGTACAAACATTGCCCATAATTAAAAATGTTGCCGTGTTATGTGAATAACATTCGCTTTTATTCGGACAGCGCGCACCTTCACACACTGTATTTAGGCATTTTGTTTTTAAAATTCTTCTAACGGTTTTAGTTTTTTCTGTGTCAATTATAGGTCGTTTTAAATATTCAGGTAATCTTGGCATTATCGTTCCTCAGGCTTGAAAAATTTTTAAAATACGCTAAAATAAGAATATAGGCAAGGGTGCCGTTAACACCCCGCCACCCTAATTAAAGGGTTTTTAGTATGAGAATTAGTATTATTAATAGTACTAATTCTCTTTCGGTGATTTCAACTAACATTTAAACCTCCTTTCTGTTAGTGAAAATCAGTTTTGTTTGTTAAAATCTTTAGCCTATATTCTTATTTTAATGTGCTGCAACTATTCTATCATAGTTCGGTGAATATATCAATATTTTATAAAATTCTAAAGCTGGCAAAAAAAGAAGAACATCAAATGATGTTCTTCTTTTTTTATTAATTTTTCTAATTCAAACTAAACTTCTTTGAAAACCAAAGTAGCGTTGTGACCGCCAAATCCGAATGAATTTGAAAGTGCTGCATGAACTTTCTTTTCTCTTGCTTTATGTGGAACATAATCAAGATTAGCAACATGTTCGTCTTGGTTATCAAGGTTGATTGTTGGAGGAACTTTACCGTCTGTAATAGTTTTAATACAAACGATACCTTCAACAGCACCTGTCGCACCTAACATGTGACCATGCATGCTCTTTGTTGAGCTTACTAACAAGTTTGGATTCTTTTCCTTGTCACCGAAAATCTTAGCGATAGCTTGAGATTCTGCCACGTCACCTAAACCTGTACTTGTTCCGTGTGGATTGATGTAATCAATATCTTCAGGTTTCAAACCTGCGTCTGCTAAAGCCAATTCCATAGCCTTAATAGCACCGTTACCATCAGGATCCGGAGCAACCATATCGTAAGCGTCAGCAGATTGACCGTAACCAACGATTTCTGCATAAATTTTAGCACCACGAGCTTTTGCTTGTTCGTATTCTTCAAGAACAACTACGCCTGCGCCTTCGCCCATTACAAAACCATCTCTATCTTTATCATAAGGTCTTGAAGCTTTTGTAGGTTCGTCATTTCTCTTAGAAAGAGTTCTTGCTGCTGTGAACGCGCCGATACCTAACGTTGTGATTGTAGCTTCGCAACCACCTGCTACCATAACATCTGCATCGCCGTATTGAATTGTTCTGAACGCATCACCGATTGAGTGAGAACCTGTTGCACAAGCAGAAACAACAGCTTTGTTAACACCTTTGTAACCGTGTTTCATAGACACACGACCTGATGCCATATCAACGATTAACATAGGAACTGTGAATGGAGAACCTTTTGTAGGCCCTTTATTAATCATAGCCATGTGGTTCTTTTCAAATGTTTTAAAACCACCTGCTGCTGAACTTACCAAAACACCAATTCTGTATGGGTCGATATCAGCTTCGTCAATACCTGAATCTGCAATAGCTTCATCAGCTGCTACCATTGCAAATTGAGTAAATCTATCCATTCTGTTTGCATCCTTAGAAGACATATAATCTTCAGGATTAAAATCTTTATCTTTAATTTCACCGGCTATTTTTACAGTGTGTTTTTCTGTATCAATAGACTCAATTAGCGAAACACCGCTTTTACCATTAAGAAGAGCATTCCAAAAATTATCAACTCCAATACCGCATGGAGTAACTGCTCCCATCCCTGTTATAACAACTCTACGTTTTGTCATCTTCCCCTTTTCCTTAATAAATTTCTGTTTACACAAATAATAAATAAAGAGGGCGAAAATATACAATCCTCACCCTCTTAATATAATTTTAAAACTTACTATGAGTGAGCTTCGATGTAGTTAACTGCATCTTGAACTGTTTGAATTTTTTCAGCTTCTTCATCAGGAATTTCGCAACCGAATTCTTCTTCGAAAGCCATAACTAATTCAACTGTATCTAAAGAATCAGCACCCAAATCTGCAGTAAAGCTAGCTTCTGGAGTAACTAAAGCTTCGTCACAGCTTAATTGGTCAACTACAACTTTTTTAACTTTTTCTAATGTACTCATGTTTTTTATCCTCTTCATTATTGTGTAATACACTATTCCCCTAAATTATACTATTTCAAGAAAATTTTGCAATAAACTTCAAAAATTGTTACACTTCAAGCCGAAATGTAACAATTTTTAAGTTTGAATTTTATTGTAAAACTAAGCGTTTAAGTTAATTTTGGAAGCCGCTAATTTTTGTAAAGAGGTAATTTTGCTATTAACTGCTTGAATTTCACTTGCTTCAAATATCATTTCACCTGTTTTGTTCTGGTGATTTAAAATAACTTGTAATCGTTGCTGCATACCGGTTGCGATACGTTTTATTACGGATGGTTCGAATCCGGCATAAGAACATCTTAAATTATCCATCAGACTAACAGCTTCTTTAATTATAGGCTGTTTACCTTGAAAATTAGGTTTGCAGAATTGTTGATTTAAATTAGTTGATTGCATTGAAATATTCATATATAACTCCTTTGATTTGTTTAAAAGACTTGTTCAAATAAAAACTTGTGAAAATATTTTTTGTTATCTTAATAAAAAACTGTAAACAATTGTAACAATCCACTTCATGAAATGTTACTACATCTTAATAATGTGGAATTGTATAATTAAAGATAGTATAATAGAAAGACTAACATAGGGATATGTGTCAAAAATGAGAAGCAGACAGCCGAGAAGTGTGATGAAAAATTGTACTTACTTGCTCAAACTCTCTGAAATTAGCTGTTTCGGGGCAGGGGAGAGGGTGTTATTAACTCTCTCTTGGAGGTTCTCATGCTAACCATCAACACAAACCTCTCATCTCTCATCGTCCAATCGAACCTCAAAACCTCGACCAATGGACTTAATGGCGCAATCGAGCGCATGACAACGGGCTTTAAACTCAATCATGCCAAAGATAATGCTGCAAATTATTCTATTTCGACTTCTCTTACAACAAAACTCGGCGCATACACTATAGCAGAAGAAAATGCAATGATGGGCTTAGATATGGTTCAAACAGCTTCAAGCTCTCTTTCTCAAATGTCAGATTTGGCTTCACGCCTTCGTTCACTTGCAACACAGGCTCAAAACGGAACTTATGGCTCCACATCTCTTGACGCACTAAATTCCGAAGCAAATGCAATAGTTAAAGAACTTTTCCGAATCCAAAATACAACGCAGTACAATGGAATAAATCTCTTGAACGGCGGAACCTCAACGAATATTGCAACAAACGCAATAGCAACTTTAAGCACTGCTTCGACTACATCAACCCAATCTTCCCCAAGAGCAACTTCTTCGGGATTTATTGAGGCTGTCCAAAGACGTGACACCTCCGCGATGACCACCCTTGCAAGCGTAGATGAAAACACAAACCTTGACTCAGGTACATACTCAATTTCTACCGCAGAAGAACTGGCAAAACTGGCAACAATGACCAACAACGGCAAAGTCAATGGCAACGCCGAATTTGTCCTTGCCAATGATATTGACTTATCTGCATACAGAGAAGATGGTGGTTGGACACCGATAGGTAACACTTCAAATAGCTTCTATGGTACATTTGATGGCAATGGTTACAAGATTAAGAACTTGTACATTAATAGACCTGATGAAAATTATCAAGGGTTATTTGGAAGGTTTCTTTATCGCGGAAGCAAAAAAACGCAAATACTTAAAAATATTGGGCTAGAAAATGTAAATTTAGTAGGAAATAGTGATATTGGAGGACTAGCTGGTGGTGCTGCATCATCATCTATAACTAATTGTTATGTTATGGGTAATGTGAGCGGCTCTGATTATATTGGGGGGTTAGTTGGTGGTGGTGGTTCGTTAATAACTAATTGCTATACGTCCGGAAATGTTACAGGTCTAGGCAATGAAATTGGCGGACTTGTTGGACGTAGTCGTAGTGTAACAATAAGCAATTGTTACACTACGACTGATGTTAAAGGATATAGTTTTGTTGGGGGGGTAATTGGTTCTGGAGATCCTTCTATAATAACTAATTGTTATGCGTCTGGAAATGTTACAGGTCTAGGTAATGAAATAGGTGGACTTGTTGGGTATTGTGGGATTGCTAATTATGGTAAACAAGCTGTAATAAGTAATTGCTTTGCAACAGGGAATGTTACTGGTCAAGGATATGGAATAGGAGGGTTAGTCGGTGATTCAGCATCTTCGACAATAAGTAATTGTTATGCTACAGGTAGCGTTAGTGGTGCAAGCTCTGTAGGTGGTTTATTGGGACTTGGAAAATCTTCTTTATTAAACAATTCTTATTTTGTAGATAAATCAGGCACTTTAGATGGTATTGGTGATGGAAAAACTGCGACCAGTACAGTTGCTGCTGTCACTCAAAAAGAATTAAAAGACTTGATAGCACAAGGTATTTTGCCAAGTTACCTTGCGCCAGATTTAGACATGGGATTGCAAATCGGTATTAATGGCACGGACAATAACCAATTAGATTTTTCGATTTCTCAATTGGATATTTTTTCTTTAGATGGGCTTTCGATGTCAAATACAAATGCTTTGGAAACTATTGACGATTTTCTAAAAAGCATAAACGAACAACAAACCTCACTTGGCGCGATAGAAAATCGACTAATGAGTGCGATTGAATCAATCGGCGTGAACATCAACAACTTGACTTCAACACGTTCAACAATTAAGGACGCGGATGTTGCCGAACTTTCGAGCGAATATATTCGTAATCAAATCCTTCAACAAGCATCTGCAACGCTTCTTGCAACCGCCAATCAGAATCCGTCAATTGCGTTGCAGTTGATATAGATTTATTTTGTTTGCCCTCGCGGGACGACCCCTCACCCTAGCCCTCTCCCACGGAGAGGGAATGACCTAAAGTCGTTCAATTAGCTCAAGTTACACTCTCCCCCCGAGGGAGGGAGTAACTTGAGCTAATTTAATACAAATAAAAGTTGTAAAAAAAATGAACGACTTTAGTTCCCTCCCTTGGGGGAGGGGAAGGGGAGAGGGTATTATTAACTTTTACAACAACTCATCTTCAACAATCTCTGCCACACATCTGATAAAATCTTCACATGGTCGTTCTTTATAATATTCTTCCGTTCTCACGGACGGAATCGGTGAAAATTCAGTCCCATCCAAGCCCAAAAGCTCACGACAAATTATAGTACCATGCTTTGATTTAAATTCAGCTGCTAAATCTTGAATAAGTTTATAATGATTAGCTTTGACAACGTCATTATTAGGCTCTGTATAACCCTTTAAAATTCCTGCAATCATAAACATGGCACTAACAGCACCACAAACTTCTCTAAGTCGTCCCATGCCGCCGCCAAAAGATGAAGCAAGCCTTAAAGCTTCCTTATTTTCTAATCCGACTTTATTTGCAAAAGCCAAAAGCACAGATTGCGCACAGTTATAACCTTCTCTAAAATTATTCGCAGCTTTTTCTGAATAAATACCCATAAAAATATTTTACAACTAAAATTGAACAAAAACAAAATTAATTTCGTTATACAAATGTAAGCTAAAAGGAGAGTAAATTATGACAGATGAAAACAAAATTGTAGAAGAACAAAAAGAATGCAAATGCTTATGTCAAAACAAATACTTTAAAAAATTCGTAGTAGTTTCAGCAGGAACATTTGTCGGTGCATTTTTAGCACTAAGCTTATTTGCAGCATTAAATAAACCACCAATGCCAGCACCTATGCCAATGCCTTGCCCATGTCATCAAATGGTAAGACCTGATTTTGGACCACAGCATTTTGACAGAGGACCAAGAGGTGATTTTCATAAGAAATTTAACAAAGAACACGCAAAGAAAAAATTTCCTCCAAAAACAGAACAACCGGAAATTGACGATTAATTAAAATATAAGGATGACTAAAAAAGTCATCCTTTTTAGTAAACAACACACCACTTGAAATTTAAAATTGTTTATGAGATGATTAACTGGTGACAATTAAATAATAAAATTATGGCAAGGTAGCTCAGCTGGCTAGAGCGTTCGGCTCATACCCGAGAGGTCGAGAGTTCGAGTCTCTCCCTTGCTATTTTTTTATCTTTTCTCGGGTGATTCGCAGAACGCGAGTTCTTAAAAAGAACACAATCGGTATGTGCTCCAAGTATTCACACATCCCTCTTGTAGCGTTCGGCTCCCTCTCAACAAAACTTACCCATTGGGGTAACTTTTGTTTCGGCACAGTCCGAGAGGTCGAGAGTTCGAGTCTCTCCCTTGCTATTTTTTTGTTTTTATAAGGGTCGGTTGGGCATACCTGCCCAACTGTAAAATACCAACAAGTTTGAGAAAAATTTCCAGAGTACATTGAGAAAAACTTAGACAAAATTGTCACAATCAGAAAATAATGTTTTTATTTCATTAAAAAATCTTGATGGCCCCTTTTCCCATTTACGAGAATTAGAAATATAAAAACCACTGTATAATATGAATAAATAATCTTTTGCTCTAGTTGTTGCAACAAATAAAAGTCGTCTTTCTTCATCCAGTTCATCTTTATTGTCAGAACTTATCCACCAACTAGGATATCTACCATCTTCTAAATCTGGAATTATAACAACTTTATATTCTAATCCTTTTGAACTGTGAGCCGATAATAAACGAATAGCCTCTTCAGATTCAACAAATTCACTAAATTGTATAATTGAATATTCTACGGTTTTGTTTATTACACTTTTTAAAACCTCTATTTCTTCTGGATTATTATTTTCTAGTAATTTTTTGATATTTAATTGAGTATTAATGTATTTTATAAAATCTAAAAGTTTTGTATTATCATTAAAAGAATAATTCGTCAAAATTTTATATAAATTAAATTTTATATTCTTTTTTATCATCATAAGACAGAATTTTCTTTTTATGAAAAATTCTTATATAATCGACAAATAATTGTTTAAAAGTTAATTCTTTATCACACTTATTTTTTCCTAATAACCATAGAACAATATCTTCTATAAAGATTACCAAATCTGAATCATTATAATCTTTATCTACATATATTTTATTATTGCCAACAAATTTTACATTATTTTCATTTAATATTTCAATTATTGGATTTTCACTATGAAAATCTCTATACAAAATACAGATATCGCTTCTTTTAATTCCTTTATTCTCTAATTTAGGAAGAATATTAGATATTATATATTCTATTTGCTCTTTTAAATTACTACATTTTTTATAATAGCAACTCGTACTTGTATTAACAGCTGCTATTTGTTGAGTATTCTAATGTTGTATTTTTGCATTTTAAATAATATTTGGGATAATATATTATCTATATATTGACTTTTTGGGCAAAATGGTATAATATATTATCTATGAATGAGTTTCTTTTTAACCCGAAATCTCCTAATGATATAGCAAAAGAATTTGTTGAAAAGATTAAGCGACAGAGAAAAATGCTTAAAATTTCACAAGTTCAACTTGCTGTAAAATCAGGTGTTAGTCTGGGTTCTATCAAAAGGTTTGAATCTAAATGTGAAATTTCACTGACTTCATTGATAAAAATTCTAATTGCTCTTAATTTAGAAAAAGATTTTGAAAATTTATTTACGCAAAAAACTTACGCTTCTATTGATGAGGTTATAAATGGACAAGTATAAGTATTTAAAAGTATTTTATAATGATATTTTAGTTGGCACTCTTGCTAAAACACCTGAAAGAGTAGTCGCATTTGAATACGATTTAGATTGGTTAAATAACGGTTTTAGCATATCGCCGTTTAGTTTACCGCTCATAAAGAAAGTTTTTATCCCTAAATATGAACCTTTTGACGGGTTATTTGGCGTTTTTAATGATAGTTTGCCTGATGGTTGGGGAAGATTGCTGGTTGATAGGTTGTTTTTAAAAAACAAAATAAATCCCGTTGAAATTGACAACCTTAATCGACTTGCAGTTGTCCAAGAAAGCGGTATGGGAGCTTTAACATATAAACCTGAACATAGGTTCCAAACAGAAAACGATGTTTCGAACCTTGATATACTTGCTCAAGAATGTTCAAAAATTTTAGAATCTCAAAATTCAGACAATTTAGATGAACTTTTTCAATTAGGCGGTTCATCAGGTGGTGCAAGACCGAAGATTTTGACATCTATTGATAACGAAGATTGGATAATTAAATTCCCGTCATCAATTGACCCTAAAAATATTGGTGAAAAGGAATATCAATATTCGCTATGTGCCAAAGATTGCGGAATTAATATGACAGAGACCAAACTTTTACCTTCCGAAATTTGTTCAGGTTATTTTGGCATAAAAAGATTTGATCGTAAAAATGGCAAAAAAGTGCATATGGTATCTGCAAGCGGGTTATTAGAAACAAGTCACAGGCTTCCTAATCTTGATTATAATTTATTAATGAAACTCACGCTTGAACTTACAAGAAATTATGAAGATATTGAACAATTATTTAGATTAATGTGTTTCAACGTATTTGCTCACAATCGTGATGACCACTCAAAGAATTTTTCTTTTATGTATGACAATAATAAAAAAGAGTGGCATTTATCTCCTGCATACGATTTAACTTATAGTTCTTCGTTTAACGGGGAACATGCAACAACAATAAATGGAGAAGGAAAAAATCCGAATTTAGATGATATTTTAGCTGTTGCAAAAAATATAGGACTAAATGAAAAATCTGCAAAAAATATTGCATTAGATATTCAAGAAAAATGTAAAAATTTGGTTAATTAATTTTATATAAATCTTAATCTTAAAGTCTATTTAATCTTTATTTGGCAGATTTAACCAACCCGTTAAATGCGAGCGACTCAAGACAAGAACAACAATCGGGGTCGGTTCCAAGTTTTCACCTCTCCCTCTTGTAGCGCACGACTCCCTCTCAGAAAAACTTACCCATTAGGGGTAACTTTTTCTTCGGCACAGTCCGATGAGGTCGAGAGTTCGACTCTCTCCCTTGCTATTTTTTATTGCTTGTTTACGAGTTATTCATTGTAACAAAAGAATTCTTTTGCTACGTCGTAATCTGCGTTTTTGATATAATCTTCTGTTACTTTTGCTTTTATAATAAAAAATAAAACATTTGCCAAAACAAATCTCACAACCTATCACTTAGCAAATTTATTTTTTAGAAGTTTTTACTAATTAGTAATAACTATAGACAATGGATTTATCAACCAATGCAAATCGACAAATTTACACAAGAAAAATATCAATTTAAAGCTATGCTTAATAATATTCAACGCTACGCTGATAACTCTTTGCGTAACAGAATACAAATAAAACCTGAAAAATTGTCACATGATTTATATGTTGCAAATAGTAAATGTAACACTAATCAACTAAAAAAAATGTTAAATCATACATTTGCACAATTAGCAGAGAAAATGAGCGAGGCAAAACAAGAGAGTTTAGCCGGAATTATTTACTCTTTCCTAATTAAAACAAACGCGGACAACACTACTTTTCTGAAATTCATCGGACCAAAAGCATTAGAGATTGCAAAAAAACAAAAAGACAGTATCCATATTGCAGCAAGAGCCGGAAATTTGGCTGACATATACAAAGATAAAGATGAAAATTTATACATACAGTATCTAAACATAAAAAAGGATGCACTTACTGATATTTGTACAAATTATGGACATATAGAAAAACAGTTTAAAACAATTTCCCGTCCATTGAATACAAAAACCGCATATGTTTTGACTCTTATAAGAACAGAAATTGATATCGCAATGCAAAAAGAGAACTCTGCTCCTAATGAAACAAGAAAAGAATTAGTATCTATTTACAAGAAAATCAACAATCCAAACGGTATTTATTTTGTTGATGGCCTGCAAGAACTGGACAAAATAAACCTGTTTCTAAAAACCAGACTTTCAAAAGACACTTTTAATACAGATAATGAAGATAATCTTAAAAAAAGTTTTCGTATAACCACAAGGAAAATAATTAACAGCGTAAAAAATAGAGAACCGCTGAATGTAAAAATACTAGGTGAGTATTTTTCTAACACATATGACAAATTCAAAAACAATTCTCTTGAAGCGGAATTTATAAACAGCTCTATTAATTTAATCAATGATTTGAATGGCTTGAAGAATCATATTTTTACAAGCAGATTGTACACGATTTTGTTCGAAAAGAATAAAAACAATCCTCAAAATACAAGAATAATTGCAAAACATGGATTCAATCAGAGAGTGAAGGAAAAAGATGATTTTGGGATAGTATTTTTTGGACAAAAGTATGCCAGAGCAATGAAAGCGTGTGACAAATTTTCTACTACTGACTACTTGGATACACTTAGCGCAACAATGAAAGCGTCTACAAATATTATACAAAATTATGACGAGTTATCTACAAAAACTACGCTAAGACCGAAGAATGATTACATAAAGCAATTAATATTCGATAAAGTAAGCGCAGCAAAATTTCTGACAAAGAATAAACCTAACACTGGTGCAAAACTGATACAAGAGGCAACGGCGTTGATAAAATCACTGCCAAAAGATTATCTAAAGCAAAATCCGGCTATAGAAAAATTAAAAAATTATATTTCTGACAAATATAATTACTAAATATTCTGACACTCAATACAAACAAAAAAGTTCACATATTATGAATTCATTATCTTCAATAAATACCTACATAAAAACAATCCCTAATACTATCAAAGACAGCCAGTATCCACTGAGCAAGCTGGATACTAAATTTCTGGAAGGTATTCAATCTGAGATTCCACTGTTTCAAGGAGAAAAACCTCTAACAATGACTTCCGTCAGCTTCATCACCAAAAGGTTTGAAACACTAAACCTATTCCGAGGTTGTACTGTTGGTTGTTCTCATTGTTTAAAAGATGCACAAGCTAATGGTCGCAGAAGTATTCTATTTGAAGATTTGGAACGCTTCTTAAATGGATTCACAACTCTTAATGAGCGCTTAGGCTTCAATGTCTTTAATGGCAACAAATACTTAAGCATAGTTGACGATTCCAACCCTTCTGATTTTCCTATTTCTGGCAAAGACAGAAAACACAGTGTTGTTGAAGCTATCAAGGAAATTTATGACAAATTAAATATCCCAATTTTATATGTAACTTCCGGATGGAACAAAAATTCAAATTATGCACAAAAATCAGCAGAAGAGCTAGCATCTTCCATTCAAAAAACTCCGGAAATGATAGAATCAGTTGACATTTCAATAAATCCTTTTGTTGAAATTCTCGAAAAATCATATGATGCTCTAAAGAATCAAAACCAAGACAAAGCAGATTTTTTTAGAAACATTTACACATCAAGAATGGCAAATACTTTGAAGACTTTCTTAAAAGCATTCGAGCAACAAAAAGCAAAAATAATTTATCGCCACGCACCAAACACAGATGGTAATGAATTAGTAAACGAATTTGCAACAAAAAAACTTTACGAAGAAATTTATACAAAATTAAGGAAGCTTGTGGGTTCAGCTATTGATAACATTCCCCAATTAAACCCAGAGCAGCTCACACGTTTTGACAAATCACACCTAATAGAATCTAGCGGACGCGGACGCAAATTCTTCTCATCAGAAATTAATTTAAGAGAACAAGAACAGCTTATTGATGAAGCTATAGAATGGGAAAGTTTGTCCGACAATGAAAAATTCAAGACTCTGAACGACTATGCACTCAAGTGCGTTAATATTGATGGAAGTGTCTACGCAACAATGCCATCTAATAAAGTTGATTACATTTCTGCGCCAATCGAGTTGACTATTCCAACTGATATCAAGCTAAATTATGAAAACAAAACTCCAACAAAACCGGTATTTAGTGATATAGATTTGTAGAAAAGTCGTTAAGTTCATTTGAATTTACTAAAAGTAATAATTATCAGAATATTCCATAAGTAGAAGGCACTAAGCGATGAAAATACTCATTATATTTTTTAAAGAAGATTCCCATAATTTTATATGAAGGAACCCTCATTGCTAAGCCATTAACTTCCTTATCATATAAAGGAGAATCCGTGTGACTGATGTATTTTTCTAATCTTTCTTCAGAAAGAGTTTCTAGGGCATTTCTCAATTCCACAAAGTCAAACTTCAACTTTTTGATTTTTTCTTTAAATTTAGGATTTTGGATATTACTATATGCGTAATCCAATTCCGGACGATATTTAAAAGAATTGTCTTTTACAAGTTCAAGCAGCATATCATCCTCTGCATTCATAATGAGTTCTAAAGTTGATATACCGTTTTTATCAACTTTATCATAATCTATGCGGTTTAGTTCTTTTAGTTTGGCTATAATATTAGTTCCATCTTTAGCATTCGCATTATTGATAAGATATTCTATAATCTCTGCAGTGTAATTTTCATGCAAATTCAAATCAAGTCCGTGTGTTTTCTGAACTTCTTCATCATTTAGGATTTGCATAATATTATCATAATTCATTTCTTTTGCGTTATTAATTTGTCTTGTAATATACGCTTTTCTTTGCAAATCTGATACCGGAATATATGGCTGGTAGTCCTGTTGTGTACTTTTTTCATAATCTTCTTTGGCATAATGCAATAGCCCTAGCAGAGTTTCTGAAAATGGATACCATTTCCCATTCATTTTTGCAATTCTGCGATGTTCATTTAACCAATCAACAGCACTAACACCATTTGCATTCTTAGCTTCGAACACAGTTAACAGAGTTTGATAATTCAACTGGTCTTGGACATGTAAAACATCGAAAAATTGTTTTATATTATCAAAATTCTTTTCTGAATAATCATCATTTATATATTTGTGTATTGGAATTTCTCCATTTATATCTTTTGCAGTCATTCTTTCTGCAACGACTTCCGGATATTGTCGCAAATTTCGTATTACAGTATAAACCTGCTTTGCATCATATTTATGCAATGGAGTTTGTCTATTTTCATCAACTTCTATCTTTATTGAATCTGCTAAAAAATTAACAACTTCTTCATAATCTGCATTATTCAAGTGAAATTCTAACTTCTGCAATAATGTTCTGGTTAAATCAATTTTACCGGCTTTTATAGCTTCTTTTATAACTTTAGAATCATACGTAGCAAGAATATCTTCTGGAGTCATGCCGGCAAATTTGTTATCCTCGGGACTTGTTATAACAATTTGTCTTGCAACTTGCGGCTTTGATTTTTGGATTTGAGATTGGTTCTTTTTATTCTGTTCTATTTTATCATCTATTGAATAAGTCTTGTTTTTAGAATTGGTGTTAAGACTCATTGAGGTCAAAGTATAACATAAACCTGCGATAATTCCGACTGCAGGTAAAAGGATTAATGGCGGCACATTTAACATCTGAAGCCCCGCTGCTAATCCAAAAACTCCACCTGTGATTAAGCAACCGTTTCGAACAGCCAAAAATTCTTTTGGGATTTTATTTGACTCTTTTTCTAATTTATCAAAAGTTTGTTTACAGTTAACTTTTGACGCTACTTTATTAACATTTTTCGCTCTAAAAGTCCGGTTACTATTGATATTATAACTATTAATTGATGGAATTTGCATATATTACGACTAACCTTTCTTTTCAGTTTTGTTTTACCAATCTAGAATAATACTCATTATATTTTGTAATAAAATCCGGTAGCATCATCTTATACGGAGGGACTTTCATATCCAAGCCGTGCACCTCTTTTTTGTATAATGGAGAATTTGAATGACTTATATATTTTTCTAAATTTCTAACAGAAAAGTTTTCAACAGCTTCTCTTAAATCAAGAAAATCAAATTTTAAATCTTTAATTTTTTCTTTAAAGTTAGGATTTTGGATATTATTATAAACACAATCCAGTTCCGGACGGTATTTAAAAGTATTGTTTTTAACTAGCTCTAAAAGCTCATCATCCTCAGCATTCATGATTAACTCTATAGATGATATGCCATTATAATCCACCTTGTCATAATCTATTCTAGTCAGTTCTTTTAGTTTAGAAACAATTTTATTACGTTCTTCTTTATTTGCATTATTTATAAGAAATTCAATAACTTCTGCAATATAATTATCATGTGAGTTTAAATCTCCACCTTTAGATTTGCAAACCTCTTTATTACTTAAAATTTCCAAAATATTATCAATATTCATTCCAGAAGATTTGTTAATTTCATTTGCAATATATGTTTCTCGCTTTAAATCAGATACGGGTCTAAAAGGTTTGAATTCTTTTCTCGTTTCCTTTTCATAATCATTTTTGCAAAGATGTAATAAACCCAACATAGAATCCGCAAAAGGAACTCGTTTATTTTCTGTTTTATAGTGTATTCTATGTACTTTTAACCAATCGATAGCGCTTATTCCATTTGCATTTTTAGCTTCAAAAACAGTTAGTAATGTTTGATAGTTTAATTGTTTGTTTGAATCTAAAGCATAAAAAATTGTTTCAAAATTTTTCAAATTATTTATTGAGTAATCGTCATTGATAAATTTATGTATAGGAATTTCTCCGTTAACATCTTTAGTTGTCATTAGTTCTGCAACTAAGTCAGGATAATTACTTAAATTTCTAATTACAGTATCCATTTCTTTTGAAGTGAATTTATGCATAGGAATTCGCCGATTTTCATCATCTTGTAACTGCAATTCCATATAATAATTCAAAGCTTTTCCCAGTTCTTGATTGCTCAAGTCAAAGCCAAAGTATTCTAAGCGTTCTCGATACAAACCAATAGTTCCAAGATTTGATGCCAACAAATCTTTTAGCTTTGGGTCAATATCAATTTGTTCTGCCAAAACTTGAGTTGAGTTTTCAAGCTCTTGAACATCATTTTCTTTTATTGAATTTTCAGTTTCCGGTTCTTGCAAATCACTTTTCGGTTCAATGTTACTGTTATCATTTATCTCTTGTTCATCATTCTTAGAACTATTTATACCAAGTTTTCCCATAAACAAAAGAATACCACCGGCAATCGCACTAGCAATATCTGACATCTGAAGAGCGACGACAGAATTCATTTTTCCGTTTTCAGCATAACATTTTTGACCAATAGCTTTAATTTCTTTAGCTTTTTTGTCATCAGAGCCAACTAGAGCCGATATTTTTTTGCTATTCTGCTTAATAACGAAATTTTTACTTATATTTTTTGCTTTAAAACTATTATTATTTATTGATAAAATTTTCACTTTCTGCCTACTTCAATAAATTCTTAACTTTATCTCCAACAAGATTTCTTACTTGAACAGGTGGAATAAAACCTCTTTGAAATTTTTTGGAATTTAATTTATCAACAAGAATTTTCAACTGCCTTTCTATTCCAAAGTCTACTGAGTCTGAATTCTCAACTTTTTGAACCATTTCTAAAATTGATGCTTTTTCATCCGGTTCAAACTTATCTAAATCAGAATTTCTTACAATTGTAGAAACAGTTTTCTTCATTCCTTCTACAAAATTGTTATGCTGTTCTTCTGACAAAATTCCTTTTTTAGGCGCGAATTTTTTCATTCTGTTAGCGCAAATCAAAGTCATAACAGGATCTTTAAGTTCTTCCATTTTTTGAACTTCTTCTCTAAGCATTTTGCTATCAGCTTGGCAAGTTGGAGAAAGATTTTTTCTCAAATCTTGAGCAGTAGCATCGTCACCAAAGAATTCCATAACATTATGTTCAGAAGCATTCTGAATTGCACAAGTAAATTTTGATAAGAATCCTGCAACCTTGGTACTCATCTGGTTATCCAATTCCGGATACTTAAGTCTATCAAGAAGTTTTTGTTCTTCCATTTGTCGACGTTGTTCTCTTAGTCGTCTTAGTTCTCGTAGTTCAGCTTCACGATGTTTGTTTGATTTAAAATTTATTACGTTGATTTTTGAAATGTTCATAACTTTTCCTTTTTTTATTTGATAAATGACTTATATTTGCGTTTATATAACTAATAACATTATAATAATTTCTTAATGGAACTTTATTATAACTATTATTCAGAACTTTTGCGATATCACAGAATGGAGAACTAAACTCCGGAAACACTGCTTCTATAGCTTTTTCAGAACCTATTCTAATTGCTTCTTCTATATTTGGAAAGTTCACATTAAGATTTTTAACTCGTCGTTGGAATTTTGGATTCTTAATATTTTCATATGCAAAATCCATATCTCTAGAATAATTGAATTCAAAATCATTTACTACATCCAACATTTCTAAGTTTTCTGAATTCATTATTTTTTCTATTACAGAAATCCCGTTTGAATCCACTTGACTGTAGTCAATATTTTCTGTATTTTTCATTATTTCAATGATTTTATCATAATCTTTCTGGTTTTCTTTGGTTGGTGTAATGTCTAAAAACTTGGTCAACAAAGTGTTATTATTGTCATAGTAGAACTTATAGTTAAATACTTCCCCGTTTGAATAATTGCGTTTTATGTTTTTATCATTCAATATTTTTAAAATATCTTTAGGTTCAAATAAATTTTCTACATCATAATTATCAATTATGTCCATAAAGTTTTGCTCATCACCTTGTTGCGCAAGTTCAGAAATACCGGATATTCGCTTTATATCACCATACTCTTTTATTGGATATTTGCGAGTTAGTGGTGATAGGAGTTCTTTTTTGCCAAACATTGATTCTTTTATTTTCTTGCCGACCTGCAAACTGTATTCATGGTCATTACTATGTTCACGGTTAAAAATATACCCAGTCATGCCGGCAAGTCCAACTGCAGCACCAAGAAATCCCCAAGCAAACATTGTTGCCGGAGTCATTATTGAAGCTCCACCTGCTAATAATGAAACACTCATAGCCCCAGACATTCCAATACTTCCCGCAATAAATTCAAGAAGTAATTTTGAGAATGGCTCCATCGCTTTTCTTTTGATTGGCTTACCTTTTTCAATCATGACTTCGAATTTATCCGCGCACTCTTTGATTTCAGGATTTTTTAAGAATATATTTTTACTTCGCCCCATTTCTAATTGGCGATATATTTTCTTATCGACATGTAACCCTTGAAAGTTCATATTATTATTTTGTACCGGTTGGATTTTCATATTCCTTTTTCCATTTCCCTTTTTATAATCGATTTCTACACTATATAGTCAGAAAGATACTTTCCGAATCTTTCTCTAAAACGTTCTGCAAAAGTTCTATTTTCTGAATGATTTATTATATCTAATATTCTTCTTCCGTTATATTCTTTTTTGAACAATGGAGAAGTAAAACGTTCATTTGTTTCTTCAAAGTAGCTCATACGTCCGACTCTTGCACCAAGCTCCAGACCTATAAAATCGAAGTTTAAATTTTTAACTTGTTTTCTAAATTCATCGTTTTCGATTCTTCTATATGCATAATCTAATTCTGGGAAATACTCCAAATGTTTGTCAAGCAAAAGTTCTAACAAATCAGAATCTTCTGCATTCAAAATCTTTTCCACAATAGAAATTCTATTTTTATCAACCTTGTTATAATCAATATTCGTAAGTTTTTGCAATTCTCTTATTATAACTTTCTTTTCTTCTTGAGAAGCCTTGTCAATAATAAAATCAATTATTTTGCTAGAACCATTAGAATAATTTAACTGTTCACCTTTTGATTTTTGAAGGCTTTTATTATTCAAAAGTCCCATAATGCCGGAAAAATCAAAGTCTGAATTTATCTTTTCTTCTAATGTCTTATTTTCTTCTTGTTCTGACTTTGCAACCACAGGAATAAATGCTCCACGAACTTTCACGCAATAATCTTTTGCATCTTCTACTTTTCTAATAACATTATCTACGACGATTGTATTATCTGAAATTGGCATCTTGCGCAAAGAATCCATTGCACTTTCACCCTGTTGATTTTTTGCTTCAAATACAGTTGCAAGCACACGCGGATATTTCTCTAAATTTGATGCAATATCATTAAGAGCATAAGCACTATCCATAGCCGCTTTGTTATGAATAGGTAACTCACCTTTGTTATTCTTCGTTAAGTATATTTCTGCCAACTCTTCCGAATTGTTTTTCAAATAACTGTTCAAATTATAAAAATCATTGGCTCTTTCAGCCTTGTGTATTGGCAAATTTCCGTCTTCATCTTTTACAAGTTGTGTTTTTGCAAACAGGTCCATTGCTTCTTTACACTCAGTTGCAGACAATCTTAAATCCAATGTATGAAGATTTTCTTTCAACAAATTAATTTTTCCACTTTGTATATATTTATTCAAAAGACTTGCAGAGCCTTGTTGAAAAACATTTGTCAAATAAGATTTTTCCAATTCGTCTAAGTTCACCTGTTTATTTAGAAGAACTTCTTCAGTTGTAACTCCACCAAGTTTCATTTTGTTGGTTTTATCATCTTGTTCAACTTTTTCTCCAAGCTGAATTGTATTAGTAGAAAACTTTTTGAATGCAGCAATTGCGGCTGTAATCATTGAAACAATTATAGTTGGAACAATAACTTTCCAATCAGACGTAAACAAATATGCACTCATACCACCAATCAAACCTGACATTGGCGTAAATACTGCCGGCGCCTTTTTCATAATGCGTTTTTTTACAATAACATCGCACTCTTGAGCCAATTTGTCGATCTCTGTCTTCATTGGCTGATTAAGCCTATTTATTACTGTTTTGCTTCCATACAATCCTTGAAAGTTTGTATTATTGTTTTGTATCTGTTGAATTCTCATCATTTTTCCTTTTTATAGGAACAAAAAATTACCATAAATAAAAGTTAAATCTTCATAAAAAATCATATCTTGTACATCGTGTAATGCCATATCACCAAACTCTTTTCCTTGAACTTCAAGTTTATAAAAAGGTGAGCAGAAATCATTGAATACATTCGATACTTTTTTTATATCTTCACTTTTTATCGCTTCTCGAATATCTTTAAAATTCAGGTTCAAGTCATCATCAACTTTATCTAAAAATGCAGGGTTTTTAATTCTTTCGTACGCATAATCAAGTGCCGGATAATAATCAAGTTTAGTTTTGCTAACCAAATCCAAAAGCTGAAAATCTTCTGCATTCAAAATGTGCTCTAATATTGATATGTCATTTTTATCAACTTGGTTATAATTGATTTTTGGAAGTTCTGCCATTTTATTAACTATCGCAGTTTTTTCATCCGGATTAGCCTCATTGAGTAAATAGTTTATCGTTTTGTTAACAAATTCCGCATCAAGCTTCTCACCTTTTGATGCCTGAACTTCTTTTTCTGCCAAAACACCTAAAATATCTTTAGAACCACCGGACATTTTTGCAGCCACAGCTGTTGTATTTTTCACAGCTGTAGATTTATTAATATAACCATCAAACCAATTATCAAACCATTCTTTATTAGGCTTTTTAGCTTCTTGTGCTGCATCATTTTTTGTTTCACGTATAACATTTTCGGCATATTTTTGAACAGTATTCTGTCCTTCTTGCATTTTCTGCATTCTAACAAGTCTATGCCCTAGACCTTGAAAGTTTGTATTATTGTTTTGGATTGGTTGGATTCTCATTTTATAATTCCTTATATTTAAAATAATTTAATCTTACATTTTTTACTTAAACACACCCAAAAGTTGTTCTTCGGTTATGTTTTGTTTCTTTTTAACAGCCTTAACAATTGCCTTATCTATGCTATCGGATATTTGACCGATTGAAAGTCCGGCAGAAGCTTTTGCCAATTTACTTACAACAATTGGAGTAAGTGGAACAGCTAGGATTGGCAATCCAAACAGAAGTTTATTGAACAAGTTTGCCCTATCTTTTTCTTCCGGATTACCAACGTGAATTACAGTACCCATTCTTCTAGGATTACCAATAATTTCTTGGTTCACCATATCAATGTGGTTAGTTGCACCAACCAAGATTATATTGTTACGAGATGCTTTATTCATCAACTCTTTATAGGTATTAACTTCTTCTACCTGATGACCTTGAGCATAGCGTGGGAAGAATTTTTCCGCTTCATCAAAGAACAACATCACCGGTTTTTTAAGAATTTTAGCCTGCAAAGCCAGTCTTTCAAATATATCAGTAACGTTTTTAGAAACTCTATGTATATATTCGTTACCTTCTTGAGCATAATTCATCTTGAACAAAGGCACGTCCATTTGTCTAGCCAATGTTTCAATTATCGTAGTTTTACCAGTCCCCGGAGGTCCTTCCAAAATTACACCTCCTGGGATTGCTCTTTTATTAGCAAGCAATGCGGCTCTGATTTCCGGATTCCAAACATCGACAATATTGTCTTGTAATTCTTCCTTAACCTCTGTCATACCGCCAAGTTCATCAAGATTTTTGAAATCATATTCACTATACTGATGTTGTTTTAATCCGGCTTTGTTACAGAATTCGCCCATCTGACGTTTTGCATTGTCATCAAAACATTGTTTTACGCAATGACTAAAATCTGCTCCGGATAATATCGCAGCACGTTTTGCATCAGTAAGAACAGACACGATTGAAGCCATAGAGCTTCCGTCAAATTCTTTTGCGGCTTTTGCCAAGAATTCCGGATTATGGCTCAACTGTTCTGTAAACGGAGTCTTAGCAAGATTTTTACTTACTACATCAATAATACCTTCCCTATCAGGGTTAGAAAATGCTATCCAGTTACCTAACCTGCCACGACGTTTAAGAGCCGGATCTACTCCATCCAAGTCATTTGTAGCAGCAATCAGGATAAAACCTTTTGAAGACGGGTTATTAAATTCTTGCAACAAAGTATCCGTAACTTCTTGCTTATGGCTCGCTGTATTACCACCTCTTGCTTCACCTAAAGAGTCAAATTCATCAAAGAACCACAAAGACATTTCACCCGTTGCAGCGTATTTTTCGTTCAATTGTTTTGCCATTTTTCTTATATTCTTACTAACTTCGTGAATATAAGAACTGGCTACATCAGAAAGTTTTGTTTCGTAGAAAGGAAGTCCGAGTTCTCTAGCCAGAACTTTTGCTGTGAGAGTTTTTCCGTTACCTGCAGGTCCATAGAAAATTGCACCGTCCGGAATTGCGCTGCTACCAAGTTGAGATTTCAATTCTTCAAAATGTTTAAAAGGTTCAATATACAAATTTTTCAAACGTTCTTTAACATCCGGCATGCCGCCCAAATCATCCAGTCTTGTAATCTCATCTTCACTAATAGGAACACGTTTAAATTCCGGAGTATCGAACATTGCTGTCTTGTTATAATCATCAATAGGACAAATTCCTGCCTCTTTTGTAAAGTTTGCAAGTTCTTCCCTCACCGTTTCTGGTGATATAACATAATTTTCGTCAGAAACAGATTTTCTTGCACTTTCTTCTAACACTTTTTCTATATCAGAACAAGTAAAGCTTTCTGTTTTTTCAGCTATTTCATCTATAATATCAGCAACTCTGCTAAACAAATGCTTACCGCTTAAGTATTCTTGCAAATACATCCTTCTATCTTCAATAGAAGGTTTTGGAAGCTCCAGAACTTTATCAAAAAGTCCGGCACTTAAAAATTTCTTATTGATATTACATTTTTCATCAGCTGTTGCAAAAATCAATGCACCTTTATCTGCACAATTTTCTATTGTAAGCATAAAGTTATTTTCGTCCAAACCGCCATTAGAACAAGTTGATTGGTTTGAATTAAAGAATTTATCAAAACCTCTGATTAAAATTATCGTTTTTGTACCGGTTTCTTTGTAATTCTTTTCAATATCGTTCAACATCGGTTTAACTTCTTGCGGAGTGAAAGCCTGCAATGCCGGCATTTTTGTTTCCGCTGACATTGCTTTAACAAATTGGGTCATATTTTCAGGAGTTTCAACCAAAATCCCGTTTGGAATATCAATATTATTTGCTTTTAGCGTTAAAATCGCACCTTTTTGAGTTAGCGGAATAATAACATTCTCTTTAACTTCTGTTTTTATATCTTTCATCCCGATTATATCGTCTATCTTTTGAGGATCATCCGGAGTTAGAGTTAAGACTTTGTAATTTGAATATGATTGAGGAATTTTTATTCCTTTTTCTTCTACTTTAGACTGTTCAATATTTTCATGTGATTCATTTTTTGCAGGAGTTGTCGGAGTTTCTTCATAATCATTATCTTCAACTTCGTCAAAAGAATCAAAATAATCAACTTTTGCAGGAGCTTCTTCCACAATTGGTTGAGGAGCGTTCTTAATTTCCGGTTCTTTAACAGAAACATTTTCTTTCATCACCGGCTGCATAGCACTCGGCTGAACTTTTATTGGATTTTCCGCATAGATTTTTGCGGCAGCTTCTCGTGCATCTACTGCATTATTATTCCTTTGTGGTTGGGAAGTCTTAACAGCAGCTTGCGTTTTTTCTTTATTTGCACCTCTTGATATCAAAAGAGCTCGCATTTCTTTTGTTTGAGCATAATCGAGAGGTGAAATTCCATTATTCGTAAAATTAATAATACGGTCACGTTCTGATGGTTTAGCCGTAATATACGATACTACTGCGACATAGTTGTTTTTTACAAGTTTTTGAAACAAAGTTTCGCCATCTTCTCTACTTACTTGATTAACATCAAGTTTGCCTTTACGTGCTTCGTTTAATAAATCTTTCTCTGTCGGCAACTCTTCTTGCGCCTTAAAACCAATATTTTTGTTTGCAAACTGTCTTGTAAAAACAGGTGTAATGTACATTTTAAAATCCTTTTCTATTCATGTTGGCTAACTATTCCATATTTAGAAAACCTGTAAAAATATTTTTTGCTATATTTTTACAATTTTTAAAAACTAAATTAACAAAAATATTTTTTTATGTATAATGTATATGGGGTAAAAAATACACTCATTGATTAGGAGATTTTTGAATGCAAGTTCAAAAGATAAATGCATATAGCCAATATAATAGCGCAAAACAAAATAACAACCCCAATTTTCAACAAATGAAAATATATTCACCAAAATACTGGGATAAAGATATATTAAACGCTATCAAAAAAATACAAAACTTACCCATTGGGGTAACTTTTGTTTCGACACAGTCCGAGAGGTCGAGAGTTCAAATCTCTCCCTTGCTATTTTTTTGTTTTTATAAGGGTCGGTTGGGCATACCTGCCCAACATAAACTTTTTAATTGTGGGGTATGTAATGCAAGAAATTAAGTGTCCTAAGTGTGGTGAAGTTTTTCAAGTTGATGAATCAGGTTATTCTGCAATAGTTAAACAGGTTAGAGATAAAGAATTTTCTAAAGAAATTCAAAATCGCGAAGCTCAATTTGAATCAGAAAAAGAAAGTGCAATTCTACTTGCTAAATTGGAAGCTGAAAAAATGTTCAACGAAAAATTGAACAAAAAGGAATCTGAATTAAGCGAAGTTGAAGTAAAAAAAGACAAAGAAATTGCAGAACTTAAAAACAAACTTGCAACCTTTGATAAAGACAAAGAACTTGAAATAAACAAACTTATCGCCAAACTTAACACGGAACTTTCTGAAAAAGACAGTCATATTGCTACTCTGAAAGGCGAAAAAGCCCTAACAGAAAAAGAATGTCAACTAAAAGAACAATCTTTAAAAGAGCAATACGAAGAAAAATTGCGATTTAAAGAAGAAGAAATCGCGCGCTACAAAGATTTTAAATCAAAATTATCAACCAAAATGGTTGGTGAAAGTTTGGAACAACATTGCGAAATAGAATTTAACCAATTGCGCGCGACAGGATTTAAAAATGCGTATTTTGAAAAAGACAATGACGCAAAAACAGGTAGTAAAGGCGATTACATTTATCGCGACAAAGACGCGGAAGGAATTGAGTTTATTTCAATCATGTTTGAGATGAAAAACGAAATGGACACGACTTCTACAAAGAAAAAGAACGAAGATTTCTTAAAAGAATTGGATAAAGACAGACGTGAAAAAAATTGCGAATACGCGGTTTTAGTGTCTTTGCTTGAGCCGGAAAGCGAACTTTATAATGCAGGTATAGTCGACATGTCACACCGTTATCCTAAAATGTACGTCATAAGACCACAATTTTTTATCCCGATAATCACACTTTTAAGAAACGCTGCCGCTAATTCACTTGAATACAAACACGAACTTGAAATTATTAAAGCTCAAAATGTTGATGTTTCAAATTTTGAAGCAGAAATGAACGATTTTAAAGACAAATTTTCAAGAAACTTCAGACTGGCTAGCGAAAAATTCCAAAAAGCAATTGAAGAAATAGATAAAACTATTGACCATTTACAGAAAACAAAAGAAGCGCTATTATCTTCTGAAAACAACTTGCGACTGGCTAACAGCAAGGCGGAAGATTTGAGTATTAAGCGTCTAACAAAAAACAATCCGACAATGGCTGCTAAGTTTGAAGAATTGAAGGATAGATAAAACTTATTGTATCATTTTTCTGGTTTGTTCGTCTAAACTTTTTTGCTCATTTGGAATCTCACTTTTTCTTTGTTTTTTTTGAGCTAACATTTCTTCTCGTTTTTTAAGAGCATCTGCTTTTTTTTGTTTTTTTAATGCAATGCTTTCTTTTTCATGAGCAATATCTTTTTTTAGTGATTGCAAGTCTTGATTGATATTTTTATCTCCGAGAGAAATAGTTTTATATATTGGAAAACTCATTTTTCCAACTTCACGAGTATCTACTTGTATATGTTCTACTTCGTATTTTGAATTTTTATCTAAATATGTTTGTAACTCTTTTGTGCTATTTTGATTTGACAATTTAGTTTCATGTTTTATTTGAAACTTTTTTGAGCCTGAAAAGAAATTTTTAATTTTTTTCAATACTGAATTTTCTCCTAAAGGATTTATACAAGTGAGTTTTAAAACATGACTAAATCCATATTTTGACTTAATTAAGTCTATAAATAATTTTGCATCATAATTTTTAAGAAAATCTTGTACATTAGGATTGTTTTCAAAATGATGTAATATTTCTTCTGCTTGTTTTGGATATTCATTTTTTAAAAGTTTACCTACTTTAACACTTTTCAAAGATTTAAAATTAACATTACTATAATTTGTCATATTAGTGTTTGATACTTGTACCATTAGAATACGTCCTTTCATATTAACTTTCACACATGTTGAAGAAGTTCACTAAAAAAAATAATTGACTCTATTTTACAAAATTGTTACAATTCTTAATACATATTTTTACCTCTACAACAAAAAGCGACCTTTAATTAAGGTCGCTTTTTATATAATTTTTTTAAATCAAATTACTTACGCAAGAAATCTGGAATTTGAATGTCTGAGAAATTAGACATTGTAGGTGCTTTTGGTTGTTGTGTATTATTGAATGCACCTGAGAAGAATTCTGCTGCGCTGATTGAACGGTTTTCAACTTTTTCTTCAATTGGCATTTGAGATTTAAGTTCAAAACCTGTTGCAATCACGGTAATTTGAATTTCGCCTTGAATATTATCGTCAACTACTGCACCAATGATTACTCTTGCATCATCAAGAACTGCATCGTTAATGATATTTGTTGCGTCAGTTACTTCGTGCAATGTCATATCAGGACCGCCTGTGATGTTAACAATAACACCAGAAGCACCATTGATTGAAGTTTCAAGAAGTTGAGAATTGATAGCAATCTTAGCAGCTTCAATTGCTCTGCCTTCGCCTGTACCACGTCCGATACCCATTAGAGCTGAACCTGATGCAGCCATTACACTCTTAACGTCCGCAAAGTCAACGTTGATTAAACCCGGAATTGTGATGATGTCGGAAATACCTTGAACACCTCTTAGAAGAACTTCATCAACTACGATGAATGATTCTTGAAGTGATACACGTCTGTCTACAACATCTAGCAATTTATCATTAGGAATAACAATAAGAGCATCTACTGATTCTCTTAATTTTTCAAGACCTTGTTGTGCTTGGTTTTGTCTTCTCTTACCTTCAAAAGAGAAAGGTTTTGTAACAACACCGATTGTCAAAATGCCTAAATCTTTAGCAATTTTAGCAACAACTGGAGCAGCACCTGTACCGGTACCACCGCCCATGCCGGCAGTTACGAATACCATATCTGCGCCTTCAATTGCGCTTGTAATTTCTTGTTGTGCTTCTTCAGCAGCCTTTTCACCAACTTGAGGTTCACCGCCGGCACCAAGACCGTTTGTCAACTTAGCACCCAATTGAATTTTGTTTTTGCAAGTTGAGTATTGCAAAACTTGCAAGTCTGTATTCATCAACCAGAATTCTACGCCTGTCAAACCTGACTTAATCATTCTGTTTACAGCGTTTCCACCGCCACCGCCAACACCGATAACTTTAATCTTAGCAGGGCTGATACCTGGTGCAGGTTGTTGAGTCATATTATCTGATGATTGAATGTTTTCAATATCTTTTCTTCCGAAAATATCTGGTCCTAAATTGTCCACAATTATTCCTCTTTTATTTTTTCTATACTATACCACTATACTAACATACTATTTTAAATAGAATCAAATGTAAAGTTTTAATGAGCAAAGTTTAATATAAATTTACATGATAAAACCATGTATTCATGAGGGTTAGACAAGGTTTTTATCGACAGAATTTCATTCTTTAGCAGGATAAAATACCGCTTAACATATGTAATAATATAGGTAATAAAGAAAGTCGGTTGGGCATACTTGCCCAACAAAAACTTAAGAAAACCCTCACCCGAATTTCTAAGTTTCGCAAAGCTCAACTTGAAATTCTACCCTCTCCCTAGGAGAGGGGGAAATAGGTGAAGAGGAAAGAACACGTCACCCAAAGTCGTAAAACTCATACCACTCGCAAACGACTACTCCCTCTGCACAACAAGGGGAAACATAATCGAGGATTTATATGATTAAAAAAATTTGTTCTCTTCTAATTTTATCAATGGTTTCTATGTTGTTCTTTTCTGCTTGTACGATTAAAGAACAAAAATCTACAATGGTACAGGCGAAAAGAAGATTCGCAAAATATGTTGAGCCGCAGAAAAATAAAGACGCTAGAAGTGTTGATTTATCAGAAGGACCTCGATTAAGATATGATGCAGATTTTGGACCAAAAACTCCAAACTTTGACATAAAGATAGTAAACCCTTATTAATATAATATGGACAATAATACATTTAATAACAGAAGATTTGTCGGCAGACTTATTTATGCCGTCTTGACAGAACAAAAGAGTGTGAGAGAAGCAATTTCACTTTTCCCTGACACAAAAGACAAGGATATTGAGTGCGCATACCACGCACTTGTGCATTATGCAGCCGACGAGGATATTCGTTACAAAGATTTTGAATACAGAGAAGAACAAGACGACTATTTGGAATTTATAGCCCAAACTCTTGTAAATGGAAAAAATCTTCCTAAAAACATAGTTGCAGACTATGAAGAATACTATCATGGCACTTCGCACAAATGGCAAAATGGATTTAAGGGATTTTTAAAAGAGTTTTTGAGGTTCATTAATATTTGAAATTTTAAGTTTTAAGCATTTAAAAAGCCGGTCTATGACCGGCTTGTATAAAATTTGGGCCCGGAGGGATTCGAACCCACGACCAAAGGATTATGAGTCCTCTGCGCTACCGCTGCGCCACAGGCCCTTATTGTAGTATGGCGTCTTATTATTCAGTTGTTTTGCCTTGCCTGTGTCTTGCGCTAGCGGCGCTACCTATTACTGCGAAAACTTGACTTTTAGTCAACTTTTTTTCGGCAAAGTGCCACAGGTAATTATTGACAACTTAATATATTCAATTTATCAGGTAAATATAAAAAATCAACTATTTTTTTAGATTTACTCCATTATCATGACTTTTTAAAATCCTTCATTAAACAAATATCGTACAAACGTATGATATTTCCCCTAAAAAGTAAAGAGTTCTTTAATAGTTCCGATATTATTAAAGGAAGGACGGTTTATATTGTTTAACACAATGAATACAGTGCGCCCGCGCCCTTATCCTCAAAGAGGCACAGGCAATTATAACGCAGCTAACGAAGGTACTGACAAAGACGGTCATAACGGCAACGCCCAAGACCAACAACAGCAACGTCAGAACCAACAAGTTGTTGCTCGCGGTCGTGCGCAAGATATTCAACAACAAGCAGGCGCACCGCGTCAAGCAATATATTCACCTGCTCAAAATGCTTACAGCGGAACTCCTAACCATCAGGTTTATCAAGTTCAAACCCCTCCTCCGATGAGAATTAACAATCAACCTCATCAGATGAATGCAATGCAATATCAAGCTGCTCAAGCAGGCTATCAACCAATGGCACAGCCTGTTCAACAACAACCTGCACCAAGACCGCAACAACCTGCGAGAAGCAACAAAGTTAACATTGCGCAAATCCTAAAAGATTTCAGAAATACAATAAAAGCAATCGCAACTCCTCCTGAAATTGAAGAACAAGTTGCACAATACTTGCAAACAGTTGAACAGCTTGTAAGAGAACCTCAACCGCAGGTTAACATGATTCAAAGCAACTTGAAAATTGCAGCTTCTCTTTTGGATAAATATATTTCCGAAACCCTAAACAAAGATTCTAAAGTTGTTCAGAATTGGCTTGATGCCTTATTCTTGCAAAGAATTAATTACAGCTACAACGAAGAAGAAATCAATCCAAACTTCTTGGTTAAATTTCCTGACCAACAAGAAAAGAAAGCAGCACCTCAACAACCTCAACAACAGCAAGAAGAACAAGCTGTTCCTCAAGCTGAAACAGTGCAACCTGCTCCAATTCAAGAAGATCCACAAAATGAAGTTCTTGAAATTGAGCCTGAAGAATTAAGCTTGGAAGAAGAATTCACTCAAGCTAAAGCAACAATTTCTAAAAAACCAAATATAACCATCATTCCACAAGATACCAGACTAAAATCTTTGTTTGTTGAAGCTAAAAAACAAGCTTTTTCAAACAATCCTCAAAAAGCAATGCAAATCTTTAAAGAAGCTTTCACACGTGCAAGCGAACTTAAAGACACAGAAACTCAATCAAGAATTTGTCTTGAAATCGGCAAAATCTATGACGACAACGACCATTTTGTACAAGCGTTGAACAGTTATAACAAGTCTTTGCAGTACACAACCGATGTTAACGTAAAATCAAGAGCGCATTTTTCAATGGCTCAAATTTACGATGACGTAAATGAAGTTGGCCCTGCTTTAGACCACTATTTAACATCAATTTCTTACGCAGGAAAATCTGATGACTTAATCGGTCAATCTGATTCTTTAACAAAAATGGCAAATATTTTCACAGACAAATATGATGAAAATGCTTTTGAATACTATGATGTAGCTAGAAAATTAATCGAACAAACAACCGATTCTTCAATGAAAGGTTATGTTTTAAGCAACACAGCAGACGCATGCGTTCAATTCAAAAAAGGCGATAAAGCTTTAAAATACTATGCAGAAGCTGTTAAAAATTACGAAAAATCTAATTCAGTTGAAGAAATTGCTCAAAACTATAAATCAGCAGCGCAATTAATGATTGATTTCAACAGCCCGAACAAAGCAAAATCTTTGTTGAAAAAGGCTTTAGTTAATGCTGTTAAAACAAAAAACGAAGATTTGATTGCTGAAATTAACACAATGTTGGCTTCTGTAGAATAATCTATAAAAAAGTCTGCATAAGAAAAGCACAACATTTTAAGATATTTGACGCATATGTCCCTTTTTTCTATAATTAATAAGTAGAAAAAGGGGATTTGTGTATGAAAACATTTCTTAAATATTTAGGTTTTACTATCCTTGGTGCAATGGTTTTAGCCTATGCAGGATTTCTTTTTGTACTGCCAAATGCAATAGATTTGAATCAGTACACACCTGAAATCCAAAAACTTGCCAAAGAGCAAGCAAAACTTAACGTAAACTTTGAAAACGTTAAAATAGTAACTACGCCGCTTCTTGGTGCGGGAATTAAAGCTGAAAACATCTCCGTTAAGCTTCCTGATAATTCGGTTTTATTTTCAGCAGATAACGTTAAAACAAGGATTTCGCTTCCAAGTCTTTTATTGTTAACAGTAAAAGTTTCTTGTTGTGAAATTGAAAAACCTTTTGTAAACTTGGAAATCATAAATGACGAAAACTTCAAAGTTGTTAAACTTGTTGAAGATTTGTTGAATGCAGGAAAAGAACAAAAACTTGAAGAAGGCAGACAAACCGTTCAAGCAGAAGCTGAAGGTTTCAAATTTAACCCTGCGTGGATAAGAATCAAAGTTCCTGCTGTTAAACTTAACAACTACCGAGTTCTTGTAAATGACCTTAAATCTAAGCACTATTTGGATTTAAAAGGTGAACAATTGGTTTTAGGTTATTTTAACGGCAAAAGTGCCAAAGTTAAAACTTACGCAGAATTATTCAGTGACGAAAACAAAAACATCACTGCAAACATTGATATAAATACATTCTTACCGCCTGTTGAACCTTCTCTTGATTCAGAAGATGATCCGGCTGAAAGAATTGAAATACCGTTCGTAAACCCTGTTACTATGTACAGAAATTACAATTTGAAAGCAAATCTTGATACAAAATTGCGTATAAGAAATCATAATGACAATTTAACTTCTTATGGTCATTTTGATATTAATAATATTAGTTTGAAAGTCGGCAACCTAAAATTGCCTGAAAGCTACTTGAGAGCAAAGACTTTCGGCTCAAACGTAGATTTGGATACAAATATTTATGCAGCGCAAAATCAAAATATCCAACTTTTGGGTAAATTAAACTACGGTCACCATCCGAAAATGGATATGAGCATCAAAACGGCTGATATCAAGTTTAACGACTTGATTATCCTATCAAAAGCGTTTATGGATTCATTACATATTTATAATGAATTGGCTCAAATTAAAGCAACAGGAGCATTGCAAGCTGATTGCTACATCAAAACAAACTTCAAGAAATTAACTTCAACAGGTTCAATTTTGGTTAAAGACGGCGGTTTGAGCGTTAGAAACATCGGTAACGTAATTTCTAAGGCTAATGTAAACATTAAACTTGACAACAATGTGCTTGATATAAGAAACTCAAGCTTATTGGTCGGCAATCAACCAATTACGATTGACGGTAAAATCGACGAAAAATCAGTTGCCGATATCAATGTAAGCGCGAAAAAAATACCTTTGCCTGTTTTATTTAACGCATTTGCGCCAAGAGAAATCAGAAACGCATACAACTTTAAATCAGGCAATGCGTCTTTCGATTTAGGTTTGAAAGGTGAATTAAAGAAAGCTGTTGCAGCTGCTAAATTCGCTCTTGCAAACTTAAATATTTCAGACAAAAACATGGTTGTTACAAACAACAACTTGAATGGTGAATTTTTCTTGCAAGATAATGCTCTCGCCGGAAAAATTAACAACAGCGATTTTGCTTTATCGCTTCCACAAACAAAATCAAGAATTGCTGTTCCAGAATTCAACTTGGAATTGGCAGATAATAATATAACTATCGGCGACAATAAGATTTTGTTTAACGACAAATCAACATTGAATTACGCAGGTAGTGTAATTGATTATAACAAATTGAAATCGTTGAGTTTCACAACTTATGGCAACATTCACACCGATGATTTAATCAAACTTTTCGGACGTGAATTCAAACCATATATTCACTCAAACGGCACAATTCCTGTAAAAGTAACTTTTGACGGTGACAAGCACAAGCAAACTCTTTTTGCTCAAGCTTTAGCCGACAAATCAAACTTTATTACACCTGTTGATTTTTCAAACGTTAGCGGTGCAAATACTTCTTTACAGACAGTTGTAGACTTTAAACCTAACAGAATTAAAATCAAGAAAACAGGTTTGTTTACAAGAAACGTTACAGTGGATGAAGAAGGCAACGAGGTTGTTCACTTAAACGAAATTTTAGGCGTAGACGGTACGATTGCGGGAGAAAGAATAAATCTTCTAAAAATCACTATGCCAAAGGCTTTAAACGGAAAAGTTCATGTATTCCCTCAATCTAATTTTGATGTTTCAGGCAGAGCATTTGTGTTCGGCGAAACTTCAAACCCTAGATTAAGAGGCGGATTCACGGTAACAAATCTTTCAATTCCTGAATTGATGTTGACTTTGAGAAACGCAGGTTTGAAATTCAGAGGCCACGAAGCTGATTTTGATGTTCAAGATTTACTTCTAAACGGCTCTGATATCCAAGCACAAGGAACAGTTAGTCTGCTTCCTTCAAGCGTTTTGAATATTCTTAACCTTGACGTTAATTCAAGATATATGAATGTTGATAAGTTAATGAACGTTAGTGATAAGGCTATGAAATACGTTCCGCAAAGCAGTGGTTCAGCTTCGTCTGCTTCAAGTGCAAGCGCAGATATTCCTGTTATAGTAAGAAACGGTTCTATTAACTTTGCAAGAATAATTTCAGGCAACATTGACGTAAGAAACACGACAGGCAGAATTTCTCTTGCCAGAAACATTTTCTACTTGAGAAACTTGAGAACAAATGTGTTCAAAGGTCGCGTAAACGGTAACATTTCAATGAACTTGATTACTACACTTTTGAACATCCGTGTCAATGGACAAGGAATTGACGTTGAGCAAGCTCTTTTAGACGGTGCTAATATGAAAGATACACTTTCAGGTACTGCAAGCTTCAGCACTGATATTTCTTTAAAAGGTGCAACTTATGAAGAACAAGTAAAGAGCTTAAAAGGAAATGTTGATTTTTCAGTTAAAGATGGTCAATTCGGTCCATTCGGCAAATTGGAAAACTTGATTATTGCAGAAAACATCCGCGAATCTCAATTCTTCCAAACAGCTTTAGGTGGTGTAATTAGCGGACTTACAACGATTGATACAACTCATTTTTCTGAATTAAATGGAAATTTGAGTTTTAACAATGGCATTTGTCATATCGAACCAATTACATCATTAGGTAATATTTTAAGTTTACATATTTTTGGCGATTTCGATATTTTAAGAAATTATGCTGACATGAAAGTTCGTGCAAGAATGGCATCGCTTGTTTCAAATTTGCTTGGACCAATAGGTGCAATCAACCCTGCTAACTTGATTAACAGTGCTGCAAGCTTGAATGTTGTAACTGCTAAAGCTTTTTCTATTTTCTGTGAAATGGTTCCAGAAGATGAGATGGCAATTATTCCAAGTTTTTCTAATAAATACGTAGATAATTCGGCTACTAAATTCCAACTTGTAGTAAGAGGTGACGCTGCAAAACCATTGACACTTATTAAATCATTCAAGTGGCTTGCAACTGAAACTCAATATCAGGATGCTGTTGATTATGTAAACTCAATTCCTGAACCGGTTGAAGGCAGCGAGGCTGAAACAATTGAACAGGCAGTTCAAGAGCATGAAGCATTGGAAGCCGAAAAACAAACGCTTAAATACAAAGTAAGACATTTGTTTGATAAGGACGAAGAATAAAATAAAAAAGGCACTCAATTGAGTGCCTTTTTTAAATTCAATAACTACCCATTCTAAACACTAAATAATTTATATTGTCATGGAACTTTCAATTCCACTTTTTAATAATAATGCCAAAGTTCTTAATGTGGCAAATGCCATTCCAATAAAACCATGAAATTTAACATTCTTTCTTGCTTTCAATTCCGTAAAATTCAAATTTTCACCATAATTATATTTTTCTAAAAGTTCACCAAATCCTTTTACACTTTGAAGTTCTTGGGAAGAATTGTAATATTCTCTCAAAGATTGTTTCTTTTCAGGTTTAAATTCAGGTGAAGAAGCAATATTATCACAAATCATGCTTCTCAAATTAGCTTTTTTGCCACTTTCAATGTGATGAACGGAATGTTCTCTATGCCATTTCGATACAAATGATTTTGGGAAACCAAGCATATACAAGATTAATTTATCCGCATCATGGGTTAAACTATCAATTGAATTTTTACCGAATAATTCTTTTTCAATCATTGCAAATACTATTTTGTGGTCGTATGTATGTTCAATGTTTTTAACATAATTTTTTGAGTATTGCTTAACTTTACACATTAGACCACGAAGACCGGTCGCACTTCTCTCTGCAACCGGTCTTCTCATAAATATATCCGCACTTTCACTCGCTTTATCCATAAGCGCATACCCGCGAAAGCTGTTGCCCGTTGGTCTTGGGGGTTGGGCATAATTATTACGATAATAAGGGTTAAAATTACACTTTAATTCCATATCCTATTTTTGCATATAAAAAATAAAATGCAAGTAGTAATTTCAAAAACAAATAAAAAATGTACGCTCAAATATTTACGCGTACATTTTTACAATTTTAAAAATCTTTTATGCTTCTACAAATCTTCCCATCTTGCGGAATTTGTCGTATCTTTCGTTACGTAATTCTTCTGATGATTTTTTAGAAAGTTCATCGAGCGCATTCACAATCGAAGATTTCATGTTATTAGTAACTTCTGCATAATCTGTATGCGCACCGCCTAACGGCTCAGAAATTTCTTCATCAATGATATCAAATTCCAACAAGTCTTTTGATGTGATTTTCAAAGCTTCCGCTGCATCTGCAAATCTTGCTGCATCTCTCCAAAGAATTGAAGCACAACCTTCAGGCGAGATTACTGTATAATAAGCATGTTCAAGCATCATCACTCTGTTAGCCACAGCCAAACCTAAAGCACCGCCGCTGCAACCTTCGCCGGTGATAATAGAAATAATCGGCACATTCAATTTAGCCATTTCTCTTAAGTTCACCGCAATTGCAACACCTTGACCTGTTTCTTCAGCTTTAATTCCAGGATAAGCCCCAGGGGTGTCAATCAAAGTTACAATAGGTAGATTAAATTTGTTTGCGTGGTTAAACAATCTCAAAGCTTTTCTGTAACCTTGAGGTTGTGGCATACCAAAATTGTATTCCAAGTTTTCTTTTGTATTTCTACCTTTTTGAATACCGATAATCATTAAAGGTTTGCCATCAATTTTCGCAATTCCGCCAATAATAGCTCTATCATCCATTCCTTCTCTGTCCCCATGAAGTTCGATAAATTCATCGCACATCAAGTTCACATAATCTAAAAATTTAGGTCTTTCAGGATGTCTTGCGATTTGTAATTTTTGTGAAGGTTTCAATTTAGAATACAACTCCTTTTTATAATCTTGAGCTTGTTGTTCAAATGTTTCGATTTGATTATTCAAATCCATTCCTGATTCTTCGCTCATTTTCTTTAATTCATCAATTTTATTCTGTATTTCTACAATAGGTTTTTCAAAATCTAATACTACTGCCATTTCTATACCCCGTGAATGTCTAAAATATTAGCAAGTGTTTTTCTTAAATTCTTTCTCTTAGACACAATATCTACTTGACCAAATTTTAGCAAATATTCTGCTGTTTGGAAATCATCAGGAAGTTTCTGTCTGATTGTTTGTTCAATAACTCTTCTTCCTGCAAAACCGATTCTTGCGCCTTGTTCTGCAATAATGATATCGCCTAAAGTACCAAAACTTGCAGTAATACCGCCAAATGTAGGTTCTGTTAATAAGTTAATGTAAAGAAGTCCTGCTTCATCCAATTTTGCAACCGCGCAAGAAGTTTTAGCCATCTGCATAAGACTCAATGCACTTTCTTGCATTCTTGCACCGCCTGATGATGTAATTGCAAGCATTGGAAGCTTAAGTTCCAAAGCTTTTTCCATAATTCTTGTAACTTTTTCGCCAACTACACTGCCCATTGAACCGCCCATATAAGCAAAATCCATAACGGCTGCTGCGATTTTGTGACCTTCAATTGTTCCGACACCTGTAATAACAGCTTCGTCCAGACCTGTTTTTTCATGTGCTTTTTTCAAGCGTTCTGCATAAGATTCTGTATCAACAAAGTTCAAAGGGTCACAAGGTTGAACATTTTTGAAAAATTCTACAAAAGAATCTTTATCGAACAATTGGTTAATTCTCGTTTTTGCATTTATTCTGAAATGGTAGTCACAATGAGGGCATACCATCATATTATCTTCTAATTCTGATTTTAGGATTTGAGTATCACAATGAACGCATTTCGTCCAAAGTTCAGGAGTTTCAACATCAATCCCTTTCATATCCTTAGCTCGTCTTTCGATTTGAGCTTCTTTTCGCTTATCGAACCATTCTTGTATTGTCATATCCACATTCAGTCAAAAAACGACTGTCCTTCTAATATTACGATTTACTTAGACATTTTACACCAAATATTTTTTTTTGGAAAGTTGTTAATAATTTTGAAGGTATAAGCATTATAAAAATTTAATATCCGAATTTGTCCATCAAGGTTTCAACAATTTTCCAATCCGCTTCTTCATCAATTTCATAAGAAGTATATAATGGCAATTCATAATAAGTTATATTGCCTGATAGTCTACATTTATCGCACAAAATATTTTTAACGGAATTAATATAACAAGCACCATTTTCGGCAACCAAACCTTCAAACTCCTGACGTCTTGGGCGATTACGATAATCGTAATTTACGGGTTCGACCAAATTCTGTTGACTGTTAGTTATTTGCCAATGAAATTGTTTTTCTACAACGCCTGAAAAAATTGAGTCTGCTTCACTTTTTTGAAAATACTCAAACATACCATCAATATGTTCGGCTTTCAGCATTGGTGAAGTTGCTTGGATTAAAAAGAAATTATCATCCTTTTTTAAATCGGATTTATTGATATATTCAAGCATAACGCTTTCGGTTGAAGCTGTATCGGTGGCGTTTTGAGCATCTCTAGCATAAAGTTCGACTTTTGGCATATTAAAACTTTTGACAACCGTTTTTATTTCGCTGCTATCAGTTGCAACAACAACTTTATCAATACATTTTGCGTCATTTGCGGATTTTACGGTCCAATAAACAAGCGGTTTGCCATTTAGTTCTTTAATATTTTTGAGCGGAATTGATTTACTGCCACCACGCACAGGAATAAACGCTATATTCATCTTTCCTCCACTATTTTGATTAAATCATACAAAACTTGGTTGCAAGGAGTCGGAATTCCATACAAATTACCAAGTCTTATTATTTCACCTGCAAAAATCTCTACCTCAGTTTTTCGCCCTGCAAGAACATCTTGCAACATGGATGTTTTACCTTCATCACACATTTTTTGCAAAAAATCGAGCGCGTCTTTTTCTAAATTTTCAAGGTTTTTCACTCCTTTTTTTTCTGCAATTAATCTGACTTCAGCAATTATTTTTTTTGCAAAATCAATGAATGCATTATTTCGTTTTAGCTCTCCAAAACTCATATTCAAAATCGCGGAAACCTGATTAGAAAACAAATTCATTGTATATTTTAACCACATGGAATAAACAATATCATCAGGCATTTTATAATTGATTTTAAACTCGTCAAATATTTCTTTAAGCTTAGAAGATTTTTCTACAACAATTTCTCCAACTCCATCTTGAGTTACAGAATTTCCGTTTCTTACTGCACTGTGTCCGATAAAATAAGATTTTAACACTTTTGCATCCGTATAAGTTTCTTGAATTTTCTCCTCTGAAGAGATTCCATTAAGAAGTGAAATAATTATTACATCTTTATGAACAAAATTCTTAATATTTTCAATCGCACTTTCCAAGCCTTGCGCTTTAACAGCAATAATAATTAAATCCGGTTGAAAAGATTTATCACTCGGCAAAATGTAGTCAAACATTTGTTCAACACCGTTAAATACGGGTTTATTTTGCGTGTAACGTTTATAACGTTCTTCATCCACTAAAATTTTTAATTCAGAGCTGCTTTTAAACTTGACCGCATAGGTCAATCCGACTGCACCTAGACCACAAATAAGAATTTTTTTCATGCCAATATTATATATTAAATAGTTGAGTTTTTGAATGTTATTTATAACTTTTCTTTTTTCATATAACTTTCAAAACTCTTATCTTCAACTTTATAACCGCAACCTTCGTGTAATTTTCCGGCGTAAGAAATTTTCTTGGCAGGATAATTTCTACACATCTTCAAACGCTTATCGTAAACAGAACACAAACCGTCTTCTGTTACGTATTTGCAGGCGAAAATCAGATTACCTTCTTCGTCTTTTCCTCTGATATAAAACCTTTTGTATGCAGGGAAAAGAAACTGCATAATCTTGAAATCCGTTGTGGTATAAGTATCAAAGCTGTACATATAACGACAGCATTTACCACACTTTAAGCATTTGCCCGTAATTTTGTACTCCATTTTTTCAGGTACAAAATACGATAAGAATTCATTTTTTAAAATTGTCAAAAAACTTAACATTTCCTTGTAAAAACCCCGTTATTTGTATTTCTTTGATAAAATAAGATTAACTATATTATAACCTAGAAATATAACATGGATTGCCACGGGCTAAACGCCCTCGCAATGACAACACACTCAGAACTCAGACGCCAAGTCATTGCGAGGAGCAAATATCAATTAGGTGCGACGATGCAATCCAAAATAAAAATAGAAGGGATAAAGAGTATATATGGGAAATTACAGCATTCCTAAAAACAGGAAACGTGGATATTCTAAAAAAAGAGTTATGGTCGATAACCCGATGTTAAGCCTGATTACAGGGCTTGTCGTTTTTGCGTTAGGTGTATTTTTGGCAGGCATGATTGCATTAAAACTTTATTTAATGTCACTTCCGCCAATCAAAAACTTGAATACACTTAAACCAAACATTGTTACGACTTTCTGCGCGTCAGACGGAGAAGTTATCAAAACATTTGCGGGATATACTTATTCAAACGTTCAGTTGAATGAAGTTCCTGAACAGCTTGTAAAAGCGTTGATTGCAACAGAAGATAAGAATTTCTATTCTCACCCCGGTTACGACATGATTGGTTTAGCCCGTTCAATGGTCGCTAACGCGCTTGCCGGTCACGTTGTACAAGGTGCAAGTACAATTACACAACAGCTTTCAAGAATTTTGTTCTTGTCTAACGAAAAAACTTTTACACGTAAAATAAAAGAACTTCAAGTTGCAGCGCAAATTGAAAAAACTATTCCAAAAGACAAGATTTTGGAAATGTATTTAAACAATGTTTACTTGGGTTCAGGTGCTTATGGTGTTAAGGGTGCTGCAAGAATTTATTTCAACAAAAATCTTAACCAATTAACACTTCCTGAAATGGCGTTAATTGCAGGGCTTCCGCAAGCTCCTTCCGTTTATTCACCTTATAACAATATTAAATTGGCTGAAAAACGTAGAAATCAGGTTCTTTTGAGAATGTACAAAATGAAATACATTGACAAAGAAACTTACGAAAACGCAAAAAAATCACCGATTAAACTATCAACCATGCCTGTTATGTATGCAACAAACAAAGCTCCTTATTTCTGCGATTACGTAATGAAAGATTTGCAGAAATTAGGTTTCTCTGAAGATGAAATCGTAAACGGCGGTTATAAAGTAGTTACAACGCTTAATTACAAAGCACAAGTTAAAGCCAACGAAGCGATTATTAAAAACTTAAATGCTTGGGGATTAAACAGAGATAAAAACCAAGCTGCGGTATTCTCATTCAGCCCTATTGACGGCAGAATCTTAGTTTACGCAGGTGGTAAAGATTATACAAAGAGCCAATATGACAGAGTTACACAATCTGCAAGACCTTCAGGTTCTGCATTCAAACCGTTTATTTATACGGCAGCAATTGAAAAAGGTTATTCACCAAACGATATGATAGACGACTTGCCATTTAGAGCTGGTGATTGGACACCTAAAAACTATGGTAACAAATACAGAGGTCCAATTCCTCTTTATACAGCTTTGATGGTATCTTCAAACGTTTGTACCGCAAGATTAATGGAATCAGTAGGTGTTAGAGCCGTAATTCAACTTGCAAGAGTTATGGGTATTACAACTCCAATTCCTTATGATTACACAATTTCGCTTGGCTCAAACAGTGTTAAATTGTTTGAAATGACAAGAGCTTACGGTGTGTTTGCAAACGGCGGTTTCAAGGTTGAACCTTATGCTATCGAAAGAGTTGAGTCTTCAAGAGGAACAATTCTTTATGAAGCTAAAAAAGCCCGCTCAAGCAAAGTTCTAAACCTTAACACTGCTGCAACAATGACTGCGATTATGAAAACCGTTATTACAAACGGTACAGGTCGTGCAGCAAATATCGGCAAACCTGCCGCAGGTAAAACAGGTACAACTGACGATAGCCGTGATGCATACTTTATCGGATTTACACCTGACGTTGTAACAGGTGTTTGGGTTGGCAACGATGATAACTCACAAATGGGCGGTATTACAGGTGGTACAGTGCCTGCACTTATTTGGAAGGATGTTATGACAGTTGCAACCGAACAATACGGTAATGCTGACTTTGAATATCCTGAAGTTATCTTGAATCCTTTTAAAGCAGCAGGAGTTTCAATTATTCCGCAAAATGCAGCCAAAAAAGAATTAGATAAACAAGACAAAGCAAAAGAAGAAGCTCAAAAGGATAATGAACAACCGGCTGTGGTTAAGCCTGACAGCATAAAACCTGCTGATATCATACAGAAGAAAAAAGAAGTTCCAACGGTTGAAGTTAAACAGGAAAGGGTGGAAGCTCCGCAAGCGCAGTTTGCACCGATTCCTGTAACAAGTGCGCCAGTTGGACAGTAGAGAAGGTTAATAATACCCTCTCCCCTACCCCTCCCCCAAGGGAGGGGTGTTAGTTAAGTTTATTGAACGTCGCAAGTTCCCTCTCCTTTTGGAGAGGGTGCCGAAGGCGGGAGAGGGTATTATTAACTATAAAATAAGGAGAAATATGAAACTAGACGAAATAAAAATCACAAGTGGTGAAAACGCATACCAAACAGCGAGTTTGGAAGCAAACGACAAAACAATTGATTATGAAACAAGCAAAAATTTGTCTTATACCGATATAATTACAATCGCAAGAGGCTTAGATGTAATAAGCGAATTCTTCGATGTAAACGCTGTTGTTACTGCATCAGGCGTTGGAATTTGCGCTGTTGCTTTAGGTAAATCATTAGAAGATGCAATGTTAAAAGTTATGGATTCAAATCCTGTTGATTTTGTAAATTCTATCGTGCTTGTATCTACGGAAGTTGATAGTGATATTGCTAAAATGCTCAAATCTTCCAACAAAATTGTTGCACCTAGATTTACAAAAAACGCCATTGAGATTTTGGAACGCCACGAAGTTTGTTATGTTACAATTAACACTCCACTAAAAGATTACAAAAAATATTTGTCTAACGATGTTAAAGTAACTCCGCTTGGTACTTTGACTCAAGCACCAAACTTGAGCGAATTAACAAAAGATTCATTTAAAATCCTGTCGAAAGTTAAGCCGACTGTTGAACAAATAGAAGATGCTGTTTTTGCTTGGAAAATCGCAAAGCATGCTTCTTCTCAAGCCATTGTAGTTGCAAAAGATTTAAAAACAACTGCAATTTCACAAGGTTTGCATTCAGCGTCTGTTGAATTTGCGCTCGATTATTCTTGTGATATGTCAAAAGATGCTGTTTTAGCGTCTGACATGCCTGTAACAATTCATGACATAAATGTTGCAGCACAAGGCAGAATCGGGCTTGTAATTTTACCTTCTGCTAATGCTGACGTGATTACTATGGTTGATAAATACAACATGGCGTTAATTACCACCGGCATGACGAATATTTTGTATTAAAGATGTCGTTAAGGCATTAAGTTCATTTTAATATATAAGTTGTAAGTCTTTGAGTCTTTAAGACGTTAAGTTCGTACTAAATATATTTAAGTAAAAGCGCGTTGGGTATTGAAAATATCTTAAATAAACTTAATGCCTTAACGACTTAAAGACTTAAAGACTTCCCTAATATTTTTCCACAAACACCTGAAAATATCCTTGCGGATGTTCGCAAACAGGACACTGGCACGGTGCTTCTTTGCCTATATGTATGTGACCGCATTTTCTACACACCCATTGGGTTACTTCTTCTTTTTTGAATATTGTTTCAGCTTTTAATTCTTCTGCTAAAAGCTCGAAACGGTGACTATGATGTTTTTCAATTGCTGCAACATTATTAAATAATCTGAAAATATCATCAAAACCATCATCTTTAGCAACTTGTGCAGAATTTTTATATAAAATTTCCCATTCTTCTCTCTCGCCTGACGCTGCAGCTTTCAAGTTTTCGTAAGTATCACCATAAAAGAATGGATAATCGCCCGTAACTGCTAAATGTTCAGCGTTTGGAATGTGTTTATAAAACAGCTTGGCATGTTCTTTTTCATTTTCTGCCGTATCCAAAAATATTTGACTGATTTGTTCATATCCCTCTTGTTTTGCTATTTTAGCAAAAAATGTGTAACGATTTCTAGCTTGTGATTCACCCGCAAATGCGTTTACCAAGCATTGTAATGTTTCAGAATGTTCAAGTTTCATAAATTATCTCCTTTTTCATGAATAAATTACACGCATAGATGAGATTTTATTATTACCGAGATGGATAAAATTTTAAAATTAATAGCAAAAAATTTTTTTTATCGTTTTTATAATAGATATGAAAATAAATAAATTTGATTCTAATGAAATACAAGTACAAAAAATGCTGTTTAATGTTCAAAAATACATAGACAAACCGCATTCTAAAGACACTATCAAAATAGAACGACTTGCAAGAGATTTATATGCAGTAGGTCAAAAGTGCAAAGAAACCGAAAAAGGAAATATTTTAACTAACTGTTTAACTGCTCTTGCGGAAAAAATGCGTTCTGCAAAACAAGATAATATAGCAGCAATTATATACAGTTTTTTAATAAAATTTAATGCTGATAACCCAAAATTACTAAAAGAATTTGCTTCTAAGGCTTTAGATATTGCAAAAGAACAAAAAGACAGCGTGCATATTGCAGCAAGAGCCGGCGAAATCTGCCAAGTTTATAAAACTTACGATATTCATGGTGCAAGTTATCTCTCTTGTCTGCATTTAAGAAAAAAAGCATTAAATGATGTTTGTACCAACTATGATACTGCCGGAGCAAGGTATAGAACAATTTCACGCCAAATCAATGAAAAAGATATATATTTAGAATTGTTGATAAAAACAAAATATGATATTGCAAATGAATTAATTGTGACAAATAAGCAAGCTGCTAAAAACGAATTATTATCTGCTTATAAAGATTTGAACAAACTTAGTGACAATTACAAAAAACAGAATGAAAGAACATATAACATGCTGAAAAAGCATGCCAGCATGCAACTGACAGAAATTTCGCTTTGTAAAAATACATCATTTAATAATATTTCAGAAAAATTCTCTCAAATACGCAAAAATATAATTGAAATAGCAAAAGAAAAAGCTCCTATTGAAAATTCTGCTTTTGATGAATGTTTTGCTTCTATGTATGATGAATTCAAGGCAGATTCTCTTGATGACAAATTCTTGAATAAATCGTTACAAATTGTCGAAGAATTGGAAGCGTTAGGCAATTTTTTCTTGGCAGATAGAATTTGCAACATTTTAACAAAGAAAAATCAAGACAATATAAGAAATCTCAAAACCATAATCTTGAAACAGCTAGAATTAAGTGAAAAAAACAACGACAATTTTGGCATATTTCATTTCTGCACAATAATCCAAAAGCTTTTTAAGAAGGATGCACAAGCAGTTTCTGTTAATTCGTATTTGAAATCTCTCCAATTTGACATAAAAGCTGTAACTAACGTCATAGAAAATTACGATAACTTACTTAATAAACGTAAGCTAAAACCTAAAGAAGATTACATTAAACAACTAATATTTGCAAAGGTAAATTCAGCAAGATTACAAAGAAACACTAATCCCGAATACACCCGAAAAACAATTAAAGAAGTTGAGAAATTAATTGACAAATTACCACTCGGATATATTGCAGAACATCCTGAAATGGAAAGTTCAGTGCGATTTGTCAGACAAAATAACTATTAAACTTCGTAACTTTTAGGCAAGAGGTATAACTAAAGTTGTAGTTCTTGATGATAATAACATACCTTTTTAAACTCTTAAAACATTGTTATTACTACATCTCAGAAGCCCATATCCTCCAAATGGATGATTCTACAACTAAAGTTGTAAAGTTATTTTTTATCGTGCCGTAATTTATAGGGAAAGGCAAAATAAATTTATTGAAAGGAATTTATTATGGGATCAACTTCTACATTAACAATTAACACGAATTTGTCATCCCTAACATGTCAAAAGTACCTAAAAAGTGCAACAAAAGGCATGAACTCAGCAATGGAGAAATTATCTACGGGCTTCAAGATAAACTCTGCTAAGGATGACGCAGCCGGTTATGCAGTTTATACCGGCATGGAAGCTAAAGTAAGCGGTTACGATATCATCGAAACTAACGCTCAAATGGGTTTGGATATGCTTACAACTCAAGAAGGTGTTTTGGATATCATTAACGATTACTTACAAAGAATTAGAGATTTGACAATGCAAGCAGCGAACGGAACTTATGGTTCTGCTTCATTAAACGCTATCGCTTTGGAAGTTACACAGAGAATGGATGAAATCAACCGTTTGTGTAAAATTACAGACTTCAATGATACATACCTTCTAGATGGTTCAAGAACAACTGATATCAATCTTCAAGTTGGTTTGTATTCAAATCAAAGATGTGTAATCACAATGGATGCATTCTTGTTCGCCAGTGCAGAATCTTCAATGATTTTCGGATTCAGTTCTCAATCAGATATTTCAAAGATGGATTTAACAAGTGTTCAAGCAGAAGATGCTGACCACACTTATAAAGCAGACGACGGTAAGTACTATGCAAGTGCTTTAGCATACCAATTGAATAAAGATGGTATCGTAAACAATGGCAGTCTTGATGGAGCAACATTAACAGCTATTACTACCGCTATTTACAAAAATGACTCAACTGCCAGAGCATTTATTGACCAAATTGATGATGCGATTGATAATATTTCTCTAAGATGTACTAAAATTGGTGCATATATGAACAGATTAGATTCAGCAATTGATTCAACAGATGTTCAAAGAGAAAACTTGACAGAAGCAGTATCAACAATCAAGGATGCTGACGCGGCAACTGAATCATCAAACTATATTAAGTACCAAATCTTGCAACAAGCAACAGCAACATTGTTAGCAACGGCTAACCAACAGCCTTCAATTGCTTTGAACTTAATCTAGTAATTAGTTGGGCAGGTATGCCCAACCTACACATCGACAGATAAAAGTTAGGTTTATTTTGACCTGCTTAGGTTCTGTTGCTCAAAAAAAAAGAAAAATAATAATAGAAGATAATAAAGGTCCTTTCAATGACCCTCGTAGTCTTGCGCTACGAGGGTTTGCCTTTTTAAGGTGTTTGACGGGCATTAGCCCGTCAAACGCCTTGAATGAAAAATGGACAATTGAAAATGGAAAACTGTTTTAAATAATTTTCCAACGTTATATTATTCAATATTGAACGTATTTTATAAAAAATGTAGGGTGCAAATTTTTGCACCATTAATAATTTTCCACTTTCCATTTTCAATTGTCCATTTTAATTGCTTACACCAATTGTCCAAGTTTAGGGGTGCATTTCATACCTTCCCAATAATTACTAAAATCAAAATTGTGTTAGAATTAATATATAAGGGATTTAGGGAGTAGTTATTTTTATGAATAAAAAATTATTATCAATTTTATTGAGTTGTTTAATAATATCATCCAACACTTTGGCATTTGCAAATAATGAAATCAAAGAAATTAAGTCTGCAAGTACAGAAAACACAGTAGTTGTGCCTAAAAAAATTGAAAATGAAATATATAATAGCATTGAACAAGTTTATGGCGAAAATAGAGCAAAAGAAATTTACGAACGAGTAATGCAAATTGCAAAAAACGAGATTGAAACTCGTCCCGAAGAATTGAAACAAGAGGATTTAACCAGAGCAGATGATTGGTATAAAGACGAAATCATTTATATGTTCTACGTTGATCAATTTGGCGTTGTAACTCCCGAAAAACCAAACACTTTTAAAGATACCTCTGCAATGTTTGATTATTTGAAAGATTTAGGTGTAACAACATTGTACTTATTACCTTTTGCAGATTCTCCAATGTCTGACGCAGGATTTGACGTAAAAAATCCGAGAAACATACGTGCTGATTTAGGCGGTAAAACTCAATTTAATGATTTTGTAAAAGAGGCAAAGAAAAATGGGTTTAAAATAAAAGCTGACTTGATTTTGAACCACGTATCAGAAGAACACGAATGGTTTCAAGCATTTTTAAAAGGCGATATTTCTAAAAAAGATTATTTTATCGTAAAAGATGAAATGCCTGAATTCACGAAATATGTCGATGAAAAAATTGGCACTATAGTTGAATACAAAGAAAAAAGCGGGAAGATTTCAAAAAGAAGATTAATTTTTCCTGAAATCACCGATAATCATTACCGCAAAGTTACATTGAACGGCAAAGACTACTTTTTCTACCACACATTTTATCCGTTCCAATTAGATGTAAATTGGGAAAATCCGGAAGTTTTATATTATTGGTTGGATACAATTAATTATTGGACTAATATTGGTATTGATATTTTCAGATTTGACGCAATTCCTTATTTATCAAAAGAAGAAGGAACAAATGCCGAAAATCTTCCAAAAACACATGCAATTATAAAACTCATAAGTAATTATATTCAAATGACAGCTCCGAGAACCGTAATTCAAGCAGAAGCTTGTCAATATCCAAACGATATTTTGCCTTATTTTGGAAAAGAAAGAAAATTCAAGACCACAATTAATAACGAAGAAAAAGTTATCAAGAGAACTGACGAATTTCAAATTTGTTACCATTTCCCATACATGCCTGCAATTTGGGCATCTTTGGTTACAGGAGATAAAAAATATTTTATCGACGCCTACAAATCAACTCCGCAAATACCTTCTACAACAGCTTGGGGAGTATTTTTGAGAGTGCATGACGAATTGACTTTGGAAATGATTGACCCTGAAACAAGAGAAATTATCTACAATGCGCTTGCTCCTAAGGGCGCAGAATTTAGAAAAGGACTCGGTGTAAGCGGAAGATTGGCAAATTTTCTTGACAACAATCCTGACAGAATAGAGATGGCGTTTTCTATTTTAATGTCTATGCCTGGGATTCCGATTGTTTATTATGGTGACGAAGTTGGTGTAAGAAATAATTTTGAAAACGCAAAAAAGAGCGAAAAAGAAAGAATTGAACGCCACAAATCAAGCAAATTCAAACTTTTAAGCTATTTTGACAGTCGCGATATAAATAGAGGTGCTGTTCCTGCAAAATTGTTCTATGGTTCATCCAAAGATTATTACACATTTAACAGCAAGGTTTACAAAAAGGTAAAAAATCTTATCGCGCTCAGAAAAAGTTTACCTTCTATGTCAAAAGGAGATTTTACATTACTAAAAACTGCATCACCGCATAATTTCGCGTATATAAGAAGTTATAAAGACGAAAAGATTTTGGTTATAAATAATTTGTCATCAGAAAAACTTGTAGCCGAAATCACTATTCCAATGGACATCGTTTTAAAATCAGATGGTCATATTGACCACTTCAAAAATCTTGTAAATGGTGATGATGTGAGTGTTAATGTATCTTTAAAGAATAGAACAATGCACTTGAGAATCGCTCCTTACGGAGTTGTGTGGTTGAAGCTTTAAGGAATTCGGTTGTAGATGTTGGGCTGAAAGCCCAACAATAATTAATTACTTTTTCCGGCTCTATAACCGCAATACGAATAAATCAAAGGCAAAAACGATTCTAAATGTAATTTATCAGCACAAGGAAATTTTGCCAAAACCAAAGCACCAACAGCATCATCTATGTTTGCGACACAATCAAGCAATGTTAATTTTCTATCAGGTTGCTTATCATGCGGATCAGAAATAACATTTGATAAAGAAGCAGCACCATACATTCCGACAATTAATCCGCCCAACATTGCCGAAATTTTTCCAAAGGTATTGTTAAAATGCTTGCTTCCCTCAGACAATTTTAAACATCCGCCTGCAATCCAAGTCGGAATAGATGCATTAAAAAATTGAAACAAACCTTCTTTAAATTTATTTTGATTTGTTGTTTTATTTTCACCAATCATACCAACGGCAACGCTTCCCGCAATAGAAGTTGCGGACAGCATAATCATATCAGACATATTATAATTAAGTTTTAAAGGATTTTTGACTTTGCGTTTTTTCATCATAACTGTCAATGGAATTGCAGTCCCTAAAACCGCACCAATGCCGGCTTTTAATTTGTCATCAAGCGTAATATCACGCTCACTTGCTTTATGGCGCAAAGCAGATAATTGTTGATTGAAATTTAAATTGTAGGATACACGATTAATCATCATTTGCCTTACATTACTATTTGACAGAAAAGTAGTTATTTTCTAAATTATTGTATCTGCGATATCACCGATGTTTTCTACAATCTTCTTGCCGAGAGAAATCAAACTATCGACAACTCCATCATCAGTACCCACATCATGAGCAGATACTGCGTTTAAACCATCATCAATATTGAAAGGTGTACCATCCGGTAAAATGTGTGTTATAACCCCTGTATGTTCATTTATTATATTTGTAGCATCTAGCACATGAGAAGAACCGGAATCAAGAATCTTTGTTGCATCAATAGGAGAATCTGTCATAAAATTTGCCTTAAAATGCTCAAGAGAAGCTTGTACCGGACCATTATCCAATAAAGCACTGATTTTTTCACCAGCTTCAGGTAATACTTCTTTCGCTTTAGATAAAGCTTCTGCTTTCATTGATGCAGGAACAGAAACACAAGTTGGATCGTAAAATCCTTTAAAACTTGTTCTATTGTTAAAACTTAATCCGGTAATTGGTTGAATCATAATGTATCTCCTTTGTATAATATCTTTTTGTTGCTGATTTTTAGCTAGTATAATTCAGTTATCTTGCAGAAGCAATAATTTGTGAACAAATATTAAATGACTAACCTGTATTTACAAAACAATCCAAGGCGTTTGCAATTCTGCTTCCTTCCAGTATGGTAAATCATCACTACTATCATAATCTGATACAGTTGTTTCAGGATATACTTTTTTCGGCAATAAATCAGAATATTCATCTTCTTTATTTGCAATTGCTAAAAGCCCTTTGCCACTGTATTTTATATCTTCATTCGGATTATTGAACTTTTCATCAATTCTTTGTTTAAATAAATTTTTGAGTTCTGTTTCATTTGTAATATTTTTAAGACTCATTAAAAATTTAAAATCTTTGTTCAATTCTGTAAAATATTCTTCATTATCAATATTAAATACTTTTTTTAATTCATTCGGTGAATCCTTATATTTCAACATAAAAGAAGTATAGTATTGTTTGGCAATATTATTTTTATAATTATCATTTTCATAAAAACCATTTGCATATTTGTCAAAAATCTTGTTTTTGTGTGATGTTAAATCTTCTTTTATTGTTTTAAAAGCATTGTATGCTTGTTGTTGAATTACATTTTCATACTCATTAAAGAAATCTTTATATTTATTAAAATCTAACGTTGAAAGCAGTGCTGTATTTGCAATTTCCACATTTGGAATAATATTGTTGTAGTAATGAGTATAATTATTTTTTAAATCCTTATTGATTCTACGACCTGTAGTTAAAGCTTGATATGGAATTGCAAAAAATGGTGTTAACGGAATTGTCCACCACGGATAGTCATCAGCGCGGTACATTGAATCATATTCTTCAGCCCTGCGTCTTGCTTCTACCATTACGGCATTTGACTTAACATTCTTGTCTCTAAGCATTTTTTTCATTAAAAATAGTTTGTCTTTATCAAATGTTTCCGGCAAATCTTTAAAAGCCTTAAAGAACTTTGATGTATGTGCATACTCTCCGGTATCAATATAACTTGACAATAATGCAAGTTTTGCAGCATGTCCTTGGTTTACATCTCCCTTTAATTCAGGTATTTTTGAAAAAAGTTCAAATGCCTTAACTTTCATTTGCTTCAATCTTACAGAAGGTTCATCTCTGTACCAATCATATATAACACCTACAGGTTCATCATTGGCAGGTGTTTTTGCAAGTGCAAATAAAGTATTAACAGCATCAGCTCCATAGTTTGAGAAATCAGGTGAATTTACTTTTTTCAGAAGCTCATTTGCATACTTTGCCTTTTTCTTATCTGCATTTAGCGCATGATAACCTTCTTTTGCTACATATGCAACCAAACTCACACTTATACCAAATCCCTTAAATGATACCGTATCTTGTTTTAATTTTAATGTATTATTTGGATTTGAATAACTTTGTTTAATGTTATTATTCTTGTTATATGCGGAAATATTTGATACACTTGAAATTTGATTGATTCTCATTTGTAATCCCTTTTTAATAATAAATACTTTGTGATAGAAACAAATAATATTTCATGTATTTTATAACATCAAAATTAAATTTCAATATATAACAAAAAAGGGAATATTATATAGTCAATATCCTATATAGAAGTATATTGTTATTAAGATTGCCGCGCTTCAACTAAATTGAAAATGAAAAATGGAAAATTATTTAAAACAATTTTTCATTATCCACATTCAATTGTCCATTTAAAGTAGGTTGGGTTTTCAGCCCAACAACCACCTCGCCAATATTTTTTACTATTTCCTCCTAGCCGCCATTACTGATTAAAATTTTTCTTCCCGTCATAAACTAAAATTATGACAAACTACGTAAACCAACTTTTAACAGCATTCAACGAAAGCACAACACTTGCTCCTGACAAATGGAGCATTGACCACGCATTTGTTTCAGGCAACAAAAAATGGATTGCAAACATTCTGCCTGTCGAATTATTAGAACGTAGTATCTGGCAAACCGTTGAAAGCCTTGTGACACTGAATGAAACAGGTGATTTCTATACACAGTTTCCTGATACGATAATCAGCCCCAATTATGGTCACAAATGGGGACGCAGCGCAAATTATATAGAAATCAACAACCGAGCGATTGCAGAAATGGCTGGCGACAGAACAAAAAACGGGATTATCAGTGCAATGAAACTTCTTCCCGCAATTCCGCCTTCTGCAAAAAGTTGGGCAAATTGTGTTATCTTATCGCAGATTTTTCCGAATATTTACGGCGATGGATACAATAAAGGTACAAACGAAGAAAACTCGATTTATGGCATAAAACTAAATGCAGGTTACAGCACAAATATCATTGATTGTGATATTCCTATTTCGGCTGAAAATCAATTTCTTGCGTTCAACGACTTAGCACACATTCACGGGCTTAAAACAGGTTTCAGAACCGTAATTTCTGCCGACCAAATCAAGGTTGCGGAAGCCTATAAAGATGATGTGACTTTTGACTGGAAAAATCCCGACCACCAAGAGTTATTTATAAACGAACACGTCAAATTAATCAAACTCGGATTTGAAGCTATTTTTATTGATTCCGCAAAACATATTGGCGGTTACGATATGGGCAATTATACAGGCGTTGGGGCATTGCCCGAATATAATCAAATGCAATACATTTTGCATGAAATCCGTAAACGCTCAGGCTCGTTCAGCATAAGTTTCGTCGGTGAAAAAAGCACGGGTGATTTTGAACGATACAAAAATTTAGGTTTAACAACAGGTACTGCTTTTGTTTCGCCTGAAAATTATGATAAAGTTAAATGTTGGTCTATGAAGTTCAAGTACAACAAGGATTATGCCCCAGGAGTCGAAGTATCTAACGATAACGATATTGGCGGACGAAGCTACGAAGACCGTTTAAAGCGCATAAATTCAATACTTTTTGCGTACGAATATCCGAGCGATAAATTGCCGAGCTTTATGCAAATGGAAGATTTGTTTCCACTCAGATATGACACTAACACGCACCATTTGATGATGACAAATCCGTCTTATTCAACTGATGGCAGTGCTAAAAGTCATTGGGAAAATCTTTTTACAAAAGAAGACGGAAGGGCATATAATGCAAAAGTCGGCGAACTGTTTTCACATGCTTTGAATTTGTAGTTTGCTTGTAAATTTTTATCAAAACTAAAAATAATAGTTATAAAAAAGCTAGAATAATCAAAACTTGTCAAACTAATTTAAACAACCTACTCTCCGACATGTTCCAATGCCATCTCAAGCACTGTTCTCACATGGTGGTCACTCAGAGCATAAAACACATTCTTACCGCGTTTTTCGGCTTTAACCAGTTTTGCACTTCTCAAAATCTTCAACTGATGCGAAACTGCGGATTTTGTCATGTTTAATAAACAGGCCAAATCTCCAACGCACATTTCATTTTCTTCTAACGCCCACAAAAGCTGGATTCTGGTACTATCACCCATAAGTTTAAAAAAGTCTGATAAGTCATACAAAAGCGTCATGTCGGGCATATTGGGTTTTACTTTATTTGTTATATCTATATCAAGTTTGTCCATATTCTATATTATAGTTGAATATTTGTTCAAATGTCAAATCGTATTAACTTTTGTAAAATCTCAAATATTACATATTGACAGTTGAACAGTTGCTCAACTATAATATAAGTAAAGGAGAATATGATGTGCGAACACGAAGAAGCTAATACATTTGTTATCCCAAGAATAATTACAGGACTTATTTTATTCGGTTTGGGCTATGTTTTCAACCCGCTCTTTTTAGTTGCTTATCTGATTGTTGGAGCGGATGTCTTGCTTCGTGCTATAAAAAATATTTTGAAAGGTCAAATTTTTGACGAAAACTTTTTAATGTCACTCGCAACTGTCGGTGCGATTTGCATAAAAGAGTTCCCTGAAGCCGTTATGGTAATGATTTTGTACCAAATCGGCGAATACATGCAAGATAAGGCTGTTGATAAATCGAAAAGCTCAATCGCTGCATTGATGGATATTCGCCCTGATTATGCGAACTTAAACGGTAAAAAAGTTTCTCCGTCAGAAGTCAAAATCGGCGATATTATAACCGTTAAAACAGGTGAAAAAATTCCGCTTGACGGCGTAGTCATTTCAGGAAAAGCCTCTCTTGATACTTCCGCATTGACAGGTGAAGCTTTGCCTAGAAGCGTTGAAACAGGAGATGAAGTAATCAGCGGATGTATTAATCTTAACGGAGTTTTGGAAGTTAAAGTAACAAAACCATTTGGCGAATCTACCGTTGCAAAAATTTTGGAACTCGTAGAAAACGCATCTTCTAAAAAGGCAAAAACCGAAAACTTTATAACCAAATTTGCGCGCTACTATACGCCCGCAGTTGTAATCATCGCTTGTATTATCGCTTGTATTCCACCGTTTTATATTGAAAGAGCGTTGACGTTTTTGGTAATTTCTTGTCCATGTGCTTTAGTAATCTCAATTCCTTTGAGCTTCTTTGCAGGAATTGGTGGCGCGTCTTCTAAAGGCATTTTGATTAAAGGCAGCAGTTATATTGAAATCTTATCAAAGGCAAAAGTTGCTATTTTCGATAAAACAGGAACTTTGACAAAAGGTAATTTTAAAGTTGTTGAAATTTCTTCCGACAATCCTGATTTGTTACGCTATACTGCGTTTGCAGAAGCCGTTTCTCCGCACCCGATAGCAGAAGCGATTAGAGAAGCTTACAAAGAAAAATATAATTCAGAAATTCCCACAAACAATGAAATAGAAGAAATTGCAGGATATGGAATTAAGGCTAAAATTGAAGGTAAAGAAATTTTAGTAGGTAATGCAAATTTTATAAACACAACTCCTGTTAACAAAGCAGGAACTGTTGTTTATGTTGCAATTGACGGCGTTTATCAAGGCTATATTGTAATTGCCGACACAATAAAAGATGATACAAAATCAGCAATAGAAGCTCTTAGAAAGCTTGGCTTAAAAACTGAAATGTTGACTGGTGATTCTGAAACAACAGCACAAAATGTCGCAGCAGAAATCGGAATTGACGAATATCACGCAGAGCTTTTGCCAAACGATAAAGTTGAAAGACTTGAAAACGCAATTGCTTCAAGCAAGGGTAGCGTAATTTTCGTTGGTGACGGAATTAATGATGCACCGGTTCTGACTCGTGCGGATGTCGGCATTGCAATGGGCGGTTTGGGTTCTGATGTTGCAATAGAATCTGCCGATGTCGTAATTATGGACGACAAACCTTCAAAGGTTGCTTTAGCAATCAAAATGGCAAAAAAGACAATGCTTATTGCAAAAGAAAACATAGTTTTTGCACTCGCAATCAAATTATTATTTTTAATTTTCGGCGGTTTAGGTTTCGTTTCAATGTGGGGCGCAGTTTTTGCAGATGTCGGCGTTTCAATTATTGCGATATTGAATGCTTTAAGAGCTTCTAAATAACTCTTATCCTGCACCTGCAAGTTGTCCCAATTGCAAAAGCTGATTAATTGTTTCTTGATAATCAATCTTATCATCAGTTGATTGCTTCAAAAATCCGTCTATATTACCCATCATTGCAATAGCCTTATCGCACATTGGGTCAGAGCCTTTTACATAAGCACCGATATTAATCAAATCTTCATTCTTTTTGTGTACTGCAAGAAGATTTCTTAAAACGCCCGCAGCCTGTCTGTGTTCTTTTGTTGTAACATCCCCCATAACACGACTCAAGGATTGCAAAACATCAACCGCAGGATAATGGTTTTTGTGCGCCAAATCTCTTGAAAGCATTATATGACCGTCCAAGATACTTCTTGCTGTATCGGAAATAGGTTCGTTAAAGTCGTCACCTTCAACCAAGACCGTATAAAGCCCCGTAATCGTTCCGACTTCGTTTGTACCTGCTCTTTCCATAAGTTTAGGCATAATTGCAAAAACTGACGGCGTGTAACCTCTTGTTGCAGGCGGTTCACCAATTGCAAGTCCGACTTCTCTCTGCGCCATCGCAATACGAGTTACGGAATCCAGCATAAACAAAACGTCCAAACCCTTATCTCTAAAGTATTCGGCGATAGAAGTTGCAACAAACGCGGCTTTTATTTTTACTAAAGACGGCTGTTCAGAAGTCGCTGCAATTACAATTGAACGTTTCATACCTTCAGGGCCTAAAATTTCTTCAATAAATTCTTTAACCTCACGTCCACGTTCACCAATCAGTGCAATAACATTCAAATCCGCAGTTGTATTTTTCGCCATCATACCGATTGTTGTACTTTTTCCGACACCTGAACCTGCAAAAATACCCATTCTTTGACCTTTGCCGACTGTCATAAATCCGTCAATCGAGCGAATTCCAAGAGAAAGCGGTTCAGAAATACGTTTTCTTTTCAGAGGATTGATTGCATCCGCGTGCGTTGAACGGTATTCCGAAAAACGAATATCACCCAACGTATCAATTGGATTGCCCAAACCGTCCAAAACACGTCCGATAAGCTGATTGCCGACACCAATTTTCATTGCTCCGCCCGTATTTACAACCAATGCCCCAGGATGAATTCCGTCAGGATTTGCAAGAGGCATAAGCAAAATTTTATCACGCTTAAAACCAACAACTTCCGCCATTGTAGGCTTGTCGTTATAATCGTTATAAATGTAGCACAAATCACCGATTGAAGATTTAGGCCCGTCGGACTCAATTGTAAGCCCGATGATTTCGGTAATCTTACCGATTTCTTTAATCGTTTTCGCGCTCTTAATAATATCTAAATACTTATCCTTACTCCAACTCATTGTTAGCACCCGTAAGCATATTTTGTGCAATTTCCGCTATTTGAGAAGAAACTCTTGAGTCCAGCCTGATATCAGGTGTTTCTACAATTACACCGTCTGCAGAAAGTGAATTATCTTCAACAACTCTCAAGCTCTTAAGAGTAGGAAATTCACTTCTGAAATTTGGAACAAGTTTATTGATATTTTCAACAAGCTCAGGATTGACAATAATTGTAATATTTTCCTTGTCGTTTAGTTGTTTAATAGCGTCTAAAGTGATTTTATACAAAACTTTGTTATCAAATTTTTGATGACAAACCTTGTCTGCTATTGCAACAACCAAATCAACAATATCTTGAGAAGCAGAATCTATGATGTTCTTTTTCATATCAAAAGATCCGCTTGCAAGCGTATCAAGTGAGCGCAAAGCCTCTGATGCGTCGTTTTGAAACTTATACAAACCATCTTGTTCGCCTTTTTTAAAACCTTCTTCATAAGCTTGGTTTTTGATTGACTCGTATTCTTGTTGAGCTTTATTGCGCGCGTCTTGAATAATTCTTTCAGCTTCCGTGTTAGCAGTCTGGATAACAATTTGAGATTGATTTTGCGCAGAGTCTAAAATTTGTTGAGCCTTAGCATCAGTTTCCGCAATAATTTGCTGAACTTTTGCCTGCTGTCTTGTGACGCGCGTTTGTTCTATCGGCAGAACAAAGCTGTCGCCCATTTGAATTTCTTGACCTTTTATTCTATTACTACTCAACTAATTCATCCTCAACACTTGCACGAGTAATCGTGATTTCACCGCTTGCTTCAAGATTTCTGATAGCATTAACAATGCCCGTTTGAGCTTCTTGAACTTCTTTTGCCCTAACAGGTCCAAGATATTCCATATCATCCGTAAGCATTTGTCTTGCACGTTCTGACATGTTCTTGAAGATTTTGTTCTTAATTTCGTCTTTTGTACCTTTAAGTGCAAGTGCAAGCTGTTTGGTATCAATTTCTCTAAGCAATCTTTGAATAGCTCTATCGTCAAGAATAATAATATCTTCAAATACGAACATCAAGTCACGAACTTCTTGAGCCATTTCTTGATTTTCAATATCAAGCCATTCCATAATATTCTTTTCTGTACCACGGTCGCAGCAGTTTAAAATGTTTGCCAAAGATTCTACGCCGCCTGCATTTGAGAAATCTTGAACCAACAAAGCCGAGAATTTGCGTTCTACAATATCCTCAATTGTTGATAAAATTTCAGGGTTTGTAGGTGTCATATCCGCAATTCGCATAGAAACAACCGCTTGAATATCAGGCGGTAAAAACGCCAAAACCTGTGCTGATAATTCAGGTCTTAAGTATGCCAAAATTAATGCCAAAAGCTGTGGGTTTTCAGACGCAAAAGTATTTGCAAGCTGTGACGGGTCAGCTTCATTTAAGAAATAAAACGGATTTGTGTTAACCATAGAGTTAACTTTTTCCAGAAGTTTTCCGGCTTCAGCCTCACCATAAGTTTGCGCCAACAATTGTTTTGCATAACCGACACCGCCTTGAGCGATGTAATTTTTAGCTTGAAAAACTGTTTTAAATTCGTTCAGAACTTCATTTAAATCTTCATCAGAAATCTTACCGAGATTTGCAATATCCAGTGTAATTTGTTCCAATAAATCTTCATCTTTTATATTCTTGAGTATTTCAGAAGCTGTTGCAGGTCCAAGCGCAATCAAAAGTGCCGCAACCTTTTGGCTCGGACGTGTAATCGTCTTTTTTGCTTCCTCTTTGGCTTTTTTTATTTCTTCGATACCCATGACTTTTTCCTTTTGGCGTTGAAGCTTTTAGTAAAATTATCAATGGAAAATTGAAAGTTGAAAATGAAAAATTGTTTTAAATAATTTTCCATTTTCCATTTTCCATTTTCAATTCAACTTATCATCTTTAAACCTATTCTTGTTTATTAGTTAGTATTAGTCCTTAATAAACGACGTAATCAGCTTCGCAGCATCCTCTGGCGATGCCATTACAGCTTCATTCAGTTCGTTTATACTTTGTTCTTTTTGAGATTTAATCTCTTTTTTGTTTAGTTCAATTTTTGGCAAGTTTTCTTCTTGTTCTTCGTCTTCAGTTTGTGTTTCCACTATTTCCTCAGGCATTCTGCGTTCTTGACGTTTTGGTGTAGGCATTTTTGATACAAAGTTCTTTAAGATAAATAATGCAAAACAGCCTAGTACCAATACTACAACCAATGGAATTACTGATGAAGTTATAAAGTACATTGTTTGCTCTTGTTGATATTGTTTTGCAAAATCTTCCTGAGCTTTCTTATCAATTGATGCACCTTCAAACTGCAAGCCTGAAACAGAAATTACATCGCCCCTTGAATAATCTACGCCTGAGGCAGAAAGTACAAGATTTTTAAGTTCTTCTTTTTCAGCTTCCGTCAAAATTTTGTTAACCGCAACCGCAATTGAAAGTCTTTTTATAGTTCCCGGTGCGTAAACAACTTGTTTAACTTCTTTTGACACACTGTAATTTACGGCAGTCTTTTGTTTTGAATAGTTCAAGTTTCTTTGATTTACGCCATTCGGATTAGGTACGTTATTCGGATTTTCATAAGTTTCAACTTCTGTTTGAGAACTTGTTACAACGCCTTCTCCTTTATCATTTACAGGAATATAACTTTCAATTGTAGATTTTGCCGAATTAAAATCAATATCTGCATTAACCTGAACAGAAACATTGCCTTTGCCGACAATTTTTTCTAAAACTTCCGAAACCTTTTTAGCTGTGTCTTTTTCCAAGTTTGTCTTAAAACTTTCCATATCTGTTGAGTTTTTAGAAGTTTCATCTGACAAGCTGTTACCATTTTGGTCAGTAATAAATACCTGTTCAGGAGTCATTCTCGGAACAGCATAAGCGACCAAGTTTTTAATTGCTTTAACTTGAGAACTCTTGATTTTGTATCCCGGTTCTAAAACCAAAACTACTGACGCAGTCGGTTTTGCATCATTATCTTCAAAAATCGAACGTTCAGGTTCTGCAAGCTGAACACGAGCGTATTTAACACCTTGAATTTTTTCAATTGAACGAGTTAATTCGCCTTGAAAAATTCTTTGTTTAGTTAATTTGTTTTTAAAATCGGTTGAACCCAATTGCATATCATCTAAAAGTTCAAAACCCGTATCTCCGTTTTTAATCAAATCGTTTTCTGCAACAAAAACACGCATTTCATCACGAACATTTGACGGCACCAAAATCGTTTTATGGTCTTCTGACACTTTGTAACGATAACCGTTTTTCTTCATGTTCTCAACGATACTTATAGCATTAACTTCATTTAAGTCTGAATATAAAACAACCCAATCAGGTTCCATAGCTTTAGATAAGAAAAATGCTGCAACAGCAATCGTTACAACGATAAGGGCAAGCATACCAAGTTTTTGGTTGCCGTCCAATCCGTTCCACAACTTCTTCACATCATTAGCTAGTAGTGCAAAATAATTATTTTCCATGTACTCCCCACGCACAATTATTCAATAATAATCATAACCTAAGATGGAAATCTTTTCAAATTATTAATAAGTGTAAAGTTTATACTTTACACCGCACCAAACTACTTAACTTCTTTCAATTCTGCCCAAATAGTAGGATTTGTACTATCACAATCCATTACATCAATAATTCTGTAATACGGAATCGGTGAAGTCGAAATATGTGCTACACCATCAACATTTTGTTCGTTATTAACGCCAAAATGACCTGAAATTACCGCTTTTACGTTTTTGTTGTTATGCAAAATCTTTAAATAATTTTCAGGTTTAAACGTATAATAAGTTTCTTTATTTGAAGGTGGAATCAGAGGAAAATGCTGTAAAATGATTACATTTTGCGTGCTATGCATTGCAAGTTCATTTTCCAACCAAGTCAAAACATCTTCTTTAAAATATCCGTTTGTTCCCGGAATAACATCTTTAGAACCGTCAACTACAATAAATACAACGCCATCACGCTCGAAAGCATAACTTGGATGTTCAAATTTGTATTTCCTCATGTGGTGTTGAATTTCTTTAATGTATTGTTTTTTGCTCATTTCTTTGTGTTTGTTGACATCTTTGTCGCCAATTACCATATAAAAAGGGCAATTAAGCTTTTTAGCTTCTTTTAAAAATGCGGACAAATCTTCTTTGTCAGGCTTATTAATGTTATCGCCCGTAAACACAACAAACTTAACGTCTTTTTGCTTATTAATATCTTGAATAGTTTTAGCAAAAGTACCGTTATCTTCTGCTGCATTATAGCGCACATCCGTAACTTGTACAAAGCGCATATCATTGGCTTGAGAAGCCATTGCAGACATTAGAAACAAAAAACAAATACTCAAAAATTTTTTCATTCACTACCTCACGAGAATGATTTTAGCATAAAAACACTGGAAAAAGTTGAAAAATAGTTTATAATATACATGCAACGTACAATCGGGACCAAAAATTATGTCTTTTGATTTTAACAGTAATGTCAACCCAATCAACAAAGCTCAAGCAACCTACAAAGACGGCGGCGGTTTAGGCGGAGGCGGAATGTATATGCGCCAAAACAAAAAACGCAAAGACGAGCCGGATGAAGATATGTTCGAACGCAAAGAAGAAAACGAACCGAGCGAGATTCTATTTGAAACAGAAGAACCTGAAATTAAAGAAAAAGATATCCCTGAAAATACAATGTTTAACAAATTTGTAAACTGGTTCCGAATAGGTAATGCTTAAGATTTTTTACTAATATAATCCTTGATTTTATTGTAGTACTTTTCAGCGTAATCCTTTGTGTTGTTACACCAATCATAACAAGTTTCACCTGCTTTTGCCAAATATTTCTTAATATTGCCATCTTTTAACTTAGCAATTGCACCCGATTTGTGTGCATAAGCCAAACCGCCGATTGCAACACCTGCAGTTGCAGCTAAACTTATAATCTTTCCTAAAACCGAAGACTGTTTCTTTTCTTCTCTACCTCTAAAATTAACGGTATCACACTCCGGGGCTTGAGCAAGAGTTGCTCCGCCTTGAGTATTGGCAACTTTTCCAACGCTTCCTGCTGATTCACCATCATGTGATGAAAGTTTGTTTAAGTAACCGATACTTCCTGCTGATTCGCCATGAAAAGAAACACTATTCATAAAAAACCTCCATAGAGTTTTACCTTCTATATCATGTAAAACATTTTTGCAGAAAAACTTGCTTTTTTGTAACAAAAATTTACACGGCTGAGTTAAATATAATTAACTCAGCCGTGTAAAATTTATACATTTTTCAATTACGCATTTACTACTTTTAAAAGTCTTTCCCAAACTTCATCAATAGAACCGTTTGCATCAATCTTATAAAGAACGCCTTTATCTTCATAGAATTTAACAAGCGGAGCTGTTTCGTTGAAATAAGTTTCGAAACGTAATTTTGCAGTTTCTTCGTTATCATCTGCTCTTGTTTTCAAATCAACATTACATTTATCGCATTTGCCTGCAACTTTAGAAGGTTTAAATTTCTTGTTATAAATTTCACCACAAACAGGGCAAGATTCACGATAAATAATTCTTTCGATAAGAATTTGAGTATCAATATCAAAATAAATAGCCTTAAAAGAAGCAGCTTCTTTATCAACATTTTTATTGATTTCTTCAAGCATTTTTGCTTGTTCTAGGCTTCTTGGATAACCGTCTAAAACATATCCGTTTTCGCAATCTTTTTCAGCCAATCTTTTAGCAATAATTCTGCCTACCAATTCAGCAGGAACAAGTTGACCTTTGTCGATAAAAGATTTTGCAATTTTGCCTTCTTCTGATTCTTTAGAAATTTCTGCTCTCAAAAGTGAACCTGTATCAACATGAGGGAAACCTAAAAATTCAGATAGTCTGTTAGTTTGAGTACCTTTACCACAAGCCGGTGGTCCAAGAAATATCAATTCTTTTTTCATAACTTTCTCCTTCTTCCCTAATTATAGAACTAAAAATAAACGGCGCAAGACCTTTCAGTATTGCGCCGTTCAAAAATGATAAATTAAATTTACGCTCTATCTTTGATTTCTTTTTCGATATTAGCAATAAATTCATCAACTGAAACAGTACCAACTTGACCTACGCCACGTTTTCTTACTGCAACAGCGTTTGCTTCGATTTCCTTGTCACCGATTACGCAAACATAAGGAATTTTCTTGTCTTGCAATGATTCTCTGATTTTGTAGTTCATAGATTCAGATCTGTCATCAAGTTTTACTCTTATTCCTGCATCACGCATTTTCTTGTAAACTTGTTCTGCAAAGTCTGCGTGTTTTTCGTTTGAAATAGGAACAATAGCAACTTGAGTTGGTGCTAACCAAGTTGGGAAAGCACCTGCATAGTGTTCAATCAAAATACCATGGAATCTTTCCATTGAACCGAAGATAACTCTGTGAAGCATTACAGGAGTTTTCATGCTGCCGTCTTTATCTTGGTACTTGATATCAAATCTTTCAGGAAGATTGAAGTCAAGCTGAATTGTAGCACACTGCCAAGTTCTGCCAAGAGCATCTTTAACCTTAAAGTCAATTTTAGGGCCGTAGAATGCGCCATCACCTTCGTTGATATCGTATTTCATTCCACGTTTATCCATAGCTTCTTTCAAACCTGCTTCAGCTAGTTCCCAATTTTTCAAGTCACCAACGTAGCTTTCGGGACGAGTAGAAAGTTCAACTTCAAAACCCATTTTGAAGATTTTCATTGTATCAGCTACAAAGTCGATAATTTGGTTAATTTCGTCAACCAATTGTTCAGGTGTACAGAAAATGTGAGCATCATCTTGAGTAAAGCCTTGAACACGAGTCAAACCTGACAAAGCACCTGATTTTTCTTTTCTGTAAACTGTACCCAATTCAGCCATTCTTAATGGTAATGAACGGTATGAATGTCTGTTTGCTTGATAAATCAAAATGTGGAATGGGCAGTTCATTGGTTTTACTACATATTGTTCATCAGAATCTTCATCTTTTTGGATAAAGAACATGTTTTCTTTGTAGTGGTCCATGTGACCTGAAATTTCCCACAATTTAGATTTGGCGATTTGAGGAGTTTGAACAATCACATAACCACGTTTTCTGTGTTCTTCTCTCCAATAGTTTTCGATTTGTTCTCTTACTGTATAAAGATTTGGGTGCCACAAAACTAAGCCGCCGCCAATTTCTTCTCTAACTGAGAATAAATCTAATTGAGTACCAAGTTTTCTGTGGTCACGTTTTGCAGCTTCTTCAATAAATGTTAAATAAGCTTGCAAATCTTCTTTATTCCAGTATGCAGTAGCATAAATTCTTTGAAGCATTTTGTTCTTTTCGTTGCCTCTCCAATAAGCACCAGCAACTTTAAGAAGTTTAATAGCGTTACCTTTTATATAAGATGTGTTAGGAATGTGAGGTCCTGCACATAAATCGTTAAATAATACATTGCCGTCTTTATCTTTTGTCAAGTACAAAGTCGGATTGTCGTTTTTGTGTTCTTCCAACAATTCTGCTTTGTAGATTTCGCCTTCTGCTTTAAATTCGGCAATTTGTTTTTCTACATCAGGAATAACAAACTTTTCAAATGTCAAATTTTGTTTGATAATGTTTTTCATTTCTTCTTCGATTTTAGCCAAATCCTCTTCCGTAAAAGAATAACCGTCTGTTAAATCGAAATCGTAATAAAAACCGTCATCGGTTGCCGGTCCGATAGCTAACTTTGCTTGTGGGAACAGCTTTTGAACGGCTTGAGCCATGATGTGTGAGCAAGAGTGTCTGAGAACTCTTAGTGTTTCGTTGTTTTTTTCCATTCTTTTTATCCTTTCTTGAAATAAATCTTTTGTCTGTAGCAACAATCTACTAACAGATTTACTTCCCTAAAGAGGTGGATCCCTCTAACTATTACAAGGAAAATTTTAGTATAAGAATCAACTAAAGTCTAGCATGGAAATAATCACCCTACGGACTATATTCAAAACCAATATTTAGGCTATAATATAAATGTTTTCGAGCGATTATAAACGGAGGTTTTTCTATGAGTAAAAAATTCTGGAAAAGAGCAGGAATTGCAGTTAGTGCAACTGTTTTGAGCGCGTATTCATTATTTTTGTTAGCACCTTTTGCACTGGATACAATTGCGAATAATTATTCCGGCGAAATTTCTAAAATAATCAAAGACTCTTGCGGATTGAATTCATCTATTGAGGGCATTAAATTCGTTACGACTCCGAAACTAACAGCGGGAGTTAAAGTTCACAATTTCAAACTTCTGACTCCTAAAGACGAAGAAATTTTAAACGCAGAAAATTTTCAGGTTAAAATGTCGCTTCTTCCGCTTTTTGCTCGACAAATCAGAATTGACGCCGTTCAGTTAAAATCCGCTAATGCGAATATCAAAATGGATCATAAAGGTCATTTTGATGTAGAAAAATATTTACCGCAACAAGAAGAAGATGAAAACACAGAAATTCAAACAGAACCTGTTGTTTTGCCGTTCGGTTTAAAACTTTCAAACCATTTGCCTGATATAAGAGTCGGCAATTATAATGTAGTCTTAACGGACGGGGTTAATAACTATGTTGTATCGGGCGACAAAGCCGAAATCACAGATTTTATTTTGAATAAGCACATTAAAGTTGCAACAAACGGTAAAATGACTTTGCGCGATAGAGAACAATTTAACTACAACGTTAAAATTTTCAACAAAATCATGCCTGATTTAGAATTAAATGATTTGGTTTGCAATCCACAACCAATGGAAGAAAATAAAGAAGAAACTCAACCTGTTGATATCATAGGAATCTTGGACGGAATTTATCAATACAAGCTTACGGCTAACGCTGACGCTGATTTAACGGTAGCACAAGACGATATCAAAGGTCAGGTAAGCATTTCAAATGTTTCTTTAATCAATCTTCCTGCAAGTAATGCGGATTTGAAATTCAAAGGCAACAGCATTGACATTTTATCTGATATCTATACAGCAAAAGACGAAGTTTCACATTTAAACGGAACGATTAAAACAGGCAACAAGCCTAAAATTGATATGAATTTCAAGTCTGGTGCACAAATCGCAAATATTTTGAAAATCACAAAAGATGTTGCTAATATTTTCAACATAAAAGATTTACAAACTTTGAGCGCAAACGGCAAATTGGACGCTGATTTTAACATCAAATCCGACCTCAAAACCGTTAAATCAAGCGGTTATTTGAAAGTTCCGACAGCCAATATTTATTACGGTTTGTATAAAATCGGCGTAGACAATATTAACGCAGATATTCGATTAGATAACAACAATATTAATATCAAAAATGTAGGTTTTTCTATTCTTAATCAGCCTCTGAAATTCTATGGCACAATTAGCGAAGATGCAGTGAGTGACTTGCATTTGACGGCTAACAAACTAAATTTAAAAGGTCTGATTGTAGCTATTGGTCAAGCTGCTTTACTGAAAGACAACAATGTAAATTCAGGCACGGTTTCAATGAATGTGGATATTAAGGGTAAGTTGGATAAAATTAATCCGCTTGTAAAAATCAATCTTGAAAACCTTAATATCAAAAACGTTCCTGCAAATACAGTGTTAAAAGCACCTTTGACGGTAGTTAATATAACGTCTGACGGAAAAACTTTCTCAGGTAACGCAAAAAGCACCAATCTTTTAGCAATCAATCCTGCTGCGAAAGTTTCAATTCCAACATTAGTGATGAACATTAGAGAAGACGAATTGGAAATTCCTCAAACACCTGTTGTGATTGAAAAAATCAAGATAAATGTTTCAGGTAAAATCAAAAATTACTTGAAAGACAAGATGACACTTGATTTTGTTACAACGGGCGATATTAAATCAAATTTAACAGGCAATGTTAATATCGCAAAACAAACACTGGACTTGAATTACACAACTACTGCACCTTCTACGATAATTGTTCCGATGTTTGACAAATCTAAAATGACATTTACGGGAAATATCGGCATCACAGGCAACATGGTTAATCCGATTTTGAAGGGTCAAGCAAGTGTGCCAAGCCTAAGTATTCCTGAAATTCCTGTAAACATCACAAATATGGCAATCAAGCTAAACGGCGCAATTTTAAACGGAAGCGCGACTCTTGAAAAATTCGCGTCAGGCGGAATTGAAGCTGAAACATTATCAAGTGATTTTTCAATGAAAGGCGAAAACTTCTATCTTAAAAACTTGAAGGGAAGCGCATTCAACGGAAAAATCAACGGTAATATTATTTATAATTTGAATAACGCAAAAACTACAGTTGATTTTAAAGGTGAAGGTTTGAACGCTGAAAAAGCCGTTTATGGCGCAACAGGTATCAAGAACGCTTTAACAGGTACTTTAGGATTTGATACAAAATTGAATTTAACCGTTGCAGATTATAACGAAATGATGAATTCAATGCGCGGTAATTTGAATTTTGAAATCAAGAACGGTGCGTTTGGTACAATCGGACGTCTTGAAAACTTCTTGCAAGCCGATAATATTGTAAACAGTGCCCTACTAAAATCAACAGTTGCAACGATTTCGAACGCTGTGGGAATTGCGGATACTGCAACATTTAATTCTCTGAACGGTAAATTAACATTTGCTAACGGTTGGGCAGAACTTAATCCGGTAAAAAGTTCAGGGCCATTACTTGCATACTACGTAAAAGGTAAATACAATCTTTTGAGCGGAAATGCAATTTTGGTAATTTTGGGACGTTTGGACGGCTCTGTTGTTGCAAAAATGGGACCAATCGGTCAATTATCTGCAACAAAACTTTTGAGCTACATTCCTAAATTCGGAACATCTACTGCAAACTTTGTAAATACACTTACTGCAAGTCCTAAAAATGAAGCTGTAAGCCAAATTCCGGCTTTGACAAACGGAAGTACTACATATAAAGACTTCAAAGTTCTTCATAGCGGAATTGCAGGAAAAGCTTCTTCAATTAAATCTTTCAAATGGTTAACAGAAGTTGACACAAGTGCAATAGAAACAAAAACAATGAAAGAAACAATAAACGACATAAAAACATCCGTTGGCACAGACGTTACAAACACAATTCAAAGCGTAACTGATGCGGTTACAACTTCTAAAGAACAGTGGAATGCGACAAAAGACCAATTAAAAAACAGCGCAGAAGAATTGAAGAATTTGTTTAAGTTCTAAAAATTATCTCTCTATGCTATTCCATTTTTTCTCCATAAGCACTACAATGTTCTTATGGAGAAAATTTTAGAAATCAAAAACCTCAATTTGTTTTTCGGCAAATATCAAGCACTTTATAACGTTAACTTGTCTTTAGAACGCGGAATTATGCACGCACTTGTCGGCGAATCAGGCTGCGGAAAAACAATGACTGCAATGTCTGTTATGCGACTTTTGCCTAAAGGTGCAGAAATTAAAAGCGGTGAGGTAATTTTTAACAATGAAAATTTACTTACATTAAAAGAAAAACAAATGCGCGATTTGCGCGGAAACAAAATCGCACTTATTCCACAAGACCCGATGACTTCGCTTAATCCGCTTTATACAGTGGGTAATCAGTTAGTAGAAGCAATTCGAGCGCACAGTAAAGTTAATGACAGGCAAGCTTTAAGAAAAGCTAAAGAGGTTTTAGATTTAGTAAAAATTCCCGATATTGACAACAAGCTGAATTTTTATCCGCATGAGTTTTCAGGCGGGATGAAACAACGCATAATTATTGCAATGGCACTTGCTTGTAACGCAGAATTAATCATTGCAGATGAACCTACAACAGCTTTAGATGTTACAATTCAGAAACAAATTATGGATTTAATTGATGAAATTAAACGAGAATTCAAGACAACAATCCTTCTAATTTCACATGATTTAGCACTTGTAAGCAACTATGCAGACAATATTTCTGTAATGTATGCAGGACACATAGTAGAAGAAGCTCCGTCAGAAGAATTTTTCAAACATCCGCAGCATCCGTATTCGATTGCACTTTTGAATTCACTGCCGGAAAAAAATCCTGCACTAAAACTTAAAACAATAGAAGGTGCACCACCGAGCATTCAAGAAGAAATTTTCGGATGTAAATTTCATCCGAGATGCGAACATTTTAAAGCCGGATTGTGTGATATGCAAGAGCCAAAATTGATTGAAAAATCAATTTATCATTGCTCGGCGTGTTTTATTAATTTATAATTGTAATGAATTGTCGCAATAGATAATTTTACTTTACAGGACTTCACCTCACCCTAACCCTCTCCTGTAAGGCGAGGGAATAACCAAGACTTGTTTACTGGGCAAACAGGGCGAAGGGAGAAAAGAATAATTGGAGAATTGATATGAACATAAAATATTTAGGACATAGCGCATTTGAAATTGAAACAAAAGGCAAAAAGATTTTAATCGACCCGTTTTTGGTTGCAGTACCTGATTATAAAGCAGAAAATATTTATGATATTTTCGTGTCGCACGCTCACGGCGACCATTTAGGAAGTGCAATCGAGATTTCTAAAAAAACAGGTGCACCAATTACAGCAGTTTATGAACTTGCAAACTATTGCGCGAAACACGGCACACGCTCAATTGATATGGGATTAGGCGCATGGCGTGATTACAGCTGGGGCAGAGCAATTCTTGTTCCTGCATTCCATTCGAATTCAACACCTGATGGAATTTATGGCGGTTGCCCTTGCGGATTTGTATTTCAAATTGAAGGTCAAACAATTTACCACGCAGGTGATACTTGCCTTAATACAGAAATGAAAATGATTGGTGAAATGTATGAACCTGACATTGCAATGCTTCCAATCGGCGGAAAATACACAATGGATATTGAACATGCTGTCAAGGCTTCCGAATGGCTGGGCGTTAGCGAAGTTATTCCAATGCACTACAATACATTTGATGCAATCAGTGTTGATATAAGCGAATTTGAACGTCAAATCAGAGAAGTCGGTAAATTACCAAGAATTCTAGCAATAGAAGAATAAAAAATTAAAGAACTTTATATTTTTCTTGAAGTTTGCGGTACTTTTTGTATTCTTGCCCCCATTTTTGCATAGAGTCAACAACGGGGCGCAAAGTATAGCCGATATCTGTTAAATAATACTCAACCCGATTAAAAGCAATTTCGTCTTTTTCTCTAACAACAAGACCGTCTTCTTCAAGTTCTTTGAGGCAGTTAGTCAAAACTTTAGCCGTGCAACCCAAATGCTTTTTTAACTCAACAAAGCGCATTTCTTTTTTGAGCAATTCTTTTATAACAAGAATTTTCCACTTCGCACCAACAAGCTGCAAAACCACACTTACAGGATTTACTGCCAAATCTTTATACTGCAATTACCTATCCTCTTTGACTTTTTCAGCATCTGACCAAAGATCTTTTAATTTTTCTTTAATTCCCATTCTGCCAAACCACTTTATAACAAATCTTTCTTCGTAACCAAGTCCACCGTTAATTTTTGAACAGTCTGCAAGATTAAAAACAGCTTCTGAGATTGAAATTCTTATAAAGAAATGCGGCTCCACATATTTCCCAGGGTCCATCCAAACCTTTATATTATTATACTTTGCATTATTTACGGATTTTGCGTTATGCGCATCTGATTGTTCTTGTATAATGAAGCTTTTCAAGCTGTCTTCCATATCTTTAAAAGTTGCCATTTTTTATCCTTAATCTCTAATTATTCAAACTGTGTATTGGCGCAGGAATTCTTCCGCCTCTTTCAACAAAACCTGCAGAAGAAAGAGTGTTTACGCTCATAATCGGAGCTTCTCCCAACAAGCCTCCAAATACGACTTTATCACCGACTTTTTTGTTTGGCGCAGGGATAATCCTCACTGCAGTTGTTTTTTTGTTAATCATACCGATTGCCATTTCATCCGCAATCATACCTGCTATTGTAGAAGTTGGAGTGTCGCCGGCAATTGCAATCATATCAAGCCCTACAGAGCAAACACAAGTCATTGCTTCCAATTTATCAAAAGTTAAATATCCGTTTGTAGCAGCTTCAATCATTCCAGCGTCTTCAGAAACAGGAATAAAAGCACCTGAAAGTCCGCCAACATAAGAGCTTGCCATAATCCCGCCTTTTTTAACTGCGTCATTAAGCATTGCTAATGCTGCAGTTGTACCGTGCGCGCCAGCGTGTTCCAAACCCATTGCTTGGAATATTTGTGCAACACTATCGCCGATTGCTGGTGTAGGCGCAAGCGATAAATCAATCACGCCAAACGGAATACCAAGCTTCTTAGCCATTTTGCGACCGATAAGTTCGCCTGTAGTTGTAATTTTATAGGCTGTTTGTTTAATTTTATTAGACAAAACGCCTAAATCAGCTTTTTTATCCAAATCCCGAATTGCAGCTCTAACAACCCCAGGACCTGAAACGCCTATATTTAATGCACATTCAGGTTCTCCATAACCGCAATAAGCACCCGCCATAAACGGATTATCGCTTACTGAATTACAAAATACAACAAGTTTTGCTGCGCCCAAACCATCTTTATCTGCTGTTAATTCTGCTGATTTTTTGATTGTTTCAGCCATTTTTAAAACAGCATCCATATTTATTCCAGCTTTTGAAGTTCCGACATTTACTGATGAACATAATCTGTTTGTGCAAGCTAAAGCCTCAGGTATTGCTTCAATTAAAGCCTTATCGCCTTGAGTAAAGCCTTTTTCTACAAGTGCAGAAAAACCACCGATAAAATCAATGCCAAGATTATTCGCGCATTCATCAAGAGTTTTGGCTATTTTTACATAATCTTTTGTCTTACATGCTTCACCAACCAAAGAAATAGGAGTAACCGCAATCCTTTTATTTACAATTGGAATTGAGTAATCATTTTCTATTTCGTTTGCATAAGAAACTAAATTGTGTGCATATTTATCGAGTTTGTATTTTATTTTGTCACAAACTACATTTACATCTTCACTTAAGCAATCTCTTAAACTTATTGTAAGCGTCACAGTTCTGATATCAAAATTGTGAAGCTTAATCATATTAATGGTTTCTAAGATTAAATTTTCATCAAAAATTGTCATAACGATTTAAGTTTAACATAATTTGCAGAAAAAATGAAGAGTTGACTAAAAGCAAAAGATTTAAAATGAATAAGTAAAATTTTGTTACAATTTGTGGAAATTAATTTTTGTATTGATTAAAATATCTATTGGGTATAGAAAGAGGGGAATTTTTTAAGATGAACGCTAATCCGAATAAAGTACTTTTACCTAATGACGTAAGAAAATTATTAAACGTTGATAATAAAGAAATAGTTGAGCTTTGCAAAAAGACTTCAGTTAGTCCTAAGAAAGACAGTAGAGGACAAATCTATTTTTCAGTAGACGAAGTTAAAAAGTTGAGAAATGCAAAAACTTCAGTTGTTGCAGAAATGAATGAAAAAAAGAAAGTGGCATTACCCGTTATGACAAAACCTGATTCACAAGTAGTAGTTAATGGACTATTAGATACCCTAAGTAAAATGGAAAACAACATTACAACTTCTATGACCAAACTTATTGATGAAAAGTTAGAAGGCATGGATGACGTTGTTTTGGAACTTGTCAGATGCAAAACTGAAAACGAAAATTTGAAAAACAAAGTTAATGAATTGAACAAAGAAAACTTCAAACTTAAGAATGCTTTGAACAGCTTCAAACCATTACTTTGCGGATTCTTTATTAAGAAAGAAGAAGATAATATATTATTGTAGAAGTCTTTAAGTCTTTAGGTCGTAAGGCGTTAAGTTCATTTAAAATTTATCTATGAGCGTTAGCGAATTTATTGAACTTAAAGACTTAACGTCTTAATAGCTTAAAGACTTTAAAGAGAAAAGGATTTAATCATGGCAAAACCTGCGGAAGAAACAAACGTATCAGATGAAAGAAGCAAGGCACTTAAGCTTGCAATAGAAAAGATTGAAAAAGATTTTGGTAAAGGCGCTATTATGAAGCTTGGTGACAAACCTGCTGTTAGCGTTGAAACTATACCGACAGGTGCTTTGGCTTTGGACGTTGCGCTTGGCGTTGGCGGTATTCCTCGCGGACGTATTATCGAAGTTTACGGGCCTGAATCTTCCGGTAAAACAACTTTGGCACAGCATATTGTCGCTGAATGCCAAAAGAAAGGCGGAATTGCAGCATTCGTTGACGCAGAACACGCGCTTGACCCTGAATACGCAAGAAACCTTGGTGTAAATGTTGACGAACTTTTGATTTCTCAACCTGATACAGGTGAACAAGCACTTGATATTACAGAAGAATTGGTTCGCTCAGGCGCAGTTGATATTATCGTAGTTGACTCTGTTGCAGCACTTGTTCCGAAAGCCGAAATTGAAGGTTCTATGGAAGACCAACAAATGGGCTTGCAAGCAAGGTTAATGTCTAAAGCATTGAGAAAATTAACAGGTATTATCGGTAAAACTAATACAACCGTTATTTTCATTAACCAATTAAGACAAAAAATCGGTGTTATGTACGGTAACCCTGAAACAACAACAGGTGGTAACGCGCTTAAGTATTACGCTTCTGTTCGTCTTGAAATCAAACGTGTTGAAGGTATTAAAGGCGACGGCGAAGATGTTGGTAACCACGTAAGAGTTAGAATTTTGAAAAACAAAGTTGCTCCTCCGTTTAGAACAGCTGAGTTTGATATTATATTCGGTAAAGGTATTTGCAAAATCGGCAATATCCTTGACGTTGCTGTTGATTTGGATATTGTGAAAAAAGCAGGTTCTTGGTTCAGCTTCAACGATGATAAGTTAGGACAAGGCAGAGATAAAGCTAAAGAATTCTTGGCTAATAATCCTGAAATCCTAAATCAGGTTGAAACACTGGTTCGAGAAAAGTTAGCCAATAGTTAATCGGTGGAGAGTCGCTATTTTATTGAGTTTAAGAAAATAGTTGACAAACTTGTATAACTATGGTATAAAATTATTGGGGTAAATGTATATTTTTGAGTCTTGCACACATTGCAAGACTTTCTTTTTTTGTAAGAAGTTTGACTTTTTCGTACAAATCCTTAAAACCCTATTATCAATTCGTTTTTAAAAAATCATGTAACGAATTGTAAATCTTTATTTAAAAATCCTAAAGTTTTCAAAAAAAATGCCGATATAAAAACTGTAAGCAAAAACAAAGGATAAACAAAACAGAAAGTACACCCCTCGGAAATTTAGGAAAGGATTAACAAATATGCGTATCGAAAATGAAATGTTAGCAAGATTCAACAAAACACAAGATTTGGAACAAAATTCAATTAACATGTCATTGTCACAAGAATTGGACTTCTTCTTTGATAATGTAATGGACACTGTAGTCGACTATTTCAAAGAAGAAGTCACTGTTTAATATTAAGCGAGACTCAATCATACACATTTATTCCACAAAATTATTAACCGCGAGTTTACTTGCGGTTTTTTATTGTATAATAAGGCTATGGGAATAAAAAGTTGGACAGATTATTTTTTAGATTTAGCAAAAACTTGCTCTTCGCGTTCTAATTGCTTAAGAGCGCAAGTTGGGGCTGTTATTGTCGGACAGGATAAAAAAATTAAAGCAACAGGCTACAACGGAACACCTTCCGGCGTTGAATCTTGCTACGAACGCGGAGAGTGCTACAGAATCAAAAACAATATTCCATCAGGAACTTGTTACGAAACTTGCCGTTCAATTCACGCGGAACAAAACGCTATAATTCAAGCGGGACAAGACCGATGCACTGGTGCTTCAATGTATATTTACGGTCACAACTTCATTTGTATTTTGTGTAAAAGATTTATTGTGCAGTCAGGCATTGTTGATGTTTACCTCAAAAAAGACGACAATACGCCAATTTTGCATGTTTCTGTTGAAGATATCAGAAGAGAGTTGGAAAATCCACAAAATTCTTAAATGGAAAATTGAAAATGGAAAATTGTTTTAAATAATTTTTAATTATCCATTGTCGAGTTAGAAAATGTAGGTTGGGCTTTCAGCCCAACAAAAACTTGTTCGAAAAACAAATGCTCATGCCTGTTGCATTCGGTGAGTACGCAACACCAAAAACAAATTAAATTTATCGGCTTAGATTGTAGGGGAGTAATTGTTTGCACCAATAACCAAATAAATATCTATCGCGTTGAGCAAATATGCCCAACCGACAGCCCCCCTGTTCCAATTTCAAAACCATATTTTTTTTGATATTTATTTGTTTGTTTAACAATGTAGTTATTGAATTCATCTCTATTAACCATTTTAATTTATCCTTTCTTTAATTTGACTAATACACCCATTTATAATAGACTTTAACAATGAAAATCAGATTTTATGAAGGTTTTAGTTTCTCAAATATCTTAATTTCTTTGTTGATTGTCAATTTGATTGTAGTTATTTGTTGTCCGATTCACATTGGTTTATTATATTTTTTTAAAGTTCCGATAAGCAACATTATTTATCATCTGCAACAATGTTCATACATAGAACTTGTAAATAATCCTTATATGTATTTACCCTTTTTGATATTAAATCTTCTGGTAATCTATTTAATACCGATAAGCATAGTATCATCTGTAATTGAAAACCTTCTATTAAAATTTGGAAAAATTTTACCAAAAGAAAAAGTTGAATTTTCTAAAAAGAAAACAATAATATTATCAATAGTATTAATTTTTGCAATTTTGGTTTATTTAGTATCTTTGGGCGGTTGGATTCATACCATGATACCTTATTCGCCTGAAGAACTCGAACAACTGAGATATGATTAATTATGTCATATTTACTAATCCTTCTTTTTGTTTTAACCTAACATTATGAATAAATTACATAAGTATTTTTCTTTGAATATCATTTCTGCCTGTGGATTTTTTCTTTGGTGTTTATTTTTCTGTACCCTTATTCCATTTGGCATTTCTCTTAGGAATGCAGCAACTGTTTATTCTATTATTTACCTATTAATGATTATTCTTAGCGTCTGTTTTATATTCGAACTGATACTTTATAAAATTTTTAATATAAAAAATATTCTTTTAGAAAAAATATGTCCTAATAGGTTTTATAATGGCATTTTTATTTTTGGTTTGATATCAGGTGTTTTATTTTTTATATTAATGACCATTTTATATGTTGGTTTTTAACTTGAATTCATTTTTTACCTCCATTCAGCATTCAAAACAACATTAATGTTAATGTTGTTTACTCGTTATTTAGCTTCTCCTACGCAGTTTCTAAAGTTTTACAACTAAACTTTGCTTCAAAGCGATTATTTTTTCATTATATATATTTTGCAAAATTAACCTTGTATTGTAAACAAAAATTTACAAAATAAAAAGTAAATTTGCACATGAGAAATTGAGATTCTAAATATTAATAACACCCTCTCCCCTACCCCTCCCCCGAGGGAGGGAGTGACTTACGCTGATTTAACGCAAGGAGTAGTTCACATAAATTGAACGACTTTAGTTCCCTCCCTCGGGGGAGGGGTAGGGGAGAGGGTATTATTAACTTTAAAAGAACTTTCCACTTTCAATTTTCAATTTTCAACTGAAAGTATTACCAAGCCTAGCCAAGCTCTTTAATCCACTCCATCTGCCCAATCATATAAAATGACCCGCAAATAATATTAAGTTTATCGTCTTTCAATTCTTGTCCTATATATTTTTGAGCTTCATAAGGACAAGCTGATTTTAATTCTTCAAAACTGCAAGCATTCGGATAATCAAATTCGTTCAAATAAATTTCATCACCTTCTCTAAAAAGGATATTCATCATTTTTGAATAATCTTTATTTTTAAGACACCCGAAAACAAATCTTCTTTTTTCAGAAGAAAAATAATCATCTAAATTCTCTCTCAAAGCCTGCACGCCGTTTGGATTATGCGACGCATCCACTATCAAGTTCTCAATCGGAAAATATTGAAATCTGCAAGGATTTTTAACTTTTTTTAACCCATCAATAATCGTTTCATCACTAATATCTTTGAATAAATAATTTATTGCATTTACAGCAAGTGCAAGGTTTTCGACCTGATGATTACCTTTTAAACTAAGCGCATCAATAAATTCAGGTTTAACAAACGGTGTTGCCAAAATAAACATAGAATTCGTTCCATCAGCTTTATCTTTTATCGCTTCATACCCCATAGAAGTTATTACAGGGCAATTTTGTTTGATTATACCGGCTTTTTCATAAGCGATTTTTTCTTTTGTGTCACCTAATCTTTCAGTATGGTCTAAATCAATTTGAGTAATAATTGCACAAAGATTTTTGTCTATAACGTTTGTCGCATCTAATCTTCCGCCCAAACCTGTTTCAAGAATTGCAACATCTACATTTTGGCGTTTAAAATACAAAAACATCATAACGGTTAAAATTTCAAATTCAGTCAAATGAATTCCGCAATCACAGATTTCTGTAACATAGTTTGCAAAATCTTCTTTAGAAATCTCAACACCACTAACTTTTATTCTCTCCGTATAATCCCAAATATGCGGGCTTGTATACAAGCCGGTTTTATATCCCGCTTCTCTCAGTACCGAATCAAGAATAGTGCAAACAGAGCCTTTGCCGTTTGTACCCGCAACATGAATACATTTTAAATCTTTTTGCGGATTTCCGAATTTTTCCAAAGCAGCTCTAACTCTATCTAATCCCAAATCTACATAAAATTTGCCTTTACTTGTAAGTAGTTTTATTGAATCTTCGTACATTTTTGCTCCATGCTTGTTATTTAGGGGCGGAGGGGGATGTCAAATGGAGAATGGAAAGTGAAAAATGGAAAATTATTTTAAATATTTTTAAATGTAGGGTGCAATTTTTTGCACCATAAACATTTTATAAATCAGAAAGCATAATTAGAAATTTTATAATAATTTTCCATTTTCCACTTTCCATTCTCCATTTAACCAAAGCAACCCTTTGACTTCGCTCAATATTAATCAGGCTTCGCTTTCTGCCGGCAATTTGTTTTTAGGAATATATTCTTCAATTTCTTCAGGTGGCGGATTTATAGGAAGTCTGAAACCAAATGTTGAGCCTTCGCCTTCTTTTGAATTTACAAAAACTTGTCCGTGGTGGTGTTTTTCAACCGTAACTTTTACCAAATGTAATCCCAAACCTGTTCCTTTAACAGTGTGAGTAGCATTTTCGCATCTATAGAAACGGTCGAATACTTTCTTTTGGTCTTTTTCGGAAATACCCGGACCTTGATCTTCCACGCTAACTTCTACATACTCGCCGTCACGAGAGCGTTCAACACGAACCTTAATACGTTTTCCGTCTGGTGAATACTTGATAGCGTTTGATAAAATATTCATAAACGCACGCGAAATACTGTCTACATTCAAGTAGATTTGCGGTAAATCTGGTTCTTTCATTATAGAAATCGTCAAATCGTGTTCTTTGGCTAAAACTTGAACTTGGTTAACCGCATCTTCAACAATTTCAATAATATCCTGTTTAGTTTTTTCCATGTGAACATTTTGAGCTTCATATCTTGAGAAATCAAGAATATCATTCACCATTCGGTTGAGTCTGATTATTTCTTGGTTCATAACCCCAATAAATTCTCTTTGAGTATTAAAATCAAAATCGTTACCGAAATTATAAAGCGTATCAATATAGCTTCTTAAAACTGTTACAGGTGTTCGAAGTTCATGCGAAACGTTAGAAATAAAGTTAGAACGCAATTGATCCATTTCAACATCTTTTGTAACGTCAATAAGTACGATAATATAGCCAACATAAGAATTTGAGCGGGTAAACATTGGCGAAATCAAGCATTTCAAAATTCTTTGGTCAATTGTAATATTAAATGGAACAGGCGCACCATCATCATCAAGCGGTGTATCTTTAAATTCTGTAATCTTATTTGCAAAACAAAATTCTCCGCTTGAGTCGCAAAATTGTTGAATTTGCGTGTTAAGAATATCTTCTTCTTCAACTTCCAAAAGTCTTTTAGCGTAATTGTTCACCATAATAACTTTATCGTGGTTATCACAAACAACAACACCGTTTACAATACTCATCAATACTGATTCTAACTTGTTACGTTCAAATGTCAAACTTTCAATTGTTTGTTCGTTGTAACGGCTCAAACGCTCAGACATATCGTTAAACGCAGAATAAAGTTCTTTAATTTCTTTATCTACATCCTTGTCATCCAATTTGTAACCGAATTCACCAGATGAAATCTTTTTAACACCTTGATGAAGCTTGCGAAGCTCTCTTGTTACAATTGAAGTGTTCATATAAATAATGCCAACAATTACAAGCCAAGCAAGCAAAAACACGATTGCTAAAGATGTATTAGAAGTCGCAGAAACTTTGTCCATAATAGTTCCTGAAAGCCCGACTTCAACCGAACCAACGTTAGCAGAATTGCTCATATTCTTAACTATCATTGGCGAACTTACCGTAATACGAGCCTTTTCGGCTTGGTCAGGATAATCATCTTTGCTTGAATAAATCACTTTTGATTTATTATCTTTGAAAATAATATAAGCGATATCATTATTACTTTTTAAAACAGAAAGCGAGTTTGACCTAAGCGCATCATATTTAGCAAGTTCAGGAACTTCTTTTGTAACTTCAACACCTTCAATAGCAAGAGTTTTGGAAAGAACCTGCCCGAAATTTCTGTATGCGTGGTTCATGTTTTGGTTGATACTATAAGTCGCAAAGCCTGCTGAAGCTAAAATGAAAGCAGTACTAACCCCCAAACCTGCTAGTATAAGGCGAGTTTGAGCAGTCATTCCCTTCTTCTTTGTTTTGATTTCCGCACCGCTTTCCATACCGAAATTATAGCATGTAAAGTTTTTTTAAGCAATGATATGACAATATTAAAACTTCTTAGACTTTTGTATTTGTTCAACTATTTTTAAAACTTTTTGTTTCAATACGGAATAATCTTCATTATTTTCAATTCGATAATCCCAATCTTGAACATCATCCAAATCAATTTCCGTAACATCATTCTCGCCAATAAGCTTTCCGCCTCTTGATTCTCTGATATTTCTATCAGCGTCCACTCTTATTGAAATAGCACCTGCTTTTTTAAAGACTTCATATTCGTGTTTAATTCTAACATCTGTTACTACGATATCACCTTGCTGAGCAACAATTTTGTCAAGCCAATAATCAGGACTCTGATTTCTTCCCCAATTTCCTAAATCAATCAACCCTTGACGATAGTTTGCTTTATTAGCTTCAATTTCCTCATAAGTTAAACCGTGCTGTTGAGCATATTCAATCTTGATAATATCACCCATGGCGCAACGTCTAAAAGTTGGCATTGCTTCCATCAATATTTTTGCGGCTGTGTCTTTGCCTGAATACTGTTTGCCTGAAAAAATTATTAACATGTGAAATCCTTTCTTTTAGAGTTAATAACACCCTCTCCCCTACCCCTCCCTTGGGGGAGGGGTAGGGGAGAGGGTGTTATTAACAATATCATCAAATCTCATCCGGTACCGGGTCATACCCACCCTCATTCAACGGATGACATTTTACAATCCTTTTTATTCCCAACATTCCGCCCCTTAAAACTCCAAACCGCATTATAGCCTGCTTTGTGTATTCTGAACAAGTAGGATAAAACCTGCATCTCGGCAGAGTTAATGCAGAAATCTTTTGATAGATTTTAATTAGAAATAAAATAAGTTTTTTTATCATATACGCATTTTAGCATAAATTTATTTTCTTAAATTACACAAATAAAATTTTAATGTTAAAATATGCACGAAGGGAGAAATTTAATATGAAAAAAATCTTACTTGCGCTAATTGCACTTAGTTTTTGTATAACAACAGCATCTGCTTATACCTATATTCAAGAAAAAGAGAATGTTTTTTATAATCCACAAAACTCAACTTGGTCAAATAGTTCACAAAGTGAAAATGACATCAAGTTAAAACATAAATCATTTATCGGTTCAGGCGGTTTCACAGAATATTATTATTCTAACGGCAAACTTGCAATCGGCCCTGAAACAAATATTGAATTTATCCATGATGGTGAATTAATCGGAATAAATTCTCAAGACTTAAAATTCTACAAATACATTTATAAAAATAACGCATTTGAAAAACAATTACTGACAATTGATGAAATTCAAGAGCTTTACCCTGATTACAGCATAATAAGAGTTTCTGATTTCAAAAATAACGAAATTAAAATTTATAAAAAATTCATGTCAAAGAAAAAGATTCTCTTACTTAATGATACAGAAAACTCTTTCTACAAATACAACTACAAACCTGCTTCTGTAAATCCTGAACGTATAAAACCGTTCCTAATATTATCTCATGCCGGTAAAATCGTATTTTCTCACTACGGTGAAGATACAAAAGAAGCACCTGCTTTGAAAATTTTTGTTGTAAATGAGTTTTAATAATATCCGCAAATTATTGCAAACAAAACGGCTTGGACAAATGTCCAAGCCGTTTATATTAAGTTATTCATATTAGCTTAGTGCAAGTAATGATTTTACAGAACGAGCATTTTCTTTAACAGACTCATCAGAGTGCATGTTAATTGTGTCATCTAAAATTCTGATAACTTCAGATTTATCTTTTAATGACAAGATTTCATTAATTGTACTCATAGCAACAGAAGGAGAAAGGTCGTTAATACCTTTACCTTGGTTGATAATAACAACTTTTAATGAATCATGAATATTTTTCTTAACCAAAGCGCGAGAAGTGTATTCTCTAACTTCGTTATCAGAAGAATTTGTTCCTAATTCTTCTAAAACGCCAATAGAAGCGTTGTCTTGGTGAGCTGCAAGAGCATCAATAATTTCAGCAACTTTTTTATTCATTATGCCACCATGCTTTCTTTGTTTGCAGCTTCTGCATTTATATTTTCCCACATAGATCTCAATTCACATACAGGCATATCTGATGAAATTTTGTCGTGATGAGGAATATTGATTTTGCTAATCATATTTGACCATTTGTCAGATAAGTTTTTGCCAATGCCTGAAATGTTTGAGCTAATATGCAAAGATGGCATATTTATTGTAGGCATATTGAATGAAGGCATTTTTTCAGAAATATTTTTACCCATTTCAGAAACTTTGTTAGAAATACCTTTGCCTAAGTCTTTAACTGAATCAGTTACAGTTGTATTTTTAGCATAATCCCAAGCATTAGAAATACCTGCACCAATTCTATTAACAAAATTAACAATTGGTTCAGTAATGCTTGAACGGAATTTAGTCATACTTCCCATTACAGAAGATGAAATCATTCTGATTTTGCTTACATTTTTGTTTTCAAATCCTTCAAATACATCAGCGAATGGTAATGTGTTGCCCTCAAAGTTAGAGTACTTGAATGGATTTGGGGTAGACATACTACGTGATGTTTTGAAAGGGTTAGCGATTTTTTGACCTAGGTTAAAACCTGATACCTTATCAATTTTTGCCATACTATTCCTTTCCTTCTTATTAGAGTTCTCTACACATATACAATAACAATTTCCGAAATAAAACAAATCGTTTAAATAGAGGATATTTACATCCTCCAAAACTTAAGTTATAATAAATCTAAACTTTTTTAGAGGGGTGTCCGAGAGGTTTAAGGTGCAATCTTGGAAAGGTTGTGTGGGAGCAATTCCACCGTGGGTTCGAATCCCATCCCCTCTGTATAGCAGGTGGGGCGTAAATTACGCCCCACCTGTTATTTTATATTTTTAAGTTTTTTATGTAATATAAAATCCTAACCCAGACTTATACCCCATGTAATCTAACTGACAACTCTTTAGCCATTGTTTACCTCTAACTTTATCCCCAAATTTGCCAGAACTTTTATAACTTTATCGATTTCACAGGTTGGTTTACCGTTTTCTAAATCAGAGAGAAAACGCGTTCCAACATTAGAAAGCTGAGCGAGTTGAACTTGTGTAAAATTCTGTTTTTTGCGTGCTTCTTTTACTAATTTTCCGATATCTTGCGCAGATTTTATTATCATTTTCACCTTAATATTCCCGTACGGGAGTATTAAGAAGCACTCAATTATCTCCGTAAAATTACGAAGATAATTGAGTGTTTTCTTCGAAATTTTTGTTGAATATTATTTTCTAAAAACGATTATTCCTAATTAAAAAGGGGCAAGATTGCCCCTTTCAATTTTAGCACAATTCAGCATCGCCAAGTCCAAATTGTTCTAAACTATTAGATTTTGCTTGAACACAAATATATTCCATATCTGTTTTTGCTTCCATTGTTCTTACGGCATCTGGAAGAACTTTTACGCAAGTTCCTTCTTTAACCTCAACAACTTCATTATCTAAAGTCATTGAACCTTCGCCTTTTAAGAAAATATAAACTTCTTCATTCTGTTTGTGTTTGTGATTGAATGGCAATTTCACTCCGGCAGGCATTGCACTAACTGAAATTTCACAACTTGTTAATCCCAATAAATCATGCAAAAACGCTTTACCGTTTTCATAATTTTTGCCTACTTCACTAATTTTTCCGATTTCTTCTTTTTTAAAGTTTGTCATAATGTTTTCTCCTTTCGTTAGACATCTAACTATTACTGTAAAAATTTTTGCTCACATTTTTTGTAAAAGTTCTTCTAAAAGTTTAACTTCTTTATTTGATAAATTTTTGTTTAACATTCTGTTTAAATCGTTTGAAATTTTTTCAAAAGTTGCTTTAAAATCTTCACCTTTTTGCGTTAAAACTATATTTGTAGAGCGACTATCTTCTTCAGAAGCTTCTCTTTTTAAATATCCTAGTTTCTCAAGCTTATCAACCAAGACCGTAACAGTTGGTTTTGTTCTATTAATACAATTCGCAATATCTTTCATCGTCATTTTACCGTTTTTATAAAGACATACAAGAATATCACCATGACTTGGTACAAGTCCTTCTGCACCATTATTTTTTAATTCTTCTATAATAAAACGGTTTCCTTTTTCATGAATTTTTGATATTAAAGATAAAATTGCACTCATATAATTATTATAGTTAGATATCTAACTTTGTCAAGATGTTTTTTCTACACATTACTTTTTTTATGCTCATAGTAATAAGATTTGGCACACATGAAACAATGGTAAAGCCTGAGTACGCTTGCATCTTGGGTTTAGATGTAAAAATTTTGTTACAAAGCTATTAGAAATTTCAAAAATCTGTATAATAAAAAACATGAAGAAGCTTATTGTAACAATTTTATTAACATCTGTATTTACTTGTGGTTGTACAAATTCTCATAATAGTGATGCGACATTTCCTCAAAAAGAAATCCAACAAACAACAAATCAAGGAATAAGTGAAGACGAAACAAGTTTAAATAATGAAGAAGTTATATCTCAAAGTAAAACACAGGAAGATGGTACTGAAAAATTACATCCGATTGACAAAACAGAAAGAGATTGCATCACAAAGGTATATTCAACATATGATATATCTCAATGTTCTTATAAAGCAATGGATATGTGGTTTAAAGAAATTGATAAATATTTAGGTTTACTAAAAACTATTACAACAGAAGAAGATTACACAAATATTCTTAAAGCACAGGAGAATTGGAAAAAGTATCAAGAGGCAGAATTTGTTGCATTAAGTCCCATCATGAATAAGCAAGGTACTATGTTTCAAAATGTGGCTGTAGGAAACAAAACCAATGTAGTAAAAGAACGAGCATTGGAATTAAAAGAACTTTACGACACTTTGAAATATGAGTAACTTGCATATAGTTATTAGTTAAAGGATATTAGTATGATGCCAACTAAAGCTGAACTTGATAAACGTACAAGGATTGGTGAACTTATTTATGTTGAAGAATATACTCGCTCAGATGGAACGAAAGTTAGCGGTTATTATAGAGCTTATCCCAGATAAACTGACAACAAAATTTTTAAAAAGTCAAAACTTGTTTTATATCGTTATTCATGTTTTAATTGATTGTCGCTTTTACAAGCTCGTATTATATTCATCATAAAAATGGTCTAAATTAATGAAAAAGTTTTTTGTTTTTATTCTAATTTTTTTAACTGCTACAATTTGCGTATTTGCTCTTGAACGTCCTAGATGGGTCGGACAACCGATATATGTCTATATACCGCAATATGGCAATATGAGCGTTCTTATGCGACAAGCTTTCATGGCATGGCAAAATCAATCAAAATCACTCGTTAGGTTCAAATTTGTAGACAAACCAAGTAATGCAAATATAGAAGTAGAATTTGTAGATTTTGTTTCTAACTGCAACAGCGCAGATGCTGTCGGCTGCACAGAATTGTCTACAAGAAATGGACAATACTATAAAGCCTATGTCACAATAGGAACTAAAGAATATCAAAGGTCTTATGAAGGAGGAAGATATTCCAGAAAAATTGTGACACGTACAAAAGACCATATTTACGGAGTTATGTTACACGAAGCAGGGCACGCAATTGGTTTAGAACATTCACCAAGCAACAACAGTATAATGTACCCATACGATTTAGATTCTATGCAATATCTGACAAAAGAAGATATGCAACTTCTTTATAAGAAATACCACTAATAAAAAAAAACTTCTCTTAAGATTAGAGAAGCAGGGAAATTAGTTAGGAAGGGATTTAGGGATTAAAAGTTTTTATTTACATCTTACATATATATAAAGTATATAACGAGAGGCGAATTTCACTTCTCGTTATATTTGTTACATTTCTTCATAAATACAAATTATTTTATTACAGCCATAAAAATCAGCATTACAAACGATGTAAAAGAAGCCAATAAGACGAAAATCCAAAAGGGAGTAATACCACCTTGTTTTTTAGGTTTTGACGGTTTCATTGTATAAGACTGTTTTATTGTAGTTTTGGTTGATGACTTAGATACAGTTTTTTTAGATTTTTGTTTTTGTGACTCGTATTTTTCACTCAAACCACGTTTTCCTGTGACTAAAAGTTCTACATCATATTGTTTTTTTAAAATTGTTTTACTGCCTTTTTTATAAAAAACTGCATAATTAATACTTGCTTCAAAAGCACGTTGTAAGCACTCTAGAGCAGTAATTCCATCACGTTTTACAGTTGAAGAGTGAACAGAAATATTCCCTTGTTTTTTAAGAAAATATAAATCATCTATGAATTCTTTTTCAGGAATAGAAGTTGCTTGATCTTTTAAAGTGGCGAGCATTTCATCAAAACTTCCATCATATTGGCGTTTATCAGCTAAAATAGATTTGCACATTTGCTCACCAAACCTCCTTGTTTGTCCCATGCATTGTTCAAAAAATTCAGAAGCATAAAGTTTTTCCGCTTCTGTAATAATTTCATATAAATTTGAATCAATTTTTTTAAGGAAATCAAAATTCGCCATTACATAATTTTACAATAAGTAATTTATTAAAACAATTATTTAAAACTATTTTCCATTTTCCATTTTCCATTTTCAATTAACAAAATCCCATTATTACCAAGCAGACTCCAATAAACTACCCACCCGGACTCCCTTTTTCGGCAATGTTTTAATCTCTGAAAAATAACATAATTTAGGAGTTAACAAAGTTTAGAAGCTGTACTTCTTTAAGCTGTATTCAAACGGAAGCCCAGCTTATAAGCCAACCTATTGAAAAGGTTATTTACAAAGGAGGTCAAAATGACGATTAGAAAACTTACTGTGGCAGCTGCAATTGCCGTTGGTATAGCAACGTGTTCGTTCAATACGGTAATGGCAGCCTGCCCATGCGACCAAAAACCTGTAGTAACAGAAGGTATATGTCCGATTGAGGAAATGCCTCAAGTTACAGGTCAAGCTTGTCCATGCCAAACTCCGGCTCCAAAAACAGATTGCGGATGCCCTGTTGCTCCACAATGTGAGCCCGACCCTGTTCCATCTTGTGCTTTGTGCCCGGGAACAAAAGATTTACAACGCGAAGATATGAAACAAGTTTACTCATATCCTAACGCGGTTTACGGCTACAACAACTATGTAGGTACAGAAAAAGATTCAATCTACAAAGCAGAAGGTTTTTCCGTAAACAGAGAAATTAACAAACTTACAGCAGGCACAATGGGTACAACCGTTGCAACTGACGGTAACATTACAGGTGCTGCTTCAAACATTCCTTGTCTAAATGATTTGACAAGTCATAGAGGTGCGCCAATCATTAGAGATGAAGCAAAAATGGATGGAAATTCTTGTCCAATTCAAATGAGTACGGCAAATTCAATTCAGGCAATTAAAAAAACTTTAACCCCTTTTGATTTGTCACCGTTTGCAAACATGACAGGTGCTGCCGCTAATTTACAAATGTTCCCTGATGTTCCTGACGGATATTGGGCGTCTTGCGAAATTGATAAACTGGCAACAAATGATGTTGTTGTCGGCTATCCTGACAGATTATTCAAACCTTCAAGAAACATTTCGCGTGCAGAATTTGCAACTATGTTAGTAAAAGGTTTTGACAAAGACATGTACTCTTGCGCACCTGAAAAATTATTCTCAGACGTACCTGCAAATCACTGGGCAAACTCAGCAATTACGGTTGCTGTACATAATGACTTGCTTAAAGGTTATCCGAACGGCAAATTTATGCCTAACCATAACGTAACAAGAGTTGAAGCTCTTTGTGCTTTATCAAAAGGTATCAAATGTGCAGAAATGGATAAATGCAAGGCTCAAGAAATCTTATCTAAATACTGCGACGGTAACACTGTTCCTGAATGGGCAATTATTCCTATCGCAAAAGCTTTAGAAAAAGGTGCTTTAAACAATTCACCTTCACCAAACACAATTGCACCATTTAAAGACGCATCACGTGCTGATATAGCAGCAATGTTACAAAACATTCGTGTAGCAGCAGGTATTGATAAGAACCCTGTAACAGCAAACAACGATTGCCCAATTTGTCCTACTGACAAAAAAGCATTCATTGAAAACGAAGAAATCGTTAAGATTCCGACTTTACAGTTGAAATTCAAAGACCAAGTAAGTGCTAAATCATCACACGTTGGTCAAAGATTTGCAGCTAAAACATTAGAAGACGTAACAATTAACGGACACTTGTATCCATGCGGTTCTGACGTTCACGGTAAAGTTGTTGAAGTCGTAAGACCTTCCGGTTGCCAAAAGGGTGCTTTAAAACTTGCGTTCACAGAAATTGAAAACTGCGGTCACAAGGATGTTTTACCAAGACAAATTCTTAACGCAGAAATCAACAAATCTAATACACCAAACATTGTATCAAGAGTTGTTACAGCTCCTCTTACTTGGGGTGGTCAAATGTTAGGTATTGTTGGTAGAACAACAGGCGGTATGTTGTCTAACTTAGGTAACGCCTTAGAAGACGTAGCTTCAGGCACAGGTATCGCATTAGGTGAAGCTTTCCAAGGTCAATTCATGGCATCAGCTCGAAGCTTGGGTGACGTAGCCGTTGATACAGTAAAAGCACCTATTGATATTACAAGAACTGCTTTATCAGGAACAATGGGCTTAGTTCAAGCAACAGGTGACGAAGTTGGTTACTTGGTTGACGCTAAGGGATACAAAATCTCTGCAATTAACCCGAAAGAACACGTAACTATTGCTTTCGGTTGCAGTGGCGAATAGTAAGTTAATCGTTCGCTAAATAGGGGGAAGAAGTCGTAGGATATACGGCTTCTTTCTTTTTTGGGTGTTTTGTTGGGCTGAAAGCCCAACCTACTTTTGTTGCGGAGTGAAGGGAATAAGAAAATCGTAGGTCGTGTTGGACTATTTTCATCCAACACGACAAATACTTTGCTTGAAAATTTAATGTCGTGTTCAATGAAAAATGTTGAACACGACCTACTTACTAACACTTGAAAAGAATAAAATATACGATATAATAATATTAGATAGTTTGATTACGGTAAATCTCCCTACCGAGCCATCAGGTGACAGAGGGGTGCGGGAGTCCTCATAAACCAAACTATCTTTTTTTATGGTTTGCTTTGTAAAATGAAAGTAGATAGTTTTCTTTTTTGTTCTTTGTTGTTTTAACTATAATTTGATAGAAATTATTATTTATAATTTTTTCAAAAATTATTTTATCTTTATCTTTATAATGGTTTTCTGCAGATTTCAAATGCTCTATAACTTTTTTAAACATCAAAAAATCAACCTCAGAATGTTTAGCAATATTTTTAACTAAGTTTCCAAAAGAAATTTGTAATGTTTTCGAATTACTCATTAATTCCTGTTTTATTATTTGTGGTAATTCACCTAAAGTAAAACATTCTGTTATATCTGTAAAATTTTCCACAAGCTTTGTATTTATCGCATTTTCACGGTAATTTTCTTTTATAATTTTTGCAATAATCATTGCTTTATTATAAAATTCTTCAAAACTTTTAGATTTCATAAAACAATAATAGCATAAATTATTCTTAAATCATTTTTGTTGAGTTTACGTTTTTTTGCACCAATTACTTTCTAAAATAATTTAAAACTTTGTAACAAAGTTATTTTATTATATTGACAAAAAAGAATAAGTTTTATACATTATTTTATATAGATTATAAATTTGTATGTCGTGTTTATTTTTAAATAAAATATAGCAGCTACAAAAAAGGGAGTATGTATGAAAAAATTAATTATTACATTGTGTGCGTTATTATCTTTTTCAGTATTATCATCAAATGCAGCATCTGAATTAATTAGCAGTGATTCTATTGTAAAAGCTCAAAATAAAATTAGCAACATTGGTTTTCATATTTTGAATACTAATAACATAGAAAAAAGAATGGTTTTTTATTATGACACTTCAAAAACAATTAATGCTGCAACATCTAATTATGATAGAAGAATCATAATGTATAGAGGTTTATATAATATGTTAAATAATGATGATGAAATTGCAGCAATTTTATCGCATGAAATTTCACATGGTGTAGACTCTTATAAAGGAATACTACGTGGCTCTTTTAGCGGTTGGTCATACGCATTTGCGCCAAGAAAATATGAATATAAGGCAGATAAATTAGCAGTAGATTATATGGTAAATGCAGGATATAATCCGATTGCATTTATAATTGTTATGAATAAAGCATTTCCTCAAAACAGATACGAAATTTGTAGTACACATCCTTTAACAACAAGAAGAACAATGGAAGTATATGAATATATTTATAAAAAATATCCGGAATATCTAGTTAACAATCCTTACAAAAACAATGTATATTATCAAAATTTCTTATTAACTTCAAAAGAAAATAGAGCAAAATTTCAACAAAAAATTGAAACAAAATCAAAAGGCTCTGTAAATTATTTGTAGGATGTTATATGAAAAAAATAATAGCTATAATAATATGTTTGCAAGTTTTCTTGCTACCGACATATTCTCAAATAGAAGACAATTTTGTTAATTCTTCGTTGGATAAAAATTTACAAACAAAAGTAGTAAAACAAGTTTATATAAAAGATAGTTTAGTAGATACAACACTTGATAAAAATTTAAAAATCAAAAAACAAAAAATATCATACATAGATGATTTATTTGCTGAACAAAATAAAAATAAAAATGTTGTGCATAAACAAAATTTTGTAATAGAAGAAAAATTACCAACGATTAATAATGCTACATTATTGGTAAAAAAGAAATCAGAAATTTCTGATTTCTCAAAAAGTCAAGATATTAAAATTTGTATTAAAAATTATTTAACGACAAAAAATTGTGACGAAGAAGGTTCTTATATAGAATTTATAACAATAGATGATAATACGATCAATAATGTATTTTTTCCAAAAGGTAGTATTGTAAAGGCTCGAATAGAAAATATTTCTCTTAACAAAACAATGGGTGTACCTTCTGATCTTATTATTAGTAATTTTTCAATAGGTAAAATGCCATTAGTAGGTCAAATTGAGAAGACAGGCGCAAATCGTTCATTATGGTTATATCCAACAGTTTATGTCGGTGCATTCTTTTTTGGCGCAGGACTATTATTAGTACCAATCAGAGGTGGTCATGCAAAATTAAAACCAGAAGAAGTATATACTGTTCAATATATACCTTAAAAATATTAGAGGTAGGGTGCAATTTTTTGCACCATTAACTTTCAATTATTAAAGGCTTTTCAACAACCCTACAATTTCTTCCGCGGCATCAAATTTTGCCAAATGAGAAGCATTTTGTTTCAAATAATTCATCTTTATAGGATTATCCAAAAGCTCTACAACGCTTTCTCTCAAACGATTTGGGTCTAAATCTTTATCCTCAACATAAATACAAGCACCCATTTCAAGCAAATATTTTGCGTTAATTCTCTGATGATTAGCTGCTGCATAAGGATAAGGCACAAGTATCGGCGCAGCTTCTGAGGCACAAATTTCTGAAAGACTTAAAGAACCGGCTCTAGAAACTACGATGTCGCTTGATTTTAGAACAGAAATCATATCGTCAAAATAAGGTTTAACAATCAAATTCTTGTCTTGTTCAAATGCAGGATAAATTTGTTGCAATCTTTCAGTTACTTCTGCGAAATTTTTTCTTCCTGTTTGAAAAATTACCTGCAAATTTCTTTCTTGAGAAAATTCTTTAAGAAGCTCAATTGTCGTATTATTAATAGATTTTGCACCTTGAGAACCACCCATAATACAAAGAGTCAAACGGTTTTCCAATCCCATATTTGCTTTTGCTTCTGCTTTAGTCATTGTTCTAAAGCCTGCACGAATAGGATTTCCCGTAATAACCGTATGTTTGTTCGGAATATATTTTTTTGCTTTTTCAAACGCTAAAGTAACGTATTTTGCGCGTTTTGAAAGTTTTCTTGTTACAAGCCCCGGCATAGCATCACAATCGTGCATAATATACGGAGTCTTAGTAATCCTGCACGCAAAAATCATAGGTGCTGAAACATAACCGCCTGTTGCAAAAACAGCATTTGGTTTGTATTTTTTTATGTATCTTACTGAGCGCAAAATCGCTTTAACCAATTTCACACCCCATACAAAAAACTTAGGATTAAGTTTTCTTGGCATGCCTGAAACACTTACATGCAAAAACTTATAACCTTTTTTAGACGCAAGTTCAAATTCCATGTTACGTTTGTTTCCAACATAATAAACTTTCGCATCACTTTCTGTTAAAGTGTCTGCTACTGCCATTGCAGGATAAATGTGTCCGCCCGTACCACCGCCGGTTACGAAATAAATGCTATTGTATACTTCTGACATTATTATTACCAAACCTTACTCTTTTAACGTTATCTTTTGATATATTTAATAAAATTCCAATCATCCACAATGAAACCATGATAGATGAACCGCCATAACTTATGAACGGCATTGGAACACCTGTTGCAGGCACAAACGAACTTGCAACCCACATATTTAAAAATCCTTGGAAACAAATTGAGAACGTAAGTCCGAGCGCAAGAAGTTTTCCGTACATATCTTGACACTTAACCGCAATTACAAATCCTCTTTGCAAAATTGTCCAAAATAAACAAATAATCAGCAAACAACCGATAAATCCTTGTTCTTCACCGATTACAGCAAAAATAAAGTCGGTATGTGCTTCAGGAAGCCAAGCAAGTTTTTGTTTAGAACTTCCGTAACCGACACCATACAAACCGCCTGACGCGAATGCTACAAGCGATTGAATAATATTGTAACCTGCGCCCAACGGATCAGCTTCAGGATGAAGCCAAGTTTGAATTCTTGAAGTTTGATATCCTTTCAAACCTTTTAATAACAATAAAGGTATTACAGAACATCCGCCCCACATAATTAATTGAGTCGAACCGCCAGCGCAAAGATAAATCGCAACTGATGTAGCCATCAAAAGTAAAACCATACTTAAGTTTGGCTGAATAAAAATAAGTCCGACCATTATCATTATCGGCAAAAACGCAGTTACAATTTTATCGTTATCAAGCAGATTTGTATCTTTGGTAAAAACCGCAGACAAAAGCAAAACAACTGCAGGTTTTGCAAACTCAGAAGGCTGTAAACTCATTGGCCCGATATTTATCCAACGTTGCGCACCGTTTACCGTAACACCGGCAACCTTTACCAAAATAAGCATTCCAACTACAGTCCAAGCAATCGGAAGTGTATATTTAATAAGTTTTTTGTAATGAAAATTTGAAAGAAATCTCAAACCGACAACACCAACAATTATGCCAAAAATTTGTTGAACAAGAAATCTTGCAGGATTCAATCCCATTTCAATACACTTAGGAGCACTTGCTGAAAAAATCGCCATAACGCCTATTACAACAAGAAAAATCACTGCAATCATAAGTGGTCTGTCTGATTGCATGTTTTGAGAACTCATTTTATTAGAGTTAATCCTTTCTCCTCTGGCATTATTTTGATAGGACATACTTTTTGAAAACATCTCCTCTGTGTTCGTAACTGTTAAACATATCAAAGCTTGCACAAGCCGGTGAAAGCAATACCACATCTGGTTTTAAACTAATTGCTTTATCTATTGCATCCTCCATTGTGCGTTCTTTTATTATATTACTAAATCCGTTTTTTACCAGATTTTCTTCAAATCTTTCTGTCGCTTCACCAATTAATAAAACAGTCTTAATATGCTTATTTATTGATTGACACATTTCTGTTAAATCAGTATTTTTATCTCTTCCACCCAAAATCAAAGCAACATCAACATTGTTGAAAGAATCAATAGCAACAATTGAAGCTTCAGGATTTGTTGCTTTAGAATCGTTATAAAAAGTTATTCCGTCCATTTCTCGAACTTTTTCTAATCTGTGTTCAGGCGCTCTAAAGCTCATAATTTGAGTTCTTATATCTTCATTTTTCATCCCGACAAGTTTTGCGATAATTATTCCGCACATAATGTTTTGGTAGTTGTGATGACCAACGAGCGGACAATCTGAAAGAGAAATAATTTCTTCATCGCCGTAAAAAATAGAATTGTTGGTAATTCTACAATCTTTTTCATCATCAAAGAACACAACATTTTTACACTCTTTAGCAAATTCTTTTAATCTTTCATCCTTCGCATTCAAAACAGCATATTCAGGCTCTTGCGGAGGCAAAAATATTTTAGCTTTAGCTTTAAAATAATTTTCCAAACCGCCATGCCAGTCAATATGATCAGGTGTAAAATTCGTCCAACAAGCGATTTTTGCCTTAAATTTTTCTGTCATTTGCGCTTGATAAGAACTTATTTCACAAACAAGAAAATCGTGATTTCCTTCAATTAAAGAAGTTGGAGGAACGCCAATATTACCGCAAACAGGTGCATCAAAATCTTTGCTCAAAATATGTGAAACAAGCGCTGTTGTGGTAGTTTTACCGTTTGTACCTGTTATTGCAATAAAAGGTATTTTTGTATTCAAATACGCATATTCGATTTCAGAAATAATTTTCGTATTTTTTTCATTTAAACGTCTAAAAATTTCTGATTTTGGAGGAATTCCGGGGCTTGTTATTGCAAATTTTGCGCCTGAAATAAATTCATCGCTATGATACCCGCATTCAATTTTTATTCCTAAATTTTTAAGTTCTTCTACTTGAGATTTACATTCTTCTTTAACTTTATCCAAAGGTTTTGATTCTGTAATAAACACATCATAACCTTGTTTATTAGCAAATTTTGCAGCAGCAATCCCACTTTTTGACAAACCTAAAATTAAAACTTTTTCTTTCATAGCGATCTCTCCAATTAGCTTTAATTTTACATCAAATAAAAATTGTATGAAAGAGTTACTTTATCCTAAACTTACAATAAAATCATTCGCCGAAAATTCTTTGCCTGTAAGTTTTTCAATCAATTCGTATTCATCTATTGAAGCACCTAATGCAAAAATATTTTCATCCATAAATTTTGCAGACTCAAAATTTTCCGTAATATCGCCAAGTTTTGATTTTAAATAATTATAAATCTGAGCCTTCATTAAATTCGCTCTAAAATAATTTTGATAATAAGCCGGATGTGACAAATAATGCGGAATTGTCGCCCACTCATTATCAGGATTTTCAAATCTGTTCAAATATTTTCCGCGCAAATTATTCCAAAGTTCTGCAGGATTTTTATCAGGATTAGAATAAAATTCACGTTCAAAATCAATAATCAACAAACTTTTTGAAACAAAAGAAACTTCGTCTTCTTTTACTGAATTTTTAAATTTCTCTAACAAATCTTTATCCAAAAATTCAGCCAAAACATTTTCACGTTTTATCACATCACCCATCATCATAGCAATTGCTTCCGTAACCGCAGGAGAAGCTGCTGTGCGGTCAAGAAACGGAAGTTCTATATTAATTCCTAGGTCATATACACAATGTCCCATTTCATGGTTTAAAGTGTCTAAACTAATAACATTATTTGTTAAATTAGCTAAAATTCTTGAATCTTTTCCTGCTTCTACACCAAAACAAAATCCGTGGGTATTTTTACCTTTTCTTGGAAACAAATCCAAAGTCAAACGACCGTCTGCCACCATTTTGTCAACATCATAACCCATTTTTTTGTACATGTTTTTAGAAATAAATGTAATGTCATTTTTTTCTAAAACTTCATTTACACCTTTTTCAGGATTATCACTCAACAAAAGCCCGTAATGATAAGCTTTTAGTTCGTCCACGTTAAAGAATTTTTTCAAATCGTTTTGTTTTTTCGTTTGAATTTCTTTTATTATATTTTGAGTTTTTGAATAAACTTCATTGATTAATTTTTCCAAAAATTCGTTTTCAACTTCATAATCTTCTTTTAGTTTGTATTCAAAATAATTTTCGTAACCTTTTGTTTTTGCATACTCATTACGCATTTTTACAAATTCAATCAAATCATCTGCAATCAAATCACCGCAAGCAATTTTAGCTTCATGTGCTTTTCTTCTTATTTCAGTATTTTCTTCATTTTGCAAAATTTTTGTAACTTCTGTTTTTGTAATTTCTTTATCATCAATTTTCAAAACATAAGAATTAAATTTTTTAGCAATTTCGTTTTCTTTTTGACGAAGTTTTTTAAGTTCTTCACCGGTATTCAATTCTTCATCAAACTCTTTTAAAAGATTTTTAAGCTGCTTCGCTTCGTGTTTAGAAAGAGAAGTTTTGTCTATATTTTGGAATTTCTCATAAGTTTTTTTATCTCTAAAAAGTTTAGAGTACTCATCCTGTGCATTCTCGTATTTCTGCATATTTTCAGGAGTCGAATTTATATAAAAATCCCAACATTTTTTCTCTAAATCAATAGAAACTTTTTCTAATTTCTTGCAAAACTCATCTCTTAATTCTTTAAACATAAAAACCTCTTTTTTCTTAATATTAGCATATTTTTAGTTCATTTTAAATATTGTTAATTTCAAATATTATCTGCAATATAAAATTTATAAGTGAAACGAATTTAACAATTTTCTATTGAAAAAGTAGGTTGGGCTTTCAGCCCAACAATAACTAAAAATTATTATTCAAGTCTGCTACAAGTTTTAAAGATTCAATTTGTTTTTCTGAAATAACAGATAAAGCCGAATGAATATTAGAAATATAATCTAATTCCATATTAAATTCACACGCATCTTTTAATAAATCAATAAGACAAGAATTAACCGTAATAAGGCTTTCTAACTCTTTTCTTTTGTCTTTAAAATTAACTGCTTTTACTTCATTTTCTAAAAATTCTTCTTGCATACATATCCTTTCTATTGTAAAATACATAGAGAAATAATACAAAATGATTATAAACTCGTTTAAATATTTTGTCAATATTTAATAAGTTTTCTAATCAATTATTAAATTATGCAAGCTCCGGAGGTCATTATGAAATTAATACTTGCATCAAATTCACCACGCAGAAAACAAATTCTAACCGATATGGGTTTGGAATTTGAAGTTATTCCATCAAATTATGATGAAAAACTTTCAGATAACATATTTTCTTATGAAAAAATAGAAGACTTAGCAACACAAAAATGTCTTGATGTTGTAAGACGTGTAAAAGACGGTGAAACAGTTTTAGCTGCTGATACTGTCGTTGTTTTGCATAACAGAATTTTAGGCAAACCGCATTCAAAAGAAGAAGCTTTTGAAATGCTAAAAGAATTATCAGGTGCAACTCATTCAGTCGTAACTTCAATTTGCGCAATCAACACTAAAACAAATCGCGCTGCGCTTTTATCGACTACAAGTTATGTTAGATTTACCGAATGGACAGATGAGATGATTCATTATTATATAGATGAATTCAATCCGCTCGATAAAGCAGGAAGCTACGGAATACAAGAACTTCCTTCAAATTATTTAGATAAATTTGAAGGAAGTTTTGAAAACATTGTAGGTCTTGCACCTGAAAGTGTTGAAGCTGTGCTTAATCAGATTAAGTAATATTTTTAAATATATGATAGCCTAACCTTCCATTAGGTCATTATAATTAATATTATGTTTGCGTGCATAGTCAATAAATTTTGCTTCTTCTGCAGTTACACGCTTAGTAAATTTTAGAACCTTACCGCTAATAGGCTTACGACCGCTGTTTTCACGTACTCCGCCCCACTTAGCAATATTGTGTTCAACTTCTGCATTAATCTTTGCTTGACGTTGCTTTGATAGTGAATTAATTAAGTCATCATTTGTTATTTTGTTCATTGTTCAATAACTCCTTATACTTACGAATATTGGCAATTGCTTGTTTCATATAACGTTTGGGTGCTTTCTGCGTTTTCTTCAAAGTGATAAAACCAATTATAATTATTTTTCTACGGTCTTTATCATATTGAAAGTAGGCTCTAACACCTTTTGGCTTTATTTCGTATAAATCATTACCTAAGTCATTAATGTTTTTGTATTTCTTGCCTAATATTTCAAATGATTTAACAGCACTTAATATCTTGTCTTGATTATCTGCATCAAGAGCCTTAAATTGTTCCAGTGCTTCAAGTGTATATTCAGCATTAAATAACTTTTCGTATTTCATTCTGATTTCATTGTAACATGGTTTCGTTACATTTTCAAGATTTATGGAAATAAAAAGTTGGATTGCTTCATGCTAATCGCCTTCGAAATGACGTAGCATAAACTAGCAACTTGGCGTCATTATGAGGTTAGTTAGAACCGAAACAATCCAGCTTATTAATAATTATTTTCTTTTATCTTAATTTTCTTCACCAGGCAAGCCTAAAGAAATTCGTTTATCTTTCGGATTAAACTTAACAATCTTTGTATTAATCTTATCGCCTGCGTTCAAAATACAATTGTTTGCATTTTGATATTCTGCCAAAGCTGATTGAGGAAGTAAAGCTTCTACACCTGCCATAACTTCAACAAATGCTCCGAAAGGTTTAATTCTGGTAATTACACCTTCTTTAACGTCACCTTCTTTAAGCTCTTCTTCCGCTTTAATCCATGGATCAGGCTCAGTGTTTTTCAAACTTAAACTAATTCTTTGTTTGTTATAATCAACATCAATAATTTCAACATTGATTTCTTGACCAACCTTCAACAAATCAGTCGGATGTTCAACCCATTTCCAAGAAATTTGTGAAAGCGGAAGTAAACAGTCTACGCCGCCTACATTAACAAATGCACCAAAGTCTGTAATTCTGACAACTTCACCTTTAACAATTTGACCGACTTCTACTTGCTCAAATACGCTCTTACGAGTTTCCGCAAGATTAGATTCATAAACTTTTCTGTTAGATAAAATCAAATTGTTTTGAGCTTTATCCAAAGTTAAAATCTTAACATCTATTTTATCGCCAACATTTGCAATAGTTTCTCTTGCACAAAGCTGACCTTGAGGAATGAAGCCTTGAACACCTGAAATATCAACAACTACACCGCCTCTAACAATTTGAGAAACAACAACTGAAATTGTTTCATCAGCTTCTTTAACTTTTTCAAGTTCTGCCCAAGTATGCGCAAGATGAACTTTTTTGTAAGAAAGCAAAAATCTACCGTTTTCATCACAATCTTGAGTAATCAAAAATTCGTATTCGGTATTTTTTTCTAAGACATTTTCAACTTTTGCATTCTTATCAGATGAAACTTCATAGCTTGGAACAAAAGCAGCACTTTTTGAACCGATATCAACGATAGCACCATTAGACTCATAATCACAAACCACACCTTTTACGATATCCCCACGTTTAAAATTGTAATCGTACTTTGCTAAAAGCGATTCAAAATCGCAATCTGAATACTGTTGAACCATTCGTATTCTCCTTTTTTATAATAAACACGTGGTCATTATATCATACAAAGCCGATTTGAGCAATAGCCCAGAGGTATTCATCTATTTTTTTAATTTACTCAAATCCAAAATAAGCGGATTATCAGGTGGCGAAAGTTTAAACATCTTCTTAGCAAAATTTATTATATACCATTTTGTTAAGCCAACTTTTGCAAAAGTTCCGTTATTACAAAGTTCAATAAGACGATTAACTTGTTTTTGACAATTTCTGTAAGTTTCAGGATGTTTTAAAAGTTGCTGTTCCATACTTCTGTTACCGCGCTCACTATTATAATAAGCAGTACTTATGCCATAATTTTCAATAATATCTTTACCTTTATTTGCAAAAGGAACTAAGTGTTCAATACTTCCTATTGAACCTTGCAACAAATCATAAGCAATTTTTTCAGAAGATGAATTAGCTGCTTTTACAACAAATGCAGAAACATTTTCTCTTGATTTTGGTAAAACTGAAGCCGTTTTAATCATTTCTTTCGCTAAATTCTTATCTTCTAATGAATTAGTTATTTTTTGCAAATCATGAATAAAAGATTTTCTATTAAAATTTACAACTATTGGAATATTATAAATTTTAGCACGAGTTTGAGCTATTAAAGTTTCAAGTTCTTTATTATCTTTTAATGCAGAATCCATTACAAAACTTTCAATTTTTTTAAGAATGTCACTTCTCTTTTTCACCAAATTCTTTTTATTTCTGACTTTTTTATATTTTTTTGCTTTAGAATTAATATTTTGTAGAGAACTTAATTCATCCTCCGATTGTTCAGAAATCTGTTGTGAAAGACGTAATATACGCTTCATTATATTGGTTTCATTCTGATTATTTCTTGAATAAATTTCATCCGCAATTCTGCCAAGTTTATACTTAAATTCTTTTGCACTAAAAGGTACATGAACAGGCTCTTTTACCAACTTTTTATTTACTATATTCATCAAATTGGCAAATTCTTTTCTCTGTTCTAAAGGCATATCTTGCGCCATAATTTCCAGTTTAGAAAATATAGGCTGTTGTAATTTTCGTAATTTTCCATCATATTTAGAAGCCAATTCTCTAATAATTTCATCCAATTTTTTATCAGGCGATTGCTTTGCCTTAGCCTTAATCATATTAAAAACTTCTTTTTCAACAGAATGTAAGCTTGATTCATAAGATGATATAAATTTTACAATACTTTTCGCTGTTCCTTGAAATAATTTATTTTTAAAAAATCTTTCTACAACTTTAGGATCAATAACAATCTTTCCTGAATACATATCAGGAATTTTATATGACATTAAATCTCTGAGAGCTTCTGCATTACCGGCTGAACGACCAAAGGAAATTGTATCACAACCTTTTGTTTTTTCTATTGGTGAAAATTTTTCAATAGGAGTTGTTGTATTATTTTTTGTTATTAATATAGGTTTTAGTGAAAAATTAGATAATATTCTCATTAAAATAATTCCTTATATAAATACTAAAAACTCCTAAAAAAATTATTTGCTAGATAAAAAATTTTTCTATTGAATAATCAGACAAGAATATTTAGGCAATAGTAATTTTTTTTAAACATTATAAACTAAAAATACAGGAGGTGTATTATGTTAGATTTGTACATTTTAGAAACTTGTCCGTATTGTAAGAAAGTACTTGCTTTTTTAGAAGAACACGAAATAAAATTTAACCCTATCAATATTAAAGATAAAGCTTATGAAGAAACTTTAATCAAATTAGGCGGAAAAAGACAAGTTCCGTTTTTAGTTGATAATGATAGAAATATACAAATGTATGAATCAAATGATATTATTGAATATCTAAAAACTATTGTTTAATACTATTTTCCTAATAAAACCATCAATACTGAAATATCAGCAGGTTTAACACCACCAATTCTGGAAGCTTGCGCCAAATTGGTAGGACGAATTTTTTCCAATTTTTCTTTTGTTTCTGTTGAAATATGTTTAATCTGCGAATAATCAATATTCGCAGGAATTCTGTATTTTTCCAATTTTTCAGAAGTTTCAACCTGTTGTTCCTGACGTTTTATATAACCGTCATATTTTATCAAAACTTCTACTTCATCGGTTATATCTTCGCCTAATCCGAGATTACGAGTTTCTTCATCAATTTCTTTAAAGATTTCGTAATTAATATTAGGACGCTTAAGAAGTTCAGCCATGCGCATTCCGCGGTCGATATGCTCGCCGACTTTTGCCAAAATTGCATTAGCGTCTTCTGTTGCAGGAATTTTTGTTTCTTTTAATCGAGCAATTTCCTTTTCAATATTCGCCTGCTTATCCAAATATCTCTTATATTGCACTTCATCAATCAAACCAATTTGATGTCCGATTTCCGTTAATCTCGCGTCAGCATTATCTTGTCTTAAAAGCAAACGATATTCTGAACGCGAAGTAAGCATTCTGTAAGGTTCTTGGATATCTTTAGTAACCAAATCATCAATCAAAGTTCCCGTATAAGATGAAGCTCGAGAAAGTTCTAAAGGTTCAGAATTGTTCAAATATTTAACCGAATTTATACCTGCAATCAAACCTTGCGCCGCTGCTTCTTCATATCCACTCGTACCGTTAATTTGTCCTGCAAAGAATAAACCTTCAATATCCTTTGACATCAAAGAATGTCTTGTTTGAACAGCAGGAACATAATCGTATTCAACAGCATAAGCAGGTTTTATAATGTGTGCTTTTTCTAAACCGGGAAGTGAACGCAACATTTCAACCTGAACGCATGCCGGTAAACTTGTTGAAAAACCTTGAATATAAACTTCATAGGTATTCAATCCTTCAGGCTCAATAAAAATATGGTGCGAAGGATTAGACGCAAATCTAACGATTTTATCTTCTATAGAAGGACAATAACGAGGACCAACGCCTTGAATTAGTCCTTGATACATTGGAGATTTATCCAAGTTTGAGCGAATAATCGCATGTGTTTCTTCATTAGTTCTTGTTAAATAACAAGGAACTTGCGGACGAATCGGGCGATTTGGTTTGAATGAGTAGAAACTCAATTTTTCATCCCCGGGTTGAACGTCCATTTTTGAATAATCAATCGTTCTTTTATCAACTCTTGCGGGAGTTCCTGTTTTGAGCTTCTTTGTAATTATTCCATTTTCTCTAAGTGAAGCAGAAAGTCCGATTGCAGCGCGCTCTCCAAGTCTTCCGCCTGAATAAGCTTGCAAGCCTACATACATTTTACCTTCAAGAGAAGTTCCAGTTGTCAAAATTATTGCTCGGCAAGAATATTCAATTCCATATTCATCAATCGCACCAACAATTTGTTTATCTTTAACTTTTAAATCTGTAATACAAGTTTGTTTAACCCAAATATTATCAGTGTTTTCGATAATATGGCGCATGTATTGCGTGTATTCTTTTTTATCGGACTGTGCTCTTAAAGCTCTTACAGCAGGGCCTTTAGACGAGTTAAGCGTTTTCATTTGAATGTAAGTAGCATCTGCAACTTCACCCATAACTCCACCCAGTGCATCAATTTCTCTAACAAGAGTTGATTTAGCAGGGCCTCCGATAGCAGGATTGCAAGGTTGAAGTGCTATATTATCAACATTAAGTGTGCATAAAAGAACATTACAGCCTAAGCGTGCTGCACTAAGTGCTGCTTCACATCCGGCGTGTCCTGCTCCAACTACGATTACATCAAATTTATTATTAAGATAGTCCATAGATTAATTATACAATAAAAATTTAATCAAGATTTTTATTAATAATATTATTTTTAATAGAACATTGAAAAATTTTTTCTAAAAGTTTTGAACTTTTCTTATTATTATAATTATATTATTTAATTATATATATAAATTCTTCATCATCTTCATCTGCTTCAATTATTTGTGCAAAACTTGTTGAAATTAACTAATAATAATAGTTTTACATGTTCAAAAACATGTTCAAAACATGTAGAAAACTTTCTTGTTTTGAACATGTTTCTACAAAAATTTTCAAAAACTAAAAAATCTTTTCTAAAAAATGTCAAAACATGTTCAAAACTTTTGACTTTTGAACACCTTTTCTACATAGTTTTGAACATGAGAAAATTTAGCGAAAATTTTGTTATTTTTAAAACTCTATAATTCAATAAATACGTAAAAAACAACTATTTAAAGATAGAAAAAAGATGCAAAAGTTTTGTATTTTTTAAGTCATTTAGTAGTGATAATTAGATGGAAAATTTAAATTATTTGACATTATATCTTTTATGCAAAGTTCTGCATAATCCGCAGCTCGAAAACGCCTTAGTTCTTTATTTATCATTCTTGCTTTTTGAAACATTGCAATTGCATTTTCAGGATGTTGTTTTGCAATCATTTCGGCTAATCTGCAATAAGTTGTTGCTAATTGAGCTTTTACATAATACTTTGAAGTAGGATTTTTAATTAAGCTTCTAAAATTTTTAGCATTACAATCGTAGTTTTCAAGTATTTTTTCACAACAATTCTTTTTCATATTTAAAGTTTTAACTAATTTTTTGTCATTGTTTTTGGAATAAACTTTTTCTAAATCGATAATTCTTGCTAATTCATGCAGTCCATCTTTATTTTTTCTACAATTTTTAATAGCTCTATAAGTAATTTTTTCAGATTTTTCTTGCAAGTTGAAATTTACACAAAGTTTGCTTAATTCATTTATTAATAAATCGCTTATATTTTGATTGCCTATATTTTCAATAACATTACAAAGTGTAGTTGTTTTATCTGCAAATGATTCAACTTGTCCGCTTTTTACAAACAAGTCTTGTGTTTTATAAAAATCAAATTTAACTTTTTCTAAAGACGTATTTTTGTCAAAACAATTTTTACTGAAAATATTATATTTTCTTTGAAAAATGTCATTAACAGTACCTGATTTATATAAAACCTTCATACTCATGATAAGTATATGAGGGTTAAAAAATTGCTCAATTTTAACAAATTTTTACAATAAAAATAAATATATAATTAAACCATTTCTCTTAGTTTTTTCAACTTATCTCTAATTTCTGCTGCGCGTTCAAAATCGAGGATTTTTGCAGCTTTGTGCATATCTTTTTCTAATTTGTTAATAAGTTTAGGTAAATCTTTTTTATCAATACCTAAATCAACCATTTCTTCTGCAACAATATCTTCAAAATCTCTATAACTTGCAACAAGAGAAAGCAAATTATTTTCAATCGGTTTTTTAATTGTTTGTGGAATAATACCGAATTTTTTGTTATGCGCAAGTTGAATTTCTCTTCTGCGGTTTGTTTCGTCAATTGCTTTTTGCATAGAATCAGTTATTTTGTCTGCATACATAATTACTTCACCGCAAGCATTACGCGCTGCACGGCCGATTGTCTGAATTAAACTTGTTTCTGAGCGTAAAAATCCTTCTTTATCTGCGTCCATAATTGCTACAAGCGAAACTTCAGGAATATCTAAACCTTCCCTAAGCAAATTTACGCCAATCAAAACATCAAATTCCCCGAGTCTTAAGTCCCTTAAAATTTCAACACGTTCAATTGATTTAATTCCGCTATGTAAATATCTTACTCTAATTCCTTCTTGTAAGAAAAAGTCGCATAAATCTTCTGCCATGCGTTTCGTAAGAGTTGTAATGAGAACTCTTTCTTCTTTTTTAGCGCGCTTTTCTATTTCAATTTTCAAATCTCCGATTTGTGTTTCAATCGGACGAACACTGATTTTAGGGTCAACAAGTCCTGTCGGACGGATAATTTGTTCAACCATTTGTTCGGAAGTTTTCTTTTCGAATTCCCCAGGGGTTGCTGAAATATAAATTTTTTGTCCGACTTTTGCGAAAAATTCTTCACTCTTAAGCGGTCTGTTATCTTTGGCACAAGGCAATCTGAACCCAAAATCAACAAGCGTTTTCTTGCGCGCCGCATCACCATGATACATTCCGTTAAGTTGTGGAAGTGTTACGTGAGATTCATCAATTACTGTTAAAAAGTCGGTTTGAAAATAGTCTAAAAGAGTTGCAGGCGCGGAACCCACAGGGCGACGTTCAATAATACGTGAATAATTTTCAATTCCTGAACAATAACCCATTTCCTTAATCATCTCAATATCGTATTTAACTCTCTGTTGGAGTCGTTGAGATTCTAAAATCTTATTTTCACTTTCTAATTCTATGACGCGATTTTTGAGTTCGGTTTTAATCATAGAAATAGTTTCGTCTTCATTTTCATCATAAGCGATGTAATGCACAGCGGGATAAATCATTACAGACTCAGGTGCTTCAATAATTTCACCTGTTAAATTGTCAATTTTAACGATTTTTTCAATTTCGTCGCCGAAGAAATAAATTCTTGTAATAATTTTCTCATAAGCAGGCATGATTTCTAAAATATCGCCTCTCGCTCTAAACGTTGAACGCTCTAAAACAAGGTCGTTTCTTGTATATTGAGTCATTACAAGATGTTTAATTAAATCGCCTCTATCTAAAGTATCACCGACTTTAATCTGAATTGTGCCTTTAAAATAGCTTTCAGGTAAACCCAAACCGTAAATACAACTTACAGAAGCTACGATTATTACGTCATTTCTTTCATACAGACTTCTTGTTGTGTTGTGGCGAAGTCGGTCGATTTCTTCATTTATGCTTGCGGATTTTTCTATATAAGTATCTGTTCGCGGAATATAAGCTTCAGGTTGATAATAATCGTAATATGAAATAAAATATTCAACCGCGTTATTCGGAAAAAGTTCTTTAAACTCGTTATAAAGCTGTGCTGCCAGAGTTTTGTTGTGTGCAATAATAAGCGTCGGTTTTTGGATTTCTTGGATTACATTTGCAATCGTAAAAGTTTTACCTGAACCTGTAATACCAAGAAGCGTTTGCGCGTCATCTCCTTCTCTAAGTCCTTCTACAAGTTCTTCAATCGCTTTTGGCTGGTCGCCTGACGGTTTATATTTAGATACGAGTTCAAATTTTTTCTCCATAAAAACATTATAACACTTTAAATAAAAGGGGAAAAGTTTAGGAGTTTAGAAGAAGTTTTAATTGAGTTGAAAAGTGGAAGGGTTGAAAAGTTTGTAATTCCCTCTCCTTACAGGAGAGCGGATTTTCGGTAGGGCGTAAGCCCGTAAGGTGGAGGTCGGACGTTACTCCGCCGACACCCCGAATAATCCAAGACAGGGTTAGGGTGAGGTGATGACCCGTAAGGGTATAATACTTCTTTTTAAACTTAATAAATTTTTTCTTTTCTTGTTCGTTGTAAATGTTATTTTTATGTTATATAATTAACTCAACGAAGAGAAGAGGAAAAATTAATGGAAACTTTAAACAAAAATGAAGGATTAATTACTCAAATTATCGGTCCTGTAATTGACGTAGAATTTGCACAAGGCGAACTTCCTGAAATTTATACCGCTCTTAAAATTTATAATGAAGACGGTAATTGTACAGTTGCAGAAGTTCAACAAATGCTTGGTTCAAATCGTGTAAGAACAGTTGCAATGTCATCAACTGATGGTTTGAAAAGAGGCATGAAGGTTATTAATACTGGTGAGCCTATTAAAATACCTGTAGGTAAACCGATTTTAGGTAGAATTTTAAACGTAATCGGTGAACCTGTTGATAAAATGGGCGATATTCAAACAAATGATTATCTTCCAATTCATAGAGAATCACCAAAGCTTGTTGATCAAAATACAGATATTGAAATCTTGGAAACAGGTATTAAGGCAATCGACTTGATTCAACCATATCAAAAAGGTGGTAAGATTGGTCTGTTCGGTGGTGCAGGTGTTGGTAAAACCGTTTTGATTATGGAATTAATTCACAATATCGCATCTGAACACTCAGGCGTTTCAGTATTCGGTGGTGTTGGTGAAAGAACTCGTGAAGGTAACGACTTGTGGAATGAAATGAAAGAGTCAGGCGTTATCGATAAAGTTGCACTGATTTACGGTCAGATGAACGAACCACCGGGAGCAAGAATGAGAGTTGGTCTTTCAGCTTTGACTGCTGCTGAATACTTTAGAGATTTCTCTAAACAGGACGTACTTTTGTTTATTGATAACATTTTCAGATTTACTCAAGCAGGTTCAGAAGTATCAGCTCTACTTGGTCGTATGCCATCAGCCGTTGGTTACCAACCTACATTGGCTACTGAAATGGGTGAATTGCAAGAACGTATTACATCAACTAAGGATGGTTCTATTACATCTGTTCAAGCGATTTATGTACCTGCCGATGACTTAACTGACCCTGCACCGGCTACAACATTCTCTCACTTGGATGCTTCAACCGTACTTTCAAGACAAATTGCGTCTTTGGGTATTTATCCGGCAGTTGATCCGTTAGCTTCAAACTCCAGAGTTCTTGATCCAAATATTATTGGTGATGAACACTATGAAGTTACAAGAAAAGTTCTTGAAATTTTACAAAAATATAAAGAACTTCAAGATATCATTGCAATCTTGGGTATGGATGAATTGTCTGATGAAGATAAAGAAACCGTAAACAGAGCAAGAAAAATTCAAAGATTTTTATCTCAACCGTTCTTTGTTGCTGAACAGTTCTCAGGTATCCCTGGTAAATACGTTAAGCTTGAAGATACAATCAGAGGCTTCAAAGAAATTATTGAAGGTAAACACGACGACTTGCCTGAACAAGCTTTCTACATGGTTGGTACTATTGAAGAAGCTGTTGAAAAGGCGAAAACGTTACAATAAGTTGAACGGTTGAAAGGTTGAAAAGTGGAAGAGTTTTTTATATTCTTTTCGTTCATAAATTCTAGAAAATGTGAGCGCAAGCGAACTTAATGAACTTTTCATCTTTTTCACTATTCAACTTATCAACTTTTAACAACTTTTATGGAGCTTAGGATGAAACTAAAAATAATTACTCACGAACGAATAGTTTTTGAAGGCGAGGTTGATGAACTTGTACTTCAAACAACTGGCGGACAAATCGGTATTTTGAAAGATCACGTTCCACTTACAACTGCGCTTGATATCGGAGTTACAAAAGCTAAAATTGGTGATAAGTACAAATACTTTGCAACAATGGGCGGAATTTTCCAATTTAAGGATAATACTGCTACAATATTGACTGATGTTTGCGAAGACGGATGTGATATTGATGTAACTCGTGCTAATAACGCAAAACAAAGAGCAGAAGCTCGTTTGGCTGATAATGATGCTAAAATTGATGCAGAACGTGCGCAAGCTGCTTTGGCTCGTTCTTTAGCGAGATTGAAGGCTGCGTTGAATAAATAAGATAAAACAAAATTCTAAATGTTGTACAAAGGCTGTTTGCAAAACTAATTACTACTTTGCAACAGCCTTTTACTTTGCTATAATCATTTTATGGATAATGATATCGAGGCTTTACAAAATATTCTGAAAAACGACCCTTCAAATTTTCAAGCAAGGAGAGAACTTTCAATTTTGCTTGTAAATAATGGCTTCAATGAAGAAGCGGAAGGGAATTTGAGATACTTAATTAAGTATTTTCCTGATGATGCAGAACTTTATTACAATTTAGGCATTGTTTACGAAAAACTTAAAGATTTTGAAAAAGCTCGCGATTGTTACCAAAAGGCAGTCGAACTTTCTCCGCAAGAAGATTTTTATTACAATTTGGGCGATGTTTTAGTTGAATTGAAAGAGTGGGATGAAGCAATTCTAGCATTTCGTAAAGTGCTTGAAACAGACCCGAATGACGGAAACAGCTATTTTAATTTAGGGCTTTGTTATTTTCATAAAGAAGAAAAAAATCTTGCAACAGATTGTTTTCAAAAAGCTGTATCAATCAATCCGAATGATGTATATGCGTATTTTTATTTGGGCTATATTTATCAAAACGATGGTTTGACAAACTTTGCTATCGAAAGTTACAAAAAAGTGCTTGAAATTTCTCCTGATTATAGTTGGGCGTATTTTAATCTTGGTTCAATCGCATATAAATCGGGCAATATAGAAGAAGCAAAAGAGTATTTATACAAAACAATTGAGCATAATTCAAATGATATTGAGGCGTATAAACTTATTACAAAAATTTGCTTAAGTGAAGGTAATACAGAAGAAATTCTTGAAACTCTTCATACAAGATTAGAAAAAGAAGCAAACGGTGATTTGTATTATTGCCTTGCTCGTGTTTATAAATTTATCGGTGAAGCGGAAGAATATTATAATGCATTAAAATCCGCGTTAGCAAATCCTTATACACTTAGTTTTCCTAAAAATATTGTAAAAAAAGAGTTTGAAGTAATTGAAGACAAACTCGGACACCATGAAGAAATCAAACCGGAAGCCGAAATTCCTCAGTATGAAGGTGAAGAGGAAATCGAAGAAAATGAGGAAATTGAACAAGAGCAGGAAGTTTTAGAAGACAACGAGAGTGATGAAGAAGACGAGTCTGATGATTACAGCGAATTAGATGATGCAGAAAACTCTGATGATGAAGAAGATTTAGAAGAATATTCCGACGATGAAGATACAGATGATGAGGAGTCCGGAGAAGAAGATTTTGAAGAAGAAGATTATGAAACGGGTGATGACGAGGAATAGGGTATGTTATCAAAGATTTCAATAAAAAATTACATATTAATAGATGAGCTAGAGGTAGATTTAGCCGAAGGTTTGAATATAATTACAGGTGAAACAGGCGCAGGTAAAAGTATTTTAATCAATGCAATTGATATAGCTTTTGGTGCAAAAGCAGGAAAAGAAGTTATTAAAACAGGTGCTGAAAAAGCTGTAATAGAAGTTACGATTTTAAATAAAAAACAAGATTTAACCGTATTTTTTGATGAATATGGAATAGATGATTTAGGTGACGAAATTATTTTATCAAGAGAAATTACTCAAACTGTTTCACGTTCAAGGGTTAACGGTTGTTTAGTTAATCAAGAATTTATGCGTCATTTTAGAGAATTATTTTTGGATGTACATTCGCAACATCAAACGTATTCTTTTTTACAGCCAAAATACCATATTGTTTTGTTGGATTCTTACGCAAAAAATACTTGCGGAAAAATGTTGGAAGATTTCAGAAAAGAATTTTCTGACTACAAATTTATGATTGCAAAGCTTGACGAACTCAAGAATTCTGCTGATAAAACAGAAGAACAGATTGATTTTCTCAAGTTTCAGGTTAACGAAATTGAAGAAGCGCAAATCCAATCTGCGCAAGAAGATGAAGAACTTAATAACGAACTTTCGATTTTAGAGAATGTAGAAAAATTAAAAGACCTTACAGGCTCTTCTTATTGGTCAATTTCAGGCGATGATGGTGCGATTATGGACGCTTTGATGCAAATCAAGATGAATTTGTCTAAAGCTTCCGGCATGGATAATTCTTTAGAAAACGTTGAAAGCAACTTAATTAGTGCGATTGAAACTTTAAAGGATGTTTCGAGCGAATTAAGAGAATATTCTTCACGCCTCGATAACGATGAAGAACGTATAAACACTATTCAAGAGCGATTATTTTTATTGGACAAATTAAAGCGCAAATACGGCGGAAGTTTAGAAAAAGTAATGGAGCAAGGCGAAAAATTGCGCCAAGAACTTGAAGGAATTGAGTTTTCAACACAAAATATTGAAGAATTGGAAATTGAAATTTCCAACAAAAAATCGCAACTCGAAAAAATGGCGGATGAGATTTCTGCTGAGAGAAAAAATTATGCAAAAGTTTTGTCTTCTCTTATTGTTGAAAAACTTGAAAAATTGGAGCTTCCAAAGGTTAAGTTTGATATAAGTTTTGAAAAAACAGAACTTACGATTAACGGTTGCGACAAAGTCGAATTTTTGATTTCTACGAATATTTCAGAAGGCTTGAAACCTTTAGCTAAAGTTGCTTCCGGCGGTGAAATTTCAAGAGTAATGCTTGCGATTAAAACAATTTTTGCTCAATCTGATAATATTGATACAGTTATTTTTGATGAAATTGATACGGGTATTTCAGGCAAAACTTCACAAGCCGTAGCTGATGAAGTAAAAGAACTTTCTAAATATATGCAAATCATTATGATTACGCACCAAGCAATTATTGCGTCGAAATCCGACAAACATTTTTATGTAAGAAAAACGCAAGACGGCACGACAAGCGTTGACATTTCAGTTCTTGAGGGAGATAGAAAATTAAAAGCGATTGCTGAACTTGCAGGCGGTGAAGTTACTGAAGAATCATTAAAGTTTGCACAAACATTGATGGGATAATAAATTTTTATTTCACCATGCTATAATACTTTTATCATGGAAAACAAAAATATTTTAATCGGAATTACGGGCGGAATTGCCGCTTATAAGATATGTGAACTAATCAGACTCTACCGCAAAGCTCGTGCAAATGTGCGTGTCGTGTTGACTCCTAATGCTTTGAATTTTGTCACAAAATTGACTCTGCAAACACTTTCTAATAACGAAGTTTATGTAGATAATTTTTCTATTGATGAATACAAGCCTGAACACATAGCTTTAACAGAAGCTGATATTTTTGTAATAGCTCCTGCAAGTGCTAATACTATTTCTAAACTTGCAAACGGAATTTGTGACAATCTTTTATTATCAACGGCTTGTGCGTTTAATAAACCGTTTCTTATAGCACCGGCTATGAATACAAACATGTGGGAAAATCCTTTTGTACAAGAGAATTTAGAAAAGTTAAGAAAAAACGGTTATCATATTTTAGAACCTGATGAAGGTTATTTAGCTTGCGGAACAAATGGTAAAGGTAGAATGCGCGAGGTTGAAGAAATTTTTGAAGCAACAGATAAAATCTTATTGTCAGGAAGATTGAGCGGAAAAAAAATTTTAATTACAGCAGGTGGAACAAAAGAAAAAATTGACCCAGTAAGATTTATTACTAACGCGTCTTCAGGAAAAATGGGAATGGCTTTAGCAGATATCGCGACACAAGAAGGCGCAGAAGTTACTCTTGTTTCTACCTTCAAAGTTGATAAAGGTTATAAAAATATTGTTGTTGAAACTGCACGAGAAATGGAAAAAGTTGTTAAAGAAAATTTGAATGACCAAGATTGTGTGATTATGACAGCAGCTGTTTCAGATTATAGAGTTAAAGAATATTCAGAACAAAAAATAAAAAAGGGTGATGAAGAAGGAATAACATTAGAGTTAGTTAAAAATCCCGATATTTTGAAGGAAATTTGTCAGATAAAAAATAAAAGTTTTTCACCTCACCCTAACCCTCTCCTCAAAGGAGAGGGAACTACGATAGTAGGTTTTTGTGCAGAAAGTGAAAACTTAATAGAGAATGCTAAAAAGAAAATTCAAAACAAAGGTTGTGATTTTTTGATTGCTAACGATATTTCAAGAAAAGATATCGGGTTTAACAGTGATGAAAACGAAGTTTATATTTTGGATAAAAATCTGAATATTAAACATATAGAAAAAAACACAAAACAAAATATTGCAAAACGTATTTTGGAGGAAATTTTTGAATAAGTACGAAATTGTACAAAAAATAGAAAAATTTGCACCTCTTGAAACTCAAGAAAAATGGGATGCGAGCGGTTGGATAGTAGATTTAAAAGAATCTTGCGTTAACAAAATTCTTTTTGCATTAACAATTACTGACCAAATTTTAGAACAAGCTGTTAAACAAGGCTGTGATATGATAATTTCGCACCATCCGTTGTTTTTCGTACCTTTAGAGTACAGAAAAATTAATATGTATTGTGCGCACACAAATTTAGACCGAGCAGAAGGCGGAACTACAGATTTAATTATTCAAGAATTAGGATTAAATAAAAGCTATAATGATGATTTTGTAAGGGTTGTGGAACTTGATAATCCGATGAGCGTTATTGATTTAAGAAACAAACTTTTGCTGATTTCACCAAAACTCAGATATGTGAATAATTATAATGTAAAAGAAGTTAAGACAATCGGATTTTGCGCAGGTTCAGGTTCGGAATTCATCGGACAGACAGATGCGTTTGTAACAGGTGATTTGAAATTTCATACAGCGGTTGAAGCTAAGAAAGTTGTTTTTGATATCGGACATTTTGAGAGCGAAATTTTTGCACCAAAATTGTTGAAAAAGATTACGGAAGTTGGAGAAAAAGGAGTTATTGCAGATGAAAAAAGTCCTTTTATCTAGCCTTTTAATCGGTTTGTTTTTGATTTCAACGCTTTGTGTGTTTGCTTACGAAACGATTATTATTAAGTTTCCAGATAAAGAAGCTTGGGTCAAAGGGTATTACAAAAAAGTCGGTAACGAAGCGATTTTGCAATATGTTCTTAAAGGACAGTCAAGCAACAATTGGTCAAGAACCGTTGTAATCCATTCTTACAAGTATTCTAATTATCCGATTAATGTGTTTGTATCAAACACAACTGGAAGAATGATTAAAATGAATCCGACTTCTCCTTACAAAACCATCAGATTGACGGAAAATGATGCGATTGTCGGACGATGTACAAAAGATTATAACAAAGTACAGGGGCAGTGCGAGTTTTTGCGTGTCACAAGAGGGTATGAAGGTATTGTGACAATTCATTATATGAATAAAAATAAAGATGATTTTATGTATCATTACAACCAATGGTACGATATTATTAAAAAAGCGAAACTTTATAACAGTTATTATCGCGATGAGAGGATGTTGGATAAAGCGGAATACTTTGAGTTGTAAGTAGTTTTGAGAATAAATTTTTATAATACCCTCTCCAGTCCTTCGGACACCCTCCCCATGTAAAATGGACAAAGGGGAGGGAGTAACATGCGTTAATTGAGCGGCTTTAGCTCCCTCCCTTGGGGGAGGGGCAGGGGAGAGGGTATTATTAACTCTTTACTTTTAACCTTCAAGTGCTAATCTTGAGCTTAGGGGAGAATTAATTATGTCAAAGAATATATTTATTACTGCGACAGGTACTGATATCGGCAAAACCTACGTTTCAGCACTTATCGTCAAAAGAATGCGTGAAGAAGGTTTTGATTGCGGATATTTTAAACCCGTATTAAGCGGCGTTGTTGAAAAAGACGGCAAACTTATAGAAAGTGATTGTAACTACGTAGTTAATACAGCGAAAATTCCTACAAGCGCGGATGATTGCGTTACTTATTGGTGGAAAGAAGCTGTTTCTCCGCATTTGGCTGCAAAAAGAGCAGGCATGGAAATTGATATAGCTAAAATTAAATCAGATTTTGATAAGAAAAACAAAGAATTTGATTATTTGCTAATCGAAGGTGCAGGCGGAATTACTTGCCCTTTGAGATTAGAAAACGGCGAAAAATATATTCTTAAAGATTTGATAAAAGAACTGGAAGTCCCAATTATAATTGTAGCAGACGGCGGTTTGGGAACAATAAATTCAATACTTTTGACTGTTGAATACGCTCGTGCAAACGGAATTAAGATTGCGGGAATTATTCTGAATAATTATGAAAAGGATAACTTCATGCATCAAGATAATTTGAAACAGGTTGAATATTTAACAGGAGTAAAAGTCATTGCAACGGTTGAACGCGGAGGCGATGAGATTGGGTTGTTGGAAGAAAAATTTAATTAATGGACAATGGAAAATGGAAAGTGGAAAATTATTAAATTCGCTTCGCTCATAACTCTTATTACCTTAACAAAATAAAAGGAAAACATCATGAATACAAACGAAATAACAGATTGGCAAAAAGAAGATTTAAAATACATTTGGCACCCTTGCTCACAAATGAAGGATTACGAAACCCTTCCGCCGATTGTAATTGAGCGTGGCAAAGGCATAAATATTTATGATACAAACGGCAAATGCTACAAAGATGTTATAAGTTCTTGGTGGTGCAACCTTTTAGGACACTGCAACCCAAGAATTAATGCAGCTGTAAAAAAACAAATTGATTCATTAGAACACGTTATTTTTGCAAACTTTTCGCATAAACCTGCAATTACACTTTGTCACGAATTAGCAAAAGTTGTTCCTGACGGGCTTTGTAAATTCAATTTTGCTGATAACGGTTCTGCTGCAATCGAAATGTCATTAAAAATGAGTTTTCAATACCATTATCAAACAGGACATCCTGAAAAGAAAAGATTTATGGCACTTTCTGACGCATACCATGGCGAAACGCTCGGTGCGCTTGCAGTAGGCGGTGTTGATTTGTATTCGGAATTATATAAACCGTTGCTTTTGGATGTAATTAGAATTGACGGGCCTGATTGTTACAGATGTCCTTACGGTAAGGTTTGCGAAGGACACTGTGAGGGACATTCTGAGGGATGTTCTTTGGCTGACACCTCACCCCAACACTCTCCTCAAGGAGAGGGAGCTAGATGCTGTCATTGTGAATGTTTTGAAAAAGCAGAAAAAGCTTTCGCAGAACACGCTCATGAAACCGCTGCAATCATTGTTGAACCGCTTTTGCAAGGTTCTGCCGGCATGAAAGTTTATCCGCCACTTTACCTAAAAAAATTAAGAGAACTTTGTGATAAATACAATGTCCATCTTATCGCCGATGAAATTGCAACAGGTTACGGTAGAACCGGCAAGATGTTTGCATTTAACCATGCCGGTGTAAGTCCTGATATAATGTGTCTTTCAAAAGGTTTGACAGGCGGTTATATGCCAATGGCAATAGCTGTCACTACTCAAGAAATCTATGACGCATTCTATGATGATTATTTGAAAGGTAAAGCTTTCATGCACTCGCATACTTATGCGGGAAATCCGCTTGCATGCTCTGCTGCGATTGAGGTTTTGAACATATTAAAAGACGAACAAATTATAGAAAAAGCTAACAAACGAGCAGTTTATTTTAACAATATTATTAAAGAGAAATTCTTGCCGTTAGAGAATGTTGGTGAAGTTCGTCATATCGGTTTAGTGAACGCAATTGAACTTGTAAAAAATCGCGATACAAAAGAACCTTTGGATTATACAAAACGAACAGGATATCAAATTTACAAAAAAGCATTGGAAAAAGGCGTACTTTTAAGACCTTTAGGTGATGTAATTTACTTTAATCCGCCACTTATTATTGAAGAAAATGATATGGATTTTGTAACTGATATTGCGTTAGAGTGTACAAAAGAAATTTTAAGTAATTATTCTGATGGGGTGTAGAGTTTAGAGATTTCACCTCACCCTAACCCTGTCTTGGATTATTCGGGGTGTCGGCGGAGTAATGTCCGACCTCCACCTTACGGGCTTACGCCCTACCGAAAATCCGCTCTCCTGTAAGGAGAGGGGATAATCAAGGCTTGTTTAAATAATTAACTAAGTTTGATTGAACGACTTTAGGTCATTCCCTCGCCTTACAGGAGAGGGTTAGGGTGAGGTGAAACCCCGTAAGGGGCTTAAACTAATCCTTCCTTTAACGCTTTAACAGCCGCCTGCGTTCTATCATCCACAACAAGTTTTTGGATAATATTACAAACATGAGCTTTTGCCGTATGTTCGCTTATTGTAAGAGTTTTGGCGATTTGACTGTTAGATTGTCCATCAACTACGAGTTTAAGAACTTCATACTCTCTCTGAGTCAGATTAGAATGATTTTCTTTAAACGTACTTCTTGAAACTTGGCGAGAAGGAATAACCCCGCAATTTTTATCCCTGATAAACGGTACAACATGCGGATCAATCCACATTGCACCTTCTTTCACCATTTTAATTACACTCATCAGAAAATCAGTGCTTATGTCTTTGATTACATAAGCGCTTGCACCTGCGCTTAGAGAATTGTTTAACTCGTTTTCTGATATATGAGAAGTTAACATAATAACTTTAATATGATTATTATGTTCTAAAATTTGTTTTGTTGCTTCAATTCCTGAAATATCAGGAAGTCCTATATCCATTAAAACAATATCAGGTTTTATAAGTCGCGCTTTTTCTACAGCTTCTTTGCCGTTAATTGCTTCACCAATTATTTCAAGTTCAGGATAATCGCAAAACAATGATTTTATACCAATTCGCATTAATTTTTGGTCTTCGACAAGTAATATTTTTATTTGCATAAAACCTCACTTTCATTTGGAATATACTTTATCCCAAACTAATATTAGAATGTTTTATGTGCATATATAATGGTTGACTTAAGCACTAAACGCCCTATTTTAGCTTTGTTTAAATTTAGAAATATTTTTTTAATGACTCTTGTAAATCTATAATTTTTAAATGATTTTCAAGCATTGCTTGATTTCTGACTTCATAAGCTTTATCATAATTATCATTTGCGTCAATTGCAAGGTTAAAATACTCAACGGCTTCATCAAGTTTTTCTTGTAAATAATATGCCATGCCAATCAAACTATATTCAATTTCTTTTGCGGAAGAATATTCTAAAGCTTTTTTGAAAAATTCGATTGCTTCTTCATAATTTCCTTCAGCTTGTCTAAAGCATCCAAAACCTCTCAAAACTGTAGGATTAGTCTTATCAAGTTTATAAGCTTCTTCTAAAGCTTTATAGCCCGATTTTAAGTCATATTTGTCATACTCATTTTTAGCTTGAGTAATAAGTTTAACGAGTTTAATTTTATTGCTCATTCGCTTGAAAAAATCGGACAGTTCGTTTAGTTTTTGTTCTTCTTCGGACATGTGATACCTTTTCTGTGTTCACCTCACCCTAATCTTGTCTTGGATTATTCGGGGTGTCGGCGGAGTAACGTCCGACCTCCACCTTACGGGCTTACGCCCTACCGAAAATCCACTCTCCTTACAGGAGAGGGTTAGGGTGAGGTGTCTATCTTAAACCGTATGCATCTTTTCAAAAATGCCTTTTTTCTGAACCCAAACTTCCACTTCAAGTTTGTTTCCTTCTTCAATAAGAACGTTTTTTAATTCTTTAAAATTCAAATCAGCGTGTTCAGTATCGCACAACATAAACATCACAAAATGACCTTGCATTAGAGTTTGTTTAATATCTTCGATGTTAACTTTGTATTTAGCTAAAACTGTTGAAATACTTGATACAATACCAACTTTATCAGAACCTGATACAGTAATAATAATCTTAAAATCGTCCATGAAACTCTCCTTTTGGTATCATTATAACGAAGATTAACGGTTTTGTAAATTTGGTTTTATCTATGTAAGAATATTAACATTGCTTTCTTTCAAAGTATTGAACATTTTACTGAATTTACTAATGTCTTTTGGAGTTTCAAAAGTTTTAACAATTTGTCCCTTTCCATTGATAATGCATTTGATTGAATCAGAGTCTAAAGAATCAGGTTTTACATATACATAACTTGTTGCGGGATTTGTTGCAATAATTTCAATTGTACGTTTTTTTTGTTCATCTCTTATGCGAGTCAAACTCTTATTTGAAGATATTTGAGGATTTTCAATATTTAATCTTAATGCATTTGCGATTTTTTCAACTTCTTTTGCAGCTCTATATTTTTTAGGCTTTTTGATTATTTTTTGTTCCGCAATTGCAGCTAAAATATTTTTTAATCCTCTTTTAACAGTTGTAGATTTATCTTTTATTAATTTTTTTAATTCTTCCGGTTTTTCATCATCTAAACCTAATTTTGTATTGATTTCAGGAAAATATTCAATTTCTATCGGATAATTTTCTTGTATATATTGACCGACTCTTTTATCATAATTATCTCTTAGAACAATTACCATATCTCCATTTTCTTTTATATCTCGAAAAATTTGACGACCTTGTGTAAACATAGCCGGAATTTCTGCTTTGGCTTTAGCATAAGGGCGTTTAATTCTGAATGCGCCTGAAAAATTTGTATTAGATGTATTATTTAAAATTTGCATAATTACTCCTTTTTTTTAAGTAAAAACTTCTAAAAATATTTTTTGCCAATAATTTAACTTAAAAGGAAATTACTCTAAACAGCCTATTTTTCTTAAGTTTCGTTTTAAAACGCTAAAAAATATGCTATTATTTTGTTAAATTGATAAATTGGAGAAAGAGTATGCAAGTTTCAAAGCGTTTGGTAGTAAGAAAAGAAATTCCTATGGATAATTCAAAAGATTTGATTACATCCATGGATGTTGCAATGGCTGAATATTATTGCAAGAACAATAACTTTGAACGCGGTTTGGAAATATTTAGAGAAGTTATTCCAACTATTTATGATGAAGTTGAACGAAATAATGTTATCAATAACTACATGAATCAAGCTTTAAAATATGCGCAAAAAATGTCTTCTGATAAAAAATATATTGAAGCAATTGAACAATACCGCGAAATCATGAAGTTTTCAGGTTTTCCGATTAATGTATATAAGAACATCGGACTTTGTATGAAATCAATCGGTAATGCGGATTTGGCGATTAAATTTCTTAAAAGATTTGAAGAAATTTCTCCTGATAAAGAAGATGTTTATGTATATCTTGCAGATTTGACTTACACGGATATTAAAGATAATAAAAAGGCTATTGAATACTACGAAAAAGCTTTGGAAAGAAACAAAAACAATTTTTCTCTTTACAATATGCTTGGTCACTTGTATTCAACTTGTTATCAAGATAAATTCAAAGACAAACAAATTGAATATCTTAGAAAAGCTTATGAACTTGCACCAAACAACAGAATTGTTGTTAAAAACCTTGCCTATGTTTACGGTAAATTTGATGAGGTTCAAAAAGCAGATGAGTTTTACCAAAAACTTATGTATCTAAATCCTACACATTCGGATTTGCATGCTTATGGCGCATATTTAGTACGTCACAAACGTTTCTCAGAAGGTTTCAAATTCTTGCAACACAGATTCCAAAAAGAAGATTTAAACAATGTTGCATTTCCACAACTTCTTACTACTAAGAAGAAAAAATGGAATATGAAGGTTAATATCAAAGACAAACATGTTTTGGTACACTTTGAACAAGGTTTTGGTGACTCAATCATGTTCGTAAGATTTTTAGATGAATTGAAAAAACAATGCAAAGAAGTTTCGCTTGTTGTTCAAAACTCTCTGATTAGTTTGTTTAATGATTCTAAATTGGGCGTAAATATATATACGGAAGACCAAATTCCGACAATTAACTACGATTATTGGATTCCTATGATGGATTTGCCGATTGTTTGTGAAACACAGCCTGATTCTATTCCAAAAGCAGGCGGTTATTTGAAAGTTCCAAAATCAAAAATTAACGCTTACAGAAAAGAACACATTAATGATAACGATAAAATCAAAATCGGTATCGCTTACGAGGGTACACTTGCTTCTAAGGAAACTGATAGAGATATTCCTCTAAGCTATTTGTATCCGTTGATGAAGCTTCCTGATGTTGAAGTTTATAGTTTCCAAGTTGATGATTTGACGCGCCAAATGGATATGGTTCCGCAAGATGCGCAATTAATAAGACTTGGTAAAACTTTCAAAAATTGGGAAGATACGGCTTGCGCTATGAATTGCATGGATTTGATGGTTACAACAGATAACGGTGTTATGAACCTTGCCGGTGCTCTTGGCGTTAAGACATTCGGTATCTTTAACAGAATTGTTGAATGGCGTTGGTTTAAGACAGAAGGCAATGATATTGCTTGGTATAAGAGCATTAAACCTTTCCAATGCCCGACAAGTGGCGAATGGGAAACTCCTGTTAAGAATATTTTGGAAGAAATTGATAAAATGCGCTGCAAGAAAATTGCAGAAAAAATCAAAGGTAAAATTTAGTTTAATAATATTTTTTCATAAAAAAAGTAGTCATACCTTTTTAGGTATGACTACTTTTTGTATTCAAAATTAAATCTTTTGTGCTGCAATTGCTTTATAGAAACTGATATAATCAACCATGCAATCGAATTCTGTTGAATAAACCAATTTGTTTACGGTCAACAAATTTTCTTCCATTTGATTTAAGTCCAACTTAGCGATTACGCCTTGTTCAAATTTGTTTTGAGAAAGTTTAAAATCTTTTTGTTCAAGTTCTTGGATTTTTTTCTGTTTTGCAAGCTTTTCTTTATCCATATTAACCGAAACTAAAGAGTCGTTAACTTCTTGCATAGAAGTTAAATTAATTTTTTCATAATTTTTCAAACTTCTTTCATAAGCAATTTTCTTGGCTTTCAAATTTGCTTTGATTTTTCCGCCGGCAAACAAAGGTTGCATAATTGAACCGCCTAAGCCCCAAATCATTTGAGAAGTTGTAAACAAGCTTTCAAAGTGTTTTGCGTTAAATAAAACGCCACCGCCAAGACTCAAAGTCGGAAGCATTTCTTTTCTTGCAACTTTAACATCAATTCCTGCTTTTTCAAGCATTTTTTCTGCTTTTCTATAATCAGGTCTTTGCATAATAACATCAGAGCTTACGTATTCCGGAATTGAGCCTGAAAATGCCAATTTTCTGTAATCAGTTCTTTTGTATTCTTCAATATTATTAGGACTGTCACCAATCAAAACTGCTAACTGGTGAAGAAGTTTTGTTCTTTCTTTTTTCAAATCAGTTAAATCAGCAACACCTGAAATGTATGCTTTGTTTGCTTTTACAAGGTCAGAAGTTGAAATAATACCTTCTGCGTTGCTTACAGACATGATTTCAAAAATTTCTTTTCTAAGCTTTACAATATCTTCCTGTAAATCAATCATTGCATCCATTTTAACGATATTTACATAAACACTTCCAACTGCTGAAACAATTGAAATGTAAGCTGATTGTTCGTCTAAAATAGAAGCTTCGTAAAGTTTTCTTACGGCTGTTGTTTTGTTGTGGTTTTTACCAAACAAATCGAGTTCATAGTTAGCAACAAGGGGAAGTGCAAATCCGCCTGAAGATGGGCCTATAAACTTGCCATATCCCGGGAAAAATCCTGCTTGAATAGATGGAAGTTCACTTGCTCTTTGCATTGCAATATTTTGATAATATTCATCAATCGTCAATGTTGCCATTTTTAAATCTTTGTTGTTTTCAACGGCCTTAACAATATAATCATTTAGATATTCGTCATTAAACTGTGCCCACCAGTCAAGATTAACGTATTCATATTTATTTTTTGTTGGTTTAACTTTGTCAACTTTTTTCTTTTTGTTTTTATCGACAGACTGTTCTGCTCCTGCTTTCAAAACGGTTTTTTGCGCTGCTAAAACAGGCACTGCATTTCCTACCGTTAATGACATTAATATAGCTAGTGATAATAACTTTTTCATATCTTTATTCTCTTTCTAAAATTAAAGCTTTTGATTTATTACAAGAAATAATAGCACAAGTGTGTTGCAAATGCAACATGTTGTAAAAATAACATACTTTAAATGGAGGATGAAGTTTCTCTAGCTTATTCCTTCTCATAGGGTAACGTGGCTGTTCGGTAGAAGTAAATTGCTCTTTTAACCTCCATGGATAGGGAGGTCGCAGCTGTTAGCGAAGCTATGCTGAGCTTTACAGATGCGGGTGGGTTGCAGTAAATATGTTATAGATTATTTCTTACGGGTTAATTCTATTCCATCCTGTCTTGGATTATTATTGTTGGGCTAAAAGCCCAACCTACATTCTATTTTTATTTCATGAAAAGTTTAAATAATTTTCCATTTTCCACTTTCAATTTTCAATTAAACATCCCCCCTCTTGATTTTTAAAAAAAATAGTGTTAGTATTAATGTGTTGCAAATGCAACATGTTGTAAAAATAACATACTTCAAATAGAGGATTGATTAATATAAAGATGCAAGAACATTTTACTAATACAATATTTTACCAAATAGAATTGACTGCAAAATACTGCAAGCTTTTAGGTTCGCAAGTGTTTGAAAAATATGGCACCGGAATAAGTTGTGAAGAATATTCAGTTTTGGACGTTCTTGCAAACAGCCCTAAAATGTGTCAAAGAGATTTAGCAAAAATTATTTTGAAGGATAGAGCAAATACCGGGAAGCTTTTAGATTCTTTAGAAAAACGCGGTTATGTTTCAAGAACGCTTTCAATAAAGAATAATCGACCTGTGAAAATCGTTGAAATTACTGATGAAGGGGCTAAAAAAGCAGAAGAAGTTTTAGAAAAAATCAAACCACACTTTCAACGTGTTATGGAAAAAATTAATAATAGTGACGTTGCAAGAGTTAGTGATTTGTTAAGAGAATTAAGAGAAATTTTAGACGAAACATTGGAGATACAAATTTAAACAATGGAAAATTGAAAATTAAAAATGGAAAATTGTTTTAAATAACATATATAGTTCCATATTGAACGTATTTTATTAAAAAATGTAGGGTGCAATTTTTTGCACCAAATAATAATTTTCCACTTTCAATTTTCAATTTTCCATTCATCTAAAAGTTAGATTATCAATAAATGAAAGGAATATAAAGTGAGCGACGAAAATAAAATAGAAGAAAAAGATACAAAAAAATTGCCGGTGAAAAAGAGATATTTTTTCATGTTTTTAGCGGCAGTGGCTGTTCTTGTAGGTGGTTACTTTTTATATGATACATTAGGTTCTGAATCTACTGATGATGCTTATGTTGATACAACAACCGTTTCAGTTTCACCAAAAGTTTCAGGACAGATTGTAAAAGTTTTGGTAAAAGATAATCAGCCTGTAAAAGCAGGGCAAGTTGTTGCGGTTATTGATAAGATTGATTATCAAGTTAAATTAGACCAAGCAACTGCGGCTTATGAAAAAGCTTTGTTAAATCAACAAAATGCACACGCAAATTTGAGTGCTGCTAATTCAGAAATCGAACTTGCAAGAAAAGATGTTGAAAGATACGAAAATCTTTATAAAGCAGGTGCTGTATCTAAACAAACTTTGGATAAAGCAAGAACAAATTTAGAAACAAAACAAGCAAAACAAACAACTGCTGATCAATCAATTTTTTCTAAAAATCCTGCAAAGAGCGCGAAAGTTGCTGATGCCGATTTGAATGTATTGAAGGCTCAAAAACGTGCAGCGGAATTAGCTTTAGAATATACGGATATTAAAGCGCCGATTGACGGTACTGTTTCTAACAAAAAAGTTGAAGTTGGTATGATGGTTCAACCTGGAAGTCCATTGTTTGTGGTTGTTCCACATGATGTTTGGGTTGTTGCTAATTATAAAGAAACTCAACTTACAAAGATGAAAGAAGGAATGGATGTTGATGTTAAAATTGACACTTATCCTGATAAAGTTTTTAAAGGCAAAATAGATAGTATTCAAAGAAGCTCAGGTGCTAAAGCAAGCTTGTTTCCTCCTGAAAACGCAGTTGGTTCTTTCGTAAAAATTGTTCAAAGAATTCCTGTAAAAATTGTGTTTACGAATAAAGAAGATTTGCAAGAATATTCTGTAATCCCAGGTATGTCAGTTGTACCAAAGGTTAAGATTAGAGAATATTATAAAAATGTGAATAAATAAATGAAGAATTGTAGGTTGGGCTTTCAGCCCAACAGCATATAAAAATTTTTAGACTATTTCAGTATTACGACTCTGCGGGTTTGAGGTTTTCTCGAACCCTTTTTATTTTTTTAATTTTCATATCTTAATATTTTAGCTTGCAGTATTTCTTGTAAATTAAATATATTTGTATTAAAATTGCTCTGTAAATACTATATCGTGGGGTGTGTCAAATGAAATTTGTTGCAAATAAAGATGACTTGTTAAACGGGATTAAAATTGTAGAAAGAGCAACAGTTATTAAAGGTCTTCAGCCTGTTTTAGCCAATGTTTTGATTGAAACAATCGGCTCAAATCAGATTAAACTTACAGCAACAGATTTTGATTTATCCATTATAACTGTTATTGATGCTAATGTTGAAACAGAAGGTAAATTTACACTTCCAGCCAAAAAGCTTGGTGAAATTCTTTCAAGATTAAATGATGAATTTATTAACTTGGAATTAAACGGCTCAACTGCAACAATAACTTGTAAAAACTCTAAATTTGATATTATTGGTATTTCTGCAAACGAATTTCCACAAGTTGAGGAAAATATTGCTGAAACTGATTGTATGGAAATTGAAACAAAACCTTTCACAAAAGCAATCAGAGAAGTTGTTTCAGCAGCCGCAGGATACGAAACAAACAATCTTCTTTCAGGTGTTGTTTGCGAAGTTAACAAAAACATTTTAGAAATGGCTGCAACTGACGGTAACAGACTTGCTCGTGTTAGAGAGGTTGTTAAGAATGCGTCAACTGATGAAGAAAAACCGTTCGAAATGCTTCTTTCTTCAAAAGTTTTATCAGAACTTTCAAAAATTTCTTTATTGGCTGATTCTGAATCAATCAAGATTTGCAAAGAAATGAAGAAAATTGTTATCACAATTGACAAAACTAAGATTGTTACTCGTCTTATGCAAGGTCAATTCCCTAAATATAATCAACTTATTCCGCAATCTTTCCCTAAGACTGCGACAGTTAACAAGGGTGATTTGATATCTGCACTTGAAAGAGTTGCGGTTATGGTTAACGAAAAGAACAGCATTGTGAAATTTGAATTTATTGATAACACGCTTAAACTTTCAGGCGATTCACCTGATGCGGGTAATTCTCAAGATGAAATTGATATTCAATATATGGGCGAACCGCTTGCGATTGCTTTCAATTATAAATTCATTCTTGAATTCTTGAAAATTGTTGAATCAGAAGAAATCAAAGTTGAATTGAATTCTTCACTCTCTGCAACAGTATTTGCACCAGTTTCTGACGAAGATTATATTTATCTTGTTATGCCGGTTCAGTTGAGAAGCTAATAAAAATATAGAATGTAGGTTGGGCATACTTGCCCAACAATAACTTAAGAGAGGAAATAACCGAAACTTGTACATTTTATATAAAATAAAATTAATATAATGTTGGGCTGAAAGCCCAACCTACTTTACTCATTCACTTATTGACTTAAAAAGAAGGAGATTATATGCAAGGAAAAGCTTTTAAATTCGGCGATAATATTTCAACAGACCATATTGCACCCGGGCGTTTATTTCACTTGCGTTCGGATTTGCAAGAGTTTTCCAAGCATGTTTTAGAAGACGCGGATGAAAATTTTGCAAAAAATATGAAAAAAGGCGATTTTGTAGTTGCAGGTAATAATTTTGGGTTGGGTTCTTCCAGAGAACACGCTCCCCAAATCATTAAAATTGCAGGTGTTGGTGCTGTAATAGCTAAATCATTTGCAAGAATTTTTTACAGAAACGCAATCAACATCGGGCTTTTGGCAATTGAATGCGATACTGATGGGATTGATGCAGGTGACGAATTAGATTTGGACATCAAAGCAGGCACATTAAAAAATCTTACAAAAGGCACAATTACAGTAATTGAACCGCTACCTGATGTTATGATTAAACTGCTTGAAGATGGCGGATTGATTGAACATATTAAGAAGAATGGGGATTTGGTGTTAGGGTAACAAATTAATGGAAAATGGAAAGTTGAAAATGGAAAATTGTTTTCAATAATTTATCAACATTATATAGTTCAATATTGAACATATTTTACTAAAAAAGTAGGGTGCAATTTTTTGCACCAAATAATAATTTTCCACTTTCAATTTTCTATTTTCCATTTATAAAAAATCGAATTTTTGATAAGAGAAAGGAATGCATAAGTGAGCGATAATAAACAAATAATAAACTGTCCTGCGTGTGGTAAAGAGATGGTAAAAGTTTTTGATAAAGAAAAAGGCATTAATATTGATATTTGTTTGAACGGTTGTGGCGGAATATTTTTTGATAATAGAGAGTTTGAAAAATTTGACGAAGCTCATGAAACTGTAGATGAAATCCTTAATGCAATCAAAGGAAAAGATTTTGCAAAAGTTGATGATACAGAAGTTCGTGTTTGTCCAATTTGTAATGTTCCGATGGTTAAAATGGGTGCAGGTGCCGGTAATGTAGAAATTGATGTTTGCAATACTTGTGGTGCTAAGTTTTTAGATAATGGTGAATTAGAAAAAGTTCGTGAAGGTGCACAAGCGGATTTGGGTAAAGTTGATGCAATGGTTAATCTTCTTTATCAAAATAATTTGAAAGATGTTCTTGGTAAAAATGCACATGGAGAAATAAAATCCTCACCAAGAAGACAATTTTTTGAAAACTTAGTAACGGATTTCTTGAAAAAATAATTTTAAATATGGCGTGAATATTTTAATATTCACGCCATATAATTATAAATGATATTTTGTAATAATTTTCTTAATCTGATTTGCAAATTCAATTTGATTGAAATCATCTTTTTGCATATAGTATTCAATCTTGTGCGGATATAATTTTTGTAATGCTGTTTTTTCAGGTAAAGAACTCATTACAATAATCGGAATATCTGCATACATTTCATCACTCTTTAACTGCGTAATAAATTCATAACCATCAATTTTTGGCATGTTTAAATCAGTTATAATCAAATCATAATGGTTGATTCTTAATTTAACAAGTGCTTCTTCTGCATCTAAAACAGTATCAACTGTGTAGCCGATGTTTAGGAGAATATTTTTTATCATGGTTCTTGTTGTGATAGAATCATCCACAATAAGGATACGTTTGTATGCCATCAAATCGCTTGGAATTAATTTAGGTTCTTGAGAAGAATTTATAGCCTTATTGAAATCATAATGTAAAATGTCTTGCATGTTTAAAATCAAGCATAATTCTCCGGATGCAAGGTTTGTAATTCCTGAAATATTTTTAACTTTATACAAAGGCGGTGATAATTTTTTCTGCAAAATATCTTGATCGCCCAAAAGTTTATCAACAACCAGTCCGATAGTTTTTTCATCGGAATCAATGATAAGGATTGTTTCTTTTTCGCCTCTAGGTAAGGCTTTAAGCTTAAGAATATCAGACAAATAATAAAGCGGAATAATCTTGTTGTTATAAATAATCGAGCGTGCGCCATTATTAGTCTTGATTTCGTTTTGTTTTTTCAAAATGAAAGTTGTAATAACCTGAATTGGAATAGCAAAAGTTTGTTCAGAAATCTTAACCAAGAAAACTCTAAGCGTTGTAAGTGTTACAGGAATTTCAATACGAACGCAGCTGCCCTTTCCGAACTCAGAAATGACTTTAACTTTGCCGTTAAGCTGTGAAATCTTTGTTTTAACAACGTCAAGCCCGATTCCGCGTCCTGAGATACTTGTAATAGAATCACCCGTTGTAAATCCGGGCCAGAAAATAATGTTCATGATTGATTCGTCTGTCATAGAATCAATATCTTCCTGAGTTAAAAATCCTCTTGAAACTGCTCTATCTTTGATTTTTTGTAAGTTAAAACCTTGTCCGTCATCTGCTACTTCAATAATAACCTTATTGTCATCTTGTTTTGCAGACAAAAGTATTCTGCCGACAGGGTTTTTACCGTTTGCAATTCTCTCATCACGTGTTTCAATACCGTGGTCAATCGCATTTCTCAGAATATGAATAAGCGGAGTTTTAATTTCTTCAATGATTTTTTTGTCGGCACAAGTGTCTTTGCCTTCGATTTCAAAATCAATATCTTTACCTTTTTCATTTGCGATATCACGCACCATTCTTGTAAAAGAGTTAAACACAGTAGAAATCGGTAATACACGAATATTCTTAACCATTGACTCCATCTCATCAATGATTAAACGCATTTTCATATCGTCTTCTTTGGAAGTTCGATACAAAGAGTTTAAATCGTAAATTGTGCGTGAAACGTTCTGAGTGATATCAGAAAGAAGCGAGAAAACCTGTTTTACAAATGCACTTGTGTATTGTTCGGAAGAACCTGATTGCAAGTATTTGCGGTTATAATACCTTAAATAATTTGAAGTTTTCAACAAATCTTTTTGGCAATTTTCGTTCATGTTTTTAATATTATCGATTTTTTCAAGATTTTTTTCTGTTTTAATTTTTGTAATAATCAATTCGCCAAGCTGGTTAACAAGTATATCAAGCTTTTGTGCATTAACGTGAAGCGTTTTGATTTCTGTTGAAGAAGCTGAGTTGCTTCCGCCTGTTGAAGTTTGAGTTGAGAGAGTCTTGATTTCGACAACATCGGTATCTTTTTTGTAATTCAATTCCAACAACTGTTTCATGATTTCCAATTGTTGTACAATCAATTCACTATCAATGCTTTCATTTGGCGAAGCACAATATTCTACTGCACTTTTTAAAGTCAACATCATCTGTTCTTCAAGCTGAACAGAGTTTTCTACGATAAAATCCAAAATCTCAATTATCATGTTGATAACTTCCAGAACGTTGTTATCATAAATATTTTCTTTAAGTTTTAGGATATCATCTTTAATTTCTTTTGTGTAAACACTGCTTCCTTGAAGCATGTTGATTTTTTCTGCAACATCAAAGAATGTAAGACCTGAACTCTCGGTTTCGATACAAGATGTTGAAAATTTGGCAACAGCAGAGCTTAATTCATTACGAAGTTCTAAGATTTCGCTAATTGTAAGTGTATTTGTTGCGTTCATTACAAAATCAATTTTTGCAATGATATTTTCTAAAGAGTTTTTTACTTCGTACAAATCAGTGTCTTTAAAAAATGCATAAATTTTTTGAACTTCTTCTTCCAAAAGCACGATATCTTGCGATTCTTCTTCCGGTACAATGCTGTCGATAATTTCAAAGCAATTGTTGAACGCAAGATTAATAACTTCTTGGTTTTGAATTAATTCTTGGTTGTTGGAATTATCGTTTTCTCGAGCCTTTTCTTGAACATCTGCGATCGAAATTGTTTGCTTTTCTTCTTTATCGTCTTCATCGGATAACTCTTCTAAAGCTGAAATAGTCGTCGTGTAGGTATCATCGATAATTTCACGGTTGTTTTTGATGGACTCTTGCAAAAATTTTGCAACGACTTCCAAAGAACTGATAAGTGTCTTTAAAATGTCAGCGGTCAAATGAATTTTATTGCTGTTTACATTGTCAAAAATATCTTCCATTTTGTGCAGAATCATTTGGATATTGTTGTATCCAATCATTCTTACTGCACCTTTCAAGCTATGCAAGTCCCTGTAAACACAACCTGTAAGTTCTTTGTTGGCAGGCGTACCTTCAAGAGAAAAAAGGTTGTTGAAAAGTCTTTCCAATATCTCATCAGATTCTGAGCGGAAAATTTCCATAACCTCTTTGCTATTTTGATTATTATTTTCGTTATCCAAAAAATCCAATTTTTATTCCCTAGCCTTCTATTGCAGAATTTTTGATGTTGTTAGATAAACTGTTTAACTTAGACACTTTTTCTGCGCTTGAACTGATGGTCAGAGAAAGAGTTTCTGCAAGGTTAGAATTTTCTTCATCAATTATATTCAAGCGTTCAATAATATCATTTTGCTTTTTAGCATTTTGTTTCAAACTGTCTAATGAATCCAAAATTTCTTTAATCTGTTTCAACAAGTTTTCTGAACCTGAAGATAGTATGTTGATATCTTTTACAACAGATTCAATTTCTTTTGAACCTTCTTCTGTCGCCATAACTGTTGAATTAGTTGTGTATTGAATGTTGCTTGTAAGTGAAGTGATTTTTGTAATCGCTTGTTTTGATTCATCTGCAAGCTTACGAATTTCACCTGCAACAACGGCAAAACCTTTACCGTGTTCACCTGCTCTTGCGGCTTCTACTGCTGCGTTAAGCGCAAGCATGTTTGTTTGTTCTGCGATATCGTCAACAACGCTGATTGTGTTACCGATTTGTTGAGAGTGCTCGGAAAGTTCCAAAATCAACTCAGCAATCATTTGAATTTTTTGTCTTAAAATGAGCATTTTATCTGCGTTAGAAGAAATTGCGTCATGCTCTTTTTCAGAAAAACTGATTGATTGGCTTACTTGTTTTTCGGTGTTTTTAGAAGTTGTAACAGAGTCTTCCGAAAGTGCTCTTAATTTTTCAACAAGAGAAGAAATATTTTTCGAATTAGTTGTTAAAGCTTCAAAGTTTCTTTTTTGTTCGCTCAGTGTATCCAGAATCTCGGTTGTTGTTTCAGCCAAATAGCTTGATTGAGTGGTTAAAGACTGTTTAATAGATTTTGAAATCCATTGTTTTGTAATCAAATGCACAACAGTTTTTATAACAATAATTATTGCTAAGAATGAAAAAGTATCGTAAGGTGCGATATTTTTAAACTTTGCAAAGAATAAGAATATAATACAAATTGCTGTGAAAACGAATACGTCAATCATACATTTAATATTGAATTTTTGTTTTAATTCAAAATTTTGAACTTCAGCCACTTTATCTCTCCTATATAGTTTTTTTTTGAAATTTATTATATAATCATTTTATACTAAAATCGTTAAAATTGGAATATTTTATGGCAGTAAAAGTTTTATTGGTAGAAGATAGCGAAACGCAGTTAAAGTTTTTGAGAGATGGCTTGGCACAAAACGGTTTTGAGGTTGAGACCGCTATGAATGGTGCAGAAGCTTATAAAAAGCTGTTTGAATATATTCCGGATATTGTTGTTTCAGATATCATGATGCCTGTGATTGATGGTTATCAGTTGTGCAGAATGATTAAGAATATTGATGAAACTAAAAAAATACCTGTAATTCTGCTAACGGTTTTAGACAAGAAAATCGACAGTTTCTGGGGCAAAAAAGCAGGTGCACAGCTGTTTTTATCTAAAACAATTGACATGAACGAACTTGTTAAAAACATTAATGCAACCCTCAGAAGATATCCGTTAACAGATGAGTACAAAGCTAATATTGCTCTAAAAGCAAACAGTGATAATTCGGCACAAACTCGATTAAATAATATTTTGAACGATTTGTTGCTTAAATCCGTTTTTGCGAACGAATTTAGAAATTTGAGTGACTTTTTAAATTATGAAAGAATTTTGGTAGAAAAATTATTCTCTCTTATGAGTTCTTTTGTTGAATATAGCGTCGCAGGTGTATTTTTTGCTTCACCTGATGATTATGCAGAAAATATTTTGTATTTTGATACATTAGGTCGAAATATTAATAAGAGTGTACTTTCTGATGTTCAGTATGATTTCTTTAAAAAAATGGAAGAATTTAAAACGCTTAAAAATACTAAATTTGAAGTTGTTAGAATTTTGCTTGGAAAAGAAACAAGCTATGAGTTTTCGGATTTAAAATCAAAAATTATAATTCCATTGATGTTTGATAAAAAACTTATCGGCGGAATTTGTTTTTATACGCGTCAAAATATGGATTATGCGTCATTTAGGTATTTTGATATTATGATAAGCGAACTTCTTGCTATATTCAAAATGAAATATCAGTATACAGAAAAAGAATTCATGTCAGTTCTTGACGGACTAACGGGCTTGTACAACAGACGTCAGTTTGAAATCGGTTTAGAACAGGAATACAACCGTACAAAGCGTCATCCGTCAGATTTCAGCCTTGCGATTTTGGATATTGACTTCTTTAAAAAGGTTAACGATACTTACGGTCACCAGTATGGCGATTACGTTTTAAAAACGGTTGCAAGCCTTATGAAACAAGCTTTTCGTAAAACTGATTTGTTGTACAGATACGGTGGTGAAGAATTAATCATGATTATGCCTGAAACCAACATTGAAGGAGCGATTATTCCTGTACAACGTTTAAGACGTATGATAGAAGAATATGATTTTGACTATAATGGAGTGAAAGCAAAAGTTACGGCGAGTATCGGTTTAACAATGAATTATCAGGAATTTAATTCTCCTGCCGATATCTTGAAATCAGCAGATGAAGCTTTATACAAGGCTAAAGAGAGTGGCAGAAACAGAGTAGTATTGCATGAACAGTAATTTGATTGAACAAAAAAAGAATACGCATTTGTATTTCCAAGTTGGTAATAACAAGTACGCCGTTAATTCGGAAAACGTGCTTGAAATCATGAAACTGCCTGCTTTGGATTACCCGCAAAAACTGCCGAACAACATTGTAGGGCTTTTGAAATACAATAATTTTGTTATCAATGTCGTTGACGTAAGATTTTATTTGAATATTGACGTAAAACCTTATACTCCGCAAAATGAACTTTTGATTGTAAAAACGGATGAATTGATTTTTGGGATTATAACGGATAAAGTAATCGGAATTTTGCCGTTTGATAGTGCGTTGGTTGATGCTATTCCTTATGCAGACTCATCAACAGTTGTTGATTCTCTTTACAAAATCAACCAAGAAACAATTTTTATAATTAATATCTATTCGATTGAAACGCTTTTGAAACAGCACAAAGATTGGAAAGAAGTAGATATTCCATCACTTTTTCCGCAAGATGAAGCTTCAAAAGCTTTAATGACAAAGCGTACAAATGCAATTGTTGACAAATCTAATATGCGTCTTGCGTCAGGTGAATTGCATGTTAAAAATAAATACATTTCATTCAATCTGAATAATGATTTTTATTGTATTGCTCTGGATTACGTGAAAGAGGTTCTAAAAGATACTTCAATAACCAATGTTCCCGGGACTCCTGATTTTATTGAAGGAATTATGAATCTTAGAGGGGATTATATTACGGTTATTAATTTAAAGAATTTTTTGGATTTAGGCTCAACTGTAAACTATGATAAAAAACCTGTTATTATAGTAAAATACAATGAACTTAAACTTGCATTGCTGATTGATAAAATCAACGAGTTATTTGAGTTTCAAGATGATGGAATTGACAACTCGGGTGATGGTTATTTTTCAAAAGAGTTTATTCACAACGGAACTTTGTATACTATTCTGAATGTTGAAAGAATAGCTGAAGACAAACGAATTGTAATTACTGATATGTAGTATCAATTACAATAAATAAAGTATAGGCACATTTTGTGTATTGTGTTAAAATATTTTCTATATGAAGCAGTTTAAAAAGAGAACAATCGCATTAGTTCTTGCTTCTGTAATTACGGTAGTTGGAGCTTTTGGAGCAGAGAATTACAAAAACAGTTTGATGTCACTGAAATTCGAGAGTGGCTCGAATGGTGCTGTGAGTATGACTTTGCTTACAAAAAGAAATTATGAGCAAACAATTAGTCCTGTTAAAAAAGACGCAACTACTTATGTAATAATGCTTCCTGAAACCAACAGTCAAATGCCTTCAGATCCGGAGCTTGCAGGTGATGTTGAGAGTGTTAATGTTAGAACCATGCCTTATACTACAAGTAGTAAAGGGTATACCAAAATTACAATTAAAACAGCTCCAAATGCTATGTTAACAGCACGAAAAGCATTGTATATTCCTGACAAAGGCGAAGATGCTGAAGTCGGGTCTACTCCTCAGCCTCTGCCTCAACCGACTTTAGAACCATTAAGACCCATTGAGAGTGAGAGAACAGATTCTGCAGAAGACGATTATGGCTCAGAACCCACAGGAAAAAATGAAGACTCTATTCATTCAAGTAGTGGTGTGAGCCAAACTGCGCCTGTTGATATAAAGAAAAGTGTCAAACAATTTGAAGCTAATCCTGAAGTTGCTTCGGAAGATAACGTGAATAATCTCGCTAATTCATCACTTCCGTCTGATACATCTGATTCATCACAAGCGTATGATATTTTGTTAGCTGTATTAGCGGTAATACTTGTACTAGCACTTTGCGTGTTTTTCTATATAAGAGCAAGAGATAAAATGGCGGCTCTTGTTGGCGAGCAACCTGATTTTTCTGATGATGAAACCAATAAGAAAAAAGAGTTAGAAAAGGAACAGGCTTCAAAGAGAAAACAAATTAAATCTACAATTCGTAAATTGGATAAGATGTATTCTCAACCGACAAAAATGCCTGTAAGTAATATTACGATAGAACCGACAGTTTCAACTATACCAAGCGAGGTGAATGAAATTGAACCTCAAGTTGAAAATATTGTTGATTTGGATGAACTTTTTCAGGAAAAAACTAATCCGTCAGACGTTAAAGTTGATACCTTAGAAGAAACTAATGAAGAAAACAGCGCGTTGGAAGATTTTTTGAGCGGATTTTCCTTTGATGAATCTAATTTTCTTGAAAATGAAGAAGAACAAAAAGCTTTCGATGAGGAATTGTACGAGAAATTTATTAATAATGAAAATTTAAAATTCTCGAAAGATGATGTTGAAAAAATTGAAAAACTTTTAAATTCTGAAATTAGTGATGAAACAATGAAGAATATTGAAAGTTTTGTAGTTACAAATCCTATTGAGAAAAAGCCTTCCAAACGAGAAATGTTGGAAAATTTTGTTACAACATATACTGTTAACCAAAATGTTTCTTTTTCAAAATCAGATATTGATGCTTTAAACAAATTGATAAGTGTAGAGCTCGATAATGATTTTATTACGGATTTGAGAACAAATCCAAATCGTGTTAATGAAATGCGTCAAGAAATCGAAAAAAGAAGCGCGAAACCACATAAATCATCAGAACTTTTGACATTAAACGTAAAAGATATGCTGCCTGATTTATCAGAGGCTTTGAAACAGCAAGGCGGACGCAAAATCGAATCAAATGCGCAGCCTCAAGTTGTTTATTATAGCGAAGGATATGATGTTAGTACTCTTTCACTTAAGGACGAACTTCCTGATTTGTCTGTAGAAATTAATAATGATTCGGCTTATGAATCAAGACCTTCTGATGAAGTTCCGCTTGTAGAATCAGGTTATGATGTTGCTAAAATGTCTATTTCGGATGATTTACCTGATTTGGAAGATGCTTTAAATAATCCTGAAAAATATGAAAAGAAAGAAGCACTTGTGGAAGTTGATGAGGAAGCACTTCTTAAGAATATTTCTAACATTAGTTTCAAACCATTCTATGATGGAGGCGAAGAATTAGAAATTCTAAATGATTTTGATGATGGTAATGCTCCAACCGTTTTTGATATGCAGGAAGAATTCAATCAATTAGATAACAATTTTGAAATTGTTGATGAAGAAGAAATTGTAAACACTGATGATAGTAATGTTGTAGATGACTTTGAGTCGCTCTATGATGACAAATTTGTTGATTTTGATAAGAAAAATGATAATGGCGTTCCTGAATTTGCTTCAACGGTAGAAAACAGTAAAAAAGCGCAACCTAAAATCAAACCTTCAGAAGAAGCAGAAAAACTTCTAAAACTGATAGAAGAAAAACAAGCAGAAAAACAGCAAAAACAAGAAATTTCCAGACAACAACAAGAAGAAGTTAAAGTAAATGTTGAGCCTGAAAACAAAGATTTACCGAAAGAAGAAGATATCAAGACATTTATAGTTGATAATGAAATTTATGAAATTGTTTCAAAATCAAACTTAACGGACAAACTGGGATGTTATCTTGTAAAAAATAGTAGCGGCTATGCGATTATGGGATTCATCGGGGAAAAAGTCTTTAAAATTAAAAGTTATCAGCGTTTGAAAACCGAAAAATTGCAAACTCGCGTCAGTGAAAAACTCAAAGACGGTACAACCAGATATATTGTAAGAATTGGTGTGCATAAATTTATTCTGAACGTTAAAGATGACAACATGGAGTATGTAATGGATTTATGCTAAAACGCTTTTTAATCCTATGTTTGTTGCCGATTTTATTGTGTGCTTGTACAAAAAATAAACAAGAAGAGATAACTTTTTCTTCTTGGGGTTCTGTGACAGAAGTTGGAATTTTAAACGAAATTATTAAAGAGTATGAAAGAGAAAATCCTGAAGTAAGAATCAATTTTATTCATATTCCACAAAATTATTTTCAAAAAATTCATTTGTTATTTGCTTCTAATCAAGCACCTGACGTGATTTTTATTAACAATCTGTATCTGCATTTGTATGCTAGTAAATTGGAGCCTTTAAATGATGTCGTTAATATTGAGGATTTTAATTCCAAAAGCATTGAAGCTATGAGTATTGACGGTAAACTTTATGCAGTGCCCAGAGATATTTCGACTTTAGTTTTTTATAGAAACAAAAATCTGCTTAAAACAACCCCGCAAAACTTGGACGAATTAATTCTTGCAATAAAGGATGTAAAACCTTATGGAATCAGTTCTGAAAAAGATATTTATTTTATGCTGCCTTATGTTTTAACTATGAATGAAGATTTTTTAAATCCTCAAAAATCTGCAGAATTTTATAAAAACTTAGAAGGTAAATATGCTCCTACCGCTTCTCAAGTAGGAAGTTTAACTTTAGCGCAAATGTTTTTGCAGGGTAAAATCGGACTTTATCTTTCAGGTCGTTGGATGTATCCGAAAATCAAAGACAGTGCTGATTTTGATTGGGATGTAATTCCGTTTTGCGGAACTGTTCCTCTTGATGCTTCAGGCTGGGCTATTTCAAAGGATTCAAAACACAAAGAGCAGGCGGAGAGATTTCTTCAATTTTTGTCTTCTAAAAAAAGTATTGAATATTTTAATGCAACGGGCTTGATTATACCTGCAAGAAGTGATGTTGCGATTGACAATCCGACATTTGAAAAATCTGTCGAAAACTCTAAACCTATAGAGTATGGTAAGAATTATAAAAAAATAGCTGACAGGTTGAATAAGAAATTGTTTCCGTAATCCTTTTATGATATAAAGGAAATGGAATTTGACTTATGAGTCATTATGAGAAGGAGTTATAAATGGATAGAAATGTAATCTGCATTAAATGGGGAACAAAATTTGGTCCTGAATACGTAAATAAGCTTTATAAAATGGTTGAAAAGAATTTATCTCTGCCACACAGATTTGTATGCTTTACTGATAATGCAGAAGGTATTGTTGATGGCGTTGAAATCCGTCCGCTTCCTGAACTTAATGACGAAGGAATTCCTGATAGAATGTGGAAAAAATTGGGTTTATTTGCAAATCCGCTTTCTGATTTACAAGGTACTGCGCTGTTTTTGGATTTGGATATCATTATCAGAAGCTCTCTTGACCCGTTTTTTGAAGTTGAAGGAAGCTTCTTAATCTCTAAAGATTATGATTTTCCTCACGATATTATCGGAAATTCATCAGTTTTTCGTTTTGAAGTTGGCAAACACCCTGAAATTATTGAACATTTCTATCAAGAAGGTAAGACAATCAGAGAAAGATATAAAAATGAACAGGCATTTTTGTCTTATGAAATGGATAGAAAAGGCTTGCTAAAATACTGGCCTAAAGATTGGGTTGTAAGTTTTAAACGCCAATGTTTGCACAAATTCCCAATGTGTTGGTTCAAAGTTCCACGCGATCCTGAAGAAGCTAAGATTTTAATTTTTCACGGAAAGCCAAATCCTGAACAAGCGTACAAAGGATATTTCGGTAAGCTCGGGTTCAGATATATTAAACCGACAAAATGGCTTGATAAATATTGGAATTAATTAGTTTAAAATTGGAAAGTTGAAAAAACAACTTTCCAATTTTTTATTGTCCCATTAAAGCACTACCTAAATAATAAACGCCAAATGCAACAAGCCAAGCGATTGAGCATTGCATTAACACTACTAATGTTGCATATCTTTTGCCCAACTCTCTTCTAACTGTTGCAATTGCGGCTACACAAGGTGTGTACAATAGGCAGAATACTAAGAATACAAACGCCGTAAGTTGGCTAAACAAACCACAGTCTTTTATATCGCCTACTAGAATGCTCAATGTGCTTACAACACTTTCTTTTGCCATAAAGCCTGTAATAAATGCGGTTGCAATTCGCCAATCAGCAATACCTAAAGGTTTAAATAACGGCACAAGCATGTTTCCTAAAATTGCCAGCAAGCTGTCAGCTGGATGTGAAACAAGGTTCAGTTTTATATCAAATGATTGTAAGAACCAAATAACGATTGTTGCCCAAAATATGATTGTGAAAGCTTTTGTTACGAAATCTTTTGACTTCATGTAAATTAATCGATAAACGTTTACAAAGCTTGGCATTCTGTAGCTTGGAAGTTCCATTACAAACGGAACGGCTTCGCCTTTAAAGAAAAAGTATTTCATAATGTAGGCTAAAATGATACCTACAAAAATTCCCAACAGATACAAACAAAGAATTACAATTGCTTGGTGTTGTTTGAAAAATGCAGCTGTGAATAGCGCATAAACAGGTAGTTTTGCAGAACAACTCATAAACGGAGTCAAGAAAATTGTCATTTTTCTATCGCGTTCTGATGGCAAAGTTCTTGTTGCCATAATTGCAGGAACTGAACAACCGAAACCAATAAGCATAGGAACAAAACTTCTGCCTGAAAGTCCGATTTTTCTGAGCAATTTGTCCATAAAGAATGCTACACGTGCCATGTAGCCACTATCTTCCAATATTGATAAGAAGAAAAACAGAGTTACGATAACGGGTAGGAAACTCAAAATGCTTCCTACACCTTGAAAAATACCGTCAATTATAAGTGAATGTACAACAGGATTTAAGCCATAAACTGTTAATCCGCTATCTACAATATTTGTAACCAATACGATAATTCTGTCCATCAGACTTGTTAATAAAGTTCCCAAAGGACCGAAAGTTATGTAGAAAATAAATCCCATAATTGCTAAAAAGGCAGGAATAGCGGTGTATTTCCCCGTTAAAATTCTATCTGTTTTAGTGGAAATTCTCTGTCCTATGGTTTCTGTCGGTTTTGAAACAAAGTTTGCACAAAGATTTTCGATAAAAGTAAAACGCATATCTGCTAAAGCAGCTTCGCTATCAAGTCCTGAATCTTCTTCGAGTTCCTTGATAATGTGGTCGCAAGCATCAATTTCGTTTTTATCAAGTCTGAGCGCGTCAAGCGTGATTTGGTCTTTTTCCGTCAACTTTGTAGCTGCAAAACGCGTTGGGATTTTAACCGCATGTGCATGGTCTTCAATTAAGTGTTCAATTGAGTGAATACATCTGTGAACAGGACCGTCTGCACAAAAATCTATACGGTGAGGATGATCACCATATTGTGCGACATTAATTGCGTGATCTATTAATTCTCCAATACCTTCGCCTCTTGACGCGGAAATTGGAATTACAGGCACACCAAGCATAGATTCTAAACCGTTTACATCAATACTACCGCCGCTTTCTGCAACTTCATCCATCATATTTAAAGCAATTACCATCGGAACATCAAGTTCAATTAATTGCATAGTTAAAAATAAATTACGCTCAATATTGGTAGCATCAACGATGTTAATAATTCCATCGGGTTTTTCTTTTAGAATAAAATCTCTTGTTACGACTTCTTCATTGCTATAAGGTGAAAGCGAATAAATCCCGGGCAGGTCGGTTATTGTCGCGTTTTCATGACCTTTAATAACACCATCGGTTCTATCAACTGTCACCCCTGGGAAATTGCCGACATGTTGGTGAGAACCTGTTAATTTGTTGAATAATGTAGTTTTACCGCAATTTTGATTACCTGCCAGTGCAAAATGAACATTTTCTTTTAATTTAATTCTTTTTGCGCCGTCGATTTGTTCTTCACCAATCATTGAGTGGTCAATATCTTCAAAAACCTTATTTTTACGAGGATAATTATGTGCATCGTGAATATCTTTTAGGATAATTTTAGACGCATCAGACTTTCGAAGTGTCAATTCATAACCGCGCACTCTTATTTCTAAAGGGTCGCCCATCGGCGCAGTTTTGATTAACTTAACTTCAACATTTGGAGTTAAGCCCATATTTAAAATGTGATTTCGAAGAGCCTTATCTTCGCATTCAATTGATTTTATATATCCTTCTTTACCAACGGGTAAATTATCTAAAGTTGTCATAGTAACCTCAAAGTATCCATGTAATATTATATTCGCTGAAAATCGAAAAGTTAATAAATATGGATATTGTGTAGGTCACTTGAATATTGTTATAGGTATTTTGTAATAGTGTTCATCAAATCGTACTTGTTTCTCAAACCGCTAAAGCGTTCGACTTCTTTTCCGTTTCTGAATACCAAAAATGTTGGAAACGAATGGATGCCATATCTTATCGCAAGCTCAACTTCTTCTTCCGTATCAACTTGCCCGATGTAAATTTTGTCTAATTCTTTCAAAACTTCTTCTTGTTTTCTGCAATAACCGCACCAAGGAGCGTAAAATTCAACAAGCTTAAGTCCGTTTTTTATTTCTTCGTTAAAATTATCTTTGGTCAAAGTTTTTAGCATAAAAATCCCTCCTAAATAAGATTAAGAGGGATTAAAAATTTTTACATTGCCTAATTGTATATGTCTTTGAATTAAAAGGTGAAGAATGCAAAAATTAATAAATTGTAGCGAAAGATAAAAAGAATTCTGAAATAACATTAATCAGCATTGGCAGAATCCAAATCATAATTGCAGCACCGAATACAGGCTTAAACAAGAAGCTTAATTGGAAAACGTTTACCTGTGGCGCAGTTTTAGAAATTACACCAAGAATAATATCTTGCCCTAAAGTAGCTAAAAGTACGGGAGAAGCTATTTGCAAGCCCATATAAAGTACATTAGAAGTGGTTGTTATCAAATGATCCATATTGATAATTTTTTCAAGCGGAATTGCAACAGCATAAATTGGGAAAATTTCAAAACTGCGCATAAGAGCGTTAATCAACCAATAAAAACCGCCGAGTTCAATAAAAATAAGAATTCCCAAAAGTGTAATAATACGGCTCAAAATAGACGTTTGACTATTAGACGTCGGATCCATTACCATAGCTGATGATAAACCCATTTGAGTGTTAATCATATCACCGCCTGCTTCAATCGCCAAAATCAAAAGCTGCGCAATATAGCCAATAATCGCACCGACTGCAAAATTTAAAAGCAAAAGTAAAAGCGGCGAGATATCCGCAGGCGGAGTGGCAGGTTTAAGGATTGGTGTAATCATAACCGTTAGAATAAACACAAATGCCAATTTTACAAGTCCTGCGATTTCTTTACGGTTAAAAATCGGAGCAAAACGCACAAATCCCAACAAGCGCGCAAAAACGATTATGCCCGCTGAAAACCAGTGGTCAAATTGTGGAAATAAAATTGAAATTTGTTGTATAAAGTTGTCCATTTTTTTATTGTTTCTTGTGCCTTACCGTTTTTAAATTACTGAATGGAAAATTGAAAGTGGAAAATTGTTTTAAATAATTTATTAAGATTATATAGTTTGATATTGAACGTATTTTATTAAAAAATTGTAGGGTGCAATTTTTTGCACCATATAAATAATTTTCCATTTTCCACTTTCAATTGTCAATTTGAGAAGGCGGTTCATCCAGCTCAAACTCATATTCTTTCGGCGGTTCGTCGATTCCAAGAATGTCAAAACCATCGACATCGTCTATTGTTGTTTTATCTGCCTCGACCTTGACAGTAAACATAATTTTATCTTTATTGTTTTTAAGCACGCAAAACCTTGTTTCGCCTTCTTTTAGCGGACGCACAAGAAGCGTGTTTTTTTCGTTCATAACTGTAAAAATCGGACATACATCAATAATATCGTTGTTTTCGATGCTGATATCAGTGAGCTTGCCGTCTGCTGTAATAAGGCAGGTTTCGTAGGCGCAAGCGTAGCTTGCGCTTAGTATAAATATTAATGATGTAAGTAATTTTTTCAAGTTCTTTCCTTTTTAGTATATTGGTGGGAACCTACTTTTTTAATTGAAAATGGATAATGGAAAATGGAAAATTATTTATATGGTGCAAAAAATTGCACCCTACAATTTCTTAATTAAAATACGTTCAATGTTGAACTATATAATTTTGAAAAATTATTTAAAACAATTTTCCATTTTCCACTTTCAATTGTCAATTACCTTTTACCTCCCTAACATTTTATTAATCTCAACAAAATTTCCTTTTGGCATAGGCGCTTTTGGTGCAGTGTCATATTTAATCTTTTGCGCTTTATCTATATAAGGAACTTTGCCCGGATTTTTCATAACTTCTTTAACCGTTGGTGCGTCTTTAAAGGAATCCTTCATTTCACCTTCAAAAGGAGTTGTGTATTTGTAGTAATCCGCAGGAAGCACAAACGCATCGTTTTTCGGAACAGAGTTAAACGCTAACGACATACCTTCTGTAAAAAAGTTTGTAAGCAGTTTGATAAAACCCATACCACCGATTACGATAACCAAAAAAACAGCAAAGATTTTTGGCGCAGCGGCGATTGTTTGTTCTTGCACCTGAGTAACCGCCTGAATAATACCGACAACCAAACCGATTGCGGCTGCAGTCAGTACGCAAGGCATAGATATCGAAAGCATTACCATAAAGCCTTTTGCAAGATATTCAGTTAGCATTTCCATTTTTAGGTCCTCACTTATGAAAGTCTTTAAGTCGTTAGGTCATTAAGGCGTTAAGTTCATTTTAAAATTTATATGAGCGTAAGCGAATTTATTGAACTTAAGAGCTTAACGACTTAATGACTTATGACGTTTTTAGTTATAACTTTGCACCAATCCTTGTACAATCAACGCCCAGCCGTCAACTGCAATAAAGATAAGCAATTTGAACGGCAAAGAAATAATTGTAGGTGATAACATAAACATACCCAGTGCAAGAAGTATGTTTGCAACAACAAGGTCTAATACGATAAACGGAACGAATACCACGAAGCCGATTTCAAATGCAGTTTTTAATTCGCTTAAAATATAAGCCGGTGCAACTTCCCAAATCGTAATATCTTCAGGCGATTTTGGCGGTGTTTTGTGTTTGAGTTCTACAAAAAACGCCAAATCGTTTTCTCTTGTTTGTTTCATCATAAATTCTTTTAACGGTTTCGAGCCTTCATCAATTGTCGCAATAAGGTTTCCTGTCTTTTGGTAAGGTACAGAACCTCTCTCGTACATTTGTTGAAAAACTCCACCCATTGTGTAGAATGTTAAAATCATACATAACCCAATTGTAACGATTGCAGGTGGTACTTGAACGCCCATTGCTGTTTTCAGAAGCGAAAATACAATTGTAAATCTCAAAAAACAGGTCATACAGCAAAATACAAACGGTAAAAGTGAAAATAGTGACATTACCGTAAGCATTTGTAAAACCGGGTTCATATCTTTTATTACTGAGTCCATTTTTGCGTCCTTATTTGTTTCAAAACTCCAAAATCGTTTTGTGAATGGAAAATTGAAAATGGAAAGTGGAAAATTGTTTTAAATAATTATTAAGATTACATAGTTCAATATTGAACGTATTTAATTAAAAATTGTAGGGTGCAATTTTTTGCACCATTAACAATTTTCCATTTTCCACTTTCAATTTTCCATTATTAATTACCTCATCCTTTCTGCCAAATTTCTCAAAACCGACTTCCCGCCAGCATTTTTCGAATTTAGCATACTTGATTTAATTCCGATATCTGATTTATCCATGAAGCTTGGTTTTGGAAGCTTTGACATGGTTTCTTGGAAGGTCATTGGGGTTGAATTGAGATTTGCCCCTACGGAATTAGCCCCCTCCCTAGCCCTCTCCCTTGGAGAGGGAACTTGTGCAAGATTTGCTAAATCAGGGAACTCCCTCTCCTTAGAGGAGAGGGTTGGGGTGAGGTGTTTGCCCGCAAGGGACAAATCAGAAGTGTTTTCACCCATACGGTCATTACGTACTTCATAAGCCGCACTGCAATCTTCCGCTGTTTCCAATTTAGAAATCAGACTCGTTTTATCAACATCACCTGCAATCAAGAATTTTTCCCTACCTGTTGATACTATGTAGAGTGTTTTTCTTGGTGCAAGATTTAATGTGTCAATTATTTTTAAATATTTAGATTTTCCGCCTGTAATTCCGCCTGATGTAGCACTTTTAAAAATCAAAAGTGCTACAACGATTACTCCAACCATTGCAAGCGTGTATACCATAAAGTTTGCTAAATATCCCATTTATAATACGTCCTTTTTAAACTATCCTGCTAATTTAACGTACTAATGGAAAATTGAAAGTTGAAAATTGAAAATTATTAATGGTGCAAAAAATTGCACCCTACATTTTTTAATATAATACGTTCAATACTAAATTTAATATTGATAAATTATTTAAAACAATTTTCCATTTTCCATTTTCCATTTTCAATTAAATTCATTCCTTCTTCTATTTAACAATCTACGAGCTAAAGTCAACCTTCCTGCCCATCTTCAACCTCAAAATCGCTGTAATCAAAATCATCGCTACTTTGAGCTTGTTCTTCTGCTTCAACTTCTGCAGGTTCTTCCGGTTCGTTTGAAGATTCAGAAGAAGAATCATTTACCTTTTCAATTCTTACGCCGAAACGGTCATTAATAATAACCAATTCGCCTGAAGCAACTGATTTTCCGCCAACTTTCAAAGAAATTTTATTATCGTAAACAGAACACAAGTCAACAATTAAGCCTTCTTCAATGCTCTTAAGCTCGCCCAAAGTAATTTTAACTTTGTCAAACTCTGCCGACATGTCAACCTGAATACTGTCCCACAAATTAGTGTTTGTACTATCTTCCATACCGCCTCCTCCGCTGGCATCATAAGGTTCTATTATATTAATATTCGGTTTAACTTGAAATTTTTGAACAATGTTGTTGCAAACAAGTGTCATCTCAGACGAGTTGCTGTTTTCAAACACAACAATATCGCCAACATCAAGCCTTTTTATATCTGCAACAGGGAAAGTCGTGCTTCCCAAAATCAATTTCACATCAACAAGACTGCTTGCAAAATCTCTGTCCTCAAATCTAGGCTCGGTTCTTTGAATTTCTTGAGGTGAAAGAATGTCTTTCGGTACAGAAATTATGAATTTTGCAGCAGAATCCGAAACCTCGCTCTTTACAAAATAAGTCAGATGCAAAATCTCGTTGTATCTTCTGTGTGGTTCAATTGTGAAATTTGGTGCAAGTGACTCATACAAAAAGTCATTAAACGCTGTGATAATCCTTGCTTCAAGCTCTGTAACTTCGGTCAAATCAAATCTGCGGTTATTTTTGCCGAGAACTTTATCTAAAATTACGTTAATTGCTTCCTGTGAAATTCTGATATAAACATCGTTTTTAGAATTTATTTTGACTTTAGTTACAAAGAATGTGTCGTTTTGGGAAAGTACATTCATGTTTGTGCTGATTGATGCGAGTTTGTAATCAAAGCCGTCAAAAAAGAATTCACTGCTGCAACCCTCAACAACAGGTGTGAAAACTGAATCAAACCATGCAAATTGCTTATATAATTCATCGAAGAATACTGAGTTTATCATACATATCCTGTTTGGAAGGCTTTAAGTTGTTAGGTCTTTAAGTTGTGAAGTTCGTTATAAAGATTTAATCAATGACGATGTTCAATATTAAAAATAATTAAAATGAACTTAATGCCTCAAAGACTTAATGTCTTATATCCTTTCCTTACCACTTTCCCACGCTATCGTATCAAATTTTAGTATTCAAGACATCAACTGTTTAGAGGATTTTCAAAATTTGTTTGATGTATAGAATTCAATATAGTGTATGTTTTTTAGAGGAAATTTTAACATTTGTAACAATCTCCACTATATAAAGGGTTGAAAACCTCTGGAACATGACTTATAATAGGTATATAAAGTGTATAACTATATACCAATTAACGAAACAATAAAAAGGATTTTATTATCATGGCATCAACAATATCGTTTAGCGGTTTGGCTTCAGGCTTAGATACTTCGTCTTGGGTAGAAGCACTAGTTTCAGTAAAACAACAAAAAGTTACATCACTTCAAACAGATTTAAAGAGCAAACAAACAGTAAAAAATACTTTGAACGATACAAGAAGTAAATTTACTACGCTTCGTTCTGCGATTGAAAAGTTAACTGACGCAAAATTCGGCGGTGCAATGGATTTGTTTGCAAAAAATTCTGCAACATCTTCTGACACTGATATTTTTACTGCAACAGCAACAGCAAGCGCAACAAGACAAAGCTATGATATTACTGTTCAACAACTTGCAACTTATACAAAGGCAACTTCTAAGAATGCTGCAAGTGCAGTTGCTGACGATAATACAAAATTGAAAAACCTTGGTATTTCAGATGGTACTTTGACTGCTTATGTAAACGGTCAAAAATATTCTGTAAATATCAATGATACAAATACTTTAGGCGATTTGAAAGCTAAATTAGCAGGTTTTGGTATAAAGACAGATATTGATGACAGTGGTGTTCTAAGTTTTTCTGCTCAAAACGAAGGTGATACTATTCACATCGGTGCTACAACTGATAGTTCTAATTTAACATCACTTATCGGTTTGACTCAACAAGAAGACGGAAGCTACAAATCAACAAATTCATTGTTTAAAGCTACTGTTGCTTCAAAATTGACTTCTGAAGATTCAGGATTTAATACTCAAATCAAAGAAGGTACGTTTACAATTGGTGGTGCTACATTTAAAATCACTGATAAAACAACTCTTTCATCTTTGATTTCTGAAATTAACAACAATGATGACGCTCAAGCTTACGCATTTTGGGATGATGCGGCAGGTAAATTGTCAATTACATCTAAAAAAGAAGGTGCTTCATACGTTAATATTGAAGCAGGTACAAGCAATTTCACTGATGTAATGGGCTTTACAACTTCTGAATGGAATGATGACGGAACAGTTAAATCATCTAAAATGTACACAGATGCTCAAGAATTAGGAAAAAATGCTCAGTTTACAATTAATGGAACTAAAATGACATCAACATCTAACACTGTAACTTCTGATATTTCAAGAATGAACGGTGTTACATTGACATTGAAAAAGGCAAGTACGGAAGAAAGCGGAACTTCAACACTAAAAGTAACTCAAGATACAAGTGGTTTGGTTGAAGCTGTTAAATCATTCGTAAGTGCTTATAACGATGTGCTTTCAAATGTTGATGAAGTTACTGCAAATGGTGCAGATCTTCACGGTGAAACTTCATTAACAAGTTTGAGAAACACAATCAGAAGCTATGCAACTGCTAAAAATTCTTCAAACGGTGGTGTTTACAATCTTCTTTCAGAAATCGGTATTTCTACAAGTTCTGCAGATGGTAACAACTTGAACGCTGATACAAATTCATTGACATTGGATGAAGACAAGCTTAAAAAAGCATTGGAAGAAAATCCAGAGTCTGTTAAATCAATTTTGACAGGTGAAGGTGGTGTCTTGACAATGATGGAGGATTCTATTGAGCAAAGCTTGAAGGCTTCTGTAGGATACTTTGATGTAAAAACTTCTACTCTTGATTCTGATATCAAGAAAATGGAAACAAAAATTAAAAAACAAAATACAAATATTTCTACATACAAAGCTCAATTGGAAAAGAAATTTTCAGCTATGGAAACAACAATTGCGCAAATGCAACAAAATTATCAATCATTCCTTTCATAAATGGAAAATTGATATGATAAAAAGTGAAAATTGGGGAAACATATTTGGTGTTTCCTCATTTTTTATGTGAACATTTCTTCTTGTTTGGTGTAAAATTAGTGATATTAAAGGTTTCAAACTAGAGGAGAAATAGTTATGATAATGTTAGCGGTTGCTTTGTTGATGAGTATGGTTCTATGCTTGTTATTTGGCGTACCTTATATAGATTTTTTGAAAAAGAAAACAATTGGGCAATATATTCTTGATGTTGCACCGGAAGCTCATGCTAAAAAAGCAGGAACTCCAACAACGGGTGGTGTTTTTATTATTGTCGCAATCATTATTGCGTCTATTATAACTCTTCTTATGGCGCAGCAAATGGATAATTCAGCTTGGATTATCATTATAACTCTTTTGTTTATGGCGTTAGCAGGTTTTCAAGATGATTATTTAAAGATTAAAGGTCATGAAAATAAAGGTTTAAGTCCGAGAGGAAAACTTGTAAGACAAATATTGATTGCTTTAATTCCAACAGTTTATGCAATGCAAACTTATGGAACTGTAATTACTCTTGGCTCAATGGATTTCGATTTAGGATTTCTGTATCCGATTTTTACGGTGTTTGTTGTAACAGGTGCATCAAACGCCTATAACTTAACTGACGGTTTAGACGGGCTTGCTGCTTCAACAGGTATTCCTGCATTTTTGGCTTGCGGAATTATTGCATATTATGGCGGTCATAGTGCTTCTGCAATTGTGGCAGCAACTGTAATTGGTGCATTAATCGGATTTTTGAAATACAATAAACCGAAAGCACAAGTATTTATGGGCGATACAGGTTCTTTAGCATTAGGCGGTTTATTAGGAACTTTGGCTGTAATCGGAAGATGCGAGCTTTTGCTTGCTTTGTTTGGCGGTGTTTTTGTAATGGAAACTTTGTCAGTAATTTTGCAGGTTACAAGTTATAAATTAACAGGTAAAAGAATTTTTAAAATGTCACCAATTCACCACCATTTTGAACTTTGCGGACATTCTGAAATCAGGATTGTAAAAGAATTTACGTTGGTTGCGTTTATTCTTTCTGCAATTGCAGTTGTGTTGAATTTTGTACTGTAATAAAAACTTATTTAAGTTAATGGTGCAAAAAATTGCACCCTACAATTGTCTAATAAAGATATGTTCAAAATTTAATGTAATTTATTAAAAGAAGTAGGGTGCAATTTCTGGCACCATTGATTTTTATCTAGTCTATACGTAGTATTTTTTGTAAATTTTTATAAAAATCGTATATACTTTTCTTGCTAATTCGAAAACACATGATAATATTGTACTTAAGATATGAACATTAGTATTAACAGTACAACTTTCAACGCAAAGATACAGTTTGAGAATCCCAAGCCGAAATTTCAGATGAAAACTCATTCAATGAATAGCAGAGCTTGTTTTGTTCCAAGCAAAAAGTTCTTTTCTTGGAAAATGTTAAGACAGTTTATATCAGATGCAAGTGTATTTATAGAGAAAATAAAAACAATAAAATCTAGTGTGAAATTACCCTCTTAGTGGGGCAAGGAAAGGAAAACAAGATGAGAATTAATCCTATTAGCGCAACAATGTTTGCAGGAAAATCAGGTATTGCGAAGAAAGCTGCAGCAGCTACATTTGCAACAGCAGGTTCAGCTTTAGCTGCAGACACATTTGTAAAAGGTCTTTCAAAACCTGTAAAAGAAACTGATGATATTATCAGAGCAAATGATTCAATTGATCAAGACAACCCAAGTGATTACTTATCAGATAATTGCTGTAACTAATAATGATAACAAGAGTTGAAACAAATACAAATTTTAATTATTACAAGAGAGGGCAGAGCTTTAGAGCTTCTGCCTCTTTTGCAAATAAAGGCGTCAACACGGCTTACAAAAGTATTGACGTAAGTTCTGCTGATTTTATCAAGTATGTGTATAAAAAGATGCGAAGCATGTGCGCCCGTCCGTTTGAAATTAATGTTGAGTCAGGAAAGATTGTGGATATTGTGAATTCAAAAGAACCACATATCTTTATTATGAACCATACGCGTCAGCAACCAAAAGACATTAACGGAGCAATGTTTTTTAATTCGCTTTTGTATAGAGAATATCTTTATCAAAACAAAGCAGAAGCTTGCCCAAGGAGTAAAGTACTTGCAGGTGAAGGATTTTTAAAACGTTCTAAAATGCCTGAAGAACTTGAATTTATGGGTGTTGTACCTATTAATGCTAAGGCTGAAAACAAAAGTGCAAAGGAAAAAAATAGGGAAACTATTCAAGATATTGTAGATGAACTTTCAGAAGGTAAAATAAACTTTTTTATATATCCGGAGGGTGCAATGGCTATTGTTCCGTTTTTGCCGCTCAAATACAAGTTCCAGCCGGGGGTTTCTGCAATTGTTAAAAGAGTTTTAGAAAAACGTGACAGTATTGATGTCATTCCTTTAGCTTTTGCTCATGATAAACAAGGAAGTGCAATTCATATCGGAGATGCTGTAAAATTTTCTAAAAAGGATGGGCAATATTATACTAATAAAGGAAATTCAGAATCAAAATATTTTGATAAAAACTTTGAAAAATTTTATCAAGGCAAAGATGAAATTCTGTTGACGGACAACGGTCAGCCGATATCGACAGATGAGGTTGTTCCTTTTATATCAGGTGTTTTAAGTGAGAATCTCAATTGTTGCATAAAAGAAGCGAAAAATGACCTTAAGCATAGTAGTGGAAAGGTATTTTTAATATGACACTTCGTACACAACTAACCGCATTGCGCTATAAAACAGAATACAATTCATTACTGTGGTTTAACAAAAACAACAAAAAAACTCAGAAATACCAAGAAGAAGGGTTGAATATATTGCGCCAAAAGGTCGATAATTTACCTGATAAAATTGCATTTCGCCCAAGGTTTTTGAAAGAATCTTTTTGCGCAAAAGTTTTTAATCAATTATATCTTTTTATATCCAAAAATAATCTGGGAAAGCCTATTGCAGAACGCTTTGATTCTTTGTTTCATGAAGTCGGACATTGGCTGCATTTCCAAAACCTTCCGTTAAAAGAAGATAGAAAAGCTGTTTGGGCTGAAATAGATAAAAATAAAGTTAAGGATGCTGTTTCAAAACGCGCAGTAGAAAATAATGAGGGTTTAGAATTTGTGGCAGAAGTATTTAAAGGGCTTGTGAAAGGTAATAAGTACGATGATTACATTATGGGATTTTATAACCGACTAAAAGGTCCTAAAGTGAAACAATAACATCTGGTATTATTTGTCGCTTCCGTTAATTACAATAATTTCAGGAACTGCACCAAATCTAATTGGTAGGATACTTGTACCCAAACCGTTTGTTACAAGCATTTTGTTGTGTGTTTCTTCAATTAAGCCCCGTACGAGTTTATTCCCATATTTGGAAGGAACGTTTAAAGCTCCAACGAACGGCAGATAAATTTGTCCGCCATGCAAATGTCCTGCAAGAATCAGTTCTACTTTTTCGTGTACATCATAATAAATATCGGGATTATGAGAAAGTAAAATTGTCGGGTGTTCTGTTCCAATCAGTGCCAGTTCAACATCAGGAAAGCCTGTTTGAATATCTTCAACACCTGCAATAGACAGACCTTCAAATTCTGTATTTGAATTCTCAAGAACAGTGATGCCGTTTGTTTGAAGGACATTGCGCACTCTTTCTTTGTCAAACATGCCATCATGATTGCCAAGGACTGTAATCATCGGCGCATTGATTTTATTGAATTCTTTAACCTGTTCTTCTATTGGTAAAGTGTACTTTCCATCATGACCTTTTATAAAATCACCGCCCGATAATACCAAGTCAGGCTCAATTTCATTAATGGTATTAACAATTTTTTGAAGTCTTTTTCTTTCGTTTTTTGCAATATGAAAATCACTCACAAAAATTATTTTTTTATCACTAAGTTCTTTAAATGTGTAGTTTTTAATAACAAGCAGATTTGGTTCAATGAAAAATGACCAAATGAATAGCAAAGTGATTAGAATTAAAAAGTATATCATAGAAACAGTTTAACATAATTTGTGATAAAATAAATACGCATATTATTTGTACTTTTATATGGATTACTTCGTCACTAAAACGGATATTTGTTCCTCGCAATGACTTGGCATGCTGTCATTGCGAGGAGCGTTAGCGACGTGGCAATCCATTAAAAAGATAGAGCTGGAGGAAATATGATTAACGAAAAATTACAGGAAGCATTTAATGACCAAATTAACAAAGAATTTTATTCAGAATATTTGTATTTAGCGATGAAAGTTTATTTTCAAGAACTAAATTTGCAAGGTTTTGTAAACTGGTTTGATGTTCAAGTTCAAGAAGAACACGCGCATGCAATGGGTATGTTAAATTATTTGAACGAAAGAGGCGGAAAAATCGACCTAAGAGTAATTGAAAAACCTGAACTTGAAGGAACTTGTCCGCTTACAATGTTTGAACAAGTTTTAAGACATGAAGAGTATGTAACATCAAGAATTAACCACGTAATGGACGTAGCAGAGGAAGTTAAAGACAGGGCTGCAATGCATCTTCTTGATTGGTATATAAAAGAACAAGTTGAAGAAGAAGCAAATGTTGGTGGTGTTTTAGCGACTTTAAGATTAATTGGTGATGATAAAAAAGCTTTACTAATCTTGGATAAAGATTTAGCTACCAGAACATTTGTTGCACCTATTATAGGATAGAGTTGATGAGTTCAGAACTTTTATTTCAATTTGATAAAGATTTTAATACAACGATAATTGGAACGGATGAAGCAGGAAGAGGCCCTGCTGCTGGCGGTGTATTTGCCGCAGCGGTTTGTTTTGAAAAGGTAACTGATGCTTTGATTAAAGATTTAGCAATACTTAACGATTCAAAAAAACTTACGGCTAAAAAACGTGATTCAATTTATGATGTTATTAAAAACAATACGTTAAATGAAATTGTTTGTGTTGAAGTTGACGAAATTGAAAAAATAAATATTTTGAATGCGTCACTAAAAGCAATGAATTTAGCTTGTTCTGCGATAATTCATAACCCTGATGTTATGGTGCTGGTTGATGGTAATAAATTGATTAAGAATTTTAATTACTCGCAGCAATTTGTGATAAAAGGTGATTCAAAATCAGCATCAATCGCTGCAGCGAGTATTTTGGCAAAAGTTACGCGTGACAGGTACATGGAAAAATTGCATGAAGAATTTCCGATGTACAATTGGGCGAAAAATGCAGGATATTTAACCAAAGAACATCTTGATGCAATTGATAAACATGGTTTATGCAAGTATCACAGACCTTCTTTTTTGCGCAAGCATTTTGCAAAACAGTTAAGTTTGATGTGAAGTGAGAAGTTTTAGTATAATTCTCTTTTTGGGTTTTTCACCTCACCCTAGCCCTCTCCTGTGAGGAGAGGGAATAATCAAGACTTGTTAATTTTAACAATTAATAATTGAGCGACTTTAGGTCATTCCCTCTCCTTACAGGAGAGGGTTAGGGTGAGGTGAAAAACCGTAAGGGTAAAATTGCATTAAGCGTTGTAAAAACAGTAACGGCACTTCTGAAAGAAGTGCCGTTACTGTTTTTAATACTGTTATAAGACTAATTCATCTTAAAATCTTGTGCGAATTCCTGACGTTGGTTAACATAACCTGAACTCATTTGTTCATCGGCTTCTGCGCGTCTTCTTTCCATTTGAAGCTGACCATTTTTAACAACTTCTTGAAGTTGAGTCAAGTTTTGTTCAATGTTAGCCAATACTTGTTCAGCATAAACGGTTGCGCCGTCTTTGATTCTTGTAGCTTCATCAATTGCTTGATTTCTTACACCTTCCGCTTCATCAAGTGCTTTACGTTTAATATCTTCGCAATCAGTTATAACTTGTTCTTTAATTTTTTCTGCTTCTCTTTGAACAGCTCTTAATAAATCAGATTCGCTAAGAAGTCTGTTTGCTTCAGCTTGAGCATCAGAAATAACTTTTTCTGCACGTTGTTGAGCTTCATATTGTAGCTCATCTTTACGTCTTAATAGTGCTCTTGCCTCTTTGATTTCATCAGGAAGTGCAGCATATAATTTATCCAAGATGTTTGTTACAATATCTTTTTTAACAATGGAAACAGAACCTAATAGTGGTATACCGTGATCCAAGGCTTCTTCTAACTCGTTCATTAAACCATAAATAACATCTTGTTGTGAATTCATTTTCTACTCCGTAAAACTTGTATGATAGTTACCAAGATTGTACAACAAATAGATGATAAAAGTCAACGAGTGAAGCGGACTTATGTATTTTTTTCTAAATAATTAACATCACGTTCAATGCTTGTTAAAATAGTAGTTATAGAGCGATTAACACCGTCTATATTAACAGAATACATTTGTGAACTAAACGGACATTTGTGTTTTAAAGCATCAAATAAATGATTATATGCAATTATTGAGTTTAATTTTTTGCTGAAAGTGCTTTTTAAGTTCTTTTTGAAAATTTCGGGTAAACTTGCCAGTATGCAACACCAAACATCATCAATTTTATTTTTTTTAATAAAGTTCAGGCCAAAAAATTTGAAATCGATATCTCTTGCAATTGTATTTTGTAATTTTTTTAAATATTTCTTTAAATCTGTTAAATCTTCCATAATAACTTAATTATATCTAAAGTTTTCGAAAATGACAATATGTGTGTTAAAATGAGTTTATGGAAAAGACTATTATTTCACCTTCAATATTATCAGCAGATTTTGCAAAACTTGGCGAAGAAGCAGAGGCAGTTAAGCAAGCAGGCGCGCAGTGGCTTCACATTGATGTTATGGATGGGCATTTTGTTCCCAATATTACAATTGGTGTTCCTGTTGTAAAATCCTTGAGAAAAGCAACGGATTTGATTTTGGATACTCATTTGATGATTGAAAATCCTGAAAAATATATTGAACCGTTTGCAAAAGCGGGTTCTGATATTTTGACTTTTCATTATGAAGCTTGTGAAAATCCAAAACAAGTAGAAAAAGTCATTGATTTAATAAAAAGTTTTAATGTAAAAGTCGGTTTATCAATAAAACCAAAAACAGAAGCGAAAGAGATCTTTCAATTTCTGAATAAAATTGATTTATTGCTTGTAATGACTGTTGAGCCTGGGTTTGGTGGTCAAGAGTTTATGCATGATTGTGCAATGAAAATTCCTGCAATCAAAGATAATGCACCAACAGATTTAATTATTCAAGTTGATGGTGGAATTAATAATTTAACTTCAAAAATTTGTACTTCTCTTGGTGCAACTTCATTAGTTGCAGGAAGTTATATTTATGGAAGTAAAGATTATCAAAAAGCAATTGAAAGCTTGCAATGTTAGTTTAGTTTGGACTTTAAAATTCTGGCAGCAGAAATTAGTATGTCAATGCTTGTTGAGAACGGAGGAGCGTAGGTTAAATCCACGTCCAACAAGTCTTCAACTCTCATTCCGCTTAGCAAACCGACCGAAATCGTATTGACACGCTTGTCTGCGTCACCATCTCCGATGGCTTGCGCGCCTAAAACTTTGTGTGAACGCCTGTCGGCAACAAGTTTAAGCGTTATATTCTTGACTTCCGGCATGTAACCTGCCTTATCGCGTTTGGTGATGACAACGGAAACAGTATCATAGCCGAGTTTTTGTGCTGCTTTTTCGGTTAAGCCTGTCATGGAAATTGCCATTGCGTGGTATCTTAAAACGGTAGAGCCTAAAATTCCTTCGAAGTCTTCGACACCGCCGCAAGCGTTAATTGCAGCAACGCGCCCTTCTTTGTTTGCTGTAGAGCCAAGAGGAAGCCACATTGGTGAATGTGAAATCATATTAATTTTTTCCACACAATCACCGCAGGCATAAATATCGCTAATATTAGTTTGCATTCTACTGTTGACTTTTATTGCTCCTGTTATGCCAAGTTCTATTCCTGCTTCTTTTGCAATGTCGACACTCGGGCGCACACCTGTTGATACGATTACCATATCGGTTTCAATACCTGAGCCTTTTGAGGTTAAAACCCCTCGTACTTCTTCTTCTCCGACAAATTCTGTTACCAAATCTTCGTTAATTATTTTTACTAAGTTGTTGGAATGTTCGAGAATAAAAGTTTGGATGAGTGAAGAAATATCTTCATCAAAAACTGAGAGTATAAAAGGTGAACGTTCAATAAGGGTGACGTTTTTACTGTTTTTAACAAATGCTTCAATCATTTCTATTGCGATATAGCCACCGCCTAATATCGTAATATTTTTTGATTCTTTCATTTTTTCACGGATATTTATACCATCTTCTAGAGTTCTTACCGTATAAATATTTTTTAGGTTGCTATTTTTGATTTCAGGTATAAACGGATGTGAACCTGTCGCAATAATAAGTTTATCGTATTTAACAAATTCGCAGGTGTTTGTGCTAAGATTTTTTATTAGAATTTTTTTATCTGCTGGTAAAATTTTAGTAACACGGTGTTCTAAATGGATACCAATTCCACTTTTTTCAAATTCTTCTTTTGTTCTGACTATAAGTTTGTGCCAGTCTGCAAAATCGCCTGCAATATAGTATGGTAAACCACAAGAGGAATAAGAAACATGTGTATCTTGCGTATAGATGTGAACTTCTGCATCAGGAAGCATTCTTTTTGATTTGGCAGCGGCTTTTGCTCCTGCTGCAACACCACCGATTATTATGATTCTCATATTCAAATTATTGAAAATTTCGTGATTGAAATCAATTAGACACGTTGGTATTTACATAAAATTGTATGTAAGCTGGATTGTTTCGGTTCTAACGAACCTCACAAAGACGCTCAGCCAGTAGTTCTACGTCACGTCATTGCAAAGGCGATTAGCCTGAAGCTAAGTAGGTTGGGCTTTCAGCCCAACAATAATTTATAAACAGTAGGTCGGGTTCAACGTTTTCATTGAACCCGACATTAAATTTTAAACTTCACACGGAGTTTTGCCTTTCTTTAACAATTCCATAATCGGTTCTAAAAATTTTTCCTCATCCTCAAGTTGAGTTTTTAGTGAATAATAAGAAATTTCAACAAGCTCTTTACAAATAGAAGAAATAGAAGTTTTTCTAAGTTTTGCAGAAGTTGCATACTTTGCAACATTATATCTGAGTTCATTAATTTCATTAAACGAATATTTGCAAAGCAAGTTTTCAACTTCTTCTAATGCTGATGGAGAATACATTATACCTTTATACAAAGCAGGAATTGAGTATTCTAAACCACCACCCACGCAATCATGATTTCTTATTTCAATAAAATTCCTCAAACGAACTTCCGGAAAATAAAGATTAGAATGCAATTGCCAATCTTCAATCGTAGCATTAAAACCTTCAAATCCTTTTTCCATAAATTGCTTGAACGTCAAGCGTCCGTTTACGTTCAATGGTGCATTTTCACGATTAATAAAAATCATCGGAGTATCCAAAAGCAAATTTACATAGTCTTTAAACGACATGCCGTCTTGAAATTTTGTAGCAAATCCGCAGCGTTCGTTATCAGTATTCAACCAAGCTAAAGCTCTAAAAGATTTGTAACCTGTATCGACTCCGCCTCTGATTTTGGAATTAGCATACATAGCAGTTGCAAATGGCATCATAAGATTTGCAACACGGAATTTGCGCATGGCATCTTCTTCTGAAGAATAATCCACTCCAACTTGAATACCTGCGGTTTCTCTCATCATTACGTCAGATAAAATTCCCCATAAATAATTCGCCATAATATGATATCTGCGTTTGGGTAAAATTTTAATATTTTTGTAAGTCGTAGTAGGAGAAACGCCTTTGTTGATTAATTCAATGCCAAACCTATCTAAAATTGGCGCAATGTTGGAATCAATTTCTTCAATTTTCTTTTTTAAATCTCTAATAAATTCTTGCGGTTCAATGCTTAATTCTAATTGGCAACCCGGTTCTAAAGTTATTGTATCGTGAAGTTTTTTTAGCCCAATAATATTTGTATCATCTAAAATGTAATCCCAATTATCAGATTTTGCAAATTCTCTTAATAATTCACAAACACCATAATCGCCACCATAAGAAACAACTTCTTTAGTAATTTTATTAAGCGGTATGCGTTCATATTCCATACCGATTTTACGTGAAGTTTTACAGCCCAAAATAAATTCGTCCAAAAGTTGGCTGTACTCTAATTTTTCTTCGGTTTTTGTTTTACATTGATTCACGATACTCTCCTTTTTTATTATATATGAAAGATTCTTTGAGGGGAATAAGGGATAGTGAGTTGAAAGTGGAAAGTTGAAAGTTGTTTTAGGAATTTATTAAAATGAAAAAGTTCAATATTGAACGTATTTTAATTAAAAAATTGTAGGGTGCAATTTTTTGCACCATATAAATAACTTTCCACTTTCAAATTTCAACTAAGTTTAGTTTACGCCATTACCATATTCCCTTACCCAAGTATATTGATTTGTGATAGTTGAATTTCTTTCAACAATTCTATTCTAAATTAAGATTAATATTTTAACATTTCCCTGTTTGTACTATTATAAATACCATGGTGGATTATTTACAAAGAGCAAAGTTCTTTAGAACTAAAAAAAGATTAGGTCAAAATTTTTTAATCAATCCCGATGTAATCGGCGATATTATTGATTTTGCGAATATTACAAAAGATGATACTGTTCTGGAAATCGGCCCGGGTGTCGGATTCGTTACTGAACAATTAGTAAAGCATGCTAAAAAAGTTATCGCAGTTGAATTGGATGAAGAAGCAATAAAAGAGCTTGAAAAGCTTGATTGCGACAATTTAGAAATCATACATAATGATATTCTTAAAACGGATATTTCTGCACTGACAGAAGACAATGTAAAAATCGTTGCAAATATTCCTTATTATATTACTTCTCCAATCATTGCACATCTTTTAGGCGAAATCGACGATTTGAATAACAAAAACCGCAACAAAATTAAAGATATTATTCTTATGGTTCAAGAAGAAGTTGCCAGAAGAATTGTAGCGACTGAAAAAAGCCAATCAAAACAATACGGTCTTTTAACTATTCTTTCTCAATTTTGGGCTGATTGTGAAATTATAAGGCTTGTTGGACGCAAATCTTTTTATCCTGCGCCAAAAGTTAATTCTGCACTTGTTTCTTTGAAAGTCAGACAAGAACCGCTCTTAAAACTTGATGACTATTCATTCTTTAGACGCGTAATCAAATCTGCGTTTTCACAACGACGCAAAACTCTTAAAAATTGCCTTGTAGGTGCGGGTTTTGACAAAGAAAAAGTTACAAAAGCGATTTCAGATTTGGGATTGGATGAAAATATTCGCGGCGAAAAACTTTCTATTCAAGAATTTGGAAAATTAGCAGGAGAATTGCAAGCATAATGAAAATTTTGTTTATAAATTTTGGCGGTTTAGGTGATGAAATCTTGTTTTTACCTACAATTATATCTGTAAAAAAACAGTTCCCTGATGCTGAAATTACGCTTGCGCTAGAGCCTCGAAGCAAAGGCGTTGTGTCACTTACAAATATTATTGATAAAACTCTGTTTGCGGATATCAAAGGCAAAAACAAATACACGGAACTTTTAAAACTTTTGTTCAAAATTTGGACAAATAAGTTTGACATGGTAATTTCGTCAGGCTCAAACAAATTTATTTCAATGTTTTTGGCTGCAACTTTTATTCCTAAACGTTATGGTTATAATTCAGGTAAATTGAGTGAAATTCTTTTGACTAAAGCTGTCAGACTTAATAAAAATCAATATGCAGCTAAAATGTACCATGACCTTGTAAGAAGCGTTACGGAGATTAATACAGAGTTGCCGCAAATTGATGTTCCGACAAAAACAACTGAAGCAAATACTGTATTAATTCACCCCGGAGTTAGTCTTTTGAGTGTAAAAAAGGGAATGATTAAAACCATTTCGCCTGAAAAATGGGCAGAAGTTGTAAACAAACTGGCTGATTGCGGAAAAAAAGTTATTTTGGCAGGCGGTCCTGATGATAAAGAAACGATTGAAACGATTCAGAAACTTGTACCGGCTGATAAGTACGTTAATATGTTTGGCAAAACAAAAAATTTAAAAGAACTGGCAGAATTGATTTCAAGCACAGAAAAATTCTTATGCTCAGATTCTGCGCCATTACATGTTGCAGTGGCTTTAGGCGTAAAAACGTATGTTATTTTCGGTTCAACCGATGATAAAAAATTGATACCGCAAAACGGTAAAGTCGTTCCAATTAAAGCTAATTGTAATTGTGATTTACAACCATGCCTGTGGGAAAGACGTCAAACGACTTGCGAAAGCTTGGATTGTTTGAAGATTTCTGCGGACGAAATCGTAGACGCTGTTATTAACAAATAAAGGTGAAAATATGACTATTGCAATATATCCGGGAAGTTTTGACCCGATAACAAACGGACACATTGATATTTTGAAAAGCGGTGCAGAAATTTTTGATAAAGTAATCATCGCGGTTTCTTATAATATCAATAAACAAGGATTTTTGCCTATTGATGAGCGCGTAGCTTTGATTAAAGAATGCGTTAAAGATTTTCCAAATGTAGAAGTTGATTCTTTCCAAGGTTTGACGGTAGAATATGCTAAAAAACGTGGCGCAGAAGTGCTTTTGAGAGGGTTAAGAACTTCTTTTGATTTTGAATATGAAATGCAGCTTTCACAAACAAATAACGCACTTTACAGTAATATTAAAACAGTATTCTTGATTACAAAACCCGAATATAACTTTATTTCATCATCTGCCGTAAGAGAAATTTTGTTAAATAAAGGTGATATTAGTAAATTTGTACCCGATGCGGTTTATAAACATTTAATAAATAAAAATTTTTAATTTATATAAATTTGTACAAAAAAATGTACAAATAGGGGTGTTGTATGAATAGTCTTGATAAATCATATATTAAAACATTAGAAAATTTAAAAATTACAATTCGAAACGCTCAACTCAAAGCTGCATTAGCAGTGAATGCAGAATTAATTATTTTATATTGGAATATAGGTAAAATAATTTTAGATAAACAACAAGAACTGGGTTGGGGAACCAAAGTTGTAGATAATTTATCTAGAGATTTACAACAATCCTTTCCGGATTTAAAGGGTTTGTCCGTTAGAAATCTTAAATATATGAGAAAATTTGCAGAAATATATTCGGATTTTACAATTGTGCAACAGCTTGTTGCACAAATCCCATGGGGACATAATATATTTTTAATGGATAAAGTTGGTACTCAAGAAGAACGACTTTGGTATGCTAATAAAATTCTTGAAAACGGTTGGTCGCGTAATACATTGATGTTGCAGATAGAATCTAAACTTTATGACAGACAAACTAATGACAACAAAGTGAATAACTTTTCTCTTATTTTACCAAAACAACAATCAGATTTAGCAAATGAATTAATAAAAGACCCATACAATTTTGATTTTTTAACAATTTCAGAACAGGCAAATGAAAAAGACATAGAAAAGGGACTTGTAAAAAATCTAAAATTATTTTTACTTGAATTGGGCAAAGGTTTTGCTTTTATTGGGGAACAGTATCATTTAGAAATTGCAAACAAAGATTACTATTTAGATTTATTATTTTATAACACCAAATTACATTCATACGTCGTTTTTGAATTAAAAATTGGTGAATTTTTGCCGGAATACGCAGGGAAAATGAATTTTTATCTCAATGTAGTAGATGAAAAATTAAAATCAGAGGTTGATAATTCATCAATTGGCATAATTCTATGCAAATCTAAAAATAAGTTAATTGCAGAGTATTCACTAAGGGATATGACAAAACCGATTGGTGTTGCTGAATATACAGTTACTCAAACGATTCCAGATAGTATAAAATCTAATCTTCCAACAATTGAAGAACTTGAAAAAGAACTCGGTTGATTATTTGTTATAATAAATCAAAGTCTACTCATTCATATGTTTTTTCAAATTTGTTTTTACGCCACTCAATGGACCATTATTGGGGGCTTTTAAGTTCTGATAATATTTTTTTACATATACAATCGGAAATTTTGGAATCCATACGCACTTCATAATGATAGAAGCTGCATCTGCGCCTTGTGAGAACATTAATTCATCAATTGTTTGTTCGTATGCAGGTGAAATTGATGAAAAGACTTTTAATAAATAATTGGTCGCACTTACGCTGTAATATCCGGTAGTTGCAACCGGTTTTGTAATAAGTTCTGTGATTGTAAATTCTGAATTATCTTTTATTGCACGTACATTATTTGGTAATGTCAATTCTTCATTTTTATTTCTTGTGATTTCGTATTTTTCACCATTATATACAATAATCATTGAATTAGGTTTTGGCATGTAAATATCGTCAAAAATATTATCCAAAATAGGTTGACCGTTAAAATCCGTGACGCCGTATTTATAATTTTTGCAAGTTAAAAACATTCCGCCATACAACAAGTCAATTGAAGAATATTCTACCGGCAAAATTGTGAAACCTTGTTCGTCAAAAATGCCGTATTTATCGCCTTTTTTAAACTTAACGAATTTGCCTAAAATTCTATCGGCGTTGGAATAAATCGGCTCTACTAAAATGTTGCCATTAGAATCCATGACACCAAATTTTGAACCTTTTTGAATAATCCAACCTGATTCTCCAAGGCGTATTAATTTTTTATATTTAGCTTCTACTAAAACAGTGCCGTTTTCATCCTGCAAACCGAATTTGCCGTTATCATTATAGACAACAGGAGATGCGAAAACTGCTGTTTGAGCAAATAGTATAAGTAATAAAGCTAACTTCTTCATAATAAAAGATTAGCATAAAAATAAGAAGTTTTTTTAGTCTGAAAATTAACTTTATAACAACATTTTCCCAAAATCTTTTTTTGTGCTATACTAATTGAAGTAACGTGCGCATGCGCACAAAAATAGCTGAAAAGAGCTTTTATTTATAAGGGGGATTAATGGCACAAGGATATGACGCTAGTAATATACGTGTTTTAGAAGGTTTGGAAGCAGTTAGAATGCGTCCCGGCATGTACATCGGTTCAACTTCTCAAAGAGGTTTGCACCACTGTATTTATGAAATCGTTGATAATTCAATTGATGAATCATTGGCAGGTTATTGTACGGAAATTCACGTAACCGTTCACAAAGATAACAGTGTAACCGTAGAAGATAACGGTCGTGGTATCCCTGTTGATATTAAGCCTGAAACAGGCAAATCTGCCTTAGAAATCGTACACACAGTGCTTCACGCGGGCGGTAAATTTGGTGATGGCGGTTATAAAGTATCAGGCGGTCTTCACGGCGTAGGTGCGTCAGTAGTAAATGCTCTTTCAGAAAAAATGGTTGTAGAAGTTTCACGTAACGGTTATGTTTGGAAACAAACATACCTAAGAGGTGAACCGACTTCTCAAGTAGAAAAAACTGTTGCTACAACAAAAACAGGTACAAAATCAACATTCTGGCTTGACCCTGAAATCTTCACGGAAACAACAGAAATTGATGTAGATATTATTGCAACTCGTTTCAGAGAAATGGCTTTCTTAAACAAAGGTTTGAAAATCATTCTTCACGATGAAAAAGACGGAAGAAAAGATGAAACATTCCACTATGAAGGTGGTATTGGTAGTTACGTAGCGTTCCTTAACCATAACAAAACCGTTATGTTTGATGAGCCTATTTACATGGATAAAATGGTTGACAAAATTAAAGTTGAAGTTGCTATGCAATATACCGATTCTTACAATGAGTCAATTTTGTCATTTGCTAACAACATCAATACTCACCAAGGCGGTACGCACTTAACAGGTTTCAGAAACGCTTTGACTCGTGTTTTAAATGATTACGCAAGAACAAACAAAATTTTGAAAGATTCTGAACAAAACCTTTCAGGTGATGACGTTAGAGAAGGTTTGACAGCAATTGTTTCAGTAAAAATCGAAAACCCTGAATTTGAAGGTCAAACAAAAGAAAAACTTGGTAACTCAGAAGTTACAGGTGCAGTTCAAGATGTTGTTAAAGAAAAATTGCAAGAGTGGTTGGAATTTAATCCAAAACTTGCTCGTACAATTATTGAAAAAACTTTACAGGCTCAAAGAGCTAGAGAAGCTGCTCGTAAGGCTAGAGAATTAACAAGAAGAAAATCTGTTCTTGAAAATTCAACACTTCCGGGTAAACTTGCCGATTGCTCAAACAGAGAACCTGAAAAATGCGAAATCTACATAGTCGAAGGGGATTCTGCGGGTGGTTCTGCAAAACAAGGCAGAAACAGAATGTTCCAAGCAATTTTGCCATTAAGAGGTAAAATTTTGAACGTTGAAAAAGCAAGACTTGATAAGATTTATGCTAACAATGAAATTCAATCAATGGTTCAAGCGTTCGGTATTACAATCAGCAAGAACGAAGAAGAATTCAACTTAGATAAATTGCGTTATCACAAAATCATCATCATGACCGATGCCGACGTCGACGGTGCGCACATTAGAACACTTCTTCTAACGTTCTTCTTCCGTTATGCAAAACCGCTTATTGAAAACGGATACGTTTATATCGCTCAACCGCCTCTATTCAAGGTAACAAGCGGTAAAACAGCAGAATATTTGTATGACGAACACGCTTTAGACAAGATGTTAAAAGAACGTGGTATCAAGTCTTTGAGCTTGTCAGATAAAACTAAAACGAAAGTTAAAACAGGCGACGAATTATTGACATTGTTATCAAACATGGCAACATTCTACAAGTCTTACAACAACCCGATTTTGAACATCATTCCATCAGTTGTTCTTAGAGGTTTAATCCGTTCTGAAGTTAAGGCTGAGGATTTTGAAGACCAAGCAAAAATGACAGAAGTTGTTGAATATTTGGCTCATTATTTGAAAGACCACGCAGAAAATTATCATATTGAAGAAGCTAAAAATTACGCTGTTTCATTAAAATATAATGCAGAAACTGCAAAATACGCTATTCAATTGGATTTGTTCGAAAACGAACACGAATTGATTACTGCAAATATTATCAAGAGTAACGAATTCAAGCGTTTGAAAAATTCTTATCCGCTAATCAGAGATTTCTTGATAGAAGAAGAAAAAATGCTTATCCTTGAAACTGAAAACGGCGAAGTTGAAATTACATCGTTTGAACAATTGCAAAAACTTGTTGATGACAGAGGTCAAAAAGGTTTGGCAATCCAAAGATTTAAAGGTCTTGGTGAAATGATGCCTCAACAATTGTGGGAAACAACAATGGACCCTGAAACAAGAACATTGTTGAAGGTTAATATTGAAGATGCAATGATGTGCGACCAGTTGTTTGATATCTTGATGGGCGATAAGGTTGAACCTCGTCGTGATTTCATTGAATCAAATGCCGTTTATGCTACAAACATTGATACATAAGATATTTTAATCAGTTAAAAATAAGAATGAAAAGTAGAAATTTGTATTATAATTTCTACTTTTTATTTTGTCTGAATTATTTTTTGAAGTCGGAATTGGTCAATTTACTCCAATTTCTCTGTGCTATAATATCAAAAGAGGCTAACCGAGATGATAAACGACTTAACGAAAGGCGCACCATTAAAATTAATGTTGTTGTTTTCTATTCCTCTGCTTATCGGGAATATTTTTCAACAGTTTTATAATGTTGCAGATATTATTATTGTTGGAAGAACTCTTGGTATGAACGCACTTGCGGCAGTTGGTGCAGTTTCACCTTTGTTTTTCTTGATAATGTTCATTATTGTCGGACTTACAAACGGTTTTTCTGTAATTACGGGTCAAAGATTTGGCGCGAAAGATTTTGACGCAGTAAGGCGTTCGGTTACGATGTCTACAATCTTGAGTTTTGCTTTTACTCTTTTATTCACTGTATTTTGTGCTGTTTTCATGAATCAGATTTTATACCTGATGAATGTACCGCAAGAAATTTATAAGGATGCGTATTACTATATTCAAATTGTCGTTTTAGGTTTGTTTGTCGCAAACTTCTATAACCTTTTAGCCGGTATAATCAGAGCTTTGGGCGATAGCATGACACCTCTATATTGTTTGATTATAGCTTCTATTATAAATATATTTTTGGCACTGTTGTTTATATTGCAATTCCATTTGGGAGTTCCGGGTTCAGCTTTAGCGTTAGTGCTTTCTCAAGCAATATCAGGGCTTCTTTGTGTTTGGTACGTAAAAAAGCATTTCCCTATTTTGCACCTAAAAGTGCAAGATTGGATTTTTGATTGGAAAGAAGAATTTCCGTTTGCAATGGAACACCTGAAAGTCGGTATTCCAATGGCTGTACAGTTTGCAATTTTAGGCTTGAGCATATTAATTATTCAGAGTGTTTGTAATACTTTTGGTGCAAACGTAATTGCAGCTTTCACGGCGGCTCTCAGAATTGAACAAATTGCGACACTTCCGATGATATCTTTTGGTGTTGCGTTAGCATCTTTTGTAGCACAAAATTTCGGTGCGGGATGTTTTTCCAGAATAAGATATGGTGTGAAAAAAGCGTCACTTATTAATTTAGGCTTGAGTATAGTTATGGCATTTATAATGCATTTCTTTGGCGGCGATTTGGTAAGAATTTTTATTGGTGCAGGCAATGAAGCTGTTGTAAAAATTGCGCATGATTATTTGTTTAGAAGCTCTATTTTTTATTTTTTCTTAGCGCAAATTTTTATTTACAGAAACGCTTTACAAGGACTTGGACGAGCTGTTATACCTATGCTTGCATCAATTGGTGAACTTTTAATGCGTGCATTTGCAGCTATTTATCTTGCTGCAAAAATTGGTTATTTTGGTGTTTTTTATGCAGGTCCGATTGCTTGGATAGCAGCATCTTTGGTTTTGGCAATCGGTTATTATTCATCAATAAAAAGCTTTATTCTAAAAACTCAAAAGAAATTGAGAGCAAAGAGAAATTTAACTTAGCGAATTTAATCCTCTAAATCTCTTGCAATCGGCATAAACACTTTTACGCAAAAACCGCAATCTTCGTTTGAATAAAGTCTGATTTCGCCGTCCATTGCTTCAACCAAACCTTTTACGATAAACAAACCTAAACCCGTGCCACGAGTTGTTCGTGTAGTTTTGTCATCAACGCGAGTAAATTTGTCAAACAGAGTCTTAAGTTTTTCTCTTGGAATAACATCATAAGCATTCTGAACACTCACAACAAGTCTTTCATCTCTTATTTCGTAATCCAAAGTAATCGGACTATCGTCTTTAGAATACTTAATCGCGTTTTCGATAAGGTTCACAAAGACCTGTTCAATTCTGTCAGTATCAGCCAAAATCTCGATTTCGCAGTCTTGAACATTGTTTATGATTTCCTTATTCGCGTCATTTCTCACAAGCATGATTGAACTTTCAATAACGGAATTAATAGGAATGTTAACTAAATTAACGTTCAATCGTGCGCCTTCAATATCAGGAATAACAAGCAAATCTTCAATCATGCGTTTCAAACGCTCAGATTGTTTTTTGATAATTTTTAACGACTTAACTTTTGTTTCTTCATCAATTTGGATATCTTGCCTTAGAAGTCTTGAAGTGTATCCTTGAATACTTGTAAGCGGTGTTCTGAATTCGTGGCTCACCGTATCAATCATGTTTGAGCGGAATTCGTTCATCTGCTTAAGCTCTTTGTTCTTCTTCTTTAGCTGAATGTAGGATTTGTGAATCTGGTTAACCATTCTGTTGAACTCGTTTCCGAGAAAAACAATCTCGAAAGGTGTGAAAATATTGGTTAACAGTCTGATTCGTCTTTCGTAGTTTCCTTTTGATATCGCAATAATCGCCTTGAAAAGCTGACGGATATTGATATACAGGTAGGATGTGTATAATCCTACAACAAAGAATACCGTAAGCACAGTTAAAAGGATTGAAAGTATGATTTTATCACGGTTGTAGTCAATAGTATGTTTAGTGACAATCTTAGAAGTATTTACAATAATCGTCACATCAGGATCAGTTTTCTTGAGATAAACAAGCGGTTGATTTTTGGTGTCACCATAGATTACAGGCTCATTTTCGCGAAGTTTCTCAGGAAGCTGTGCAATACTTTTATCATAGCCATCTTGCGAATAATTGCTCGTTGCAATGAGGTCTTTACCTGCTAAGACATAAATTTGGCGCTTGTCTTCCGTCAAAGTTTTGAAAAGATTTTTTTGCAAAGTATTGATATCCAAAACCGCAACCAAATAGTGTCCGTTTTTCATCGGACGGCTAAATACGGCGTAATCATCTTGAATGCTGTACATTTTGTATTTTTCGAGTTGGCTCTTTCTGACAACAGCAAGTTCTTTATAAAAAGGCAAATCACCGATTATACTATCAAGGTAGTTTTGTTCTTGGGTAGGATTATTCAAGTATTCAAGGCTTGCAATAATTTGCGTAAGTTCGTTATTAATCGAGTGCTCGAAGACATCAATCTCCTCGGACACAATATTTGCAATCATAACGGCTGCCGAACGAAGCTGAGCGCGGTTTGATTGCTGGTTAATATTACTGATAATAACACCGCTAACTGTCATCGGAATCAGCACCGCAAAAAAGATAACGATAATTATCTGTTCTGCAATCTTTAATCTTCTTTTGCTAAAAAATTGAACCATTTTTATTCCACGCTTTTATTTTATTTTACAAGTTGTAAGTTGAATGGAAAATTGAAAATGAAAAATGGAAAATTATTTATTGGTGCAAAAAATTGCACCCTACAATCTTTAATTAAAATACGTTCAATATAAAACTCTATTAATTTCATAAATATCTAAAACAGCTTTCCACTTTCAACTTTCAACTCATAATCCACTTATTGCCTTTAAAAATTGTAGGGTGCAATTTTTTGCACCAATAAACAATTTTCCATTTACGAAGCTTCTCCAAACGGTGTCAACTTATATCCGACATTTGTCACCGTATGTAAGTACTTAGGCTTCTTCGTATCAGGCTCGATTTTGTTTCTCAACGCGCCAACGTGAACCCTCAACATCCTTACGTCCTCATCGCTGCTGTAACCCCAAACTTCTTCAAGAAGCGTTGCAAGTGTTACGGGTTTGTTGAAATGCTGCATCAAGCAATACAAGATTTCAAATTCAGTAGGTGTAAGTTTGATTTTTTTATTAAGAATTACGGTTTCCAATGTATCAGGTAAAATTTCGATTTCACCTGCTTCTAAAATTTCGTTGGATGTCATTGTTTCAACTTGCGGTTGGTTTCTGCGCAACAAAACACGAATTCTCAACAAAACTTCTTGAACATCAAACGGTTTAACCAAATAATCATCCGCACCGCTGTCAAAACCGCTTGTCTTGTCACCAATCGTACCTTTTGCAGTTAACATTAAAATCGGAACATTAATCTTGGCTTGGCGGATGTTTTTGCAAACATCAAAACCGTTCATTTTTGGCATCATAACATCAAGTAAAATCAAGTCGTATTTGTTATTCAAAGCCTTGTTTAAGCCTTCCATGCCGTCACGAGCTGTATCTACAAAGTATCCGCTTGATGAAATATCAAACTCCAACAAATCCCTAATTTCTGTGTCATCATCGACAATCAAAATTCTTTTCTTTTCAACCATAAAATCACCTTTATATATATTTTAAAAGAAGAAAGGGAGCTTTGCAACCTACTTTTCATAATTTGTAAAGGCATGAAAAGCCATGCCAAAAATAAAAAGTGTAAAAAATACACCGAAAAGGCACTACCTAGTTGGGTAATTTTTAAGTGTATTTTTGACATTTTATCCTCAAATGCCTGATTTTGTTGAATTTCACAAAAGTTTACAAAAAGAGAATAAACCCCTTGACTTTTTATTTTATATGTAGCATAATGAAATTGTTAAATGAAGTGTAAAACAAACACTTAATTAACAGAAAGTTCACAGAGGTGATAGAAATGCAAATTACTAAAATTTCAAACGTAAACTTCAGAGAAAATTCTAATAATAAATATATGACAAGAGATTTAGGTTCTCAAAACGCAATCTTGATGTTGAGAGACCCAAATGCATCAGTTAAATTTCAACATAACCAAGAATTCGCACAAAACGCAGATTCAGTAAGTTCTAACCCATTAAAAGCTTTAGGTTACAAGTTATACAGAACATTTAATATGATTCGTGAAAACGACCAAGCCGGACAAACTGAAACTAAACAATTCAGTGCGATTGCATAATAAGCATTAAAAAGAAAATCTATAATACACACACATAATTTAGCGATAATTTTTAATTATCGCTTTTACTTTTTTTAAGGGATATTAAGAAGTGTAACTATTACACGAATAAAATTTACTGTTCTTTATTTTACTGTATTCTATTTCCATGATAAACTGGTTGTATGAGTGGAAATTACGTACCATTATACAGAAAATATCGTCCGCAAACTCTGGATAAGCTTGTAGGTCAGGAACATATCAAAAAGACTCTTACAAGTGCTATTGAGCTTGGAAAAATCGCGCACGCATTTTTGTTTACAGGTCCTCGCGGTACGGGTAAAACTTCCACTGCAAGAATACTTGCAAAATCTTTGAACTGTAAAAATGGCCCTACCATTCATCCTTGCGGAGAATGCGAAAGCTGCTTAGATATTATGAATTCTGTTCCTATGGACGTTATTGAAATCGATGCTGCAAGTAACAGAAAAGTTGAAGATACGCAAAGCATTTTGGAAAAAATTCAATATGTTCCTGTGCATGGCAAGTATAAAATCTATATTATCGACGAAGTTCACATGTTGACAAATCATGCGTTTAATGCGTTGTTGAAAACGCTGGAAGAACCTCCTGAAAATGTAATTTTTATTCTTGCGACAACTGAAGTGCATAAGGTTCTCGATACGATTAAAAGCCGTTGTCAAAGATTTGATTTCAGAAGAATTACAACTGACGATATCGTTAAGCATTTGAGATATATTTCAGATGAAGAAAAAATAAATATTTCAGATGATGCGCTATTCACGATTGCGAAAAACTCTGCAGGCGGTATGCGTGACAGTATTTCGCTTTTAGACCAATTAAGTTTGCTTGGTGTTTCAAAAGAAATTACTTCGGAAGATGTTAACGCAGTGCTTGGCAGAATTTCGTTCGATGTCTTGAATAAATTGAGTGATAAAATAATTTCATCATCGCCTAATGACGCGATAGAAATTCTGAATGATATTTATAATTCAGGTAATGAACCGTTACAAATTTTGACTAACTTGTCTGAATATTTTAAAAATCTGCTTATAGTTAAAAACTGTAAACCAGATTTGTTGAGCGAACTAACAGGACTTAATGAAGCTCAAATCGCAGAACTTGTTAAACAAAAAGAGTCTTTAGAAACTCAACAAATTGTGTTCTTATTAGAGAGAATCACATATTATATCAAGGAAGTGAAACTTGCTTCCAATCAGCATTTGTGGCTTGAAGTCGGAATGATTGACTTGGCTAATATGAGCGAAAACTCTACACTTTTGGATTTGCAAAATAGAGTCAAGGCTCTGGAAGGCGGAAATTTTGCGCTTGCGCCTCGTCCGCAGCCAGTTGCGCATGTGACTCGTCCTGCTCCGATTCCTGTTCAGGAAACTAAACCGCAAGTCCGCCAACCTCAAGCAAGTCAACCTGCTCCTGCACAAGCAATTATGCAAGAAGCTCCAAGAGCTGTTGAACCACAACCGCAAGACGATTTTACACCGCCTCCGATGTCGCAAAAACCTGACGGTAATGATATTCAGAGTTTGTGGAAAGCTTTGTTATTAAACGTAAAAAGTCCTTCAACAAAAGCACTGTTAAATTTAGCAACTCCTGTAAAAATTGCTCCTGACGGGGTTATTATTACGTTTAAGAACGAAAAGTTGGTTGCGCAAATTAATGATACAAACAAAAAACAAATGCTTATAGAGGCTGCAAGCTTGATGTTTAACGCAGATGTTTCCGTAATGGTAAGACTTCCTCAAGGTGGAGATGGCGAAATTACTGCAGAATCAGTAAAAAAAAACTTTAAAATAGCAGCACCGACTGTCGCTCCTGAGCCAAAGTCTCAACAAGATATTCAACCAAAACCTCAATCGCAAATTGAAAAGCCTGTCCAAGCTCAAAACGCGACTGAAACTGAGCCTGTTACTGAATCAGTACCAATACAAACTGCAAAAAAAGCAAATGCGGAAGACACTCCTAAAACAGAGAATGATAAAAAACGTTTGGAATCTGACCAAGAAAAAATGGTAATGGAGCTTTTTGACGGAAAGTATATTGAGTAATTTTACTGATTTTCGTCATCTAAAATCTTTTGTTTAACATCAACAATTTTTTGCATTCCTTCATATCTGATACAAACTTCCTTGTTTGGAGAAACTTTTTTTATTTCATTTACTTCACCAATAGAATCAAGCTTTGCGTCTGTGAAAATAAAATCTCCATTGTCATTTTCTTTTGCTTCCATATACCTTTGAGGCTTATTTGTTAATGTATCTTTTAATAATGTTCTAAACTTTTTACCGTCTGCAAAAAATTCGGTGATACCGGCAACATTTCCGTTTTCTATCTGAAACATTGTGTATTTGTTGTTGATTTTATCATCATATACTGTAACATTTATTTTATCATTGCAGTTTTCTTTTTGAATTTTTTCAATTTTGCTTATAATAGCACCATTATGTCTGTCGCGTTCAATAATTTGCGAAATCTTTTCGCCATTTTGGGATGGAATATAATCTCTTACAATTTCATTATCGTATTCTCTAATGCAGGCTAAATTTCCATCTTTTCCAATAATTCTTTCACCATTGATTTCATTTGAGTTAAAACTGTAAGGAATATGTATGTCTTGTGGAATTAGTTTTGACAAGGCATCAACTTTGGTCAAAATTTCCATAGAATCATAATCAAACTTCGGTTTTATAGAAATTTGATTGTAGCTTGATAGAGCTGCCAAGCTTGATAAATTAGCTTTCAGCCTCAAAGGATTGGCAGGACCTTCTGTATTCGCCTGCTCAACCTTGCGATTGTATAATACACTAGATTTAAAACTCATAGAATCGACCTTCATTATACTATAACCTTATATTTTAAACAACATATAGTATAATAAAGTCTTTGTATTAGGAAAAATTGCCCAATTTTTACTTTTGGCGGTTATTATTTAAATAATTCTTAACATTTGAAGAAATTGAAATGTTTTGAAGCATCATGTTATAACGTTTTAAATCCCCTATATTAGCTGCTTCTGTCAATAAATCACGATTTGTGGAAATCTGCATGTGAGGTTGCTGTTCATTTTTGTTATCATTTTTTGATTCTATTTTTCTGATAACGGAATCAATGTCAGTAGAAGTTGATATTCCGTATTTTGAAGCGATTTGTTTGACGGAAGTTCCGGATTGAAGTCTGTAAAGCCAATTTATAGAAAGTTTATCATTTTCTGATAATGCTGAAACGCCGTATTGGTGAGGAGTGTACATAATGTCACTTTTGTAAGGGCTGTGATTTAAGCCAAGTGCATGACCTATTTCGTGTAAAATCGTATGGTAGACTTCAATATCGCTGTCATATTGCTGGTGAATTCTGCCATCAGTAAGTCCGATGGAAACCTCTGCGCCATACAATCTGCCTTGAGCGTCCCAGCTGAAATAGCAGTGTCCGAGTGCTTGCCTGTCCACTCGTTTCCAGTCTACATTTATATTTGATTCCATTAATACATTTGTAACCCTAAATCTTAATTTCCCGCCTGTAGCAGCTGCCCAAACAGTAAAAGCGTCTAAAACCATTTTGCGATATTTGGCATCTTCACCCGGTTTAGAATAGAATTTCATCGGTGCAATATAAACAACCAAATTGTTTATTGGCCAACGCATTATATTTCCGTTTTTTACGCTTCCATTAAGATAAGTGTTTCTGCTCATAGGTACATGATAACATAAGAAAGTACTCTTGTCAGGCAGTTTGTGAGTTCTTTAATTGATATTTTTTCTTCTTAATATTAAAAGTATAAATTTTAAAATTTTTGTTATTGATAACAAATTTAACAGAATTATTTATGTCTGTTCTCAAAATTTGTGTATTTTTTAGTATATTCATCGTGTAAACTGTAGGATGTCCGAATTTATTTTCACCAACCGAAATCAACGAAATTTTCGGATTTAAATAATTTATCATCTCTTTGTTCACAACGCCTAATGCACCGTGGTGACCGACTTTTAGAACCGTAATGTCTTTTGGTAAATCTTTTTTCAAGCGATTAAAAGTTTCTATTCCGGAATCGCCTGTAAATAACATTGAAAAATCTTTGTAACTAAGTAAAGTCAAAATAGAAGCTTCGTTATCTCCTATTTCTAAACTGTCAGGTGAAATAAAGTTTTTAAGCACTAAACCGTTTGAGTCATAAATCGTTTTATTATTTTCCGCCAAAATCAAATTCACATCACGAACATCAGCCGTTTCATAAATTTCTTTTGCTGCAATAGATGGGTGATTATCAGAATTTACGTACAAATTCTTAACACGCAAACCGTTCATCAAATCAACTGCGCCGCCGCAGTGGTCGTTATCAAAGTGAGTAACAATGAGCGTATCAAGTTCTTTTATGCCTTTATCAAGCATATACTTTAAAATCAACATTTCTGCCTGCGATTTTCCGCCGTTATAACCGCTTTTTGCAGTGTCAATCATGATGTATTTATTGTCGGGAGTTTTGATTAAAAACGAATCTGCATTCCCTACATCAAACGCCATAATTTCAAGATTGTTGTTTCTGATTGGAATTATTGAAACAAGTAAAACTAATAAAAGTGAAGCAAGAGCGATTTTTAATATTCTTGAATATTTTTCTCTGATTTCTTTATTCAAAAGTGCAGTAATTAAAAGTAAAATCAAATAATAAACAAGAATTTGAAAAATTGACGGATGCGTTGTTTGACAAGCTGCATGCGGTAAACTTCCCCAAAAATCTGAAATCCAAACCAAGAAAGTTAAAAGCGGATTTAAAACAATATCAAATAATTTGCATACAAAAATCGGTGTAATCGGCGCAATAAGAGAACTTACGAAACCGCCAAAACTTATAACCGAAAGAATTGGCACACTCATTATGTTAGCAAAAACAGAATACAAACTTATGTTGTTGAAATAAAAAATCTGAATAGGAATTACCCAAAGTTGTGCAATAATAGGAATTGAAATTGTTCCTAATATCCAATTAAGAAAACGATTCTTGCATCTTACTATAAACGGAGTTGTAACTAAAAGCCCGAAGGTTACAACAAAAGACAACTGAAAACCAACGTCATTTATGTACATCGGATTATATAAGAGCATCAAAAATGCGACAAACGCCAAAAGCGACACGGAATGTGCATCTCTATCAATTAGTTTGCCCAAAAGTACAAATACAAGCATAAAAGTTGCCCTGACTACTGACGGCCCTAACCCTGTCATGAGCGAATAAACAAGCACCATCAGCATACAAAACAGAATATTGGTTTTGTAATTTATTCTAAACAGTGACAAAAAGAAATAGAAGAACGAGAAAATAAACGCAACATTCATGCCCGAAGCTGCCAAAATGTGAAGTAAGCCCGAATTAATAAAAGATTTCTTGATGTTTTCCGGCGGAGAAACTGCGTCGTCACCAAACACAATTCCGCCTAGAATTTCCAAATTTGGCGAGGCTAAAAAGTTTGAATGCAAAGCAATAATTTTTTCTCTGTGGTCGTTTATTTTCTGCAAAAGCTTTTCTTTTGCGTTGATTTCACCATTAAATTTTTCATAAGTTTTGCCGTAAAATACGGAATACGTATCAAAATTTCTCAAATAGTTACTGTAATCGAATTGAGAAGGATTACCGGCTTTAAAAGGAGTTGATAAACGCCCTGTAATTTTATAATTGTCGTAAAGTTTTAATTTGTCTAAAGAATTTAGAGTTACTAAAGTCTTTTCGTCTTTAAATTCCTGAACTTCATTGTCGTATTCAATTTTATCTACTCTAAAAAAGAATTTTGTTTTGTCTTTGCCTTTATTTTCGGGAATGCTTAAAACTTTGCCATAGATAGTAGAATTTTGAGGTGCTAAGTTTAATAAATCGTCCGTGTTTTTGAGCCTTGATGACGTGTTAAAAATTCCCAAATAAAAAATAAACGCCCAAACCAAAATATATTTTGCGGGAAATAAATCTGTAAAAAGTGCAGTCAAAAGAAGTATTGAAAAAATGATTGCAAAAATTTGACTCAATCCGCTAAGCGTTGCAAATAAAGCTAAAATATAAACACTTACAGTCAAAAACATTAACAAATTTTTGTTTTGAGAAATATTAGAACACAAATCCTTTAACATAGAATTATTCTAAACGAATTTTATTTCGATTTCAAATTTTCTGTTCCATGGAAAAGTGTAATTAATATTTTGAGCTTTGTATTCCAAAATATTTTCCAAACGCGTTTCGTAAGGTTTCATCAAATCTTGAACATTGCAAGGTTTTTCGATTTGTTCGCGTACATTTGCTTGATATGCCCAATCATCCAAAAATCTAACCATTTCAAGTTTTTTGAATGCGTTTTCATTGTATTTTTTACTTTGCCATTTAACTTTAACCGCACAAAGCAAACTGCCCAGACTGTTTGCGCTTGTATTCCATCCTGCATAACCGTAAAAATTCTGTATATCAAATTTTTCTAAAGCTTGTTTTACAAAAGCATTATCTCCACCATTTGCATATCTGACATCTGCAATCGCATAAGGTTTAGTCGGTGGAGTAAAGTTGCCGTTAAACGGTTCTGTTGACCAGCCCATAACCAATTCGCCCTGCTTATTTTTAAAATTATTTACAACAAGTATAATATCGGCGTTTTCTTTAGAACTCAATTGAAATCCGCCCAATTCTAATTGACCTAGGACAGATTTCTCAATCGAAACATCTTCGTAGTTAGAAACTAGGTTTTTGCATTCAGGTTCTAAAAATTCAGGATAAATTTTAATTTCTTTTTTAATAGAGCGCGCAAGAAGTGTTAGCGGAATTTCATCTGCGCCTGTTTTTGTTTTACCGCCCAGTTTTTCAAGCTCTCGAGCTTCATCTACATTAAAACCTTTTTCCGCACAATCGTCTTTTGAAAAAATGAGTGTGTCAAATAAGCCTTCTTTTTGCCATTCTAAGTATAATTTATTTATTTCAAAATTGCGTCTGCGCGTTGCTAAATAATCTTCAATAATTTCATTTGGAATGTCGCTTTTGTTTTTACCGCCCGAAAAAGAAAATTCAAAGATTTTTTTGCCGTAATCTGCCCAATATTCTTTTTCTTCTTCGTTATAATTATTATTGGAAATTCTCATTATGCTTGAAAATGCGTATACGTTTTTACCTTCAAGCAGCGGTTTAATTCTTTTTAAACGTAATTTTAATTCTTCTAATGTCTCTTTAGAACGTCTGGAAGGTATTAAACCGCCATACACAAGTGTATCAAGCGATAAAATCATGTTATCAACAGGTGGTAAATTCTCCAGCCAATTGATTAGTTTTTCTATATTTGCAGTTTTTGTTAAACTACCCAAAAACTCTCTTGGCGGTAGATAGAGTTCAATACTCTCATCAATATCAGTGATATTTTTTGCAAGAGTGTAACACACCGGACGATTATCAATAGGTAAAAAAGCGATTTTCATTTTTATATAATACAACGAATTATTCCGAAATAGAAGGTTGAAAATTCTCAATTGACTAATCTAAATCCTTAAACTAAAATAGTATAAATAACTTTAAGGAGAAAATATGTCAGGATTAGAGTTTGACCCCGGGTTTGCACCATTTATTTTAGCATTTAGAGGAACTGTTGAATATTTGTATATGGATATCAACCGTTTCAAAAATCTTTCACAAAAGAAAATGAAATTCAGACAATATTACAAAAAAATGCTTGATATGTTTAATAATAATTTGGGATTTTACGTTGGATGTCTTATGTGGGCTGCGTATATAAAAACTCAACCAGAGCAAGAAATTCTGAATAACAATTGTCTTGGTCAAGAATATAACGAAGAAGAAAATATTTCAGATACAGAATTTATGATTAAGTTTCTTGAACTTCTTCCAAAAGATGTGAAATATTTTTTAGGTCAAAATTACGAAATTAATCAAAGCGATATGAAAATTTTAGAATTGTATAAAGAATTCTTAATCCTAAATAAAGGTTTTGTTAATTCTAAAAACAATACAGATATTGTACTTCCGAATGGTGTTAAAACCGAAGGTGCAGAAGGTTTTAAGGATAAAATTATGGAAGTAATAAAAAGTGAAGATTTGTCAAAATTATTAGAATATAGGGATTTGATATGTCAAATATAATTAATGTTGCAAGAGGATTGGAAAAAGCTGATTTAGTAATCAAAAACGCAAATATCGTGAATGTTTTGTCAGAAGAAATTCATAAAGGCGATATCGCGATTTGTGATGGTGTGATTGCAGGGATTGGTGAAAATTATTCTGGCGAAAAAGAAATTGATATCAATGGTGCTTACGTAACACCTTCTTTTATTGACGGTCACGTGCATTTGGAAAGTACAATGATGTTGCCGAAAGAGTTTGCTAAAACTGTACTTCCAGCAGGTACGACAACAGTAATTATCGACCCGCATGAAATTTCGAATGTATTGGGCTTGCACGGTATAAGTTTTATGCACGAGGCTGTAAAAGATTTACCGATGAATGTTTACACAATGCTTCCTTCTTGCGTTCCGGCGACACCTTTTGAAACATCAGGTTTCGATTTGAACAGTTATGATTTGTCTTTATTAATCGACAAACCTTGGGTGCTTGGTATTGCAGAGATGATGAATTTCCCTGGGGTTTTGAACCTTGACAAAAACGTTATGGCAAAATTGGAGCTTGCTAAATCAAGAGGTAAAAGAATTGACGGACACGCACCATATTTGAGCGGAAAAGATTTGTGCGGATATATTGCAAGCGGCGTAAAATCCGACCATGAATGCACAACTCCGGAAGAAGCGATTGAAAAATTGCGTCTTGGTGTTTACGTGATGATTAGAGAAGGTACTGCGGCGAAAGATTTGGACGCTTTAATACCTGTTCTTAAGACTTCTAATACAAGAAAATGTATTTTTGTAACTGACGACAGACACCCTGCGGATTTAAAAGAACATATTAACGGAATGGTTAGACGTGTGGTTGAAGCAGGCGTTGACCCGATTAAAGCGGTTCAAGTTGCAAGTTTAAATACTGCTGAATATTTTGGTTTAAAAGACCTTGGTGCAATTGCCCCCGGGTATAAAGCAGATTTGCTTGTTCTTCCTGACTTAAAAACATTTAAGCCTGATATTGTTTTAAAAGACGGTCAGGTTGTAGCTCAGGATGGTAAATTAGCGGTTGAAATTCCTGAAAACGATGCGATTGCGACTCGTAACTCTGTAAACGTACGTTGGATTACAATGGACGATTTTAAAATTCAAACAGAAGGTGATGGAGTTAAGAAAGTTAGAGCTTTGGAAGTTATTCCTCATCAACTTATTACAAAATCTGTTATGTCTGATGTTAAAGTCGTTGACGGAAACGCGGTAAGTAATGTTGAAACGGATACATTAAAAATCTGCGTAATTGAAAGACACAGAGCGACAGGTAATATCGGTAAAGGTTTTGTTAAAGGATTTAATTTGAAATGTGGTGCGATTGCTTCAACAGTAGCACACGATTCGCATAACATGATTGTAATTGGTACAAACGATTTTGATATGTACACAGCGGCTGTAGCTTTGATTAAGTGCCAAGGTGGTAAGGTTGTAGTTAAAGACGGAGAAATTATTTCTCAATTACCGCTTCCTATTGCCGGCTTGATGTCTGACAAAGAATTTGATTTTGTAGTAGAAAAATGCGATGAATTAAACAAGGCTGCTCATTCAATCGGATGCAAATTAGAAGACCCGTTTATGACGATGGGATTTTTATCATTGCCTGTAATTCCTGAATTAAAAATTACGGATAAAGGCGTTTTTGATACGAATAAGTTTGATTTTGTTGATATTTTTGAGGATGAAAAGGTTAAGAAATAAAACTTATTTAAATGAAAATAAATTTATAAAAAATGTTGTGTATGGTAATTGTAGCCCAACACGACATTTTTTATAAATTCTTAATATCAAAACTATTGACCAATTAAAAAAAATAATATAAAGTTAAAACATAAATTTGAGTGTAGAGGATACAATTATTAAGAAGAATGGAGGATTCGAATGGATTTTCAACACCAACCACTTAGTGGCACTAGCTACACAGATGCGGACATTAAAAGATTGATTACTGAATACAATGTTCAGTTCATTAAATTACAATTTGTAGACATCAACGGTCAAGTTAAAAATATGGCTGTTCCATCCGAACACATTGACAGGGTTCTTAATAACGAAATTATGTTGGATGGTTCTTCAATTAAAGGTTTCAGAAATATTGAAACATCAGATATGTTTTTCTATCCTGATAAAAATACTTTCCAAATTTTGCCTTGGCAAGAACACGACGGCAAAAATTCCGCAAGATTGATTTGCGATATTCACAACGCTGACGGTACACCGTTTGAAGGCTGTCCAAGATGTAACTTAAAAAGACTTATGGCAGAAGCTAAAAAACTTGGTTTCTCCATGAATGTTGGGCCGGAAGCTGAATTTTTCTTGTTCGAAAAAGATGACGAAGGCAAAATCACAACAAAAACTCACGATAGAGCAGGCTACTATGATGTAGGGCCTGATGATTTGGGCGAAGCTGTTCGTTCTGATATAGTAAGCACATTGCAAGAAATGGATTTTGATATTGAAGCTTCTCACCACGAAGTAGCTGACGGTCAACACGAAGTAGACTTCAAATATTCAGATATTTTGACAACAGCTGATAATGTTGCAACCTTTAGAATTGCTGTTAAGGCTGTTGCTGCTCAATACGGTTTGCACGCAACATTTATGCCAAAACCTGTATTCGGTATTAACGGTTCCGGCATGCACTGTAATGTTTCATTATTTAAAGATGGTAAAAATGCTTTCTATGATGAAAAGGCAGAGTACCAATTGTCAGATACTGCAAGATACGCTATCGGCGGACTTTTGAAACATATTAAGAGCATTACTGCAATTCTGAACCCGACTGTAAACAGCTACAAACGTTTAGTTCCAGGGTATGAAGCTCCTGTTTATATGGCTTGGTCATTGGCTAACAGAAGTGCATTGTTGAGAGTCCCTGCAAAACGTGGTATGTCAACACGTGTAGAACTTCGTTCTCCTGATCCAAGCTGTAACCCATATTTAGCATTTGCTACAATTTTGGCAGCTTGTTTGGATGGCGTAAGAAACAAAATTGAACCGCCAAAACCTGTAGAAGCTAATATTTACAAACTTTCAGACAGAGAAAGAAAGAAAATGAGAATTGAATCTTTACCTGGAAGTTTGAAAGAAGCATTAACGTGTATGGATAAATCAATTATTGCTAAAACAGCTTTAGGTGAACACATTGTGGACGAATTTATGACTGCAAAAGAAATTGAGTGGGATTCTTTCAGAACTTATGTATCACAGTGGGAAATTGATAAATATTTGGCAAGATATTAATTTGCTTATTAATTTTATTGATTTAGAAACGGCGCTCGCAGAGCGCCGTTTCGCATTTTAATTACAATAAATCGAGCGACTTTAGTTCTCTACCCAAACAAAGGAAGGAGCAAAACCTCCCTTGTTAGGGAGGTCGCAGTTGTGCGAATGGAAGTGAGCTACAAATGCGGGTGGGTATTATTAAATTTAAAGAATATTTACCCTTACGGGATAACACCTCACCCTAACCCTGTCTTGGATTATTCGGGCGAGCATAACATTCCAATGACTGCAAATCCTCACGGATTTTTCAAGTCATTTCCATGTTATTAGCTCTTACGGGCTTACGCCCTACCGAAAATCCGCTCTCCTGTAAGGAGAGTGAATGACCACAGTCGTTCAGATAAATTACGTTTAAATAGTAATATTTTATTCAAATTAACAAATCTTGGTTATTCCCTCTCCTTACAGGAGAGGGCTAGGGTGAGGTGAAAACCCGCAAGGGAAAAATCCCCAAATGTAACAAATTGTAAACATTCCCCCAAAAATCCTAAAGTTTTTCAAAAAAATGCCGTAAACATGAACATAACGTGTAAGTTGCATGAAAGGAGATTATCTAATGTCAACAAATTTTAATGTTAATGTAAATGGAAAACCGGTTACTATTACGTCAGGGGAAAAGATTGATGATATCAAAAAGAAGTTTGGTGACAAGGCAGATGTCATTTTTGAAGGCGTAGATGCTGACGATAACGGCGTACTTGATGCCGGAGAAGTTGATAAATTAAAAACAAATCTTAAGAATAATAATTTTACGGTTCAAGTTGCAGATGATGGCAAAACTCCTAGAGGAGCATATAATAGTGCGATTCAACAGCTAAAGAGCCGTTATACGGCAGATGATTTGAAAGAAAAATTTAAAGCTGATGATACACATACCGTTGGTAAAGGTGAAACTCTGTATACAATTGCAAAGAAACAGCTTGAAGAAGAAGGTATTTTGACAGACTTTCGTTCTATCAATCACCGTATTTCACAAATTGCAGTTATTAATAATATCAATGATGTTAATAATATTGAAGTAGGTACAAAACTTATTACAAAATTAACCGATGATGCCATTAAGAGCGTAAAAGAAAATGACAATGACTCAGTAAAAGCGTTTACGGGTGAAAGTGCTTCATTGGTAACAGGTGAAGAATGGACAAAAAACGGTGTTAAAAAACGTAAGGCAAACGGAAATGCTGAAAAACAAGACTCAGTAGCTGGCGATGGAGTAAAATCTGATTACAAAAAACAAGGAACTTTTGTTGACGGTAAAAATTCATCAATCTCAATTACTGATAACGGCTTGAATATGGGTAAAGGCGTGCCTGTTGATAAAGACGGTAATGTTTTGAAAAATTTTAAAGACCCTAAATATCAACAGGGCGGTTGTATCATGAAATATACTAATAAAAATCATAATCCTGAAACTATGTTCCAGAAGTCATTTGGGTCAAATTGTCCATATCCTATATTCCGTAATGTTAAACTTTCAGCAGATTCTATTGAAAATTTGAAAAACTTAGAAGCTGAATTGTGGAAAATTGCAGGCAATATAAAGAGTGACCGCGGTGCAAAAGAAACTCCTGAAGTGAAAGCAAAACGCCAAGCAACCGGCTTAGCTAATTTAAAATTGCTTATTGAAAAATCAGGCGGTAATGAACAAATTGTACGTAACGCAGCTGCTTTGTTGCAGTCAGATAAATATTTGAATATCGAATCCGACGAATGTAAGGCTTTTGCTAACGATTTGCTTCTGACTCGTAATGCAAATGTGGTTAAATCTATGACTACTGACGACGATGGTGAAGTTACCATGTCAGCGTTTGAAAAGAACCGTGAAGCAAATGAGACATTGGCAGGCTTGTATCAAGAAATCCGTGAAAAAGAAAAAGCCGGAGAAAAATTGACTGATGAAGAAGTTGATTTGAAAAATGCGTTGGGTAATACAAAATTTGAAGACGGTTTCAAAATAGAAGCTGATGAAGCTAATCATGTTAATGAAAAATACTTGTGGACCAATAATGATGGTAAACTAATTTATAAAACTACTATAGGTGATAAGAATTATTGGGCAAGTGATGAAAAACTGCTTGATGAATTTGTAAATAAACTCAAAGCTGCTGACACTGATGAAAAGAAAGCTGCGTTATTTAAAGAATATGCAAATACGAAAGATGTTGAACTTGCAAATTGCTTAATGGTACAAGCCAAAATATTGAATGCAAGCGATGAAGATATCAAAACGGTTATCAATGCAAATGGCATGTACGTTCTTAACGGATTAGACAGATCTAATGATTCTGACTGGTCTGATGATATCAAAAACGCTATGATTGCGCGTATCAAAGATATCTGTACAAGTGATAAAGGCAATTTAGAAAATGCCAGATGGCTACGTGTAGCTGATGATTGGATTGGAAAATTGCCGGAAGACCAACGTGAGGCAGCAAGAACAGATATTGCTGAAACATATTTTGAAAAAACTACAACAAAAGACGAAGAAGGCAACGACAAAACAGAATACACCTTTAATCCAAAACGTCGTCCAACTTATGAAGAAATCGATGGACTGCTTTGGGTTGCTAAAAATAATGGTATGAGAAAAGCAGTATTAAATTACACACAACTGGAAGATATGGGCATTGGTCAATACAGTGAAGCTATTGAAGGACACGTAGATGATAGTGTAATAGCATCTCGCTACGGTGAAATGATAGAAACCATGGAAGATGAAAAAGATGTCATAGATTTTATAAGTAATAAAATGACGTCATATAAAGAATATAACATGCCATTCGATGCTATTCTTGATAAATTCCCTGATAGTAAAGCTATTAAAGATAAGTTAATAGAATTTACAATGGGACAAGAACAGAATATAATTTCTCCTGAACACAGGTTAGATATTGTAAAAGCATACTGTAAAGATGACGGTAACGGTAATTATACTTTTGATAAATCCTTGCTTCCAAAAGGTGCAACAGTTCAGAATGTTATAAAAGCATTACCTGAAGATTGTACAAAGGGTGAAGCCCAAAAATTATTCAAAGCTATCTTTAAGACATTAGATTTTTCTAACTTAGATATGGTTCTATTGTTTAATAATTACGAATTTACAATGGATAGTGAAATTAAAAAGAAAGTAAAGGACTTTATTTTAAACCCTAAAAACAAAGGCACCGAAGTGTATAACTCTTTGGTTACTATGTCAGCAGTACAAAATGTTCTATCAGCAGAAGAAAAACAAAAGATATATGACCAAAGTTCTAAAGCAGTACAACGGGATTTGGCATGGAATAATTCAGATGATTCTAAGCATGTTGTAGGAAAAGGTGATAAGTTAGATAATATTATTAAAGACTATCTGACAAAACACTTAGATAAGTTCCCTGCTCTTAAGAAATCAGTCGATGGTGATAAAGATAAAAAGAAATGGACAAAAGATAGAATCAATGAAGCTCTAAATGATTATGTTAAAGATTTTAGAGAAGATATTGCCAAAGATTTAGGTTTGGATAGTGCTTCTAAGCTTAAACAAGGTGATGTCCTTGACTTGAGTAAAATTAAGTGGGATGAACATCAGCCAAATTGGTTCAATTATAATTTGTATTATTAACAAGATATCTTGTAGCGGTCGGGGCTTCGCCCCGACCGCTTTTTTAACCTCCATGGTTAGGGAGGTCGCAGCTGTTAGCGAAGCTGTGCTGAGCGTTACAGATGCGGGTGGGTTTTTGTTGCTTTTGCCAGTTAACCCAAATCATGTCTTGGATTATTCGGATTGACACCTCACCCTAGCCCTCTCCTGTAAGGAGAGGGAATAACCAAGATTTGTTAATTTGGATAAAATAAAAAGTTTTATTATTATAAAAACGTAATCTCTTCGAACGACTATGGTCATTCCCTCTCCTTGCAGGAGAGGGCTAGGGTGAGGTGAAAACCCGTAAGGGAAAAATAAGAAAAAATAATTGTGCATTTCTAAATAAAATGTTAAAATTCCACTATGGACAAAAAATATTACATAGCACGCAAACTGCGTCAAAGTTCAACCAAAGAAGAGCGCGTATTATGGCAATTGCTAAGAAATCGGCAATTTAAAAATTTAAAATTTAAACGTCAATTTCCAATAGGAAACTATGTAGTGGATTTTGTGTGTGAAGAAATAAAGTTGATAATTGAACTTGATGGTGGACAACATAACGAGCCGGAAAACATAGAAGCTGATAAAGTAAGAACGGAATTTCTAGAAAGTAAAGGATTTAAAGTTATTAGGTTTTGGAATAAAGATATTAATTTGAATATAGGTGGGGTGTATGAATTTTTGTTGAATGAGGTTGAGAAGTTGAAATAGATTCGTTATATCCTTGTGGCTATTCACTTCATTATTTCCTTGTCTTGGATTATTCGGATTGACACCTCACCCTAGCCCTCTCCTGTAAGGAGAGGGAATAACCGAGCCTTGTTAAATTAGATGCAATAAAAAAGTTTTAATTAATACTTAAATTTAATTTCTTCGAACGACCATGGTCATTCCCTCTCCTTACAGGAGAGGGCTAGGGTGAGGTGAAAACCCGTAAGGGAATAAACTACAAATAATCAAGCCCTCTATTCCAACGCACCGACAGGAAATTCAAACATGTTTCTATCAATCTCATCAAAGCTTTTTATAATAGAATCAACCCCATCAATACCTTTGTAAAACTCAACAGGTTCCAGTGATGCAATTGCCAAAATTTTGCCAATACCTGCTGATTTTGCGGAATTAATTCCCGCAATCGCGTCTTCTACTACAACACAATCCTTCGGATTCAATCCGATTTTATCTGCTGCAATCATAAATATATCAGGTGCAGGCTTCCCAGGAATTTTGCCATTTGAATAAACGATTTTATCCACGTCAAACCAACGAGGCAAATTAAATTCTTTTATATAAAATTCGACATTATCCCATTCAGACATCGTTGCAATTGTTCTTGGAATGTTGTTTTCTTTTAAAAAGTCCAAAAATTCAACCGCCCCCGGGGCAAGCTTAAAATTCTTTCTATCAATCAAACATTGTTTTCTGTACAAAGCTTCTTTTTCTTTGGCGTACTTTTCTACCATTTCGGGAGTCGGTTTTTTGCCGATAGCATACTCAATAATATCTTCATTTGTATGTCCGAACATTTTTTCACGCATTTCTTCATCCGTAAAAGCTGTTCCTCTCAAAATCTTAGAAAAATCTCTCCAAGCGTCATAGTGGAGCTTGGAATCCCAATATAAAGTTCCGTTAAAATCAAAAATAATACCTTTCATACATATTATTTTGGCGCAAAATTTATCATAATACAAGTTTAATTTGTTTATACAAAAGAAAAACCACTTTGATTAGAAGTGGCTAAGGAAAAGGGAAAAAGGGAAAATAAATAGGTTATAAATCTAGCTAAAGATACCGAAAGTTCTTTCGATGTTATCATTTCTAACAGTTTTAATTGCATCCATTTCTGTTGTAATAGATGTTCTTTCGGTTTCTAATTTACTCAAATCTTGGTCAAATTTAGTATCTTTTTTGTTAATCTTGTCTAATTCGTATTCGTAAGTCGCTTCTGCTTTTTTCAAATCTTTTTCGTCAGAAACTTGTTGAAGATAGTTTTGGTTAGTGCTTGTTGCAACGCTGGTTTCTTTCCATTCTTTTTGTTTAGAATTGTTATCATCAAAGAAGTCAATCAAGACTTTACCTGATGTTACAGCATTATTGAACCATTCTGCGCCATCATCTCCTGAAGTATATTGAGCATCAATTTCTTGACAACCGCCGTTAGCTTGAATTTCTTCAAACAAATTAACATAGTAGTTGAATTTCTGAGTATCCATATCTTCAGAAAAATCATTATCATATTCTACAGGATCTTGCGGTGCAGTTTTGTCACGACGCATGTATTCATAAATATTGTTTCTGATATCTGTGTTAGCGTATAATTTTTCACGGAAACTATTCAAAGCTTCTTGTTTTTCAGATAAAGTTGCATCACTCTTGTTTGAAGTTTCCAACAAGCTGTCATAAGCTGTTATAACTGTGCTGCCTGTATGTGCAGAGTCTGATTTATACTTGTCAAAGGCATAACGTTCTGCATCGGTCATAAATAAATTAGTTGCACCTTCGGTGGATTCTGAACCGAAGTTACCTTCATCATTTGTGCCAAAACCAACTTGGTTGCCTTGACCATAATCACCATTCATATTAACGTCAGAATAACTGAAATTAAGTCCCATACCCATCATTGCCCAAGCAAATGAGTATTTATCACTAAAACATCCTTGAGTGTATGTGTTGTATACATCTGAATCTACAATTACTTTACCTGTTTGAGAATCTCTGATTGCATATTGTTTTGTACGATTTTCATTATAAGTACAAACAGATGAAAAGGTTGCATCTACGTAAGTTTTTGCTAAACTGCTTGAATCATTATATGCTACCTGTATTTTTGTCTTATCCAAAGCATCACAATAGGTTTGGTACAACTCGTCTTTTTGAGTTGCCAAAGCTACTTTTTGGCTTTCAATGTTTTGAGCTTTGTACTCAATGTCATGAAGCCTACTCGTAAGAGTTAATAAATTAGCTTGTGATGCTGCCATTCCCATTTTGTTGCTAGGTCCTTATGTTTTCCCTTGTATACCCATGTTTACGGCACATTTTGCTAAAAACTTTAGGACATGTTTGAAAAGTTTTACAAATCTTTACAATTCCTAACTCACAAACGCCTTGTTTCACATAGTATAATTTTCTTATGGAAAATCTTGAGCAAATAAAAAAAGCTGTCGAAATCGAGGTTAAGTATAAATATATTAATATCAACGGCAAAACAAGAAGTTTTGCTTCTTTTATCTGCTCAGAACTAAAAAAAGAGATTAAGGTTTCTAAAAATCCAAAATGGAAAGTTTTGCTCGAGCATTTTGAACGCTATTCAATGGATACACTTCCTCAACGCAAACGCTCTCTAGAAAGGCTTATTAGTGTAATAAAAGCTGATTTAGCACCTAAGCCTGCAGTAGAAAAAGATAACAAACTTACTCTAAAATCAGACGTTATGTACTTGAAAGGTGTTGGTCCTAAAATCGCTTATATTCTAAATAAACTCGGAATTTATACGGTCGGAGATTTATTGTATTATTTCCCTCGCAAACACGTTGATTATTCGACAAGAACACGAATTCGAGATTTGAAAGTCGGAGAAACTACGACGATTTTTGGAACTATAAAAGCAGTTGAATCTTTCACCACAAAAAATAATTTAGGCGTTGTAAAAGTCAGAATTGGCGATGGTTCAGGCTATTTGAGTTTAAGTTTTTTTGCATCAAAAGTCAACAAATACACGCAAGAGAGGATGAAAACCCAATTCCCGAAAGGCTCGGGTATAATGGTTTCGGGACTTGTTAAATACAACAATTACGACAGAAATTTGACGCTTGATAAACCTACGTATTCAATCATGGATGATGATATTCTTAATCCTTCAAACATAAACCTTGCGCGTATTGTGCCGATTTATCCTTTGAGTGACAAATTGAATATCAAAACTTTAAGACGTGCTATTTTTAGTACAATTCAACTTTTTAAAAATGATATTGAAACGGTTTTACCCGATAAGATTATTGAAAAATATCATTTGCTTCCTAAAAACGAAGCGATTGAAAACATCCATTTCCCAAAAGACAATGAAACTTTGCAAAAAGCACGATATTCTCTTGTCTTTGAGGAATTATTTTTAATTCAATTAAAACTTGCGCTTTTAAGGGAAGAAAACAATAAAAATCTCTCTGCCATACCTTTAGAAATCAAGAAAGATGGGCTTGTAATGCGTTTTATTGAAAGCTTGCCGTTCAAATTAACTTCTGCGCAGCAGCGAGCTGTAAACGAGATTTTGAACGACTTAAATTCAACAAAACCGATGCAAAGACTTCTTCAGGGTGATGTCGGTAGCGGAAAAACTGTTGTTGCTACAATTATGCTTTTAGCAGGTATTGAGAACGGTTATCAGGCTGCAATTATGGCACCGACTGAAATTTTAGCTCAACAGCATTATAACAATTTAGTCAAATGGCTTACGCCACTTGGCTTAAAGGTTGAGCTTTTAATCGGAAGTATTGGTAAAAAAATAAGACGTGAAGCTGAAACTAATTTGAGAAACGGGCAAGCGAATATTGCGGTCGGAACGCACGCTCTAATTCAGGATGGTGTTGAGTTTGCGAACTTAGGCGCGGTTGTGATTGATGAACAACACAGATTTGGCGTAAAGCAGAGATTAGCCTTGAGGAAGAAATCTCAAAATCCGCAAGTTTTAACTATGACGGCGACTCCAATTCCGAGAACGCTTGCAATCACTATGAACGGCGATTTGGATTTGACAATCATTGACGAACTTCCAAAAGGCAGAAAACCGATTATCACAACGCTTACAAATTCCAAAAAACAGATTGCGGATTTAATCAGGCATGAAGTAGACGCGGGACGTCAAGCGTATATTGTTTATCCATTGATTGAAGAGAGTGAAACGCTTTCTGCTAAGGCTGCTACGATTGAAAAAGAACGTTGGCAGAATGAAGTTTTCCCAAACTACAAAATCGGACTTTTGCACGGCAAATTGAAAAACGATGAAAAAGACGAAGTCATGGAAAAATTCAAAAACAAAGAATACGATATTTTAGTTTCAACAACGGTTGTCGAAGTCGGCGTAGATGTTCCGAATGCGACCGTAATTGTGATAGAAAACGCCGAACGCTTTGGGCTTTCTCAACTCCACCAGCTAAGAGGACGTGTTGGCAGAAGCGACTTGCAGTCTTATTGTGTTTTATCATCTTCTACCAAATCACAAGAAACACGCGCAAGATTGGATATTATGACGCAAACGAATGACGGTTTTGTAATTGCGGAAAAAGATTTACAAATCAGAGGCCCTGGGGAATTTTTGGGAACTCGTCAGAGCGGATTGCCGGATATGATTATTGCGGATATTGTAAATGACGCTAAAATTTTGGAACAGGCAAGAAGTGAAGCAATTGATTTTGTAAGAAGCAATAACATTGACGATTATCCTTTGCTAAAAGAAGCTAAAGGCTTGAATTTTGATGGAGATTTGTTTGGCGCGGGATAAATTTTTTTACCAATATGTAAATATTTGTAACTTTTAGTGTTTTAAAAAGGCAATTTTATCTTGAATCTATACTTTTTATATATAACGAGGATAAAATATGTGCTTTGGTAATACGACAATAATAATGCATAATACCAATCTGAACTCAACATGCTGTGGTTTTCCGTCATTTGGAACAATGCCGATGAGTTTCTCTCCCGGATGCTTCGGTTACGGTTTCACAAGTGGTAGTAACATGTTTGAAATGGGCGCAGGCATGGGTTTAGGCTATGCTGCCGGCATGGCTTTAGTTCCGGCTCTCCCTTCCGTATTCAAAGGAATCGGTTCAGCTTGCAGTTGGGTGTGGAACAAAGCTATTGCACCTGCCGGAAAAGCCGTAGGAAAAGCTTGCAGCTGGGTATGGAATAAAGCACTTGTTCCTGCTGGCAAAGCTGTGTTTAACGGTGTAAAATCTGCCGTGAATTGGATAGGTAAAGGTATTAAAAATGCTTGGAATTGGATAACAGGTAAAAACAAGTAGGTTTTATTGCATATAAAAAGGCGAAGCCTTAAGGCTTCGCCTTTTTTGATAACTATTGATAAACTACACAGCGTAAACACTAACTTGTTTTCTGTCACGTCTGTGAGCTTCAAATTTAACTTGTCCGTCAATCAATGCGAACAAAGTATCATCTGAACCGATACCTACGTTGTTACCAGGGTGAACTTTTGTTCCTCTTTGGCGAACAAGGATGTTACCGGCTTTAACAATTTCTCCACCGAATTTTTTAACGCCTAATCGCTTCGCTTCGGAATCACGACCGTTACGGGTGGAACCCATACCTTTCTTATGTGCCATTTTTATTCTCCTTTTTTTATATCATTTTAATCGGTTGACATTTATCAATTTACTAGCTTATATGCAAGCTACCGGTCAACCTCTTTGGTGGCATTCCCTACCGGGAGTCTGCCCGACTGAATTATTCTTCAGAAGTTGCTTCTGCTTTAGCTTTTGAAGCTGTTGTTCTGATTTTGCTAATCATAACTCTTGCAAAGCCTTGTCTGTGACCTTGTTTTTTTCTATAACCTTTTTTAGGTCTTTGTTTGTATACGATTACTTTTTTAGCTTTGTCATTTTTTACGATTGTACCTTCAACCTTAGCGTTAGCTACGTATGGTTGACCAACTTTTGATTTTTTGCCGTTAACAATCATAACAACTTTATCAAAAACAACTTTAGCGTCTTTTTCTTCGCCTAATAATTCAACGTCTACATAACGTCCTTCTTCAACTTGGTATTGTTTACCACCTGTTTCGACTATTGCGTACATTGCATTTCCTTTCTTTTTGAGGAATCGTAGAGCGTTTTAAAAGTCCATTGTTATTAACTTTTTTGCGCCCGTTTAGACACGATTAACCTATCTAATACTATTTATACTTCAATTTAACCATGACAAGGCTTTCACTGTCAAGCATGCAAGTTTAAAATTGTTTACAATTTGACAAGCCTATTTTGTTACAACAAAACTAATCCACTGGTCTTGTGAAATTGTATCAATGATTTTCAAGCCTTCGCGTTCAATTGCTTCTAAAACAACGGGTTTCTTTTCGTCCAAAATCCCGCTCAAAGACATTTTGGCATCATCTTTCATGATATTTTTCAAATCACCCATAATTTCAGCAAGTACATTGTGTAAAATATTTGCGCAAACAAAATCAAACTTTTCAGTAATTTTGTCTGCGGTGTTGAGTTCAAATTTTACAGGCGCAGGGTTACCCTCCCCTTGAGGGTAATCCACGTCGATTCCGTTAATTTTTGCATTTTCTCTGCAAACATCAATTACAGTATCGTCAATGTCGCAACCGTAAGCAGAAGAAGCTCCAAACTTTATAGCGCAAATTGATAAAATTCCTGAACCTGTTCCAATGTCAGCAACTTTATCACCTTTTTTTAAATATTTTTCAATCGCTTTCATACATAGTTGCGTTGTTTGGTGAGTGCCTGTCCCAAACGCACATCCGGGGTCGAGCGTGATAGCGATTTCGCCTTCTTTTGGCTCATAAGTTAACCAGCTTGGCACAACTGCAATTTTGTCCGTAACATGAGTTACAGTCCATTTTTCTTTCCATTTTTTAGACCAATCTTGATTTTCTTTTTCGTCTACGGTAATTTCCCAGCTTCCGAGTTCTTCATCTGAAAAACCGCGTTCTTTTAATAATTCACGTTCGGTTTTTAATAATTCAACGGGATTGCAATTCAAATCCGTTAAAAATACTCGTAAAGTTCCCTTAGTTGTTGCTGTCATAACTAAATCTTTGTAGGTTTCTTCGGCTAAAACGACGCCTTCGCAGTCAAAATTTGAAAAACAAATGTCTGAAACTATTTCTTCAATTTCAGGGTTAATTGATATTCTTAATTCGTAGTAATTATTCATGTAAAATTCCTTTTAGCTAAAACTTGAAGTCTTTTAAAAATGTGTTAAAATAAAAGTACAGGCAAGGGTAGCGTGAATACCCTGACCTGCGTCCTAATTTATAGGACTTTGGTTGCGAGAACTATTAGTAGGATTATTAGTAGTTCTCTTTCGCTGATTTTGATTATCATTCGACCTCCTTTCGTTAGCGAAAAATAATAAAAATCTTTAGCCTGTACTTTCAAAGTGCTGTGCTAAGTTTAACATAATGTTGCAAAATAATCAATGTATTGTCGGAATTAAGACTTGTATTATTTTGAAAAATTTCCTCTTTGCATGAATTAGATTTTAATGTACAATGTTTATACAAACTCGGAAGTAAATATGAATATTTTTAAAACATTTGAGATATTTTTAAAAGAACCCCTAAGTATTCTAAAAGACAATTTCGTGCAGATTGTCAGCATTCAGACAGGCAATATTTTTGAAAATAAACCGTCAATTGATGTTTCTATGATGAAAAACAAAGCTCAATTGACCGTTGTAAATAATGAAAAGTTATATAATTTGCTTTCTTTAGTAACACATAGAGCAAAACAAAAACAAGAAACGGAAAAACAAAATGAAACAGCTTAATGCGAATTTTATAATAAGTGCAGAAAAACTTTCTCAATGTCCTGATTTTCCGTTTCCTGAATTTCCGCTTTTAGGGCGTTCAAATGTTGGCAAATCTTCGTTTATTAACGCATTATGCAACAACAAAAAACTTGCAAAAACTTCCAATACTCCCGGAAAAACAAGATTAATTAATTTTTTCAATTTTTCTGATAAATTTATGATTGCTGACCTTCCGGGGTACGGTTACGCTAAAGTTTCTCGTGAAGCTCAAGCAAGATGGCAAAAATATTTGGAAGAATATTTGCTGAACCGCAAACAAATTAAGTCTTTAATTCAATTTATTGATGCAAGACATGATATCCAAAAAAACGATTTTCAGATGCGAGAATGGGTAGAGGCTTATAACCTTCCTATTTTTACAATTGTTACAAAAATTGATTATGTTCCAAAAGGTAAACAACAAAGTGTTTTGGCAAAGATAAAGCGCAATTTTTCAGGCGATGTCTTGCCTTTCAGCTCAGAAGACAGAAGATTCTGTGAAAATACTATTGAATATTTATTAGATTTGTGTAAATAATATAGATAAGTTTTTTAAGTAGAAGTATGCAAATTTTGTAAGAAATTTTGCGCCATAAAAGAGGGTAATTTGTGTTTAAACTACTAGAGGATACGGAATTGAACCAAATATCATTGACAGGCACTCGTTCACTGGTTTTGGTAGGGCTTTTGATGAAAGCTCCAAGGTCATTGGAAGAAATAAGAAAAGCGTTTATTGAGCTTAAAATTATGGAGCCGGAACATTCTGATGATATATTAAGAATTGACTTAAACACTTTGAGAACTATGGGATGTGAAATCTCTCGCTCAAGTGCAAAAACAGGTTACAAATATGTTTTGACTAAGCATCCGTTTTCTTTGAATATCACAAGCGAAGAAGTTTCTTTATTGCGCAAAATCTATAAACGCGTTAAAGATAATTGTGACATGGCTTTGCTTCTAAAATATGATGAATTGTTCAGAAAACTTGCTTTTCATGTAATGGATGATGAAATCAGAGAAGAATTGTACGGACTTTCTCTTTTAAAGAATTTTAATATAGAAACAATAAAATCCTACAAAGATGACTGTAATAACAGCAGAATTTTGACTCTTATTTACAAAAATCCTGTTGCAAAAGAAAGCGATACAAAAGAGGTATGCGCTCAAAATCTAGTGTTCCAAAACGATAAAATTTATCTCTATGCGTATGATTTAGGCAAAAAAGAATCCGTAGTTCTGAATATCAAGCGTATTAAATCAATTCTTTCTCGCAGAGAAAATGACGACAATATACAGGTTAAAAATGTGTGCGTGAAATTCTTCCTTAAGAGTTTCGGTTTGAACGATATTTTGGGAAATGAAAAAATTATTGAAAAACAAGAAAACGGTATGATTGTTGAAGGTGAATATCATAACGATTTTGTTGCGGTGCAGAGAATGCTTTCATTCGGTTCAAACTGCACGGTGCTTGAACCTCAAGAAATCAGAGAAAAAATTATCGCAAAATTGAAAGATATGAGGAAGAATTATAATGACTAATAATAAAAATAAATTATCTCAAAAGAAAAACCTATCCTCAATGCAAGTAATTAAGACTTTGCAAATCTTGTTGCAAGGCGATTACACGATGAATGAACTTATCGAACAGCTTAATGCTAACGAAAGCGAACCAATTTTTAATAACAGCGTTGTAAGTAAGTATATCAATACTTGCAGATATTGTGGTATTGAAATTCCTAAAATCCACAACAAATACTTTGTAACAAGTATGCCGTTTGGCTTAGAACTTTCGAACGCTGATATCAATTTGTTAAATACAATGCAAACTCTTGTAAAAGAGGAAATGACAAAAAAATATCACAAGATTTTTAACGGATTTTTGGAAAAATTAAACCGTTATTCTAATAAGAAAATCGCAAGAATTGATAAAGCAACTTACAAAATAACCGCCGAACTTTTTGAAACTGCGATTTCCGAAAAACGCAAAATAAAACTGATGTTTAAAAACAGACAGATTTTAGAATGTATTCCGCTAAGTATTGACGATGTTAAAGGCAAAACTTTTTATCACGTTTTGTGCAAAAACAGAGAACGTATGATTGATGCGGGAAGACTTTCAGGCTTGGAAGTTATGCGCGAAAGATTTATTGAAAGCTTTAATGACGAGTCTGTAATCTTTTTAATCCGCGATGATTTGGCTTCAAGATACGATTTGAGAGAGAACGAACAGTATACAAAAACCGATAGAATCGGTTGGAAAGCTATTTCTAACAAAGGCGAAAATAAAGAGCTTTTGTTTTCAAGATTACTGCGTTATGACGACAAGTGTGAAATCATAAGTCCGAAATCTTATCGTGAAGAAATGAAACAAATTTTAAACAGTGCACTTAGTAATTATGGAGAAGTATAATGCTTCTGGCGGTTGATATCGGGAATACAAATATTACGCTCGGCGTGTTTGAAAACGAAAGTATTTTAGAAACTTTTCGTTTGGCGTCAGATAAAGAACTTCCGCAGGAAGAGTATGAAATTTTACTTCATTCTTTGTTTAAAAAATACGATGTAACTGCATGCATGATTGCATCAGTTGTTGATGAATTGAACAAAGTTTTAAAACGTGCGTGCGATAATGTGTTTCATATTGATTCTTTGCTTTTGTCGCCGAAATTGAACTTGGGAATTAAGATTAAACTTAAAAACCCGAAAGAAGCAGGTGCTGATAGAATTGCAAATGCGTGCGGTGCGTACGTTTTGTATTCTAAACCTGCAATTATTGTCGATTTAGGCACAGCAACAACGTTTGATATTATTAATAAAGACGGCGATTTTGTCGGTGGCGTTATTATGCCGGGGCTTAATCTGCAATTTAGAGCTTTGAATAAAAGCACTTCAAAGCTGCCTAAAATTGAACCTGATATCGTTAGCAGAGCGATTGGAGATAACACGGCGGATGCAATACTTTCAGGCGTAATCAGAGGCTCAGCATGCGCGATTGAAGGTTTGATTGAACAATGCGAAAAAGAGCTTGGCGAAAAAGCCTGCATTATTGCAACAGGCGGTTATTCAGGATTGATTGCAAAATACATGACACGTGAGTTTGATTTTGTAAACCCTTATTTGACATTGGAAGGGTTGAGATTTTTGTACGAGCTTAATCGAGAAGTTGAAATTTGTTAATAATGGAAAATTGAAAATGGAAAATTGTTTTAAAATTTTCTATTGTGCTTTTTGATTTCGAATGTTTTGGTGCAAAAAAATTACATAATCGCACTAACTTATACAATACTTCTTTTCAATCTTTCAGAACGATTTTCACTTAACAAGTTTTTAAGCTTCATGATTGCTTGTGCATGCAATTGAGAAATTCTTGATTCAGAAACATTAATTGCTTCGCCGATTTCTTTAAGTGTCATGTTTTCGTGGTAGTAAAGAACCATAATTGTTCTTTCTCTTTCAGGTAATCTTTTCAAAGCGTTTTCAAGCTCCTTCTTGACGTCTTTTTCTTCCATTTCTTCGTGCGGAGCTAAATTATGTGAATCCTGAATTGTGTCAATGATTTCAATATCCCCGTCTGATGAACCTTTTTTATCATAAATAGAAGTAACAGTTGTATCATCTGAAAGCAACTGTTCAACTTTTTCTCTTTCAATACCCAAAAAGTTTGCAATTTCCGTGTTTGTTGCCGCACGTCCAAATTGCTTTTTTAGTTCTTCTTGAGCTTCTTTTACATCCTTGATTTTTCTTCTTACGCTTCTTGGAAGAAAGTCTTGTGAGCGGATTTTGTCAATAATATTTCCTCTGATACGAACAAGTGCGTAGGTTTCAAATCTCGCACCCATTTTAGGTGAGAATTTTTCGACTGCGTCTATTAAACCTTCTACGCCATAGCTTGAAATATCTTCGTAAGAAAATGTTGGCGGAAGTGCGACTTTAACACGTCCTACAACATAGCGCGTAAGGTAAATGTATTGAAGGATTAAGGCATCTCTCAATTCTTTGTTATCGTGGTCAGCAAAATATTGAGTCCACATTTCTGCTAACTCGTCATTGGTAACCTTTTTTATTTTGTTGTATGATGAGATATCTTGTTCCATCCCTCTGTCCTAAAACATGTCTCATTCTATTGTAACGTTTTGTAACAAAATTGCTATCGTGTATATGGATGAATTTATTCAAATATATTGAAGAATCAGTAATAAAAGCATTTTTCAAATTGAGCGTGAATAAAAAATAATAGTTATTCAAAGGCTGGATCCTTTCGCGCTAATCGCGCTCAGGATGACTTGGCGTCATTCTGAGGTGCGATTAGCACCGAAGAATCTAGCTTATTAATAACTATTTTTATTTAATTAAAATCAAAAATTTAATAATACCCTCTCCCCTACCCCTCCCCCGAGGGAGGGAACTTAAGTCGTTCATCTTTATAAAATATTTACATTCAATTTACGTATCACACACCCTCCCTCGGGGGAGGGGTAGGGGAGAGGGTATTATTAAAAAGAATAAATCAATACCTACCCGCATTTGTAGCTCACTCGCATTTGCACAATTGCAACCTCCCTAACAAGGGAGGTTGGGCTTCTTCCCCTTGGGGATGAAAGTAGGAGAAAGCTATAAAAATTTTACAATGATATGTAAAATTTTGTTAAACATAGGCAATAATTTTTCTTCACCTGTTTTACAGGATATATGATTACAAGCATACATTATTCTTCTATCCAAACCCCAAATCAATCCCCAAGTTTTCAAGCTCACACAACCAAAGTTATGCCTAAACTTGCTTGTGATACTTTAGAACTTGCCTCTAAAAAGGTGCAAACAAAAAAGGGACTTGTTCTAGGCGGAATTCTTGCAGGTTTGATGGCAAAAGCTTCGCAATCCAAAGAAATAACCGATGTTATGATGTCTAGAGAATCAGGTGATTTAGACTATTATAAGAAAAATGTGGTTAAATTTTTAGAGAATAATTATTCTGATGTGTGTAAAAGTGATAATCGAGTAGATTTAATAGAAGAAATTAAGTTCGAAAACTCAAAAGAAGATATTGATTCTGATTTACTATGTGTAGCATCAAGAATTCTTGACGATTATACAGGATTAATGTACGATGAGAAACTAAATCTGGAAGATAGAATTGCCAATCAGGATTTTTCACCAGAATTGGATGATTTGTTGAACAAAAAAGAAATTCAAACTGCGGATAAAATAATTCCTTTGCTAAAGTTGACATCTAAAAAAGATACAGACCAAGATGTCCTAAAAATCAAGCAGGAATTGCAACAAAAATACGGTATTAAAGAGCTGTTTTGTGATAATAATCTTGAATTTGTTAAAAGTTGCAAGGAGGCATTTGAAGTTTTAAACAAAAACGGTATTAAAATTCCAAAATATGTTATAGCAAATGAGCAAGTAGATATGTTCGGCGGTTGGAATGCAGAATCAAGTCAAGGTGAAACTGTAATTCTAAGCTTAAATCCAAGCAGCAACAGTTTTAATATGGATTTAAAACATATAATTGTCCATGAAGTATTACATACGACTCAACCAAAAACATTGGCATTTAAGACAAAAGTGATACCTGAAGATATGCAAGAAACGGCAAATAATGTTTCTGAATATGCAAGTGGCAACTATGCCTTGGAAGTTCATTGTGAGTTATACGTGAAAAAATTATTAGAAGGGCTTTCTCCGGAAGAAGAAAAACTGTTTGATTACTTAGGCGGAGATTTTAAGTCAACAAGAGAATAAAATTAAGTTGATGATGATTTGATTATTTCTTAACAATTTGTTACAATAAGCTTGTAAGAGAGGTTGTTATGAAAAAATATTTTATATTTGCATTGACTATAATTTTAACTACACTAATTGTTTTAGCTGATGATGCTAAATTTTCTTATGCGCTCAAGAATTGTTCTTCATATTCTGAAAGCGGAAGCGTACAAACTGATGGTATAAATGTAACTTCAACTAAAAAAATTCTCGGTTGGCAGGGTGATAAATGTGTTTATCAAGAAAAAGTAAACTTTTCAGGAGTGGATTCTTGCGTAACTTGCAAACTATCTAAGGCGCAAATTAATGAACTTGTAAATGTTATGCAATCTTATGCTGTAGTTCAGCAGTATTCAAAATCTAATGTTGATACTTCAAATTTATCTGCGGTTAAAGACAACCCTGTCGTAAAGGTTTGGAGTAAATATTTGCAAGACAGTTCGGTTTGCACAATTTCAACAAATAAAAAATAATGAGTAAAAATTACGATATAACAAAAACAAAACTAATTATTTGGGATTTAGACGACACCTTTTGGAAAGGTAATTTATCAGAAGGTGAAGTTATTCTTAAACCCGAAACTATTGCGCTTGTGCGTGAACTTACAACCAAGGGTATAATGAATTCTATCTGTTCAAAAAATAATTTTGAGGATGTTAAAACGAAATTTATCGACTTAGGTTTAAAAGATGTTTGGGATTTATTTGTTTTTGTGTCGATTGATTGGACACCAAAAGGTGAACGAATTCAAAATATAATCAAATCAATGAATTTTCGTGATGAAAATGTTATTTTTATTGACGATAATGTTTCTAATATTAATGAGGCTAAATTTTATTCGCCAAACATTATGAGCGCAACGCCTGAATTTATTAACAAAATAGCAGAAGAACTTTACTTAGTTAATGATTATGATTTTGAACACACAAGGCTTAAACAATATAAAATATTGGAAGAAAAGTCGCATCAAATCGCACAAGCTTCTTCAAACGAAGATTTTTTGCGCTCAAGCAAAATAAAAATCTGTATCAAAAAAGATTGTTTAAATAATTCGGAGCGGATTAAAAAACTTATCACAAGGACTAATCAACTCAATTTTACGAAGTTTAGAGATGAAAATATTGAAGATACAATCAAAAATAACGATTGTGCTTATATTATTGCGGAAGACAAATTCGGAAATTATGGTATTTGCGGATTTTATGCTTTAAATCAAATGGAAAACAAACTTGTTCATTTCTTATTCTCTTGCAGAATTATGAATATGGGAATCGAACAATTTGTTTATAATTATCTTAAAAGACCGCAGATTGAGATTAAAGGCGAAGTTGCATCAACTTTAGACCACAAAGTTGATTGGATAGAAATTGTTGAAAATTTAGAGATTAAAACTGCACCTGTGCCAAAATTGAACAACAAAAATATTCTTTTCAAAGGACCTTGCGACTTGTATTCGACTTTGAGCTATATTGACGCTGATTGCAATATTGATACGGAATTTCCGTATTGGAATAAACAATTGGTTTATATTTTGGCGCATACGCATACTGCGTTTATTGAACAGACACACAGGCTTTCGCAAGAAAAATTGGCAGAGCTTTCAATGCGTTTTCCGTTTCCAAATGCAGATGAATTCAAGACAAAGTTTTTCGACGAAAAATATAATCTTGTGTTTTTGAGTCTTTTAACGGTAACGCATAGTGGAATTTATATCAATAAAGATGATGGAACTTATGCGTTTTTTGGATTTGCGGATTGTGATATAACGGATGAAGCTAATTGGGAAAAAATTCTCGCGCCAATTCCGGTGGAAGCTCGCCCGCAAAATATTTTGATGCTGAAAGAATTCCAAAAACACTATGTTTTTGGTGGAAATCCGCCAGTTGATTTGGTTATAAGAAATATTAATTATGTTTTGGATAACTTGAAAGCTAAATTGGTTCTGATTTTGGGAAGCGAAATCCCGACTGATAAAATTCAAGCAGGATATGAAAATATGGCAGAACGTCATAAGATTTTAAATTCTGCAATAAAAGAAACTTTTAAAGATAGAGTCGAATTTATTGAACTTACAGATTTTATAAAGAGCGATGAAGATTACACAACTTGTATCAACCATTTTTCTAGAAAAGTTTATGTCGATTTGGCACAAAGGGTTGTAGAAATTGCAAATAATGTGTTAGGCGAAGAATGTCTAAGGTTGAAGCGTTAATAATATTTCAAAAAATTTCTAAATATTTCAATTCCATCCTCTGTCAAAATTGCTTCAGGATGAAATTGTACGCCTACAATAGGTTTGTTTTGAATTTTTAATGCCATTGGAATTTTATCTTCCGTCCAAGCGGTTATTTGAATTGGGGATTGGGCTGAAAAATTCTCATTTACAATCAACGAATGATATCTTGTTGCACTAAAGCCTTGTTTCATGCCTTTAAATAAATCAAAATCTTCATTGAAAAAAACTTTTGAATTCTTACCGTGATAAGGCTCGGGAGCTTTAACAATTTCTGCGCCAAAGTATTTTGCAATACATTGCATGCCTAGACAAACGCCCAAAATTGGAACTTTATCTTGAAAACAGTCTATTACATCCATTGTCACGCCCGAATTCTCAGGATTTCCCCAACCGGGAGAAAGAATTATTCTTGAAAAATTAAGATTTTTGATTCCTTTTAAGCTTAATTCATCATTTTTCATCACAATCGGTTCTACGCCCAAGATTTTGATGTATTGCACGATATTGTAAGTGAAAGAATCGTAATTATCAATTATGAGCATAGTTCTACCTCAACCATTTTTCGTACAGAATTAAAACAAAAAATCTTGTCTGCTGTTTTTAAATCTTTCGGAAAAATAATTTTCTCGATTAACTTGCCATCCTCTAAAAGTTTTTGTCTGTAAGTGCCGTTTAATAAACCGCAAGACACGGGAGGAGTATATAATTTGCCGTCTTTTTCAATCGCAATATTGGTGAAAGTTCCTTCTGTGATTTCATTGCGTTCATTTGTTCTTATATGTTCAAAAACATCTGTTGGCATTGTTTCTCTAATAGTTGTTTTATGATAAAGAAACGGATTATGAGAATTGACTTTGCCTTGAAGCTTGATTTTCGGTAATCCCTGATGATTGTTAGCGATTGGTAGAGGTGTTTCTTGTTTTTGGAAGCTACCGTCTTTGTGCAAAAGAATTCTTAATTTTGGGGGATTAATATTGCATGGACAAGCCCCCTCCCTAGCCCTCCCCCGTGGAGAGGGGATTTGTTCTTGTGTTTTATTCAAGTTTTCAATATCTTTATCCCACTCAAAACCAAGTTCTTTTGCGGATTTTTTCATTCTTGCAATATGTCTTTGCCAATCGTCAATTGCGGTTTCTATCAATTGAAAATCAGTTTGCAAAAACTTTGTCTTAACGAGCGTTTCTTCCCATTCATCTTCTGCTGTAGAGTCCCAAACAATAGCACCACCGGCATGATAAGTGTATTTGTTGTCTTTTCCGTACAAAATTCTGATTGGTACACTGAATTCGCAAATATCAGGTGATAAAAATCCGATTGCACCGCAATAAATGTTTCTATCAAAAGGTTCAAGTTCATCAATCACTCGCATAGTTGAAATCTTTGGTGCGCCTGTAATTGAACCGCAAGGGAAAATTGCTTTGAATATATCATATAAACTTATCTTTTCTTCAAGTTCAGAAGAAATTTCTGATGTCATTTGAAAAACTGTCGGATGTTCCTCAATTTCAAAAAGCTTATCCACTTTAACAGTGCCAGTCTTAGAAATTCTGCCCAAATCGTTTCTTAATAAGTCAACAATCATTATATTTTCGGCACGATTTTTTATGTCGTTATAAAGAAATTCACGTCTTTTAGAATCTTCTCCATCACCTAATCTCGATGCCGTGCCTTTCATCGGTTTTGTTAAAATCTTATTGCCTTTCAGCTTGAAAAATAATTCAGGCGAATAAGAAAGCAATGTTAAATCAGGGGTTTCTAAATATGTGTTATAAGGTGTTTTTTGCTTTTCTAAAATTGCTTCGTACAAATCTATTCCGTTCAAATTTGTTAGAACTTCTGACGGGTATGTATAATTAACTTCATACGTTACACCATTTTCAATATATTTTTTTATTTTATTGATTGCTTCTATATAAGTTTCTTTAGAAATAAGCGGTTTAATAATTGTACCCAGTTGTTTAGGTGTTTTGGGTTTATATTCTGCAAACTTATCAAAGACTTCGAAATAGAGCTTTTTGAAATCATAAGTTATATAACCAAGCAAATAATATTGCTGTCGTAGTGTATCAATTTTTGCAAAAGCTTGTTTTAAATCGCCTTCGGCTTGAATAATCTCTATAGGATTAGAAAAAGATTTGTTCGAATAAATTTGCATAGGTTTATTATATATGAAATAAAAGTGTTAAAGTTAATATTTCTTCACTTTGTTACGAAAGATAAACCTCAATAGAATTGGGGGCTATGCGTAGATTGTGTAACGAAATGTAACAATACTGATTAAAACTCTAAAGTTTTTCAAAAAAGTGCCGATAACATATCTGTAAGCAAAAAGGAAATCAAAAAAGCAAAAACAAAAAATTGTGTATAGCTGTTGATTTAAGAGGTATGGTATGGACGAACATGAAGCACTAATTGAATACTCAGAGATGACATCATTTAATTTCAACTCAGAAGAGTTTCAAAAAGTAAAAAAAGATTATTTAGAATGTAAGAAGGTAGCAACAAACTTTGCTTGGCTAGTATCAAATTTCATCAGCAAATTTAGGCCTGAAAAAGATTGTTAAGGAGTACTGATGAATAAAAAAGATTTTCAAAACAAATGTTTTTCACCCGATTGGATAGAAGTCGATTTGGATGAAGTTAATCGTGAAGTTAATAAGGAGGTAAATAATTTAGATCAAACTTGTCCGCACACAATTAAGGAGGAACGCCTAGAGAACAAGCGACGTAAAGATTTAAATACATTATTGAGAGAGCTTGACGAAATCAAGCAAAATATTGAAAGAGTTGCAGAAAAGCAACATAGATTGGCAAATCTTATGAGTTTTTATACAGGCGAATTCGCTCAATAGGCTCAAAAACAGACCAATAAAAATTTGAAAAGAAGACGGTAGTTATGAGATACCGCCTTCTTCGTATTTATATCTGTTTTTAATTCAGAAAAGTAGGGTGCAATTTTTTGCACCAATAACTTTTTTAACCGCGTCTGATTACAGTTGCCAGAAGTTCACCGTAGCTGTTAAAGCAACCGCTTGTTTCTTTAATTTCATAAGTTACTTCGCTGTCTTCTGCTTTTTCTTTTTTTGCAAAAGCTTCTGCGCTTTCTAAATCCTTAAATTCGCCTGCCATATCAGGTTCAAAATATGATGGTTTGTCGATATAAACTTGATACATAATTTGCCTCCTTAACTTTTATATAGCACAAATTTAATTGTGCAGCAATTAGAATTATTGACGCAAAATTTTGTCTAATACGGTTACAAGTTCGGAGATTTTTTTATCTTTTTCCGTTGCATCGGCTTGTGATAAAGAATCTTTTATACAATGTTCAAAGTGGCCTTTTAAGATATCAAAATTTACACGTCTTAGAATTGCCTGAGTGGCTAAGAGCTGTGTGCTTATATCAACACAATATCTATCATCTTCAACCATTTTTATTAAGCCGTCAATTTGTCCTTGTGCGGTTTTGAGAAGTCTTGTTACCTTTTTCTTGTCTGCGTGCATGGTGTTTTCCTTTTTAGTGTGTTGTTGGGCTGAAAGCCCAACTTACGGTAATTGAAGTTGTTGGGTTGAATAAAAAGCGTTCAACCCAACATACGATTCAATTATTTGCATTCACATTTTGATTTTCCGAAAAATTTGAATACTCTTTTTTTGTTGCATTTGCAAGTTTGTTTTTGGCATTCACAGCCTTTGTTTTGGCACTCGCAAGTTTTACCTTCTTGACAGCCGCATGTACAGTCGCTTGTACATTCTTGCTTGCATTGACAATCTTTAGTGCAATTGCATCCGCAATCACACGCAAACACAGCACCTGATAAAACAACTGATGCGCATAAAACTAATAAACCTGTAAATAATTTGTTCATAAGAACCACCTTTTTTTGTTTTTGTATTTTCAAAGAATACAAACAATTTATTACTACCGCACCCCCACGGGGTATAGGTATATGATAAAACGGATTTTGTTTTTTGTCAATTAGAATATTAATTTAAGTTGACAAAGAGTAGACAATAAAAAAGGACATAGAATGTCCTTGAAAATGGTAAGTATATTAAAATTGTAGATTATTTATTATTTGTTTTTGGTGCAAAAAATTGCACCCTACCCTTTTTTATCGTTAGCCTTCTTCATCCGTGAGGAAGGCTAACACAATTTTTATAGATAATTCAACAAACTCATGCCCATAGAAGCTGAGGTAACTTGCAAGCTTGCTTGATAAGCGTATTGTGCTTGCATCCAGTTTGTAATTGCTGTTGTTAAATCAATATCTTTGATTTCTGATAAGTAGCCAGTCAAGCTTTCGTTACTTGTTTCCAATGTTGAACTTGTCATTTCTAATCTGTTTGCAACGCCGCCAAATTTTGTTTGTTCGGTCGTAATTTGTGTCAATGAATTAGAAAACATATCCAAAGTTGAATTCATTTCTTTATAGCCTTCTTCTGTATTGCCATCAAGAACTTTTTGAATAGAGTTGCTTAATTTCTTTAAGGCACCCATAACTCCTGAAAACTCTTCTTTCGGAGTTAAATCCTTTACATCTCCGTTGTAAGTATTGCCGTTTTCGTACGCATAGCTCTTTACACCTGTTTGAGCATCAACCGTTTCAATAACCGTATCACCGTTTGCATCCGTAAACAAATTGTTTCCATTCGCATCTTTTGTTGTGTAATAACCAAATACTTTATCGCCGGTTGTATTAATTACTTCAAAAACGCCGTCTGCAACTTCTGTTTGTCTGATATAATCAGGATTATCGTGCGGTGTTCCGTGATAAGTTATATCGCCGTTTTCATCAATAGTATAAGGGATTGTCTTTGTGTTTGCGCCTGAAAATATGTAGTTGTTATCATATTCAGTATTTGCTAAATCCACCATTGTTTTTGTTAATTCATCAATTTCAACCTTCAAAGCCTTCAATGATGTTTCGCTATAAGTTTGGTTATTAGCCTGAATTGCTTTATCCCAAGCTGTTGACAAATAACCGTTTGCCAAATCCATCAAATCATCCAAAGCACTCAATTCCTTTTGAGCGATTTCTACGTTTTGAGAAAAAGTATCAATCTGACCTAATTGACGGTTTGTGTTCAAAATATTAACCGCTGCAATGGGGTCTTCCGTAATACTTGTGATTTTGCTTCCGGAAGCTAATTGTTTAGTAAGTTTATTATAATTATTGAGTTGCTTTTGCATATCAGCAACTAATTGAGAATATTTTCCGCTTGTTGAAATTCTATTTACCATTCAACTAACCTCCTAAACTCATAAGTACATCAAGACAGTTGTTACAAGTGTTGAAAACTTGTGCGGCTGCTTGATATGCTGTTTGATACTTAACTAAGTCTACCAATTCTTCGTTCAAATCAACGCCTGTTGAATCCTTAATTTTGCTTTCAATTGACTGAACAACTTGATCTTGTGTATCCGCCAATGATTTTATATTACTTCCTGCAGAAGCTACTTTGCCGACTAAAGCTGTATAGAATTCTTCAATAGAAGTATTGTTTAAATCAGCATTTTTAGCATTTCTTGTACCAATCATACTTTCAACGTTTTGCGCGTTACCCACTGCATTTTCATCAAAATTTGCAGCATCATCAAAATATGCGCAAGAAAGCTTCCAACAACCGTCTTCCGCCAAAAGAGCTGAGTTTATTTGAAGATTTCCTGCGGTTATATTATTCGCAGTACCATCAGGACCTACAAAAATCAAATTATCCGCATCAGTAGCCTTTAATTTGCTTGTATCGTCAGGATTGATGCAATATGCACCATTCCTTGTATTCAAATCGTTGAATGTTTTAGCAATCGTTTGCGCAAGCTTATTTAAACCGTTCATAACAGTGCCGGCATTAATTCCGTTTTCGCCGTTACCCGTATCTGTTGCGAAATGAAGCAAACCGCCCAAAGTGCCGGAAGTTATATCTGCATTGGCATTTGCGCTTATAACTTCTTTTGTCTCAGGATTAACAATACTAATTACTGCATTTTCACCCTTCCAATCATCAGGATAAGTGATTGGTGGGTTTTGTTTGTCACAATAAGATTTTGCAGTTTCAATTTCCAATTTTCCCGTAACCTTAGCACACTCAACAACCGAATTGCCGCCAATATAAACATTAACAGCGCCATTATGTTTTTCTTCTACGGTGATATCACTGAATTGTGCCAAATCGTTCAAAATTAAATCACGTTTATCAAGCAGGTTGTTTGCTTCTAAAGTTCCTGTTTGAGTTGAAATTAAAGCCTTGTTTACAGCTGCAAGTTCTTCCAGCTTATTATTAAAAGCTGAATATTGAACATAGATTTTTGAATTTTTCAAACTTTCTATTGACTCACCATCACCCAAAGCTTCAGATGTGTTTTGTTGAAGTTGTGTATATTTGCCGTTCAAAACAGAAGTCAAAGTTTTTGCTGTTTCAATAAAATTTGTTCTTGCAGTTGAATCTGCAGGATATTTGTTTAAATTATTTAATGCTTCATAAAACTTTGAAAGCTGAGCATCTATACCAGTTCCTTCCAAGTCATTTAGAATATTTGACAAATCACCTAAGCCATCAAGCTGAGCGTTTAATTTTGCCTGTTCAGAAAGTTGTGTACGGTAGTAATTGTTAAGGTATTCATCATTGTAGCGCATAATATTAGCAATTTTCACACCACCGTTTGCGCGTACTTGATTGTTAACATTATTTCCGATTACACCGGCTATATTACGGGTTTCAAGGTTAGCACGTTGTTTGTGATATCCTTCAGTATTCATATTCGCAACGTTATGTGAAACAACGCTAATCGCTTTTTCGTTTACTGAAAGCGTGTTTCCTGTCATATTTAGTGCTGATAGTAAGCTAACCATTGTTTTACCTCATATCCTATTTTTAGTACAAATATTGCTAAGTCCTTTTTATAGCCATGCAATCGCGAACTTATTATATTTCTTCGTTTATGGTCCACATGTCAACGTCATGTGTGTCTGTTTTACCTGCTCCGTTATAAAAACATCCTTGAGGAGCAAAAGCATTTATAACTGTTTCCAACATCTTGTTAGAAATTATAATGCCATGTTTTAGTAATTCCACATTTTGATTATTTAATAACGCTAATTCGGAAATTAATTTACAAATCTTAACCTTTTTTTCTTTTAAAGCTTCAATGTATTCAGGAGCTTGCTCTTGAGCTTTCTTGATAAACCAAGACATATTAGCGTCAGGATTTCCGAGTTCTGCTGCAATATCCATGCGCTGGTTATTAAGTTTTGTTATTTGGTTATTAAGTGCCAAAATTTTGTTATCAAGCACACCCAAATCATCAGGCTTAGAACTTTTCAAGCTATCGCGTTTTTCTTCAAAAAGCACCTTCAGCTTGGTGTAAGCCTTGATTTCGTTATCGAGTGTTTCATTTAGTTTTTGGAATTGTGTGTTCATTATTTTTTAGTTGAGGAGTTGAAAAGTTGAAAAGCGGAAAGGTTCATTTAATTCCCTTCGGTCATATATAAAATTGTGAGCGTTAGCGAACTTAATAAACTTTTCAACATTTTCGCTTTTCAACCTTTCAACTAAATCTCCATTTTCTAGAACAAATACTTAATAAACCTATTAAATATTCCTTCATTTTGGTTTCTAGATATTGCGCCTCTACCTGACAATGCGAATTGTAGGTTAGAAACATTGTAAGAATAGATTTCGCCATTTACGTTAAGCCAACGAGGATCGACCACGCCCGTTATAATAAAATCCATTCTTTCATTGCCGTTTACTAATGTCTTTTTACCTTGTACTGCTAAATTTCCGTTAGGAAGTTGTTGTACAACTTGTACTGCGATTTTATCGCCAAATGACATAGAACGACCGCCGGCAGCTGAGTTTGAAACCTCGTTAGAACCGCCGTAACCGTTTGAGCTTTTTAAAAATTTAAGTCCAAACCAGTCTTTTAAAAAGTTTGTGAAAGAATCTTCTGTTGTTGAAGATTTTTCTGAAGAATATGTTAAATTATCACTAACTGTGATATTTTCACTCATAATTATTGATAACAAATCCCCTATTTGGTGCGCTTGTACTCCGCCGAACAAAGAGCGAGGAACGCCTGCATAATTTTGTGTTGCGCCAAGCGTGAACAAAGACTCAGCCTGCACACCCATTGTTGCTGTGGTTAAGATTAATGCGATTGTTATTAGTAGTTTTTTCATTTGTTGTTCCTCAAGTCTTTAAAAGTTGAAAAGTTGAATGGTGGAACTGTTGAATAGTTTATTTTGTTCGCTTGTGCTCACTATTTATTTTTTATGACCGAAGGGAATTTAAAGAACTTTTCCGCCATTCAACCCTTCAACTTTTCAACTGTTATTTTCAATCCCCAGTTTCTACTTACCAACATCTAGCACAAAAACTCTGCTATCACACTTCTACCATAAAGCAATCCGTACTTTATGTCATCATCCGAAATGTTGAATTCTCCAACAGTTTTTGCACATTCTCGTACATCATTTACATCAATTCTATCCAATAAAGATTTTGCTGACGCAGTTTCCGTCCCGCGAGAAACTTCAATTTCTGAATTTTCCTCTTTTTGAGGTGCTAAATTTTTATTAGATTTAAACGCACTTAATGCGCTAAATTGTTGTACTGAGTTTGATTCTATTCTTGGTAGCATTTCTTTGTCCTTTTTTGTTTTTAAGTTTGTATTTTATTTAGTTGAAGAGTTGAAAAGTTGAAAGGTAGAAAAGTTTATTTAATTCCCTTCGGTCATATATAAAATTGTGAGCGCTAGCGAACTTAATAAACTCTTCAACTTTTTCGCTTTTCAACCTTTCAACTCTACATCTTAGTTAACATATTTCTCCATTTGCCTGTAGATTTGATCTGCAAATCCAAAGCTTGTTCTCGGATTATTTGCGATATCTCGACCCATTTGTTGATAAACAATAGGTTTAAAGGTATCTATGTAGTGTTGTTCTTGTCCGAACAGACCGTTTTCGTGGTCAACGGTTTTATCCATTTGTGAAAGCATTTTTGTAACAAAAATACTCTCAAATTCTGTTGCAACTTTTCTTAATTGCTCTTTATTATCGCCTGATTCTTTGATTCTGTTATACAAAACCTGATCAGCATTCACTGTCTGCGCATTGTGCAAACCGTTTTTTATTAAATCTATTGTAGGTGTTGAAAAGTCCATTTTTACTCCTTGCCTTTTTTAAGTTGAAGAGTTGAAAAGTTGAAAGGTGGAAAAGTTTATTTAATTCCCTTCGGTCATATATAGAACTGTGAGCGTAAGCGAACTTAATGAACTATTCAACTTTTTCGCTTTTCAACCCTTCAACTCTTCAACTCTTCCTCCAACTTCGCTTTTCACGCTAAATTATAACTAACTCCGCTTGCAAGCTTCCTGATTTTTTCAACGCTTGCAAGATTGAGATTAGGTCAACCGGCGCAACGCCGATTGAATTTAATGCCCTTACTAAGTCATTTAAATTGCTGTTAGCAGGCATTGTAACCAAACTTCCGGGTGCTTTGTTTATCTGAATATCAGAGTTTTCAAACCCAACAGTCGCACCGTTTGAAAAACCGTTTGGCTGTGAAACATCATTTGTTGTAGAAACAGTAACCGTGATGTTTCCATGTGCAACGGCTGCAGGAAGAAGTTTAACGTCCGCGCCTATTACAACCGTTCCCGTTCTTTCGTTTACAACAACTTTTGCAGGTTCCATTGTTGGTGCAACTTCCAAATTTTCAATAATTGATAAGAAAGAAACTCTGTCGTTCATAAATCTTGCAGGGATTTCTACTCTTACTGAACTTCCGTCAATAGCTTTAGCAGGTGCTACTTGAGAAACTGTTTTAGCAATTCTTGAAACAAGCGTGTAGTCTGAACGGTCAATAGAAAGTGTGATTGAATTTTCATCACCGATTTCTGTGTAAATATCACGTTCAATTATTGCACCCCCAGGGATACGACCTGTTGTAGTAATTGCAGTTCTTGCTGATGAGCCGCCCGCAATTTTATTGATACCACCTACTGAAAGAGGGCCTTGAGCAACCGCTACTGCTTCTCCGTTAGGTGCTTTTAAAATTGTTTGAACAAGAACACCGCCTTCTAAGCTTTTACAGTCAGCCATTGCAGAAACTGTTACGTCAATTTTGTCGCCGTTTTTAGAAAACGGAGGAACTGTTGCAGTAACGATTACTGCAGCTGACGCACCTTTTTGGATGTAGTTTTCTTGCTCGATTACTGTACCAAGATTTCTAAGCAACATCTTGTTCGTAATCTGTGTTGAACGTGAGTTATCACCCGTCCCCGGTAAACCGACTACAACGCCGTATCCAACAAGTTGGTTTTCACGCACACCTTTAATATGCGTCAAATCCATAATACGAACCTTGGCGTTGATTGCCTGAGCAGGCATGCAACCAACCAACATAAATATCGCTAATATTGTTGCTAAAAATTTTTTCATTATACTTACCCTTTTTTTGAGTTGAGGAGTTGAAGAGTTGAAGAGCGGAAAAGTTCTTTAAATTCCCTTCGGTCATAAATAGAATAGTGAGCGTAAGCGAACTTAACAAACTTTTCAACTATTCCACTGTTCAACCTTTCAACTTCTAACCCCCTCAAGCTTCAGTGCTAAATCGCCACCAAAACTCTATTCTCCCCAATTACCTTTCCGTTGTAAACCTTCTTGTAATTTTTGTTTTCAACGTTAATGTAATCGCCTGTCATACCGTCTGCCATCGCAGTTCCGTCGATTGTAACCATTACATCCCCATTTGATACAAAGAAAATTCTAACTTCACCGTTTCTTTGTACGTCAGGACGCATTTTTACAAATCTTTTGTCTATCACTTCTCCCTTTTGAAATGCTTTTTTAGTTGTCATTTCTTTAGATAGCATTTTTTCAGGAAGTACGTAATCCATTTTCATAGAAACATCAACTTTTTTAACAGTTGTGCATTCTCTTGTAATTGCCTGTTCTCTGTCGATTGTATCACTAGCTACAAGCACGTTTTGATATACGCTTGTTTGAACAGGCAAGTTTAAAGTTTTGATAAAAGCGTTGTTCACATAAACATCAACTCTTTTGATATCGCGCGGCATAATTTTATCACCGCCAGAAACAACTTTGTATGAAACCTTTCCATCAGGTAATTGCAATTGAGCAAACGGAGTTGCTGAAACCTTAACCTCAACATCGCCGTTAATCATCTTGCTGTAATTAGTTTCCAAAATCTTAGCAACAGAAGCTTTAACGTCAGCAGAACTAACCATCTGAGCGTTTGCGCTTAGAGTGCTTAGAGTTAATATTAATGCTGTTACTACAAATTTTTTCACTTGATTACCTTTTTGAGTTGAAGAGTTGAAGAGCGAAAAAGTTCTTTAAATTCCCTTCGGTCATAAATAGAATAGTGAGCGTAAGCGAACTTAACAAACTTTTCAACTATTCAACCCTTCAACCTTTCAACTTTCTCCTCTTCCCTAGCTCATCTGATTCGTCAACTGTAATATACTACTTGACGCATTGATGATTTTTGAATTCGATTCAAAAGCTCTTTCTGCCTTAATCAAGCCCACGAGTTCGTCTACGATTTGAACGTTTGAACCTTCTAACATACATTGTTGAATCAAACCTAAACCGTTTTGACCCGGAGTATCTTGAACAGGGTTGCCTGATGCTTGAGTTTCTTTGTACAAGTTGTGTCCGATTGACAACAAACCTGATGGGTTTTGGAATTTAACCAACTGCAAAGAACCAACGATTGATTGTTGTGTTTGTCCCGGAAGTGTTACAGAAATATTACCGTCTTGTGTAATTGTAATTTCTGTTGCGTCACGAGGAATTGAAACGGAAGGCTGAATTAGTAAACCATCGTTTGTACACAACTGACCTAAAGAATCCACTTGTAAACAACCGTCACGAGTGTATGCTAATGAGCCATCCTCTTTCATAACTTGTAAAAAGCCTTCACCTTCAATTTCAATATCAAGTTGACGACCTGTTGAAATTGCAACACCTTGAGTGAAAACACGAGTTGTAGCAGCTGTTTTAACACCTAATCCGATTTCGATACCAACAGGTTGATAAGTACCTTGGTTCATCAATGCCCCCGGAGTTCTAACGGCTTGTGATAACAAGTCTTGAAACTCGATACGAGATTGTTTAAACGCAGTAGTGTTAACGTTCGCTACGTTGTTTGCGATAACGTCAAGATAGTTTTGTTGTGCTATCATACCTGTCGCTGCTGTTGTTAGTGCTCTTAACATTTTTATTTGTCCTCTTTAAGTCTGGTGTTTTTTAGTTGAAGAGTTGAATGGTGGAATAGTGGAAAGGTTTGTTATGTTCGCTTTCGCTCACTATTTTTTCTATGACCGAAGGGAATTAAATAAACTTTTCCACCCTTCAACTTTTCAACCTTTCAACTCATTTCAATCTCACTACGATGTTCGAATACGCCCCACCGAAACTGCCGTATTCAGCATATCGCTATTCGTACTTACAAGTTTTGTTAAACTTTCATAATTTCTGGTTGTATTAATCGTGTTAATCATTTCCTTAATTACGTTTGAGTTAGAAAGTTCTAACATACCTTGTTGTACTGTGAATTTTTCAGAACGCAATTCAGGATTATTTACTGTATCACGTGGAATGAATTTTGCGTCACCAACTTCAAACAAATCGTCTTTGTCTGAAAAATCCCACACCCCGATTGTTTGAAGCGGAATTTTTTGGTTGTAAGAATTGATTTCGATGTTACCGTTTTCGGCAATAACGATATCTTTTCTATCTCTGAAAACTGTTTCATCTTCCATATCTTCAGGAAGCATTCTGATTCTTCTGTTGTTAATATCCAAAACATATTCACCTTGTTTTGTCTTTAACCAATAACCTCTATCTACAACAAAAGAACCGTTACGAGTGTATGACACATTACCGTTATCATCTTGGATTTTGAAGAAACCATCGCCTTCAATCGCTACATCGTAAGGGTTTGAAGTCTTTGTCAAAGCACCTTGTGAAAAATCATGTGTGTATTGCATGCTCTGACTTCCGCAACTGATGTTTCCTAAATATCTGTTTGAATTGTTTCTAAGAATAGAACCTTCTTGAGAATAAACTGCTGATTGCATAACGTCTTTGAAACGCAAGGCACCTTTTTTGTAACCTACCGTATTTACGTTTGCAAGGTTGTTTGCAGTGTTATCGTTCATATCCATAAGAGCAAGCATACCATTTGCAGCTGATTCAAAACTTCTTACAAGCATTTGTTAGTTTGCTCCTTTCATTTTGTCATAATTGCTAAGAACGCTCTTAACGTAATTTTGTGTTTCCATATAAGGTGGAATTCCGCCATACTTCTTAACCGCATTAGGACCTGCGTTATAAGCCGCTAAAGCTAAAGATTTGTTGTTATCAAATCTGTCCATAAGTCCTTTTAAGTACTTTGTCCCACCCATAATATTTTGTTCAGCGTCATAAGCATTTGTAACACCCAAACCTTGAGCAGTTCCGGGCATTAATTGCATTAAGCCCATTGCGCCACAACTTGAAGTTGCTTGAGGATTAAATCCTGATTCTTGCTTAATGACTGCTTTTACGAAGTCTGAATCAAGACCGTTTTTTTCTGCGTATTTTTCGATTAAGTCATTGATTTCACTTCTGGAAGTTTCTGTCGGGTTAGATTTATGAGCAATTGAAGAATCGAGGATTTTTTGAAAATCTTCGTCAGGTTTTGCGCCATAAGACATAAGTGATTGAAATTGATTTTCAATCATGTTTATACGTTGTAATGTTACGTCCAAGCTTGTAAGATTCACCTTACTTACCTCTCTCCGCTTATTCTTTTTTACTTACCCAAGTCTTTTTATCTACAATTTCGGGATATTACTTCCCAATAAAAGTGTAATATATTTAATTGGAAGCAACATCAATCGAAGGATTAAAATTGAAAATAAAAAATAGACCATTTGGTCTAGAAGATTTAAATGATATAAAATACATAACCCTTGCGACTTTTGAAACTACCATTTACAATATAATTAAGAGGATAGCAAATGAAATTTAATCTTAATCTCGATAATATTAATTATATTAAAATCGTTTATAAAGACAGAGATGAAAACACTTGTTGCACCAAAGCGGCGATTAAAAACATGAGCGAAAGGGAGATTTTTGCTTGTGCAAAATTTGAAGAAGGATTAAATATCCAAACTCCGCAAGAAATCTCTTTGAGTTTTGTTTGCGAAAATGGTTTATATAGAACAAATACAACTCTTAAATATTTGGAAAAAGACGCACCTTATATCTTTTTTGGTATCAAAACACCATTGGGGTTAGAGTATCAGCAAAATCGAGAATATTTTAGAGTTCGCATGGAAGAAGATGTTATTTTAACTTTTGATAAAATTTCTGTTCCTTGCAAAGTTCACGATATATCCGCTAACGGCATTCGTGTAGTTTTGCCTAAAAAATTGGAATTGCCGGAAGAAGTTATGCTGGATATTCTTTTTAGCCCCAAAAATGTCAAAACAAAAGCGAAATTTATACGGACGGATAATGAAGACAACACATTAAAAGCTTCTTTTGAATTTGTTGGAATGTCAGAAGCTGATATGGATTTGATTTCTCAAAAATGTATTAAAAAGCAGCTTGAGTATAAAAGGCTTAGATAATTTCTTTGCCGACAATTGGTGCGATTTGTTTAATTTGTTTGTATAACAAATCATATTGCCAAGGATAAAGTGATTGCGCGCCGTCACAAACTGCACTGTCGGGGTCGTGATGTACTTCAATTATCAAACCGTCACAACCAGCAGCAACCGCAGCTCTAGACATAGGTTCAACTTTATCTCTCAAACCTGTTGCGTGTGATGGGTCTACGATGATTGGCAAGTGGCTCAATTTTTTAATAACAGGAATTGCTGTTAAATCAAGCGTGTTTCTTGTGTATTTTTCGAAAGTTCTTATACCTCTTTCACATAAAATAACTTGGTTGTTTCCGCCAGCCATAATGTATTCTGCGGACATGAGCCATTCTTCGTAAGTTGAAGACAGACCGCGTTTCAAAATTACGGGTTTATGAGCATGACCCAATTCTTTTAACAAATTGAAGTTTTGCATATTTCTTGCGCCTACTTGAAGAATATCTACATATTTTTCAAACATAGGTAATTGAGAAACTTCCATAATTTCGGAGGTTACAGCCATGCCGTGATTGTCTGCAACACTTCTTATAATCTTCAAACCTTCTTCGCCTAAACCTTGGAATGCATAAGGACTTGTTCTTGGTTTAAATGCACCGCCGCGGATAATTTTTACATTAGACTCTGCTAATTCTTGCGCTGTTGCGTCCATTTGGTCGTAAGATTCTACTGTACAAGGACCTGCAATAAGACCTGTGTATTTATCACCAAACTTAACTCCGTTTACTTCTACTACAGTGTCTTTGCCTTGGCAAGCGCGCGCAGCCAATTTGTAATTTGTAGAAAGCTTAATAACTTCATCAACACCGTGTAAAAGTTCAAAATCTCTTTGGTCAACTTCTTTAACGCCGATTGCGTGAACGACTGTTCTGGCTTCGCCATGAGAAACTCTGGCTTCAAAGCCTTTAGATTCTAAAAATAATGCAACTCGTTTGATATCTTTTTCGGTTGCGTGACTGTTCATTACAACTAGCATATTCTTTTGACCTCCGATGCCTTTTTAGGGTTTATTTTCGGATTTGTTCCGTATATTAATTGTACTTGAAAAAATTAAAAAATAAAAATTTTGTTATGGCAATGACAAAAAAATTTTTTTTGATGTATTTATATAAATGGAAAAACACTGGCATGAAAATAGGTAAGACATTTAATAAAGTAATTAATTCACCATATTTGTCTGCGTCAATATTTTTGGCAAGTGGCGGGTATAAAATATATGACGATTATAAAATAGCAGATGATAAGTATAAGAAAAAATTTCTTATCAAAGATTCTGTTGTTTTGGCAGGCTCTGCAATGGGTATGCTTGCAGAAAGAGGACTTACCAATAAAGCTCATAACAGTAAATGGTATCATAACACTATTCACAAAGCTTCTGAAAAGATTCTGCATTTGAGCAACGTTAAAAATGTTCAAACTTCTCTTGATTACACAAAATCAATTTTGAAAAACTTTTTATCAAGTTTCACTTTGTTTGCGTCAGGAATTTTGGGTGCTTTGGGAATGGATTATTTGCTTTCAAAAACAGGTTTTGAACAACCGAACAGGACAAAAAGAACTCATGTGCATGAAAAAACTAAAATCGGAAAGTACATTGATAACAACATAGAGAGAATAGTTGATAAAGATACAAAAGAAGAAATGTATTCAAGAATAACAGATATGCCGCAAATGAAGATTTTTACAACGGGTTTAATCGGAACACAAGCGATAGAACTTGCAAAAGAAAAGGAGTTCGATAAAAGATTACATCATACGACAAAATGTATGATTAATGATTCATTACTACCGCTGTTTTTCTTATCTACATCAAGTACATTGACAAAGAACATGCGTACAATTTATCGTGTTCCGATAATTTTCACCTCTCTTGTCGGTGGAACAATGCTTGGCAAAAAGTTTTTGACAAAATATGTAGAAAAGTTGAATGATTAGTTATTTAATTAATGACGTTTTGTAAATGGAAAATTGAAAATGAAAAGCCTGTAGGTCGGGTTCAACATTTTCATTGAACCCGACGATAATTTAAATTTTTTGTCGTGTTGGATGACAATAGTCCAACACGACCTACTGACTAAATGGAAAATTGTTTTAAATAATTTTTCAATAAAACATCTCATTTTAATATTATTTTATTTCTGATAAGAATTCTTGTCTTTTTGTTTGGAATTGCGCAAGTGATTATTTTGGCAAATTTTTCGGAATAACGATACCAAAATCTTTTAATGACATTTTTATATCTAAAAGCTTCTATGTCACGAAGTTTACTTTTTCCACTCCACCATGAAGATTGAGCCCAATGAATGGCTACTGTGTTAGACGTGAATGCTTTTTCGCCAAATACACTCCAAGATGGACAAAAGTATTCAGAAGGAAATATATAAACATCATTGTTCATGTATACTTTTTGATTAAGATATAATTTATAACTGGAAATTGATTTACAATGTATTTGAGGATTATAGTTCTCACAAACTTCTTCTTGTAAGTTTTCTTGATATGGTATTCTGGAAAAATTAAGTTTTTCATGCAGCACTTTCGCCATTATATTATTGGCAATAGGGAAATTGATTTCAAATATTTTATTAGAATTATATAAATTTAATATTTCTTTAAAAATCCAATGTCCTTTTTCTCCTCCTAAAATAGCAGGCTCAGGAATATTGTTACCGTCTATTATATCGCCTTCAATACTTACGAAGAATGGTAAGTTAATAAAATCATCAAAGTTTTTCAAAAGTTGTACATCTGTATCTAAATAAATTCCACCATAATTATATAACGCATAATACCTTACATAATCAGAAATAAAAGCCCACATTTTTCTTTTATAACATTCTCTCAGAAATTTAGACGATTTTAACATATCTTGAAATTCAGGCATATCCACATGCCATAGCTTTATTTCATAATCAGGGCAAAACTTTTTCCAGGACGCAAAACACATTCTGAATTGTGGTGAAGCATTTTTTTCCCAAATATTTATATCATCATAAAAATAATGAATTATTTTACGCATTTTCATACTCTCCGACTCTAAACAAAATTTCTACTCTCTAAATAGTATTTTATTGTGTAATTTTTACTACGTATGTTTTCGTAACGGTATAGTAAATCCCAAAATGGTTAAGTATTTTCCTGGTTTTCCGGGGATGTTCAAATTTTTAACTGAAAATAATTTTTCAAGTAATGAGAAGTCACCGTTTATTCTTTTTTTAAAAGCAGAAAATTCTTTATCAGATAGAAACTGTTTGGTTTTTGCAATATATACTGATAGCAATGCTATAGGGATTTTGTAATAATGACAAGCAGAGAGATTAACAATGTAATTTCTATAGTCATTTTTGTATTTTTCAAAAAGACTGTTTTGTTTAAGAAAGTTTTCTAATATTTTGAAATTTTCAAATATGCAAAAATTGTTCTCTGATACTTTATTCACTGAAGAATCCGGTCTATACCTATAATGATATAAAGTTTTGTTTATATACGAGATTTTATCTGCTAATAAAGTTGCGCCGATAGAAAAAATATGATCTTCAGCATGTTTATTTGGAGCAAATTGAATATGATTTGCTTCAAGAAATTTGTTTGAGTAAACTTTGTTCCAAACCATCATTGCTGCGCAACTAAAATTATTCTTTACTAATTCTTGCCAGTTAAAAACAGAATTATTATCAATATTTATGTTTAAATTGTTTTTCATTTCATCCATAAATCGGACAATTTTGGTTTCAATATCTTCTCCAAAAATTTGGTAATCAAAAAATGCAACATCTACATTTTGAACATCTAACCTTTCTTTTAAAACTTCCAGCATATCAAATTCTACAAAATCATCAGGGTCAACAAACAGTATGTATTCTCCATTTGCAATCTTTAATGCGTTGTTTCTTGCAACACCTTGTCCTTGATTCTCTTGGTTTAAAACTTTAAAACGCTCATCATTCTCTGCATATTTTTGTAGAATTTTTAAAGAATTATCTGTAGAACCATCATTTACACATATAACTTCAAAATCCTTAAATGACTGATTAATAATAGATTCTAAACACTCTTTTAAATATTCTTCAACGTTATAAACAGGTATGATTATTGAAAATTTAGGCATTCTTATACTCTCCAACTCTAAACAAAATTTCAATTCCAAAAACAGTAATCAACTTATACTTTGTCCAATTTTTGTACAAATTTTTTACTGAGAATATTTTTTCTTTTAAGTGTCCAACTTTATTCTTTTTTTTATAAGCAATATCTAAAATTTTTTCTTGCAATCCCTTATCAATACTGAAACCTTCTAAAATCAAATCTTGCACTTTAAAACTGCTTTTAACTCGTACATCTCTATTTTTAGAACTTGAATTTTCAGGATAAACCCTATAATCCAACAAAACTTCTTGTAAATTTGTCATCTTCAAGCACTTAATAGCTCTTGCATACATATAATAATCTTCTGCATAATCAAACCCCGTTTCGTAGCAGATATTGAATTTTTCAAAATCTGCTTTACGAAATATTATTGAAGGGTGTATAAACATACAATCTGCAAGCAAATCCATGATTTTAATATCTTGTGGTAATTTGATTATCTTTTTTGAAGGAATAATTTTTGCCCAACTTCCAACTAGTGAATACTCAGGATTTTCTTCTAAGAATTTGACTTGCTTTGCAAAGCGTTCAGGATAAGCAATGTCATCAGAATCCATTCTTGCAATATATTTGCCTGAAGCTTTTGACCAACCGTTATTCAAAGCTCCTACAATTCCTTGATTTTCTTGCTTAACATACTTTATCCTACTATCTTTGTATGACAAAATAACTTCTTCTGCGTTATTCGTAGAACCGTCATTTACAATAATCAATTCAAAATCAGTAAATGTTTGATTCAGAATACTTTCAATAGAAGCGCGCAAATACACTTCTTTTGTATTATATACCGGCATGAGGACTGAAATTGAATGTGCTTCTGACATTTTGTTTCCTTTTTACGACTCTTAAAAAATGGAATTTTATCAAATAATTCTAACATATAGTTAGAATTATTAACAAAAGTATACCATATAGTAAGCGTAATGCAAATGATTTCTACCTGTATGTTAGTTTTTAAATTTCTAAATTATTCGTAAAATTATGGAATGAACGATTACAAAGTGAAATTTGGAAAAAGACTTCAAGAGATTAGAAAAATGCGCAAGCTTACTCAATTAATGCTTGCCGAAAAAGTTGAGGTTGACGCAAAATATATAAGCAGAATTGAATCGGGCATATCTTCACCTTCATTTGAGATGATAACAAAATTCGCGTCAGCACTGGAAGTTCAGCCTGAATTGTTGTTCAAATTTCCTGAAAGCGAAAGTAAAGAAGATTTGATAAAAGGGATTAATCAGAAACTTGAAAAAACAGATTTGGCGAGTCTAAAAATGATATCCAAGTTAATTGAAGACGTGATAATTTGATTTTTATAAAGCTAATGGTACAATACTTTGCACTATTAACTTCTTTAATGATATAATTATGCAAGTTATGCAAGAAATCACTGTCGGAAAAATTTATAAACACTACAAAGGGAATGTGTATAAAATTATCGCACTTGGCAAACATTCTGAAACCGAAGAAGATATGATTGTTTACCAAAATGTAGATAAGGGCGATATTTGGGTTAGACCAAAATTTATGTGGAATGAAGAAGTTTTGGTTGATGGCAAAAAAGTTTTGAGGTTTAGTTTGATATGATTACCAGAGAAGTTAGAGAGTGGCTGCAAAAAGTTGAGCGCAAACAGTATTCGTATGATGATGCCATGTACCAATTTATGCGTTTTTCTTCATTTTTGACTCGAGAAGAAATGAAGATGATTAAATCGAAGCTGGAGCAAGAGTATAAAAGGTGATTTTGAATGTGGTTGACACCTCACCCTAACCCTGTCTTGGATTATTCGGGGTGTCGGCAGAGTAACGTCTGACCGCCACCTTACGGGCTTACGCCCTACTGAAAATCCGCTCTCCTGTAAGGCGAGGGAATGACCTAAAGTCGTTCAAAACACAATTAAATTTAATTGCATTTCTAATATAAGTTAACAATTCTTGGTTATTCCCTCGCCTTACAGGAGAGGGTTAGGGTGAGGTGAATATATTAATTATTAATAATATCTTTCCTTGTCACAATCCCTAAAACTTTTTGTTCCTTATCAATAACAATCGCCCATTCTGTCGAATTTTCGTGCAAGCGATAATATACTGTGTACAAATTATCGTCAGGATAAACTGTTACAGGATTTGTGTCCAAAATTCTGCTTACCGTAATTGATTTCATCTTGTTATCAACCAAAACATCTTCGATGTCGGATTTTGTTATAATTCCTGACAAGCGGTCTTTTTTGTCACAAATCGGATAAGCATTATGACCTTCTTGTTCCATAATTTCAAGTATATCTTGGATTTTAGCGTTGTTTTTAAATGTTTTTACATTTTTTGTCATAATATCTTGAATAGTGGTTTTATCGGATAAATTTACATCCGCATTTTTGTATTGATTAACTACAAGTTTTGCATAAATAGGTTTATGGTTCATTTTTTCAGCAGTCAAATCTGCAATTGCAGAAACAAGCATTAGTGGTAAAATACATTCATACCCGCCCGTCATTTCAAAAACCATGACAACTGCGGTTAGCGGAGTTCTGGCAACAGAAGATAAAAATCCTGCCATGCCGAGAGATGCAATTGCCGTAAGATTTACGTCTGCTCCAAAATCGTTAGCAAAATATCCTGTAATGTATCCTAAAAACGAGCCGAGCATTAGCATTGGCAAAAAGATTCCGCCTGCTGCGCCTGATGCGAAACAAATCGGTGTAATTATAAATTTCGCAAGAAAAATTATGCAAACTAAAGCGATTGGAAAATCGTTAAGCAAAAGTTTTTCAACAGAACCGTTGCCTGATGATAAAACGTAAGGAATGATTAAGCCTGCAAGCCCTGTAATCAAACCTGCAATAGCTGGTTTGCAGTAGTTTGGTAATTTTATCTTAGCAAAATTTCTATTCATAAAGAAAATGGTTTTTGAAAATAACACGCCTAAAACGCCTGATATCAAACCCAGAATTATACAAACAATTACAACAGACGGACTGATTCCGATTGCAGGAATTGAAATATTGAATGCAGGATTCGCGCCTAAAAAATATCTTGCAATACTTGCTGAAGTTACTGTTGCAACAAGCGTTGGAAATAACATTGATGGCGTGAATTTGTGAATAAGTTCTTCTAAAACAAAAAGTGTTCCTGCAATTGGGGCGTTAAATGTTGCACCGATTGCTGCGCCTGCGCCTGACGCTATTAATTTGTCGCGGTTGTTTCCGCTCAGTTTAAAAAGTTTGCCGACAAAAGAACCTGCGCCTGCGCCAAGTTGAACGCTCGGACCTTCTCTGCCGAGTGAAAGCCCTGTTCCTATCCCGATTACACCGGCAAAGAATTTTACAAAAATTGTGCGAACTCTGATTAATTTTCCGCTTCTCAAAAGCGACATTTTGACGTAAGGGATTCCGCTTCCCGATGTTTCGGGCGCAAATTTGTAGACTAATAGTCCTGCTAATAATCCGCCTAAAGTCGTTATAACTAAAAACAGTAAAGGCTTTGTGTAAAATTTCGCCATAATAAAACTGAACAAATTTTCTATGCCGAGTCTGAAAGCTACGACAATTAAGCCTGTTAGCAAACCTACGATTATTGCTTGCCAAAATATTTTTGTAAAACTTTTTTCCATAGGTTTATTATAATTTTAAAAAGAAATGAATTTCAATATCAATAATTCATCTATCTTGCAAATTGCACCTAATATAATTTTATATTAAAATGCTAACTATGAAGAAAGGGTTGTTATTTTTATTGTTGTTTTTATTCGGAGCAGCTCAAAGCTTTGGCTATGAGCTAATTTTGCCTAGAGAAAAAAGCTCAATATCCAATTCTAATTATGCTTTTTTTGTAGGAAAAGCCAATAATTCTGAATCAATTACAATAAATGGCTATCCGATTTATGTTGCGCCAAATGGGGCTTTTGCGCATTCAGTAAAGTTAAAGGTTGGAGAAAATAGAGTTCTTGTACGCTCAAACTACAATACGCAAATTTACAAATTTTATAAAAATGCACCAACAAAAGCCGTAGAAATTCCAATAACGGAATTTGATATTCAACCGGTTGCAGTAAAACGTGATAATGTGCCGTTGAGAAGTACTCCTGTTGACGGCGGTTTAAATAGAATTGCTCATCTTTTTAAAGATACGACTCTATTGATAAACGGTTCAAAAGGCGAGTTTTATCGAGTTTTTCTTTCTAAAAACCAAACTGCTTGGATAGCCAAAAAAGATGTAGACAGTGTTGATTGTTCAAGTACAGCAAGTTTTATAAACATGGATAGCAAAAAGTTCAAAAATGCGACTATTCAGACAATTTCTTTCAGCAAAAATTTGCCTTATACAATAGAAGAAAAAGACAAAGAAATTTTGTTTAAAGTTTACAACCCTGAGCTTTCTGAAAATTCAGTCTATACCGTAAACATACCAAAGCCTGAAAAGTATTATTACAATATAGACTTGAAAGACGGTGTGTACACTTTTAAAGTGAGTGCACTCCCTGATACGCTAGAAGATATAACTGTTGTAGTTGATGCAGGTCATGGTGGTTCTGAAAAAGGTGCAATCGGTTGTTTGGGGCAAGAAGAAAAAGATATTAATTTAAAAATTGCTTTAGAATTAGCGGAAAAATTAAAACAACTTGGCGCAAATGTTGTAATGACAAGAGAATGCGATGGTTTTGTTTCGTTAAATGATAGGGTTGATATTGCTAAAAATAATGATGCTAATATTTTTGTAAGTATTCATTTGAATTCGATTGGTGATATTCCGATGAATATCCATAAAAATAAAGGAACAAGTGTTTATTATTTTAATCCTAATTCTAAAAAGCTTGCAGAAACTGTAGAAAAATCTGTAACTAAAGCCGCCGGAACAAGAAAAGATGGTGTTAAAACAGCCAGTTTTGCAGTGATTAGACCATATAATTATGTCGGAATTCTTGTTGAAACCGCTTATATGACAAATCCTTGTGATTCGGTTTTGTATAATTCCGAAAATTTCGCATCTAATGTTGCTCAGGGTATTGCAGAAGGTATACTTGAGTTTATTGAAAAATAAATTATTTTTTCTTTTTATTGCTTTCGTGTTAATATGGTCTATGCGAGGTAGATATGTTAAGACAATTTTTGAATTCTAAAATACATAGAGCAACTGTTACAGACGCAAATTTAAATTATGTTGGCTCAATTACTATAGACGAAGAATTTTTGGAACTTTCAGGCATAATGGAATGGGAGAAAGTTGAAATTTTAAACATCAATAATGGTGAAAGATTTCAAACTTATGTAATAAAAGGTAAACGCGGTTCAAAATGTTTTTGTTTAAACGGTGCCGCTGCAAGAAAAGCTCAACCCGGTGACAAAATTATTATCGTAACTTATGCAGATTTAACTCCTGAAGAAATTAAAACTCATAAACCAACTATTGTTCAAGTTGGGGAAGGAAATGAAATTGTTCGTTAATCCGTATAAACCTAAAAAGAAAAAGAAATTCACAATTGACACCAAAAATATGGGCGTGAATATTGATAAAAACGAATACTATGAAATCGTTAAATCAAATTCTGCGCACCCTGAAAAAGGTTTGCGTTAATCCAAAATTCTAATTCCTGCGTTTGAACCTGTACTGTAATTATTAATGTTATATCCTCTTGTTCCGAACGGGCCGCTAAATTCTGTAAATGATGTGTTGCCGTAGTTTGTCGGATAACTTCCTTGAGAGAATGAATTGATAAAAGGATTAGAAGAGCCGATAGAAGGCGTGTATCCCGTTGTTTGCCCTGCAAAATAATCCCCGATATTTCTTAAAAGACTTGTTCTGTAATTTTGTTTTGGGCGTGAAAGAATTGCACTTCTTACATTTTCATATCTTGTGTTAATATCACCGTTTTGTAATGCTCCGAAAGCTTGCATTTCCAATCGTTCTAAACGTTGCATATCGCTTTCTCGCGTAAAATTTCTATTCATTGTGTATTTTTCTAAAGCATTTATATCTGAAAAATTTGAACAGTTGTGACAAGGATTATAATATTGTCTTGGTGAGTGCGGACGATTATATCCGTAAGGCCTTCTTGTTTGAATGTGATTGAAATTAGGGTTATAGTAATAAGGACTTTGAGTGACAACAGTTCTGGTCGTTGCAAAACTTGAAATCGGGCTGATAAAAGTTAATAGAAGTAAAGATAAGATAAAACGATACATAATAAATCCTCCGAACAAATCATCCGATTATATTCAAACGCGTTTGATAAAATTTGAGTATTGTTTGAGTGGGTAATTTTGCAGAGTTATTGTTGGGCTGAAAAACAAGCCTACAACTACAATATTTTATTTATCGAGTCGGGCGATAAAAATTTCTTATTGACTGCATTAATATCTTTTTGCAACAAATTTGCAGAAAGGACAAAAAATGAGTTTTAATCCACTAAAAGAAAAAGGTATTCCTATTGAAAAACAAATCAGAAATTGGCACCAAATTGTTGGGAAACCTTACAATAAAACAGAGGTTGATTGTTATACAAGAACAAGACAAATTTTGATGAACGGTATTGAAGTTGAAGCGTGGGGTTTTAAACACCAATTCAACAGATTTATGCCAAACAATAATGATAAAGAATTGATAGCATTGATTAGCAGAATTGAAGATTCGCAACAAGCGACCGCCAATTGGATGGGACCTGCTGACCAGTCTGTTTTAGAAACTACTTTAGGGTATGAACAGGTTGCAGTTGATTTAACGGCTTGGATGGCTCAAAATGAACCTGACGAATATGTCAGAGAAACTTTTGATTTTGGTTTGTTAGAAGATTTTGACCATTTGTATCGTTACAGTCAATTTGCATACATGACTGAAGGTATTAAACCAAACTCAATTGTTCAGGATAAAACCGATGTTGTAGTCGGACGCCCGACACAACACCATCATAACAACAACGGTTTAAGAATAAGAAAACCTTATGATAAAAATACGGCGCATCCGCAGACAAAAGTTAATATTCTGACACTTTTATCGGGAGAACAACAAACACACAATTATTACGCAGAACACGGGTTTATGTATGGAAATTCTATTTTAAGAGAAACTTATGCAGAAATTAAAGACGTGGAAGAAGAACACGTAACAATGTATGAATCTTTGATTGACCAGACAGAAACCTTGTGGGAAAAACTTCTTATACACGAATTTACAGAGGTTTGTAACTACTATACTTGTATGGAGGATGAGCCTGACGAACGTATCAAAAAAACTTGGGAATTATTCCTTGATTTGGAATTAGGTCATCTTCAAGTTGCGGCGGATTTGTTTAAAAAATATGAAAAACGCGACCCTGAAGAAGTTATTGGTTCAGAAATTGTTATTCCTTGCAGATTTACAAGCCAAAAAGCTTATGTTCAAAAAGTCTTGGAAAACCAAGTAGATAAACGTTTAGAAGACAAAGGACGTTTTACGACTATTGATAAACTTCCGAAAGATTGGTTGAGTTATGATGTGCAGCGTAAACAAAACGAACTAAATTCTCCATCTGAAAACGCTGTAAGATTGGCGTTTACTTACCACAAACGTGATATAACCGCAGGTAATAAAGAGCTTCGAGAAAAAGAACCTGAAATTTTGAAACAAGGTTTGCAAAAAGACTTGATTGCAGAAAATACGGTTATGCCTGACGAGTTAGAAAAAATGATTAAAGAGCATAAAGAAACAAAAGAAAAAAGACATAAACTTATTTAATTTTGGGTAGAAAAAAGGCGTGCCGACGGCACGCCTTTTTAAAGAATAAATTAAATTCTTACTTGCTTTCAACAACAGCTTGAGCTGCAGCCAATTTAGCTTGTGGAATTCTGAATGGTGAGCAAGAAACGTAGTTCAAGCCAATTCTGTGACAGAATTTAACTGAATCAGGATCGCCACCGTGTTCACCACAAACACCGCCAACAAGTTTAGAATTAACCTTATGTCCTAATTTCATAGACATTTCGATTAATTGTCCAACACCTTTTTGGTCTAATGTTGCAAACGGATTAGCAGGAAGAATTTTTTGATCAACATATCTGTTCAAGAATTTCCCTTCTGCGTCATCTCTTGAGTAGCCGAATGTCATTTGAGTCAAGTCATTTGTACCGAATGAGAAGAATTCTGCGTATTCAGCAATTTCATCAGCAGTAAGTGCTGCACGAGGAATTTCAATCATTGTACCAAACTTGTATTCAACCTTAATGCCTTTTTCAAGCATAACGATTTCAGCAACTTTTTCCAAGATTTCTTTTGCAACTCTTAATTCGTTAACGTGACCGATTAGAGGAATCATAACCCAAGGCTTAACGTCAACACCTTCTTTTTTAACGTCACAAGCAGCTTCAAAGATAGCTCTTACTTGCATTTCGTTAATTTCAGGATAAGTTAAACCAAGTCTGCAACCTCTCAAGCCCATCATAGGGTTTGATTCAGAAAGACCTTCAACAATGTGAAGAAGTTCTTCTTTTTCAGTAGCGTCTTGATTTAGAGCTTTAAGAGTCGCAACTTCTTTAATTAATTCTTCCTTAGAAGGTAAGAATTCGTGAAGAGGTGGGTCAAGAAGTCTTACTGTCATTGGCTTGTCACCGATAGCTTTGAACATAGCATAGAAGTCAGAATATTGCATTGGCAATAATTTGTCTAAAGCTTCACGTCTAGCTTCAGGAGTTCCTGCAATAATCATTTTTTGAACCCAAGGTAGTCTGTCAGGATCCATGAACATGTGTTCTGTTCTGCAAAGACCAACACCTTCAGCACCGAATTTCAAAGCGTTTTCGATGTCTTTTGGAGTATCAGCGTTAGCTTCTACGTGGATTTCTCTGATTTCATCAACCCAGTTGAAGAATGTATTCCAGTTATCATCAATCTTAGCGTCAACTAATTTAACAGCACCTGCCATAACAACACCTTTACCGCCGTCAAGAGAAATTACTTCGTCTTTGTGGTAAACAGTACCGTCAGCACCTGTTAAAGTTTCTTTTGCAAGGTCGATTTTCATATCTTCGCAACCTGAAACGCAAGGTTTACCCATACCTTTTGCAACAACTGCTGCGTGAGATGTAGCACCGCCTCTTAGTGTTAAAACACCTTGAGAAACAGCCATACCGTGGATATCGTCAGGGCAAGTTTCTACACGAACCAAGATAACTTTTTCGCCTGCTTCGCCTCTTTGAGCAGCTTCTTCCGTATCAAATACGATTTTACCAACAGCTGCACCTGGAGATGCGTTTACACCATGAGCAATCTTAGTTGCTTCTTCCATAGCTTTAGCGTCAAAGCAAGGAAGCAAGATTTGGTTTACTGAATAAGGGTCAACCAATTGGATTGCACGTTCTTTAGTGATAATGCCTTCTTTGCACATATCAACGGCAATTTTTACAGCAGCTGCAGCTGTTCTCTTACCGTTACGAGTTTGAAGGATGTATAATTTCCCTTTTTCAATTGTGAATTCCATATCTTGAACATCTTTGTAACCAAGTTCAAGTTTTTTAGCGATATCAACGTATTGTCTGTACAAGTCAGGCATTTCAGTTTCCAATTCGCAAATAGGTTTTGGAGTTCTGATACCTGCTACAACGTCTTCACCTTGAGCGTTTGTCAAGTATTCGCCGTAGAATTTGTTTTCGCCTGTTGCAGGGTTACGAGTAAATGAAACACCTGTTGCGCAATCGTCGCCCATGTTACCGAATACCATTGTTTGAACGTTAACAGCAGTACCGAAGTTATGGTCGATTTTGTTCATGTTTCTGTAAGCTACTGCACGAGGAATGTTCCAAGAACGGAATACAGCTTCAATTGCTTCTTGAAGTTGTACGTATGGGTCTTGAGGGAACTCTTTGCCTGTAACTTCTTTGATAACGTTTTTATAAACAGGAATAAGAGATTTCCAGCCTTCTGCAGAAATTTCTGTATCAGACTTAACGCCTTCTCTTTCCTTAACTTTTTCAACTTCTGATTCAAAATATTTTTGTCTGTCCATTTCCCAAGCTACAGAACCGAACATTGTCAAAAATCTTCTGTATGAATCGTAGCAGAATCTAGGATTGTTAGTTAATTTAATCATAGCTTCTACTGTTTCATCGTTTAAACCTAAGTTCAAAATAGTTTCCATCATACCAGGCATAGAAACTCTTGCACCTGAACGAACTGAAACTAAAAGAGGGTTTTGTGTATCACCAAACTTTTTGCCTGTTTGAGTTTCAACATCTGCCAAAGCCTTTTTAACTTCATCCATAAGACCTTCAGGCATTTTATTACCATTATTAATGTAATCCATACAAGTTTCAGTTGTGATAGTAAGTCCCGGTGGAACTGGTAAACCTAAGTTGGTCATTTCAGCAAGGTTAGCACCTTTACCGCCTAATAGGTTGCGCATATCTGCATTACCTTCACGGAACAGCCATACTCTTTTTTGAGTCATTAGTTTCTCCTTTTTTAAATAAGTAATACGCTCTTTTTTTAATTCTTTTTAAGTAATATAAGCGTAACATGAAGAAAGCTTGATGTATATATAATTATGTTAAGTTTTATTTCAAAGTTTTTTGTTTGTTGGCAATTTTTAAATTGGTGTTGTTTTGATAGAAATATAGTGTAATAAAGTGTGGAGGTTATAATATGACATCAATCAATCCTGTGGAAACTCAAGTTCAAACACCAGCATTTAAGGGCTTTAAAAAATGTTTAAAAGCAATTACTGAACATAAGGAAGAAATTAAACAACTTGGCGAAAGAATTGATAAACAAAATGCCACACTGGAAGCCATATCCGGTTTGGCTACTGCTTATCAAGTAAAAGACCCTGCAAAATTGAAAGAAATGGTAATGAGAGAAACTGTGCTTGGTCATTTTGATTTTGTTAGGGGTATAAATGAGTATTTGGCAAAAAAGGCGTCTAAAGATATTTATAAAAAATAGTTTTTAGCGCAAAATTATTTGCACAATTAAGTTGAAAAAACCCTCTCCTGTCTTTGGCACCCTGTCTTGGATTATTCGGGCGAGCATAACATTCCAATAACAATAAATCCTTACGGATTTAGTAGTTATTTCCATGTTATTTGCTCTTACGGGCTTGCTCGCTTACGCTCGACATCGCCCTACCGAAAATCCGCTCCCCCAAGGTGGCATTATTGTTTGGTAAAAGCAAACTACTTTTTAACCTCCATGGATAGGAAGGTCGCAGCAGTTAGCGAAGCTATGCTGAGCTTTACAGATGCGGGTGGGTTGTAGAAAATATGTTTTAGATAATTCCCTACGGGTTAATACCCATCCCATCCTTCCCTAACAAGGGAAGGAGATTGTGTCACTTATTTTTATCGAACATTAGTGCCTAGGGAGGGAACTAAAGTTGTTTGATTAACGCAGCTCATACCCTCTCCAAGGGGGAGGGTAGAAAATCAAGTTGAGCTTTGCGAAACTTAGATTTTCGGGTGGGGGTTCGACCGTAGGCTGTAAGTTTTATTTTTACGCCATTCTAATTTTATTGTAAAATATTCCTATGGCACTTATAGAAATCAAAAACATTGTAAAAACTTACAAAACAGGCGAAGATTGTTTTAATGCATTAAACGGCGTATCTTTTTCTGTTGAAAAAGGTGAGTTTGTAGCAATCATGGGAACATCAGGCTCAGGCAAATCAACCTGTATGAACACTCTGGGTACGCTTGACAGACCAACAAGCGGAACTTATCACCTTGATGGCGTGGATGTTTTTTCGCTTAATCAGGAAGAATTATCTGAAATCCGAAACCAAAAAATCGGTTTTGTATTTCAAGGCTTTAATTTGATATCAAGAACTTCTGCAATTGAAAATGTTGAATTACCGATGATTTATAAAGGGCTTCCTGAAGAAGAACGTCATAGACGAGCAAGAGAAGCTTTAGAGATTGTAGGTTTAAAGAATCGTGAAACTCACATGCCGAACCAAATGTCAGGTGGTCAGCAACAACGTGTTGCAATTGCAAGAGCGTTAGTAAATGATGCGCCTTTGATTTTAGCGGATGAACCAACGGGTAATTTAGATACTAAAACCAGTATCGAGGTTATGGAATTTTTTGTACGCCTAAATCAAGGTTTTGGCGATAAGGAAGGCAAAACAATAGTTTTGGTAACACACGAACCTGATATTGCGGAATATTGTTCAAGAGTAATCCGTTTTAAGGATGGAAATATTGTTTCAGATTTACCGAAAGATGAATGGATGAAAATAAGAAACAGAGAAACTTAAGATTATTATGCTCGTTCGCAAAAAAAAGCCCCAAATGGGGCTGAAATTTTTGTAAGATGGGGGTAAATATAATTGGCTTATATTGTCCCACCAAACTTGATTGTAAGATGTAAGATTATATAAGAGAGTGTTTATGTTTTTTTAGTCGATAGGTGAATGAGTGAATAAGTTCGTATAAAATATTTTTTTGTATAATGCGTTAAATTAATGAGTCTTGGTCATTCCCTCGCCTTGCAGGAGAGGGTTAGGGTGAGGTGTCATCCCGTTAGGGTAAATATTATCTAAAATGAACTCATTCACTTATTGCCCTATGCAATAAAGTTGTTACCAAATCTGTTTGCGCCGTAGAAGAAAGATTCTCTCATAACTTGTTGAAGGTTTCTTTTTCTAACAACTTTGTTACCAACTTTTGTGTTAGCGATTTCATCAACAGATTTTTGGTAGCAAGAAGTAACTAAAGAGTTGATGTATCTTGTAACTGTTGTTTCTTTTTGAGCTTCTTCAACTGAAACAGTTTCAACAGATTCAAATTCATTGAAGAAGTTGTTGATAGATTCGATTTCTTTGTTTGAAATTGTTTCTGTTGTGAATAACATCTTGTTTACTCTCCTTGGTTATCTCTTATGTATATATAAAGTATTTAACTTTTTAAAAATTGCCTTTTTTGATGCGTATTGTGAAGTTTTGTAAAGTTGAGTTTAGAAAAATGGAAATTTCTTAATAATTGTTTAAAAAGGTAATAAGGGAATAAGAGGTTTTAAAGATTTTTAACGTAGTTTGCGTAAGCAACCGCCATGGATAGGGAGGTCGCAGCCGTTGGCGAGGCTATGCCGAGCCTTACGGATGCGGGTGGGTTTTGTTTTCCCTCCCCATGGGCACTACTGTCCGAAATAATTTTAATAAAATAAAAAAAGTTATTAAAAGGCTGGATTGTTTCGTTTTACAATACACTTCCAAGTTGGTAGTTAAGACTACAAGTATGGAAGTGAAGCGTAAAAATCGCACCTCACAATGACGCCCAACCGGTAGTCTGACGCCACGTCATTGCGAAGGCGATTAGCCTGAAGCAATCCAGCCTTTTATTAACTATTATTTTTAGTCTGAACAATACATATTCTACTAAAAAGCCTTGACTTAACTATTTTTTTGTTATCGATTTTATATGCGCAAATTTTATTTTTACGAGTTTTATGAAAGTTATAATGCGAATTCTACCTATAAATATTTATAATAATAAAACCCAAGCACCATCTCACAAAGGAAATTTTAGGATTGTTTGTGATAAAAATAATAATTTTTTATATCGGACGACAACATATTTCTTTCGAAGTGATTTGAATTGGGATAATTTCTTTTCTCTTTTGGATAGAAAATACAAAGATGTACCGAAAGTAAATTTTATCAATCACTGTTGCTCCAACGGTGAAGAAACATATTCGTGTATTATAGGCTTACTAATGCATTTTAGGGGGTTGGCAAAGAAGTTTTTCCCTATTGCAGCAAAAGATATTAATGATGAAAACATTGTAAGTGCTAAAAGTGGTGCTCCTATGGGGATACTAGAAAGTGATTTTTATCACATAAAAAATTGTATTGGGGATACGGTTTTGAATTATTTTAACTATGTTGCTCCTCAAAATAAATTTGATTTCATAGCATTGAAGCCAAAAGATAATATAAAACAATTTGTGGATTTTGCTAAGGGTGATATCTTAGAAGATGTAGAAAAAATGTCAGGAACTAATACGGTTTTATTGTGTAGGAATTTTTGGCCATATTTAGATAGCTTTAAGAGAGAAGATTTAGCACAAAAATTGGAAAAGAAGCTTGATGAAACATCGTTGGTGGTGATTGGAGATTATGACGCAAAGGAGGCTAAGGTTGATGAACTTTTGATGCAACATAATTTTATACCAACATCTGTCGAATATGTCTTTACAAAAGCTCCGAAGACGTAGGAGTAGGTTGGGCTTTCAGCCCTTATTGCTTTTTTCAAAAGAAAAAGATGCCCCGCAACTCTATTTATATTTCTAATCTAGTGTAAAATGGAGCAAGGACTCCGTTTGCGTGCAGGAAAAGGTGACTAAATGTCACGTTTTCCGTGTAGTTATAAACTTAAAAACAAATGTAAAAAAACACATGCTTTGATTATTTAGAACGAATGGTTTGACTATTACGGGTGAACGCATTTTTTTAATATATTAGCAATAATATTAATATTAAACTTCCAATAATATTAAATTTATCAAGGTTTAAATAAACATTATTTCAAAATATTTTTTATTTCTTCTAAAAACGCATTTGCAGGTTTTGTAAATGTTGGATAGCGTTTCCAAACCAAAGCATATTTTGTGGCAAGTTTGGGTTTTAGTGGAATAAAACATACATTATCATTC